>DBLQ01000033.1:0-24542 GCA_002297505.1 Flavobacteriales bacterium UBA720
GATGGGCGGTCATCTGACGCACGGCTCAGCGGTTAATTTTTCCGGAATCCAGTATGAAGTATGCTCTTACGGCGTTCAGCGGGAAACGGGTTTAATTGATTACGAACAGATGCGGGAAGTGGCACTTCGCGAAAAACCGAAGATGCTGATTGCAGGCTTTTCCGCTTATTCCAGAGATTTAGATTATGCCAGGTTCCGCGAAGTGGCGGACGAAATCGGCGCGACATTGTGGGCAGATATTGCACATCCTGCCGGTCTGGTTGCGAAAGGCTTGCTCAATAACCCGTTTGAACACTGCCACGTCGTCACTACCACAACGCACAAAACCTTGAGAGGTCCGCGCGGCGGCATGATCATGATGGGCAAAGATTTTGAAAATACTTACGGCCATAAAACGCCAAAGGGTGAGACCAAAATGATGAGCGCCGTTTTAGACAGCGCCGTTTTTCCAGGCATTCAGGGTGGTCCATTGGAACACGTTATTGGTGCCAAAGCTGTGGCATTTGCAGAAGCTATTGATTCAAAATTTGAAGTTTATGCAAAACAGGTTAAGGCTAATGCACAGGCTTTGGCAAAGGCCATGATCGATCTTGGTTTCGAAATCGTGAGCGGTGGAACAGATAATCACCTCATGTTGATCGATTTGAGAAACAAAAATGTGAACGGCAAAGAAACCGAAAAAGCCCTGGTAAAAGCCGACATCACGTGCAACAAAAATATGGTGCCGTTTGATGACAAGTCGCCTTTCACCACGTCAGGAATCAGACTCGGAACGGCAGCCATCACCACCAGAGGTCTGAAGGAAAATGACATGGAAACCATTGCAGGCCTAATCTCCGAAGTGGTGGATGACATCAAAAACGAAACAAGACTGGAATCCGTCAAGAAAAAAGTCAATGAATTAATGGAAGGCCACGCATTGTTCAACTATTAATCTTATAAATCATGAACAAGGGCGGTTACACAGCGCCTTTTTTTGTTAATGAAGGTTAATGGTTGAAGGTTCAAGGTGTAAGATGTCAGATGCTAAATGCGAGGATCAAGATTCAATGTGCCAGATGCAAGGTTCAGGATTCAAAATTTTAGAGTCAAAGTTGAGGGTGTGATATTCAAGATACCAGCTGAAATTATTTAATAGCGATCCTCTATTAGCCATTATCCATTCGCCAACAGCCATACGCAAGAAGCCAGAAGCCATCAGCCATCCATCAACCATCAACTCCCAACCATCAACCATCAACTATCAACCATCAACCATCATCCCCCCATCCCCATGCCCGAAAAAAAATCCTATACCTTCGACGAAATCAAACTCAAGCTGGTGAACTACTGCGTTTATCAGGACCGTTGTCATGCCGAAGTGGAGAAGAAGATGCGGGAATTTCTCCTGATTCCGGAAGCGAAGGATGAGATTATGCTCTATCTCATAAAGGAGAATTACCTGAATGAGGAGCGCTTCACCAGAAGCTACATCAGAGGCAAGTTTTACATCAAGCATTGGGGACGCAACAAGATCAGGATGAATCTGAAACAGAAAGGCATCACAGAAAAACTAATTGTCCAATGCATGGACGAGATTGATGACGATGATTATCTGGCAGTCATCCGGAAGATCTACGAAGATTATGCGGCAAAGCAGAAAGGGCTCCAGGAATACCAAAAGAAGATAAAAACCACCCGGTTCCTAATGTCAAAAGGCTTTGAATACGACAGTATTAACATTGCGATTCAGTGAATGAAATGCTATATTAAATTAATTTAATCTACTATTTTCAAGGCAATCAAAAATATTTCTTAAAAATAAATAAAAAATTCATAATTTCGTCCCAAATTTTATTAACGAAATTTCATGAGAAAGCTTAGTGTTATATGTTTATTGCTGATGATAGGAACCATCAGTGCTCAGGCGATAAAATATGGTGTCACAGCCAACTTCCATCAAACATCCATTGTGAAAGTACATGATTATTCTAAAGGGGCTTTTGGTGGTGGAATTGGGGTTTTTGCAGACGTAGCACTAGTGCCTAACGATATTTATGATTCGTCATGGCTTTATCTGTCTCCTCAGGTTGAGTTTAGTATGCAAGGGGAAAATGCAAATCATCCGAAGGAAGGTAAACAGCAGTACCATAATAATTATGTTGGTATTCCATTATATATTAAATATTTTCTACGTAACCATGGATACAAAGGAGATCTTTATTTTATGGTTGGACCTCGAATCGAATTTTTATTGTCCGAAAAGAGATCAGGACCGCCTGCTGATTTTGAGTCACAGGAGCAACGCATCAATAGCTTCGGGTACGGCATTTCCTTAGGCGCTGGGATTAAAATTAATGATAAGATGGATGCCTTCATCCGCTTAGACCGAGGAATGTCAAAAATATATCCAGATTATACGAGAGATGCTACTTATAACAGAATGTTGGGTCTCGGTATCAACTTTTATCTGGGAGAAACTAACTAAAATTTTATCTGTGAAATGATTCAAGTCTCACAGTATTTCAATGAAAAAATTACTATTATTTCTGATCATTTTATGTCTGGCAGCTTCCTGTAAGCCCAAACAGAATATGATCTATATGAGCAATAACAATTTTCAGCAGGAAGTATCTCAGGCCCGATATGAAGGTCTGCATATACAGGAAGGTGATGTTTTGGAAATTATTGTTACTGCATTGGATGAGCTGGCGGTAAAACCATTTAATAAAACCACAATGCAACGAACTGGTGAAGAGAGTGGCACTGGTGGTTCTATGCGTTTGGGAGATAATGAGTATCAAGTGACATCAGATGGTTATATATCATTCCCAGTTTTAGGTAATGTGTACTGTATAGGTATGACCAAACAACAGCTTAAGGCACAGTTAGACGACCGCCTTAAACAATATCTTACAGAACCTGTTTTGAGTATAAGACTGGTTAATTTTAATATTAGTGTTTTAGGAGAAGTTGCATCTCCTGGTCAAAAGACCAGTCCTACTGAGAAAATTAATATCTTCCAGGCCTTGGCTTTAGCAGGGGATATGAAAGACTCAGCAAACCGTACCAATGTTAAACTGATACGTTATTCCGAAGAGTCGGGTAAAGATGTGACCTATAATTTGGATATATCTGAAGCCGCTATTGTCAATTCACCCTACTACTATCTACAGCAGAATGATATTGTTTATGTAGAGCCAGACAGGAACAAGCAAATTTCCGCCAATTCAACAAATCCTAACAGAGGTTTATTATTGCAATTGGCCAGCGTCGCATTAGCAGTATCAACAATCATAATTGCCTTATCCAGATAATCTATGGAATTATTAGATAGCCAGCCGGCTGTTAAGAAAGGAAAGCTGAATCTTAAAAAAGAGATTTTCAAATACCTCCGTTACTGGTATTGGATACTTTTTAGCGTCATATTATTTTTCATTGCTGCTAAAGTTTACCTTAGATATACTACGCCACAATATCTGTCCAAAACGACGCTGCAATTTCCACAGACCAATGCTACAAAGGGTGTGATGCTGAGTGATCTTGCCACATTAGGCAATGGACTGTCTGAAATAAGTGAGCTTCAGGGAGAGACAACTGCTATTATGTCTAAACCTATTCTTTCGAAAGTTGTAATAGGGCTTAACCTGAATGTCAGCTATTTTGGCGTGGGTGCCATCAAAGAAAGCGAACTGTATACGTCATCACCAGTGGAGGGCAAGGTATTGGTGGTTACAGATTATAATTTTTCTTCCGTAGCGTACACTGTCACTTATAAAGGCAATAACAGTTTCGAACTTTCGGAAGGTCCTTTACTTAAAGGAAAAAATATTTTTAGATTTGGCGACCCTGTTCGCCTGCCATTTGGTAGCGTAATGCTGCGGATGAAAAGCGGCAGATCTTCATTTGAGCCTATAAAAATTATTTTTTCCAGTATAGATAATCGCGTTGCAGCCTTAGAAAATTCCATCACGGTAACATTGCCCGAGAATAAAGGCTTACTGATGGATGTAAGCATTGTAGGAGCCATCCCGGTTAAATCCAGAGATATTCTTACAGAATTGACATCACAATATAACAAGGAAAGCGTCATTGATCGTAATCTCGAGGCCCAGAATACCCAGGACTTTATCAATGGTAGATTAGAAATCATCTCGCAGGACCTATCCGGAATTGAGGGTGAAAAGGAATCTTTTAAAAGGAAAAATGAGATCACTGACCTTGATGCGCAGGCAGAATTAGCACTCACTAATTCTAATGATAACGTTAAACAGATTGTCAATTACCAGATACAGCTTGATCTTGTAAGATCTATACTCAATGCGAGTTCTTCCGAACAACTGATTCCCTCCAATATGGGACTTTCTGCTCCTACTGAAACGTATATCGCAAGATACAATGATCTGCTTCTGACGAGAAACAAAACTTTGAAACAAGCTACTGGACAGAATCCCTCCGTAATTGTTCTTAATAAGGAAATCAGCGAGATGCGCAACCTCATCCGCCAGAACCTTATGGAGTCACAAGAAGCACTGCAGATTCAGATTGGCGAGTTGCAGGGACGTTTGCGTGCAGATAAAACCAGAATCTACAATTATCCGACACAGGAAAAAATATTTCGTGGAATAGAGCGCCAGCAGAATCTCAAAGAACAATTGTATTTATTTCTCCTCCAGAAAAGAGAAGAGAACGCCATTACTCTGGCTGTTACAGCACCCAAAGCCAAGGTTCTGAATCCGGCCTACACAGTAGGAGTGGTGAATCCCGACAGACAGAAAATCACACTTGGTGCTTTATTAGCGGGTCTCCTGCTTCCACTTGTGATCTTATTTGCCAAGTATTCATCCGACAGTAAAGTCTATACCAAAGACCAGATCCAAAACGCAATTGGCAATGCCCTGGTAATTGCAGAAATACCTGAAAATCAGAAAGGTGGGGATCGTATAGCTCTAAATGACTTCTCCGTCTTTGCCGAGTCCTTTCGCATCCTAACATCCAATCTAAAATTCATCTTGAAATCTAAGGAAAGTGACATCGAAAGTGATGTGATTTTAGTGACCTCCTCTGTGAAGGGTGAGGGTAAAACAACCGTAGCTTTTAATACGGCGGCAACCTTATCAGGCAACTCCAGAGTATTACTGATAGGAGCCGATATAAGGAATCCTCAGCTTCAGCGTTTTGTAAAGAATCAGGGCGAAGGTCTAACCGATTTTTTGATATCCGATGGTACCGATGTTAGCCCGCTCATCGTTCCCTCTGGATTTACTGATAATCTGGATATCCTGTTCAGTGGTGCTGTAGCGCCCAATCCTAACGATTTGCTGGAGATGAAAAAGTTTGATCAAATGATTAGCAGACTTAGAGAGACTTACCGTTACATAGTCATCGACTCTGCGCCAGTAATGTTAGTAAGTGATACGATGCACCTGATAGAGGTTGCTGATGTTATTTTATATATTATCAAGTCCAATTATACAGATCAGCAGATGTTGGATTTCGCAGATGAATTCAAACATACGCACCACGACAGAAATATTTCTTTCGTTCTGAACAATGTTAAACCCGAAGATAGCCGCTATGGCAACAAGTATGGTTATGGGTATTATTCTGATAGAAAATAAAAATAATTTAAATGATCACTCCTACACTCATAAGTTTACCAAAAATAGTAGATCCCAGAGGCAATCTGTCTTTTTTTGAACATCCAAACCAGTTGCCATTTGAAATAGCAAGAACCTATTGGATTTATGACGTTCCCGGTGGGGAAATCCGTGGTAGTCATGCTTTTAGGGAGCAACAAGAATTTATTGTAGCTTTGTCCGGCAGTTTCGATGTGGTATTGAATGATGGCGTAAATGAAAAACGGTTTTCATTAAATAGATCATACAATGGATTGTTTATTCCTAAGATGTATTGGAGAAGGCTTGAAAATTTTTCGACAAACTCGCTAGCACTCATTGTTTCAGATAAAACCTATGATGAAAATGATTATATAAGGGGTTTTGAAGAATTTAAAAGTTTGAAGAATGGATAAAAAATCAGTTTTTGAATGTTCAGTCATAGATTTGGGGAAAATTAGTTTTTCCGAAGGAAATCTAACAGTCATAGAAAACAATTCGCAATTTCCATTTCATGTTAAAAGAGTTTTTTATCTCTATGATATTGCTGGTGGAGAAAGCAGAGGAGCTCACGCACACAAAGATTGCCATCAGTTTTTAATAGCGGCGAGCGGAAGCTTTGAAGTTGAACTGGATGACGGCACGTATAAAAGACAAGTTTTTTTGAACCGACCGAATATCGGTCTTCATATTCCACCTGGGGTTTGGGCTTCAGAAGTTAATTTCTCCTCAGGAGCAATTTGTTTGGTTTTAGCTTCCCATGCTTACAATGAGAAAGACTATATAAGAAATTACAATGATTTTCTAAATTATATCAATGAGTAAAATTCATCCGCTATCAGATGTACAGTCATCTAATATAGGTGCTGATACTTTTGTTTGGCAATTTTCTGTTATTTTGAAGGATGCCATTATTGGAAATAATTGCAATATCAATTGTCAGGTATTTATAGAAAATGATGTATTGATAGGAGATAATGTGACCATCAAACCAGGTGTTCAGATTTGGGATGGGTTACGGATTGAAGACAATGTTTTCATAGGCCCAAACGTAACTTTTACCAATGATCGTTACCCTAGATCCAAACAATACCCGGAAGAATTTCAAGAGACCATCATCAAAACAGGAGCAAGTATTGGAGCAAATGCAACCATTTTAGGTGGGATTACAATTGGTGAAAACGCTTTAGTAGGAGCAGGAAGCGTTGTTACAAAAAATGTTCCTGCAAATGAACTATGGGTAGGAAATCCGGCCAGAAAAATTAGAAATATAGAAAAATGATTAAATTCTTAGACCTGCAAAAAATAAATCTCTCTCATCAAGCTGAGATTGAAGAAAGACTCTTGAATACTTTCCGTTCGGGTTGGTATCTTCTAGGTAATGAAGTAAAGAATTTTGAAGAAAATCTGGCAAAACATACTGGTAGCAAGTACGCCATTGGAGTAGCAAACGGTTTAGACGCTTTGCGATTGATTCTTAGAGCTTATATTGAGTTAGGAATCATGCAAAAAGGCGACGAGATTGTCGTTCCTGCCAATACTTATATTGCCTCTATCCTTGCAATTTCGGATAACGGATTGGTTCCTGTTTTGGTAGAGCCGTCCTTGGATCATTACAATATTGATATTGATAAAGTTGAAGAAAAAATTACTTCAAAGACAAAAGGAATTCTAATAGTTCACCTTTACGGTAGAGTCATTTTTTCAGAAAAATTAAAAGAAATTGCTGGAAAATATCAGCTGAAAATCATCGAAGACAATGCACAGGCGATTGGAGCGAAATGGAAAAATGCCAACACGGGAAATCTAGGTGATGCGGCGGGCTTTAGCTTTTATCCGGGTAAAAATCTGGGAGCTTTGGGCGATGCAGGAGGCATTACGACCAATGATGATACGCTAGCGAAAACTATTCGGGCTCTAGCCAATTATGGTTCCAGCCAAAAATATGTCAATATCTACCAAGGATTAAATTCTCGATTGGATGAAATACAGGCGGCAGTTTTGGACGTAAAACTAAAATATATTGATGCTGAAAATGACCGTAGAAAAGAGATTGCAGCGCGATACATTGATGAGATCGAAAATCCAAATATCGTTTTACCAGAAAATCCTTCTGACACGGCAGAACATGTTTGGCATATATTCATCATCCGAACTGAAAATAGAGAAAAGCTGCAGAATTATCTGACTGAGAATGGCGTTCAAACTTTAATTCATTACCCTATCCCACCGCATAAGCAAGAAGCTTACAAAGAGTGGAATGATTGGTCATTTCCTATTACAGAGATGATCCATAATGAAGTTTTGAGTTTACCAATTAGCCCGGTGATGAGTGATGAGGAAATTGTAAAAGTGATTAAAGTGATTAATCAATTTAATGTCTGATTCAAAATCTTCATATCGCCAAATAATGAAAGCTACCTCTATTTTTGGAGGTGTTCAAGTTTTTAATATTATAATTCAAATCATTCGCTCTAAAGTGATTGCTGTTCTTTTGGGACCAGCAGGAATGGGAGTAATGGGATTGCTCAATTCCACTATTTCTTTGGTTACATCTGTTACAAACTTCGGATTGGGCACAAGTGCGGTTCGCGACATTTCAGAAGCTAATGCTACAGGAGACGAAAACCGGGTAAAAGAAACACTATCCGTTTTCCGAACTTTGGCCTGGGGAACAGGATTCTTGGGTTTACTGCTCACGCTTTCGCTTTCACCATGGTTGAGCCAGCTCACTTTTGGAAATTACGATTATACATTTGCCTTTGCAGTACTGTCATTTACATTGCTCATCTCACAATTAACAGCTGGGCAAACTGCCTTATTGCAAGGAATGCGACAAATTAAATGGATGGCAAAAGCAGGAATGTTATCTTCTGCTGTTGGACTAGTAAGTTCTTTACCTCTATATTATTTTTTAGGGGTGCAAGGTATTGTTCCTGCATTGGTAGTAACTTCAATCATTATTTTTTGTGTACAATATTATTTTTCCAATAAAATAAAAATCAAAACACGTTTGCTTCCTTTAAAAAGTGCCCTTCAAAAAGGAAAACCAATGATAAAACTTGGTTTTATGTTGAGTTTAAGCGGGATAATTACGGTGGTGGCTTCCTATTTAGTTCGTATTTTTATTTCAAATTTTGGAGGAATTGCAGAAGTAGGGTTGTATAACGCAGGTTTTTCTATTGTTGGTGTTTATGCGGGTATGGTCTTTACAGCAATGAGTACTGATTATTTCCCACGACTTTCAGGTGTCAATAATGACAGAAAGCAGTATAACGAACTGATTAACCAACAAAGCGAAACTGCAATTTTACTACTTTCTCCATTGATTTGTTCCTTTCTAATTTTTATAAATTGGGCAATTATCCTTTTATATTCCCAACAATTTCTCCCAATAACAGAAATGGTACATTTTTCTGTTTTAGGAATTTATTTTAAAGCACTCAGTTGGAGTATGGCATTTTTAATTTTGGCAAAAGGAGATTCAAAAGCATTTTTTTGGAATGAATTTGCTGCCAATGTCTATCTTCTTATTTTGAATTGTTTAGGGTATTATTTCGATGGATTGCGTGGAATGGGCATTAGTTTTTTGGTTGGTTATTTTGTTTATTTTATCCAGATTTATTTTTTTACAAGAATAAAATACGGATTTTCTTACAACCAGGACTTACCCAAGTTGCTTCTGCTACAATTTCCACTAGGTTTTATATGCTATATTGTTTATTTTCTTTTGAGTGGTTGGGAAATGTATGTTTGTGGCAGTATTTTGATTTTAACAAGTGCTTATATTTCTTTCTATTGGCTGAACAAAAAAATGCAGGTAGTGGATTTGATTAAAAATAAATTAAAGAAGTAAATAACAATGATGAAAGTTCTTTTACTACAAGAAATGAGTGGCGTTCACACAGAACTCAGAAAAGCTTTACGTGAAATGAATATGCAAGCAGATATTGCAACCTTAGGAGATTTTTTTAAAGGTTATAATTCGGATATTAATTTAGGAAATCCTGGAATTGGCTATAAAAATGCAGCAAATAGGTTTTACCAACAAATAAAAAATATTGGTAATTTTAAGAAATATGATATTATACAATCAATATCACCTGCACCATACATTTCATTTTTAGATAGTATTATTGATGATTTTGCTACAAAAAATAATAAAAAAGTTTTTATAGCTGCAGGAAGTGACCCAATTTATTTAAATTTTGTTAGAGAACTTGATTATTTTCCACCTCACATTCATTTTGACCGATGGACCGATGAGGAAAGGCAAATTCATTATAAAAAATTCATTAAAAAATTAAAAAACTCCTACAATAAAATTGTTCCAGTTTGTTGGGAGTACAAGTATGCTATGCAAAAAGCTGGGCTCAAGCCAGAAGATGTCATTGCTTTTCCAATAGATACCAATAAAAATAAGCCGGTTAAAAAAGATAACCAAAAGATAAAAGTATTTCATCCGCTCAATAGAACAGACCTTAATTATGATTTTAAGGGAACCTTACTCATTCAAAAAGCCTTTGAAAATTTGGCGATAAAATATCCTGAGGTTGAGTTTATTTCTAAAGGAAATATGACACATACAGAATACAATAAGTTTACGGATAATGTAGATATTATTGTAGACCAATGTTATTCATATAGTTATGGAATGAGCGCGGCGTATGGATTGGCAAAGGGGAAAATAGTATTATCTGGATTGGAAGATATTGTGAAGCAGGAAAAACATTATGCAGAATGTCCTGTTATTAACATAAAACCCACTGTAGAAGATATTGTTGAAAAATTAGAAAAACTATTGCAGCAAAGGGAAAAAATCACACAATTGTCTGATGAATCCAGATGTTTTGCAGAGAAATACCATGACAGCATTAAGGTGGCAAAAAAATATTTAGAACTTTACCAGTCAATATGAAAATTCTGCGTCTCACCACTTTACTCGATTTCGGAGGACAGGAAAAACAGTACATCAGTTTTACCGAAAAACCTGAACTGCTTAGGCATGAATATATTTTTGCAGCAATTGGTTATGGTGGATATGCAGAAAATCTTTTGAGAAAGAGAGGATTTGAAGTGCACATTCTCAATAAAAATTTCGCCATTAAAAATTTATTGAATATTTGGACAATTTATAAACTTATTAAGACAATTAAACCAGATATTGTACATACTGCTGCCGCAGAAGCGAACTTTCATGGAATCATTGCAGCGAAATTGTCGGGAGTTAAAATCATTATTGCAGAAGAAATAGGAATTCCTAATCATTCTTCTGTGGCGAAGAAAATATTTCGGTTTGTTTATACTTTTGCGGATAAAATAATTGGCGTGTCGCAATCTGTGAAAAATTTTTTGGTACGATCCAATGAAATTCCCGAGAAGAAAGGAAAAGTGATTTACAATCCAGTAAGTATTCCGAAAAAATTTTCCAGAAGAAATTCAGATCAATTTGAAATTGTTTACGTGGGTCGTTTAGAGCAAGTGAAAAATGTGGCAACATTAATAAAAGCTTTATCTAAAATTGAAATTCCAAATCTTCATTTAACTATCGTTGGCGATGGTAGAGAGAAAGAAAATTTGGAACAATTATGCGATGAATTAAATCAAAAAAACCGCATTACTTTTACAGGTTTTTATGCAAATCCATCAGAGTATCTTTGTTCTGCGGATTTATTTGTACTGCCTTCCTTTTCCGAAGGATTTGGTATTGCAGCGGTGGAAGCTATGATGTTGAAAATTCCGGTTTTGTGTTCAAATGTTGGGGGTATTCCGGAATTTATAAGTGATGGAGTTAACGGCTGGTTATTTAATCCTAATAACGAAAATGAGCTGATTGCAAAACTTGAAATGATTCTCAATTTAAATAAAAATAATTTACACGAAATAGCACAAATTGGCTATAAGTCAGTTATCGAAAAATTTACAATAGAAAAATATATCCATAATCTCGAAACTTTTTATGATGAATGCGTATAAATCAGGCAGAAAAATTCTTTACGTTGTCAATCATTTTAAATATCACGGTGGTATTGAAAGAATGTTGTCGAATAAAATTGATGCTTGGTCAGAGTTCTATCAAGACGAAGTGATAGTGGTTACACTTAATCAAGGGAATTCTGAGATTGTTTATCCGCCAAAATTTCCATTCCGGTTAATTGATCTGAAAATAGAAAATGCAAATGCCCAAAGTTTAAATGATTTAAAACAATTATATAGTAAATTAAAGACAATTGTAAAAAATGAAAAACCCGATATTCTCATTTCTACACTTACCGGAATTCCCTCTTTACTAATTCCATTTATTAATAAAAAAGTCAAAAAGTATTTAGAAATTCATAGTTCTGGCGCTCTATCAGTTACAAAAAGTTGGAAATATAAATGGTGGTTTCTTAATAAATACGATGGGGTAGTTCTTCTAAATGAAGATGAAAAACAATATTATCAATTAGATAATTTAATTGTTATTCCTAACTTTATTTCACATAAATCAGATTCTTCACCACATTATCAAAACCGTAGCAAAACAATTATTTCTGCCGGAAGAATTCACCAGGACAAACAATATGATCATCTGATCAAAATTTGGGAGAAATTATTTGATAAATTTCCAGAATGGTCGGTAGAAATATATGGGGATGGTGATGAAGATTTATTAAAACAGTATACGAAGTATATTTCAACCAATAAAATTGAACGTTTCACTTTTAATAGCGCTACAAGGCAATTAGATGAAGTTTTAAGTAATGCTTCTTTGTTTTGTTTAACTTCCCAAACCGAAAGTTTTTCTATGATTTTGTTAGAATGCAAAGAAAATGCTTTACCAACAATAAGCTATGATTGTCCGAATGGACCAAGACATATTATTAAAAACGATGGGATTTTAATAGAACATAACAATATAGAATCGTTTTCTGAAAAGTTATGTAAACTAATTTCAGATGATGAACTACGAAAAGAACTTGCGGAAAATGCCTACCAGAATAAGAATGTGTTTTCTTCTAACAATATAATTAAAAGATGGAACAAACTCATTTAAATAAAGAAAAAATATATCTCCCAGGACTCAACGGAATCAGAGCTATTGCTGCATTAGCAGTTGTTTTTTCTCACACAAACGGACATTTAGGTAATTTTGGACTTACTACATTACCATATTTATCCTTAGCTGGTTTTGGTGTTACTATATTTTTTACATTAAGCGGTTTTCTTATCACTTTTTTATTATTCAAAGAAATTGATAAAACTGGAACTGTTGAGATTAAAAAATTCTATGCAAGGAGGATTCTGCGTATTTGGCCGTTATATTATTTTTACTTATTTGTTATATTAGCAGTGGTAGGCTATGGCGCGTTGGGTAAAACGTTTTTCATGTATTTGGCAATCCTACCAAATATTGCTAATGCCTATGTCACATACAATGCTTTACCATGGGAAATTCCTACTGCTACGGCAATGTTTTTAATTGGTCATTATTGGTCTTTGGGAGTAGAAGAGCAATTTTATTCTTTTTGGCCTTGGTTAATTAAAAAAATCAAAAATATTTTACCATTCCTCATCTTATTCCCTATTGCATTTCTTGCTTTGAAAATCATAGCTAAATATATGCATTTTTCAGAACCAATTCAATTTGTGCTCCATTATTCCCGATTTGGATGTTTAGGAATTGGTGCATTGGGAGCATATCTCTATTGGAGCAACCACAAAATATTGAAATATTTAAAACCATTGGGAATACAGATTTTACCTTGGGTTGTCCTACTCATTGTTGCATTAAATAGATTTCATATATTTTCAATAATTGATCACGAGATAGTATCTTTATTTATGGTCATTTTGATTATTAATCAAATCTCAGGTTACAAAAAAATAATAAATTTAGAAAATAAAGTTTTTGATTATTTAGGTAAAATATCGTTTGGAATTTATGTGTACAACCCACTTGTGATTTTTATTTTATATTCTATAATAAGTAAGTATTTTGAATTGTCAGAAACTCTACTTTCATATATGATTATTTATTCACTAGTAGTTTTTACTAATATATTATTCGCACATTTGTCATATTACACAATAGAAAGATTCTTTTTGAAATTGAAATCTAACTTTATTACAGTAAAAAGTATTGCAAGTAAAGAAGAATTTAATGAAAAATAAAAATCTCCTCTTTATCACCTGGGATGGCCCTCAAACCTCATACATGGAAGGTCTGTTTATGCCCATATTTCAAGAAATAGCTAAAAATACAGAGATGTCGTTTCATGTTTTGCAATTTACTTGGGCAGATGAAAATAAAATCAACCAAACTAAAAAAGTAGCAGAAGAAATGGGAGTTAAATA
This sequence comes from Flavobacteriales bacterium UBA720, assembly GCA_002297505.1. GTDB lineage: Bacteria > Bacteroidota > Bacteroidia > Flavobacteriales > Weeksellaceae > Epilithonimonas. The sequence continues at coordinate 13,935 of DBLQ01000033.1, forward strand.
TACTGCGATGCCCATTATTAGAAAACCAAATGTGTCTGTCGGAAGTCTCTTGACGGTTTTTACATCTTCAATCAAAATCAAAAAATACATCAAAGAAAATAACATTGACATCATGATGCCACGAAGCACTTTCCCCGCAATGATGGTCAATCAAATTCTGGGGGGTGGAAAAATTCCCTTCAGGGGATTTAGGGGCAAACTAATGTTCGATGCCGATGGCTTACCAATAGAAGAGCGAGTTGATTTTGCAGGTTTGAAGAGAGATTCCTTCCAATACAAACTAATGAAATCTGCGGAAACCAAAATGCTAAAGAATGCAGACGCTGTAATTACGCGATCCCAAAAAGCAATAGAAGTGCATCTGGAGACGATTGGAGCAGAAAGCAGAAACAAATTTTCGGTTGTTTTTAATGGCAGAAATAAGGACCACTTTAAATTAAATTCTGAAGCCAGACAAAAAGCCCGAGAAGAATTGAAATTGACTGATGAATTTTTATTTGTTTATGCAGGTTCTCTAGGCCCGCAATATTGCTTTCCAGAGATGTTGGAGATTTTTATAAATCACACAACGACTCATGATTCCAAATTTCTTATTTTAACGGGGAATATACATTTTGCCAAACAAAATATCCCCGCAGAATTGACATCAAATATCATTTTGAAATCTGTACAATCAGCCGAAGTTCCTTTTTATTTGAATGCCGGAGATGTTGCTTTTGCCCTGCGACAGCCGAGCCACAGCATGCAAGGTGTTGCACCGATTAAGTTGGGAGAATATCTTTTGTGCGGTCTGCCAGTCATTGCCAGCAAGGGTATTGGCGATACAGATGATATTTTGGAAAATTTTGATGAATGTTATCTTTTCGATCATTCATCTGGATTGCAAACTCAAAAACAAAACATCGCTGAATTTTTAGAAAAGGCTATATTTGCCGACAGAAATAACATCACAAAAAAAGCCCAGGGATACTTCTCTCTGGAAGCCGCCGCAGAGTCTTACATCAATGTAATCAAAAATCTACTCTTAAATATCAACTTACAACGATCAACCATCAACCATCAATGAAAATCCTTTATCTCACCAAATACACAAGAATGGCTGGTAGCAGCAGAATGCGAAGCTACCAGTATTTTCCGTATTTGGAAAAGGCGGGAATGACGGTTGTGGTTAAGCCTTTTTTCGATGATGATTATCTTAAAGATTTTTATGCGGGGAAAAAAAATATCAGCACAGTTGTGAAATCCTATTTACGGAGATTTTTCGTATTGTTTTCAGTTTTAAGATATAACAATGTAGTCATCGAAAAAGAAATTTTCCCATTTCTTCCAGCATTTGCAGAATGGATATTGAAGTCGTTTGGAATCAAATATATTGTAGATTATGACGATGCGATTTTTCATAATTATGACCAAAGCCAAAATCCAGTTATAAAGAAATTCTTAGGAAATAAAATAGCCCAAGTGATGCGTTATAGCGGAACTGTGGTTGCAGGTAACAACTATTTAGCAGAATATGCAAGAAAGGAAGGTGCAAAAAATATAGAAATTATTCCAACAGTCATTGATATAAATCGATATCCATCAAAAAATAATAACTCAAACCTAGCACTTCCACCCAATGTCATCCTGAGCGAAGTCGAAGGAAGGGATGGGGAAAAAAGCGAATTTGATGGGCAATCGCTTCCTCCCTTTAGGGCTGTGGAAAAAAGCGACTCGCAATTTCCACCCAATGTCATCCTGAGCGGAGTCGAAGGAAGGGCTGGGGAAGGAAGCGTTTTAGACTCTGGCAAATTCATCGTAGGCTGGATTGGTACAAAAACCACCTTCGAAAAACATCTTTTGCCTTGCAGAGAGTGGATCAAAGAATTGCAAGATCAACATTCTGATATTCACTTTCATATTGTTGGGATTACAGAAGATATGGATCTTGGGAAAAATGTAAAATACATTCAATGGACTGAGGAAACAGAAGTTTCAGAGATTCTTAAAATGGATGTCGGGATTATGCCACTTCAGGATTCTCAATGGGAAAAAGGAAAATGTGCCTACAAATTGATACAATATGCGGCGTGTGGAATTCCAGGTGTTGCATCTGATGTTGGAATGAACAAAGAAGTTTGTATTGATGGGAAAACTGGTTTCATTGCAACCAGCAATGAAGAATGGAAAGCGAAAATTGTAGATTATAAAAATGATAGTGAACAAAGACTAAGAATGGGAGCTAATGCCAGAAAACTGGTAGAGCAAAAATATTGTATACAGGTGACGTCGGAAAAATGGATTAAAATATTGAAGGAATGATATTAGATATTATCTACATACCTCTATTTATTTTGTTGGCACTGCACTTTCCCAAATTTCTTCTAGATGATAAGGAACATGCTTATCTGCCGATTCTTAATAAATTGGCGCTTTTTCATTTCGTACTCGGTATAGCCTATTTTTTCACTACAAACAATGGAGGAGGCGATGCTTGGGGGCACTGGCGTGTAGCAAAGTTGATGTCTTATGATCAATTTATTTTAGGACTCAGTGCTGGGGAAGGTACAGAGTTTATGAGAGCCTTTAATTACATTCCAGCCAATTTATTAGGAATGTCATTTCTTTCAAATACAATGTTCTACAGTATGATAGGCTCATTTGGGATAACTTATTTCTTTTTAATAGCAGCACGGTCGGTACCGTATAACGTCATTATAAAAGGTTATGTTTTATTTCCTTTGATTTTCTTCCTTCCAAATCTTCATTTTTGGAGTTCTGGAGTAGGGAAGGACACAATTCTTTTTCTATGCATTGGGATGTTCGCTTATGGATTGATGAAACCTTTTCAAAGAGTCCCATTATTAGTTATTCCGATGCTTCTGTCAATTGGTATACGCCCTCACATCACTTTGTTTTTAATGATCGGCTTTGGATTGGCATATATATTCGGTGGAAAGGTATCTCCCGCACAGCGCTTTATTTTTTCAGCAGCTATGATAGGCATAGGACTGGCAATTTTACCGTCTGTCATGCAGTTTGCAAAAATTGAAGAAGCTTCAGCAGAAGGTTTTGATAAGTTTGCACAAGGTAAGGCGGCTGTTCTGAGCCGAGCGAGCACGGGCTCAGCCATTGATATTTCTTCATATCCCTTTCCGCTAAAAGTACTCACATTCTGGTTTAGGCCAGCACTTTTTGATGTGCGAAATGTTAATAGTTTAATTGCTGCGGTCGAAAATTTAATTTTTTTAATAGTTTTTATAAAGGCTATGCGAACGAAGCCTTTTGCCGCTTTTAAAGCTGCACCCTTTGTTATTAAGGGTCTTGTGCTGTTTCTCATTGTTGGTACATTGGCATTTTCGCAATCTCTAGGTAACATGGGAATTATGATTCGTATGCGTAATATGTTTCTCCCGGGTATGATCATCTATCTGATGTGGGTTTTTTCTTACGAGCAGCAGCTTATCAGAAGTCGGCAAAATAACATAAAGCGGTAAAATGAAAAACAAGGGGTGGATTTGGTATGTATTCCTCTGTCTATATCATATTGTATTCACTGTGCTGGCCTATCGCTACGTTATAAACCATTCGGGTGATGCCTATCATTACTGGCATCTCACCGGCATCTGGACAGATTATGTACATATTGGCACCGATGTAATCAAGTGTATCAATTACCCATTAGTTAAGTTTTTAAATCTTCCTTACTGGGCAGGCTTTCTGATACACAGTACAATTGGATTGGTGGCTATTATAGAGTTGTATCGCTTTTCAGTGTCTTACATTAGGCCACTCAGGCCATGGATTGGCTACTTATTATATGCAATATTTTTATCACCAAATCTACACTTTTGGACAGCTATCCTCGGCAAGGAACCCATCGTGATACTCGCCATTGTCTGGATCATAGTTCACATTTCTCAAAAAAAAATCTATCATTATAAACTGCTGGTCGGCATATTACTCCTCACTTTAATCAGGCCTCACGTGGCACTATTTCTTATATTATCTATAGTGATTACTGCCATGCTAAGTATCAAAGAGTGGAATATAATGAAACGTATCTCTATGCTTTTGGGAGCTGTTTGCTGCTTTGGCCTTTATCTGATGACACTTAAGTTACTGAACAGGAATCCGTTTGATATATCTTATATTTTAGAGCGGAATGACGCATCATTACTAGCCTTCAAACGAGCGGGTTCTTATGTGCCGATGATCACTTACAATTGGTTTGAGCGTATATTTGCACTCAATTTTCGTCCCTTGTTCTATGATTCTCACAATTTATGGGCCTTTGTACTAAGTACGGAAAATTTTCTATCTCTTATTCTGATTGCTTTCACCATATTTTTTCTTATGCTAAACTATAAAGCTGTAAAACTGACTGCATTCGTTAGGCTGTCGATAATATTCTTTTTGATAGCTTCTTTGTTTTTCATTCAGAGATACTCCTGTCTCGGTATTTTTGTGAGAACCAAAGTCATGTATATGCCCTTTCTTTTTATCGCTATGGTTAAAATATTGGATATGTCTCTGCATCAGCAAAAATTCAAAGAGAGATTTTAGCATTTAAAGCAATAGAACGGCACTTCGATGGACAGCTCAGCTATTTAAAATACCTGCCAAAGTTCTAAATCCCTATCTTTGCATAAATACAGTTTCTAGATGGCAAAACTTTTCCGTATCACGACTGTGCCACTTTCGATAGAAAAACTTTTGGGAAAGCAGCTCCCATTTATGGCACAGCATTTTGACCTTACAGCAATTTCTGCGGACCAAAATGAGCTTGCAAGGGTCGGCAGAGAATTAGGCATCAAAACCCATGCGATAGATATGACCAGAAAAATCACTCCACTTCAAGACCTGAAGTCACTGTGGATGATGTACAGATATCTTAAAAATGAAAAACCGGAAATTGTCCATACGCACACGCCAAAAGCAGGATTAATAGGCATGCTTGCAGCAAGGATGGCCTCCGTACCCCATAGATTTCATACCGTGGCAGGGCTTCCGTTGATGGAGACGCAGGGTGTCAAAAGAAAAGTACTTGACCTGGTGGAAAAGCTAACCTATGCCGCCGCAACCAAAGTCTACCCAAATTCTAAAGGATTATATGATTTTATCATAAAAAATAATTATACAGCATCTGCTAAATTGAAGGTAATAGGCAACGGATCATCGAATGGTATAGACACTTCTTATTTTGCACCAGATCAAATTTCGGAAAGTCAATTAACTGAACTTAAGAACAATCTTGGTATACAGAATGATGATTTCGTTTTCATATTTGTCGGCCGTCTGGTGGGAGATAAGGGCATCAATGAAATGGTGAAGGCCTTTTCCCAAATTAAAAACAAGAAGGCCAAATTACTTTTAGTGGGAGATAAGGAAGACGATCTGGACCCACTCCATCCCGATATCATTAAGGAAATAGAAACCAATCCCAATATTCTGGCCGTTGGCTTCCAAAAAGATGTCCGCCCCTACTTCGCAATATCCCAACTGCTTGTTTTTCCCAGCTACAGAGAGGGATTCCCGAACGTTGTAATGCAGGCAGGCGCAATGGGACTTCCAGCAATAGTATCCAATATTAATGGCTGTAATGAGATTATTGTGCAGGATATCAATGGAAGGATTATTCCCGCGAAAGATTCGATAAGTTTACTTTTCGCAATGCAGGATCTTTTGGATAACCATGATGTTTACCAAATGCTTAAACAGAACAGCAGAAGAATGATAACAGAACGGTATGAGCAATCGGTCGTCTGGGAGCAGCTTCTGGCTGAATACAGACGAATAATGAAGGAAAAACCATAATTATGTACAAAGGATTTTTTAAAAGAATAATTGATTTAATCTTCGCCTTCATCGGGTTTTTATTGTTACTTCCTATTTTTTTGATAGTTACTGTGGCACTCTATTTTGCCAATCAGGGCAAACCTTTCTTCTTCCAGAGAAGACCCGGAAAAAATGAAAAGATATTCAGCATCATCAAGTTCAAAACCATGAACGACAGGAAGGATGCGCAGGGTAACTTATTGCCGGATGCCGAGCGGCTAACGGCCGTAGGTGCATTCGTAAGAAAAACGTCACTGGACGAGATTCCGCAGCTCATCAACGTTCTGAAAGGCGACATGGCCCTTATTGGCCCAAGACCGCTGCTGCCTGAATATCTGGAGATCTACAGTCCCGAGCAGAAGAAGAGGCATCTCGTAAGGCCCGGTATCACAGGCTGGGCACAGGTTAACGGCCGTAATGCCATCAGCTGGCAGCGCAAGTTCGAGCTGGATGTATGGTATGTAGAGCATCTGTCTTTCGGGTTGGATCTTAAGATATTATTGTTGACAGTAAAAAAAGTCTTCCGCAGCGAGGGTATCACACAGGCTGGTCACGTCAGTGCGGAAAAATTTACAGGTAATCTAGAGCTATGATTTTGTTTGGTGCCAGTGGTCACGCCAAAGTGATCGCAGAAATACTGATGTCGATAGACCGGCATGTGGACTTGATTTTGGATGATAATCCTAAAGTTTCCGAAATCTTCGGAATTCCTGTACAGCGGTTTGATACTAATATGCATTCTGCCGGCAACGCTATGATTGCCATTGGCAATAACGCAGTGCGCAAGAAAGTGGCAGAAAGCAAAGACTTTACCTATACCTCAGCCATCCACCCCTCGGCCACGGTCTCCCGCTTTTCCTCCCTCGGTGCAGGGAGTGTAGTTATGGCCGGCGCAGTAATAAATCCTGACACTGTGATAGGAAGGCATTGCATTCTTAATACAGGTTGCATTATTGATCATGATTGTACTTTGGATGATTTTGTTCATATATCGCCTAAGGCTGCGCTGGCGGGCAATGTATCGGTAGGCGAGGGTACGCACATTGGAATTGGTGCATCCGTCATTCAGAATGTCAGAATTGGAAAATGGTGTACCATCGGCGCAGGTGCTGTAATTATTAGGGATGTGCCTGATGACGCAGTAGTGGTCGGAAATCCTGGGAAAATTATCAAATACAATAACAGGGATTAGAACAAACCTATATTGGCACAGCCTTTGTCTACATCTGAGCGTAACAAAAATCTATACAATATGAAAAAAATAGTCTTTGGAGCTATCGCTTTGGTTGCAGGTCTTTTCTCAACCGCAAACGCACAGATACAGGAAGGTAATTGGATGGTAGGTGGTAACCTGGTAGGTGCCAACTTTGGTCTCAATTCTGGTAGCGGTTATGATTTTTCTATTCAGCCAAAAGGAGCATATTTTATTAAAGATAATGTAGCATTGGGGGGTTATGTTAATCTTGGATTCAGCGGGGCTAAGGACGCTCCCACGACATTTGTGTATAACGTTGGGGCTTTAGGGCGCTATTACCTTTCTCCGGGTGAGCAGGGTGTAGATAACCTTCTGAACCACGGACGCTGGTTCTTCGAGGCGAATGTGGGAGTGGGTGGTACTTCCATCTCAAAAGGAGGTTCTTCTTCTAACGGTTTGAACTTCGGATTCGGACCTGGATATTCTTACTTCATCACACCGAACATCGGATTGGAAGGTTTGGTAAAGTATGACGCCAATGCAGGATTCGGAAACGGAGGTTATACCAACAGAATCACGTTTGGATTAGGATTCCAGATTTACCTGCCATCGGGTCAGGCGAAGAGAATCGCGAATGATGTACAATAATCATTATCTCTGATACTTTAAAATACAACCGGCACTATGTCGGTTTTTTTGATTAAAATACACATTATGGAATATTTGAACACGGTGTATGCCGTATTGCACCGCTGGTACATCAGCTTTGCCGAACTGACACCAAGGCTGGTCGTCGGAATTTTGGTATTTCTATTTTTCCTCACTACAAGCAAATTTCTCAGTAAATGGTCCGTAAGTCTTTTTCACAAACTCTTTCCGAAGACCAAGACAGATTCCATCGTAACGCTGGTGGCGGTATTCAAGTTTCTGATCATTTTGATGGGAACATTTGTTTCGCTGGAGATTATGGGATTCAGCGGATTCTTCATGAAGTTCCTCGGAAGTTTGGGAGTCGCTGGGGTCATTGCCGGGGTGGCGCTGAAGGATTTGGTGTCGAGTATTTTTTCCGGAATGCTCGTGAGTGTGGATAAGGCGTTTAAGATCGGCGATTACGTCACCATAGGCGGCAATTCCGGTACGGTCCAGGATATTGGATTGCTCACCACCAAGCTCATTACCGATGACGGCAAAAAAGTGTATATCCCAAATCAGGTGATCTTCAATTCGCCATTCTTCAATATCACCGCGTCGCCACAGCGCCGGATCATTTTTAATCTGGACATTCCCGTGGGAGAGGACATCGACAGGGCAAGGAATGTGATCCTGGATACCATTAGAAGCTTAGAACACGTGGACAAGGCCGATGCCTCCGATGTGTTGCTTACGGATGTAAAGCAGGGCGTTTTCACCTTCCAGGTCAAATTCTGGCTGGAGATCGGCAGTGATTTTGGCAAGCTGAAAAGCATATCCATCATCCGGATCAACGAAGCCCTGATGAAAGAAGGCATCAATCTGGTGACGCCTACTACCATCAGCATTGCCAGTACTGCCAGTACGGATCAGAGTACGGCTCAGACTGGCGAGTAAGGCAACATCTGATATAAAAAAAGAAACCCGACTCAGAAATGAATCGGGTTTTCTTGTATGATTGAGTATTCAGCTTATGCCAAAACTTCTTTTACTTTATTAGCAGCTTCTTCCAGCGTAATCGCAGAGTGGATTGGCAATCCTGCTTCATCGATCAGTTGCTTGGCTTCAACCGCATTAGTTCCTTGCAATCTCACGATTAATGGAACAGGTAGGCTTCCCATCGCATTGTAAGCATCGACTACACCCTGAGCCACTCTGTCGCATCTTACAATTCCTCCGAAGATGTTAATCAGAATAGCTTTTACGTTCGGATCTCTCAGGATAATTCCGAAAGCAGTCTGAACTCTCTGTGCATCAGCAGTTCCACCTACGTCCAGGAAGTTCGCAGGGTTACCGCCGGATAATTTGATGATATCCATAGTCGCCATCGCAAGACCTGCTCCGTTGACCATACAGGCTACGTTGCCGTCCAGCTTCACGAAGTTAAGACCCGCTTCTCCAGCTTCTACATCCAATGGATCTTCTTCTCTGGTATCTCTCAGCTCGGCAAGGTCTTTGTGACGGAACAGGGAATTGTCATCCAAAGTCACTTTAGCATCCACAGCGATGATTTTGTCATCAGAGGTTTTCAATACCGGGTTGATTTCGAAAAGGGAAGCGTCAATGCCGATGTAAGCATTGTAAAGTGCCGTAATAAACTTGGTGAATTCTTTGAAAGCATTGCCGGAAAGGCCAAGGTTGAAAGCGATCTTTCTGGCCTGGAAGCCCTGTAGTCCGTAAGCAGCATCAATCACTTCTTTATGGATAAGATGAGGTGTTACCTCAGCTACGTGCTCAATGTCCATACCACCTTCGGTAGAATATACCACGGTGTTTTTTCCAAGTGCTCTGTCCAGAAGGATAGAAACATAAAACTCTTTAGTTTCAGATTCACCTGGGTAATATACATCTTCCGCTACCAATACAGAGTTTACTTTTTTACCTTCTGCAGAAGTCTGAGGCGTGATAAGCTGCATCCCGATGATGTTCCCGGCATTCTCTTTCAGTTTGTCCATGTTCGGAGAAAACTTAACGCCACCGCCTTTTCCACGGCCACCAGCATGGATCTGAGCTTTTACAACCCAACCCTGTGCTCCGGTCTCTGCAGTTAATTTCTCAGCAGCAGCTACTGCCTCATCTACGTTATTGGCAACAAAACCACGCTGGATATTAACCCCGTATTTTGCTAAAATCTCTTTTGATTGATACTCGTGAAGATTCATAATATGTTTTGATTATTTTTTAATTGTATAAGACGGACAAATTTATGAAAAATGAGCAAGGGCGGAAAGAAAATCAGCCAACTTTTAATGACTTAAATCAGATTATGTTAACAATAATTTGCCATCACCGCGAATAACTCCATTTTCTAATCACATTTTAATACTATTTTAATCTATAGTAATACTATCACTGGCACGATTTTTATAATTTTGAATCCGGTAATTAATTCACCTAAAATGAACTTTCAGTTAAAATTTGCAGCTAACGAAAATCTTTTTCTGAAAAATCCCGAACATACGGAGATCGGAAAGGCGATTGTCAGAAATTCCATCGAGTTGATTCACGAAACAGGCTTCGAGAGTTTTACCTTTCGCAAACTGGCAGGCAGGATCAAGTCTACGGAGGCCACCGTGTACCGTTATTTTTCTTCCAAGCACAAACTGCTGACCTACATCCTGAACTGGTACTGGTCCTACATCGAGTTCATTTCCAAACAGCGGCTCACGGAAGTCAGGGAGCCTCAGCAGAAGATGGAAAAACTCCTGGAAATCCTGACACATAACCATGAGACGGTCGATCAGCTGGAAGATTATGATCTTGGCAAGTTACACAGCATTGTCATCGCCGAAAGCAGTAAATCTTACCTCGTGAAAGAGGTGGATGAGATCAATAAGGAAATGGTTTTCAATCCGCTGAAAAGTCTCTGTAATTTTGTAGGTGAAGTGATTACGGAAGCCAAGCCG
>DBLQ01000033.1:24636-78745 GCA_002297505.1 Flavobacteriales bacterium UBA720
CGGACTTCAAATATCCAAAATCCTTCGCAAGCACTTTGCTGGAAACGGCTCACGATCAGCAGTTCTTCAGCGAGCATCTTCCGAAACTGACAGACAATCATTCCAAAAAAATGGAGCACAAACGCTACGTTCTGGATTATCTCCGGTTCATTACCTCTAATCTGATTAATAATTAAGCATGGAAACCACGCCAAAACAGCACGGCTACAACCTCTTCAAATACGTTACAAAGGAGAAGAAAGACGTCACCAATATTTATTTTTACGCCATTCTGAACGGTCTGGTCCAGCTGAGTGTCCCGCTGGGAATTCAGTCGATTGTAAGTTTTGTGATGGGCGCCACGATGGCAACTTCCATTTATATTCTCATTGGTTTTGTGGTGCTGGGAATCTGGCTCGTAGGCTATTTCAGGCTGAAGGTGATGCAGATTATCGAAAAGATTCAGCAGAAGATTTTTGTGGAATTTTCCCTGGCGTTTGCCGAGAAGCTTCCTAAGGTCAATCTTTCCATTACCAGAAAATATTATCTGCCAGAACTGGTCAACCGTTTCTTCGATACTCAGAATTTGCAGAAAGGAATTTCAAAAATTCTATTGGAGATTCCCACAGCTCTCATTCAGATAGTTTTCGGGATTTTGCTCTTGTCGTTCTACCATCCTTGGTTCCTGGTTTTTGGTGCTTTGGTGATCATCTGCGTGGTGATTATTTTCCGGTTTACGATGGAAAGCGGCATCCAGTCCAGCCTGGAAGAAAGTGACAAAAAGTATGAAGTCGCATCCTGGCTGGAGGATATTGCAGCATCCATCAAAACATTCAAGCTCAATTCGAAGACAGAAGTGCATCTTGCCGGGACGGATAAACGCGTGGTACATTATCTGGATCATAGAACATCACACTTCCGCGTTCTGGTGATCCAGTACAAGACCATCATCGCCTTCAAGGTGATCATTACGCTGGTGATGCTCGTGATAGGTACTTATCTTTTGGTCAATCAGCAGCTGAACATAGGCGCATTCATCGCTACGGAGATTGTTGTTTTGAGCATTATGACGGCGGTGGAAAAGCTGATTGTCAGTCTGGAAAGTTATTATGATGTGATTGCAGCATTGGCCAAACTGAACAAAGTGACTGACCTGCCGGAGGAGAAGATGGGCGCCATTACTTTTGAGGAGGAAAAATCTGGCTTCGAGGTGGAATTCCGCGATGTGAGCTTTGCCTTCAATGATTATCAGTCGATTCTCAATCAGGTTAATTTTAAAATCCATGAAAATACCATTAATGTTATTTCTGGCGAGCTGGGCTCGGGCAAGTCATTGTTGCTGAACATGATGACCGGTTTTTACGAAGCTACCGCAGGAAGTATTCTGTTCGATAAAATTCCGCTGAAGAATATTGACAAAATCTCGCTGCGAAACCAAATAGGGATGTATCTGGAAGATATGACCATTATCAAGGGAACGGTGTACGACAATATTATCCTGGGACATCACGAGACCTCGGCAGAGCAGATTCTTGATATTTCCGAAGAGATCGGTATCGAGAATTTCTCCAGCCAGTTCAGCAACGGTTTTTTCACCAATATCAGCGAGACCGATACGGAGATTTCCTTCAGTGCCAAAAAGAAGATTCTCCTTCTGAGAGCAATGGTGGGCGCCAGGAGGCTGCTGATTCTGGAAGATCCCCTGGATGGTATGAATGACGATTTCAAGATCAAAATGATGGAATACCTGATAAAGTTGAAACAGACCACCACCATCATCATTGTCTCCGAGGATGAAGCATTGGTCAATGCGGCAGATCAGCATCTTCATATTGAGGAAGGCACCGTGAGAACGTTATTCAGTAAAAATTAAAAAATTAAAAATTAATCATTCATCAATTATCATTTATAATCATTATAAAGATGGAACTGCAATCAGTCAAAAATATATACCTCATCAATAAAAAATCCAGAGTGAAGAGATGGTTTCTGTTCATTCTGATTGGCGGCATTATCGTGCTGTTTCTGCCGTGGACACAGAATATCAAAGTGATGGGAAATGTAAGCACACTCTACCAGGAGCAGCGTCCGCAGCAGCTGAATTCCCCAATTCCCGGGAGAATTATCAAGTGGTACGTGAAAAACGGAGATTATGTCAAAAAAGGCGATACTTTGCTTCAGCTTTCCGAGGTCAAGGAAGACTACCTGGACCCGCTATTGGTGAAGCGGACCGAACAGCAGGTGGAAGCCAAGCGTGGTGTCCGGGATTATTACGAAGCCAAAGTGGGAACGGCCAGAAGCCAAATCCAGGCACTCAACGCAGGACGTGACCTGAAGCTCAATCAGCTCAAAGTCAAAATTGGTCAGCTCAATAATAAGCTGGCCGGCGAAGAAGCTGAACTTGCCGCAGCTAATAACGAACTGAGAATGAGCTCGGACCAGTATGAACGTCAGAAGAAAATGTACGACGAAGGTTTGGTATCGCTCACACAGTTCCAGCAGCGCAGTGTTTCTTACCAAAATGCACTGGCCAAGAAAACTGCTACGGAAAATAAATTGGCTCAGACGAGACAAGAAATTGTCAACGTCGGGATTGAGCAGAACGCGGTGATCCAGGATTATAATGAAAAACTTAGCAAGACGGAAGGCGAGCGTTTCCAGAGTATGGGACAGATTGAAGGCAGCGAAGGTGATATTGCCAAGCTGGAAAATCAGGTAGCCACTTACAAGGTAAGACAAGGTTTGTATTTTGTGATTGCATCCCAGGACGGACAGGTGGTGCAAATCAACAAAGCTGGAATTGGCGAAATTCTGAAGGACGGCGAAAGCATTGGTGTCATAGTTCCGGAAAAGGTAGATTATGCTGTAGAGATTTACATCAAGCCTGTAGATTTACCTCTGGTGAAGGAAGGTCAGCGTGTAATGCTGATTTTCGATGGGTTTCCTGCGATTGTATTCTCAGGTTGGCCTAACTCGAGTTACGGAACCTTTGCCGGAAAAGTGATTGCGGTGGAAAGCAACATCAGCGCGAACGGAATGTTTAAAGCTTTGGTGATCCAGGATAAGGATGAAAAACAATGGCCACCGAAAGTCAAGATTGGAACCGGCGTGCAGGGCATTGCCATTCTGAATGATGTCCCGATCTGGTACGAATTATGGCGAAACATCAATGGTTTCCCGCCGGATTATTATGAAGTGAAGAATGCCAATCAATCTGCTGGAAATGAAAAGTCTAAATAACACCGTCGCAATATGTCTGATGCTGTTCTGCTGTCAGCTTTCTTTAGCGCAGGATTCTCTGAAGCTCTCGCATCAGGAGTTTCTGAATATTGTTAAAAATTACCATCCGCTGGCGTTCAAATATCAGCTTCAGAATAAAATTGCCAGTGCAGAAATTATCAAGGCAAGAGGCAACTTTGATCCTGTTTTGGAAGGGAAGTTGGGCGAAAAAGTCATTGACGGAACGCGGTATTACGAACAGAAAAACATTGGACTCGGCATCCCGACTTGGTACGGCATTGATATCACAGGAAGCTATAATTACATCGAGGGAGAAAGACTCAACAGGAGCGAGACGCCGGGCGGGCTTTATCAGTTCGGCATCACGATTCCATTAGCCAAAAATCTTTTGTATGATAAAAGAAGGGCGCTGCTGGACCAGGCGAGATTTGGATTAAAAATGACGGAAGCAGAACAGCTGGTCCTTACCAATGAACTGATGATGGAAGCCGAAAATACCTACTGGGAATGGGTGAAGAATTACGAGATTTATAAACTTCAGAAAGCTGCTGTGGACATCAACAGAAAACGTCTGGAGCTCACAAAAAAAACCTATGAATATGGTGAACGTCCTGCTATTGATACAGTAGAAGCGTCATCTCAGTTGCAGAGTTTCGAGCTTCAGGAACGGGATGCTTATCTCAGTTTTGTGAAAAGCACACAGGACCTGCAGATGTACCTTTGGAAGGACAATCAGGAACTTTTTGAGATTTCGCAATTAATTTATCCGTCTTCGGATTTAGATGAGCATTCCGGTTATACGGATTACGAGTTTCTGGTGCAGGAAGTGCAGGCGAAACAACTGGAAAATCACGCCTCATTGGAATATTATTTTCAGAAACGCAATATCCTGGAGAGCGAGCGCAGGCTGAAGTGGCAAAGCTTTCTCCCGAAGGTGGATTTTACGTATAATTTCTTCAACAAGGAAAATTATAAGTCTGACTTTTTGCCTTTGTTCGATAACAATTTTCAGTATGGTCTGAAGCTGGAAATCCCGATTTTCCTGCGTCAGGCCAGAGCGGATTATGAAATTGCCAAGCTGAAACTTTCCCAGAACCAGCAGGATTCTCAGCTCAAGCTTCGGGAGGTACAGACCAAAATCGAGACGTACAGAAATGAAGTCAGCAATTATTTTACGCAAATTGACATCTCCACCAAAAATCTGAATAACTACCAAAAGCTTCTGAATGCCGAAGAGATGAGGTTCAGCAATGGGGAAAGTTCTTTGTTTCTCATCAATTCCCGAGAAAATAAACTGCTGGAAGCGCAGGAAAAGAATCTGGAACTTCGCACTAAGTTCCTGAAAAGCTACAACAAACTGAAATGGCTGAATGAAAATTTCTTGAGATAAAGAAAATTAATAATTTCGCCCAACTTCTTTACAAAGTTCCAGATATTGTTTTGGCATTTCTGACGAAAAATAATTGGTTTCATAATATTCATCAGAATGCGGAATGTAGATGCTGTACTTTTTACTGAGTGGGAAAATCGGAATGAAAAACAATTCGAAATAATTTTTATAAACCGACACAATCGCATTGACCATAAAACCATTTTTCAGGACTTTACGCTCTTCTTTTCCTGCAATTTTGGTTTTGATTCCGAAGATGAAGAACATTTAGTAACTTGATTTTTTATATTTTTTTAATTGACTTCTATTTATTATTTGAGTTTCTATCAGTTTAATTGTTCGGGAAGAATCTGCTCTCTTTTTGACGTTTAATACAAGATGTTTTTTTGAAAACTTCCATTTCCCAAATAATATCTTATTGTCAACTTCATCAAATCCCCAATAATGATTTTCTCTTCGAAACGTCGAATCTTTGTATAAAACAATGCTATCTCGTTCTGTATAATTTTGATAATGATTGGTGAATTTTTCTTTTTTGGTTAAGACATAAATTGATTCAACTTTTTGACTTAGGAAAAAGTTAGATGAAATCAAAAATATGAAAATCAAAAATTTCATTTAAAATTTCGCCTTAACAAAATACCAAATCAGCATCACCCAAGAGATAATCATCAACAAACCTCCAAGCGGCGTAATTGGTCCGAGAAATTTTAAATTAACGCCCCAGACATCCTGGAAAGCCAGACAATAAATGCTTACAGAAAAAATAAAAGTTCCTGCAATCATCAGAATAGAAATCCATTTTTCTGATGAGGTTTCAAATTTCAAAATATAACCAACAATTAATAAAAAGAAAGCTGCATACATTTGGTAACGGACGCCTGTTTCAAAGCTTTCCAGCCTTTCTACCGATAATATTTTTTTGAAGGCGTGCGCACCGAATGCACCCAGAATTACGGATAACAAACCGTAAATTCCGCCGATGATTAATGTTAAGTTTTTCATTTATAAAGTTCCTTTTTGATTTAAAATAATAATTTTACCCGCTAAGGTAATGATTCCCAGAATGATAAATAACCAGGAAAATCGCTTGGATTCGGCAAAACCCGGATTGTTTGTAACTTTCAGAAATATTCCGAAAACCAAAATTACCAGAGATAAAACAATTCCAATCATAGTCTATTTCTGTCTTAATTTCTCCAGCTCCGAAATCACCTCGTGATGACTTACGGTTTTATCTTTGAAGTAAGTCACAAAATGTTGTTTTTCTTCTTCCGTCGCACTAAACTGATTCAGGATATTGAACAAGTGCATTTTCATATGTCCTTTCTGTATTCCCGTTGTTACCAAAGAACGAAGTGCACCAAAATTCTGAGCCAATCCCGACACCGCCAGAATGCTCATCAATTCCTGAGCAGAAGGTTTTCCTAACAAAGCCAAGGAGAATTTGACTAAAGGATGTAGATTGGTCAATCCCCCAACCACACCAACAGAAATCGGCAGGTCAATCCAAAATCTGAAAATCCCGTTGTCGGTTGTACAATGTGTGAGTGAAGAATATTTTCCGTTTCTCGCAGCATAAGCATGGGCGCAAGCTTCCGTCGCACGGAAATCATTCCCGGTTGCGATGACCACAGCATCCACACCGTTCATAATTCCTTTGTTATGAGTCGTCGCTCTATAAGGCTCGATTTCAGCAATCGTCACTGCGCGCTTGAATTTCCAGGCAAATTCTTCATTGGAAATACCGCTGTCGTCTTTCAAGTCCTCAATTTTACAGGAAACTTCAGCTCTTACAATACAATCCGGCGTGTAATTGGAAAGGATATTCATCACAATCTGAAGCGATTCTTTTTCTTCCTGAGAAAATTCGGCTTCATTGGCAACTTCTTCTTTCAACGTTTTCCCGAACTGCTCCAGACAGGAATTAATAAAATTAGCGCCCATCGAATCTACCGTATCAAAACTCGCCTTCAGCTGGAAATAATGTTCCAGTTCAGCAGTTTTATCGATGAGTTTGATGTCCAGAATGCCGCCGCCGCGGTTTCGCATATTTTTGGTGATCTCTTCTGTGGCTTCCAGTAATTTTTTCTTCAGTTTAAAATTGAAAAAATGAAGCAATTTATGCGGCTCAACATTCAGAACAAAATGGGTGTGGCCGAGTTTTTCGGTATTGATAATCGTCGTTTTGAAACCGCCTTTATCCAGCCAGAATTTTGCAGCTTTAGAAGCTGCGGCAACAACCGAACTTTCTTCCACAGCCATTGGAAGCGCCAGAAGTTTTCCGTCAATCAGGAAATTCGGGGCAATCCCATAAGGCATATAAAAGTTGGAAATCGTATTTTCCGAAAACTCTTCGTGAAGTTTCTGAAGCGTCTCGTCATTGTTCCAATATTGCTGTAAAATCTGCTCGTAACTTCTGTCGTTACCTAGATATTCCGAAATAAGCCAATCGATTTTTCTTTGTTTGGAAAGTTTGGAAAAACCTTCAACAGGTTGATGAGTCATAGTTCATTTTTTGCTTTGGTAAAGATAGAGATTTTGGTGGAGCTGGGCGGAATGACATTTAGCATTTGTAACATCTTATGGCTTGCGATTGACTAATCAGTTAAAACTATTTATGTTTAAGTTACTGAATATTGCTGCAATTCTCACGGTTTCCATAATCTTTGCCCAGAAAATCCCCATCCAGATTTTACCTTCGGGACACATTCTGGCCCAAGCGACTATTGATGGGAAAGAGGGCAATTTTATCTTTGATACTGGTGGCGGAATCAATCTGTTCTTCAAAAGTTTTGCGGACGATCTGCAACAAAAGGAGTCCTATAATTTTTTGACGGCTTACCGTGCTACAGGAGAGAGGATCGATGCGCCTCTGTTCAAAAATCAGGAAGTGGTATTTGCCGGTAAAAAATTCAGCCAAGTTCCTTATTCCACGTTTGATATGAAACTGGAAGGCATCAATGGTCTGATATCGATCCAGATGTTCGGGAATACTGACTTCATCATCGATCTGGATAAGAAAGAAATTGTTCTTACGGATCTGTCCAAAGAAAAGAATGCAAAATCTTTTGATATTCAGCTAAGCACACTTGCAGACAAATCGACTGATATTTTTACGTACGTAACGCTTAATGATAAAGTTAAGATCCAGGTTCTTTTGGATTCGGGTGCCGGAAATAATTCCTTCTGGATCAGTGATCAATTGATTCCTGCTCTGGGAATGGACAAAAGTAAATTGGAAATGAGCGAAATGAAAAGTGATTTCGATGAAAAGCTGAAGACCAAATTTTATAAAGGTGCACTTAGTTCTATTTCCAATTCTGTGGTGACGCTTAAAAATCCGAAAGTTGTTTTTGTAGAAGGATTAATTTATGAAGGGAAAACCAGCATTAATTGGCTTGGTAAAAGGATTGGAATCAGCTTGAAAAATAAAAAAATCTATTTGCTGGAATAATACGATCTCATTTTTTCAAGGCGGAAATATCAATTTTATTTGAAATGTTATAATTTGTATCAATTATTTTTGTATTTTTGATACAGATAATAAAGTTTGTCCACAGTAAATTAATTTATTGAAGGCGAACGTATTACAAATCGTAAATAATGAATTTCGACCGCATCAAAGAAAAACTGGAAATACTTGCAGACGCTGCGAAGTATGACGTTTCCTGCTCTTCCAGCGGTGGAAAACGTAAAAACAATGGCGGTTTGGGTGATAGCTCAGCCAGTGGAATCTGCCATACTTACACAGAGGACGGACGTTGTGTCTCACTTCTTAAAATTCTTCTGACCAATCATTGTATCTACGACTGTATCTATTGCGTTTCCAGAAAATCGAATGACATCAAACGGGCGGCTTTCACGGTTGATGAAGTGGTAGATTTGACCATTAGCTTTTACCGGCGAAATTACATCGAAGGCCTGTTTCTAAGCTCAGGAATTTTTAAGGATGCCGATACCACGATGGAACGATTGGTTCGTGTCGCAAAAAAATTACGAACAGAACACAAATTCAATGGTTACATTCATCTTAAATCTATTCCCGGAGCTAGTGATGATCTGATGAACGAAGCCGCATTGTACGCCGATCGACTCTCCGTCAATCTCGAAATTCCGACAGAATCCGGTTTAAAATTATTAGCGCCTGACAAAAACCGTGAAGATATGCTGCAGCCGATGAGAATCGTTCAGAAAGGCATTCAGCAATATAAAGACGAGAAAAAAATCATCAGAAGCGCACCGAAATTTGCGCCTGCAGGACAATCAACTCAAATGATTGTTGGTGCTACCAATGAAAATGATTTGCAAATCATCAAAGTGGCGGATCATTTTTACAAAAATTATGGAATGAAACGCGTTTACTATTCAGGTTATATTCCGGTGACTGTGGATAACCGCTTGCCCGCAATCACCGCGGAAGTTCCTGTTTTAAGGGAAAACCGTCTGTATCAGTCGGATTGGCTGATGCGGTTTTACGGTTTTAAAGCTGATGAGATTTTAGATTTCAATATGCCATTTCTTGATCTGGAGGTAGATCCGAAACTGAGCTGGGCTCTGCGTCACCTGGATCAGTTTCCGGTCAATCTTCAGACAGCAGATTATAAAATGATTCTCAGAATTCCGGGAATCGGCGTAAAAACAGCGAAAAAAATCGTGAGTGCGAGACAGTTTCAGGTATTATCGGTAGACCATCTCAAAAAATTGGGCGCAGCGGTAAATCGGGCCAAATATTTTATTGATTTTACGTACGGCAATCCATTTCTGAAACACTTGACCGATCTGAATTTAAGAAAACTAATCATCGGCGGTAGTCAGTCCAAGTTTCAGAACCAGTTTTCCCAGCAATTGACTTTATTTTAAATATTGGGCTTCGAGAGCCTTAGCCTGACAATACAAAAACAACATTGCTTTTGTCATTCCGCAGGAATCTCGGCAGCTTAAATTCCTACCTAATGACAAAATTGCGTTTATTTAAAAGTCTATATCACTCAAACTCTCAAACTCTCAAACTCAAAAATGACCACCCTTCTCTATGACGGAACTTTCGACGGACTTTTCACAGCGGTATTTGAAGTTTTCGAATACCGTTATTGGGATGCGGAAATCAAAAACCGGGAAACGTTTCAGCAGGAAAATATGTTTTCCGAGATTCACGAAGTTGTTACCCAACAGGAAAAATCTGAAAGGGTTCTGAACAAACTGGAAAAGAGTATTGGAAAATCGGGAATCAATGATTTGCTTCGTGTCTATCTTTCAGAAAGTGAAGATTTGGAACAGTTGATTTTATCTGTCGTACGGCAATCTGTACAATTTCCGAATGAAAATATACTTAAAAATTTTGCGGATGATGATGTTCTGAAAGTTGCCAAAATCTGCAAATCGATGAGCAGAGAGCGGCACCGGATGACCGCTTTTGTAAGGTTTGAGAAAATGCAGGATGGTATTTATTTCGCTAAAATAGATCCTGATTTCAATGTTTTGCCTTTGATCAGAACACATTTTAAAAACAGATACGCCGACCAGAAATGGATGATCTACGATCTGCGGAGACATTACGGACTGTTCTACGATCTGGAAAACTGCGAGTTCTTCTATCCCGATGAAAAGCTGAATCTCAATCAGTACCAGGAAAAATACCACGATGAGGAGAAGAAATACCAGACGCTCTGGCAAAGCTATTTCACAAAAACCAACATCAAAGAACGGAAAAACACCAAACTTCACATCCAGCACGTTCCGAAAAGGTACTGGAAATATCTGACCGAGAAATGGTGATCCGAAGCCGTCGCCCGCAGCAGGGATAGTAGCGGATATCCTTTTTTGCGCTGGCAGAAGCGCTGGCACAAAGATAGCAGCGGATAGCCCGGCCGGCAGATTAGCGCGGCCTCAGCTCGGGAAATCTGCCGGGCTGCCTCAATAAAAAGCGCCACGATACAAATTCTTAACTTACATCAATGTGCAGAAGTTCTCACGAGCCTAAATTTGCAGTATAATTAACAACAAAATATTAAAATTATGGCAACTAAATGGTTATTAGACCCAACGCATAGCGAAATCACCTTCAAAGTAAAACACCTGATGATTTCTAACGTGAAAGGAGAATTCACAACGTTTAACGCAGAGATTGATGCAGATGACGATACTTTCGCCAACGCAAAAGTGTCTGCTTTCATTGATACAGATTCTATTTTCACCAACAACACAGACCGTGACAATCACCTGAAATCTGCTGATTTCTTCAATGCAGAAGCGAATCCGAAAATTACTTTCGAAGCGTCTACTTTGAATGGTGATGTTACAGGAAACCTGACCTTGAACGGCATTACAAAACCAGTGACTTTGGATGTGGATTTTGGAGGAATCAATTCTGACCCTTGGGGCAACACCAAAGCAGGATTCTCTTTCGAAGGAAAAATCAAAAGAAGCGACTTCGGCTTGACCTGGAATGCGGCTCTTGAAACGGGCGGTGTAATGGTGAGTGAAGACGTGAAACTTGCCGGCGAACTGCAGTTTGTAAAACAATAAGGGAATACGATAGTATTTATAGTTTGAGTTTTAAAGTATAAACAGAGTTCGCTTTGTTTATACTTTTTTTGTTTTTGGGCAGCTAATCCGCCTTCCGCTATTATCTTTTTGCTCGGCATGGCCTCTCGCAAAAAGGATAAACGCTCAAGTCGGGCTGCAGATTCAACATAAAACAACAGTCAGCATAAAAACACAGTTTTGTCATTCCGAACGAAACCTAACGAAGCGGTTCGACGTAGTCAATCTGAACAGTCGAGATTCCTCCGGAAAGACAAAGACTATGTTGTAATTTAAATCAGCCAAATCTGCGGAAAATTTCAGATCTTTTCTCCCTTTAGGGTTGGGGAAAAAAAGATTTGAAAATACTTTTTACTTAACACATTTTACTTTTTACAAAAAATAATGAACCTCAACGACCTTTCAAAAATATCTGACCACTTCCGGACCACAGAGAAAATGCCGGTTCTGTTTTTGGGACACGGCTCTCCGATGAACGCTATCGAGGAGAATGTTTTTGTGCAAGGCTTCCGGAATATCAGCAAAGAAATCCCGAAACCCAATGCCATTATCTGCATTTCTGCGCATTGGTTTACGAACGGAACCTTCGTCACAGCGATGGAAATGCCCAGAACGATCCACGATTTTGGAGGATTTCCGCAGGCGTTGTTCGATGTCCAGTATCCTGTGAAAGGCAGTCCCGAATTGGCTAAAGAAACTGCGGGATTGCTCAAGCCGATTTTGGCGGAGGAAGACCACAGTTGGGGATTGGATCACGGCGCCTGGTCGGTTCTCAGACATCTCTATCCGGATGCCGATATTCCGGTGATTCAGCTCAGTATTGACTATACAAAACCGCCGCAATATCATTTTGATTTGGCCAAAAAATTATCCAGACTCCGAGATAAAGGAATCTTGATTATCGGAAGCGGAAACATTGTCCATAATCTGCGACTGATCGACTGGAAGAATATCGATAACGTGGGAGCCGGCTGGGATTGGGCAATAGAAGCCAGAGAAAAAACAAATGATTGGCTTCTAAACGGCGATTTCCAAAAGTTAATTGATTATCGTAAACAAGGTTCCTTTCTGCAATACGCCGTTCCAACGCCCGACCATTTTCTGCCGCTGATCTACAATCTGGGACTGAAAGAACAATCAGAAGAATTGTCCTTATTCAATGATGAACTGATTGGAGGTTCATTGAGTATGACATCAATTAAAATCGGTTAATTTTATTTTATCCCTAAAAAATTAGTAATATTGTTTTGATATAATCGCTGTATAAATCAAATCAAACTTATGAAGATTGGGCGATTGAAGATTGTCCGTTAAAAAAATAATTATCTTCATATGAAAGGAATATTACTTTTTTGCTTTTATCTCGGCTTTGCTTCTATCTGCTTTTCTCAAATCATTTCAGGAAAAATCCAGACCGAAAGTGGAAAAGCAATTGCCGAGGTCAATGTCTATCTGGACGGAACCAAAATTTCAACTGTTTCTGCCAATGACGGTGGTTTTCAACTCGATATTCTTGGGCAGAAGAGTGGCAATCTGATTTTCCAGAAAGATCAATACGAGACAAGTATTTTTCCGCTTCAGCAGGCCATCGGAAAATCTGTAAAAGTGATTATCAATCCACAACAGGAAATTGAGGAAGTGGTGATAATTCCTTACACGGAGCAGGCTTACAAAGATTTTATTAATTATTTTTTGGATAAATTCATTGGTTTTGAGCGGGAAGGTGTCACCATCAAAAACCAGCGTACGCTGAAATTTTCTTATGACAAAAAAAATCAATTGCTGAAAGTGAAGGCGCCTCAGACTTTGATCATCGAAAATAAAAATCTGGGTTATGATATCCGGTACAATCTTATCAATTTTGAATCGGACTTTAAAAATAAAACCAACAGCTACCTCGGAACTTCGTTTTTCAAAGAGACGAGCCATAAGAAAAACGTGATTCTCAACCGGATAAACGCCTACAGCGGCAGTCTGATGCACTTCTTCAGAAGTCTTTATAAAGGAGATCTGGCCCAAGATGGTTTCATCGTCAATCACGCCAGAAGAATCCCGAATCCGAAATACCCCACCGAAGCTGAATTGCAAAAACTGGAAGATTATATGAGTTTTGTGCGACTACAGAAAGTAATGAATGTAAATCTGTCTCCGGAATTAGAAGATATTTCTCAAAGAAAAAATAAAAATTCTCAATTCGTATTGGCAATTCTGAAAACAAAAATCAAAGAATCTGATTTCACAAAACGTAAAGAAGGCAGACTGTTCCTTGATTTTGACGACTTACTGATGGTTAATTATCAGAAATATTATTACGAAATCAGGAAAGGTGAATTTGTGAAATCCACGATGCCCGTCGCACAGTCGTCGCTGCTCAATGCTGGAGCTGGAAGATTTGAGATTTTTCCAGAAGGCGTTTGTTCCGATCCGGATTTGCTGATTCTGGAAAATCATTTTTCCAATCAGAATGTTGCGAAAATGCTGCCTTTGGATTATGCTTTTGGAAATTGATTGTGTAATTTATTTCTCGCAGATTTTAATTTTAAAAAATCAGCCTCAGCGGTAAAACCAGCGAGTGCGAAATTATTTCAAATCTTTCTCAAAGCAAATGCTGTTTTCTACGCCTGCATATTGGCCGTAATTAGGAATGATCTTGTAGCCCCATTTGGTGTAGAGTCCTACAACTTCGGTTTGTCTTTTACCGGTTTCCAAAAGCGTTTTTTCGTAACCTAATTCTTTAGTCCAAGCTTCCAATTCCCGCAAAATAACCGATGCGAAGCCATTTCCGCGTTTTTCCGGAAGTGTGAACATTCTTTTGACTTCCATCGATTTCGGATCCAATGGTTTGATGGCGCCGCAAGCCACCGCTTCTTCATTATCATAAATCACGATGCAGTTTTTCAGCATATCGATTTTATTGTATTGATGATAGAAGTCGTGTTCGTCGCCGTCCATCACAGCAAGATAAGCATCGAGTTGTTTGACTAATTTTTGAAAGTCTGGATTTTCTGAGGTTGTTCGGAGGGTTTTCATTTGTAATATTGTATTGGTAAAACGCTTCGACTCCGCTCAGAGTGACCTCTCGAATGTAAACATTGTCAGTCTGAGCGGAGTCGAAGACTTTGCCTGTTTGAGTTTAATTCACAACCAATTTTCTTTCTCTGATCAACTCCGCAATCTTTAAAATATCTTCGCCGATCAATCTATCATCTTCCAATTTCGGAACTACGGAACGGATGATATCATAATTTTCCTCCACAATTTTGGAACATTTTGCAGGACGTCTGAACTCCAAGCCTTGTGCGGCGAACATCAGTTCAATCGCCAGAATATTTTCGAGATTTCCGAGAATCTGATTGAATTTTCTTCCGGAAATACTTCCCATAGAAACGTGGTCTTCTTGTCCTAAACTTGTAGGTATAGAATCTGCAGAAGCCGGGAAACAAAGTGTCTTGTTTTCTGTCACCAGCGCTGCACTCGTGTATTGCGGAATCATAAAGCCTGAATTAAGTCCGGAACTTTCTACTAATAATTTCGGTAAGCCGTATTTTCCTTCGAGTAACAAATAACTTCTTCGGTCAGAAATATTTCCCAACTCTGCCGCCGCCAAGGAACAGTAATCCAAAGGCAAAGCCATCAGCTGACCGTGGAAATTACCGCCGGAAATCGATTCTTCAGCACTCAAAACAATCGGGTTATCCGTCACAGAATTCAGTTCTGTTTCTGCCATCATTTTCAGATGTTCGAAGGCATTTCTGCTGGCGCCGTGAACCTGCGGCACACAACGCATCGAATAAGGATCCTGCACTCTGTCGCAGAATTCGTGAGACTTCAGATTATCGGAATCCTGAAGGAAATTTCGCATTCTTTCCGCCACTTTGCGGCTTCCGTCGAACGGCCGAATCTCATGCAATTCCTTTTTGAACGGGCTTGATGAACCTCGATACGCTTCCAGACTCATTGCTGCCGTCAGGTCTGCCAAATCCAATAAATATTCGAATTTTGAAAGTCCGGTGATGGCGTGTGCTAAGATAAATTGTGTTCCGTTAATCAAACCTAATCCTTCTTTCGGACCTAATTTCAAAGGTTGAATATTGTGTTTTTCCAAGACAGGTAAAGTCGCAGTCACATGTTCATTTTCCCAAACCTGACCTAAGCCTAGCAATGGCAAAACCAGATGAGCCAATGGTGCTAAATCTCCTGATGCACCCACAGAGCCTTGCTCCGGGACAACAGGAATGATGTCCAGTTCCAACATCAGAATTAACCGTTCGATAACATCTAATGAAACGCCAGAAAATCCTTTCGACAATGCGTGGATTTTAGAAATCATCATTATTTTGGAAATATCTTTGTGAATCGGCTTTCCGACGCCAACAGCGTGGGAAATAATCAGATTGTGCTGAAGCTGAGCGGTTTCCTCTTCCGAAATTTTGACATCGCAAAGAGGTCCAAAGCCTGTGTTGATGCCGTAAACCGTTCTGTCAGACGCTACGATTTTCTGAACATTCTGCTGGGATTTTATGATTTGGTCCTTTGCTTTCTGATTAAGTTGGGCTTTGGCAGGATTTTGTAAAATCTCTAAAACATCCTTATATCCCAATTGGTCGATTCCGTAAATCATCACTGAAAAAATTTTGGCTAAAAGTACACTTTTCGGGAGGAATTATAAAAAGGATTTTACCTTGATTCTCAGATTTATTTATATTTGTAAAAGATGAAAAACTATTACCTACTAATTCTCTTATTTTGTCAGCAGATTTTTGCTGAGACAATCCATAACAAAAGTAAACTTGATAGTGTCTATGACGCATTTGGAACTTATGATAAAGCGATGTTCCGAATTAAGGTCCAAAAAGACGGAAAAGATATCTATGAAAAAAATGTTGGATTTGCTGATTTGGAAAACGAAACCGTTCCGGATGATAATACCAAATATAGAATTGGTTCTGTAACCAAAACCTTCACTGCAGTTTTGATTTTCAAAGCGATTGAGGAAGGGAAATTAAAAGAAACTGACAAGCTTTCCAAGTTTTTCCCGAGAGTCAAAAATGCAGATATTATACAAATTTCGAGTTTGTTAGAACACAGAAGTGGAATTCAGAATATTAATGCTTCTAAATTTTATGATGATTTTATAGCAAGAGATTTTCCCAAGGACACGCTCTTGGAGATAATATACAGGTTGCCTTCCGTCTTTCCTCCGGATTACAGATATTCTTATTGCAACACGGGTTATATGCTTCTGGGATTTATTCTGGAAAAGATTTATGATAAAAGTTACAGCGAGATTCTTAAAGAAAAAATTGTCAGTCCACTGAATTTAGTTAATACTGGGACGGCAGACTTTTTTAAATCAGAAAATAATGAGTCAAAGTCGTATCGTTATTATACCGATTGGAGAAAAAATTTGGATAGAGGTCTTAACAATTTTATAGGAGCAGGGAATATCATTTCTACACCTTCGGAAATCAATGTTTTTTATAAAGCCTTGTTTGATGGAAAATTAGTTTCTGAAAAATCTCTCGTTCAAATGAAAAATTTGGAAAAAGGTATGTTTCGTTATCCTTATGAAAGCAAGAATATGTATGGTCACACAGGTTCTGTTTTAGGTTATCTGACATTTGCTCTTTACATTCCTGAAGATAAAATTGCCATTTGTATCACAGAAAATGGCGTGAGATATGACATTGGCGATATCTTGGAGTATGTTCTTAATGATTTGTATAATGACAAATATGAAGTGCCGGATTTCAAAAGGATCAAGCTTAGCAATCAAGAATTACAGCAATTTGTAGGGAAATATAAATACTCGAGCTCTTCTACAGATCTGAATGTTTATATTAATAATGATAAACTTTATATACAGCAAGATGATTCTCCCGAAGTTTTGATTGAAGCCAAGGAAAAGAACAAGTTTGTTTACGATACAAACAAAGTAGAATTGTTATTTTCACCCGAGAAAAAGAAAATGACTATGACAACCAAAAGAAATACTTATGTTTATAAGAAAGTAGATTGATTAAAATATGTCTTATCTAATAATCAAACTGCTCATCATATTCTTTCAGTTGCAACGCTCTTTCTTTGATGATTTGTAATTTTTTGTTTTCAGAAATCACTTGAAAAATTGTTCCTTTTTTGACGTCAAAATAATACTTGTTGATTAGTTTGAATTCGGAATCTCGGAAAGACATCCAATTTCTCTGTGCTTCCAGCAGTTCTTTTTTTCCTGATGTTGCGAGTTTTTTGCTGAGAGCAAGATAATGTTTGTTCAGTTCTTTGTCCCAGGATTGTTGTGCGGAAATGGTACAGTTTCTTTGATTGGCCGTGGAATCGTCTTTGCCTAAACATTTTTTCAGGTCAACATCAATCTGACTTTGTGCAAAAGAAAAAACACTGAAAAAAAGAATCAATAAGCTTGCAAACTTTTTCATAAAATTATTTATAATTAAAATCTCATATCTTTCGCCAGACGAATATGCGCCAAATGATGCCGACAATGCCAACCGTAAATCAAAATATTTTCTCTAAGCGAAATCTTTTCTGACTGCTCTGGATGAATAAATTCTTTGTTCAATTCTTCCTCACTCAACGTTTTCAAAAGGTAAACCCATCTCGTGTGCAAAGCTTCCAAAAGCTGTAAAGAAACCAAAGGCGAGAGATTGTTATCAGGCAATTCTGCCCAAAGACTTTCTTCGTAAGGTTTGATAGTAGGAACATTTTCCGTCAACGCCAGTTTGAATCGCATATAACTGTTGAGGTGACTGTCGGCGCAATGGTGTACGACTTGCGAGATGGTCCAGCCATCTGGCCGGTATTTTAAATCAAAATCCTTTTCATTAAGATTTTCGATTTCGGTTTTTAGATGATTGGGAAAATTTTCGATTTCGCTAATTGCAGAATCAATGATTTCTTGAGTTATAGATTCCGGATTTACAAATTTCCCGGCCGGATATTTGAGTTGTTCAAAATTCATTATTTCAATGTCTTCATCAGGATGGCTTCCATTTTCTCATAACCCAGTTTGTTCGGGTGGATTCCGTCTTCTGCCAATTCTTTGGGCAAACCATTTTTTTCATCCTTCAAGACTGAATGATAATCTGCATAGGGAATATGATTTTTCTGTGCATAATCTTTTATCATTTGATTGAGTGTAATGACTTTGCTTGCAGGTTCCATATTTTTTCTCCAAGGAAAATCGTAGGCCGGAAGCGCGGAACAGAGCACGACTTTGATATTATTGGCTTTCGCCAATTCTGCCATTGAAACGATGTTTCCAAACACTTTGTCCAAAGAAATTGGACCCTGGTTTTCCGCAATATCATTGGTTCCGGCAAGAATAATCACGCGTTTTGGTTTCAGTTTAATCACATCTTCCCGGAATCTCAACAGCATTTGAGAAGTCACCTGTCCGCCAATTCCACGGCCCACAAAATTATTTTTCGTGAAAAATTCCGGGTCTGTGGCATACCAGCCTTCTGTGATGGAATCGCCCATAAAAACAGAGTTGGGCGCTATGTTTTGGGAAATAACCTGTTGGTTTTGTTTTTCATATTTGCTAAAATTGGCGAAGTCTTGAGCGTATGACATTGTCGAAAGTACTAGTAATGCGAATGCTATGGATTTCATATTTTTATTTTAATCAAATATATGAAATGACAATAGAGAAATTTCTTTTTTAACCCTAAAAGTTACAAAAGACATAAAACAATATTTTGAAATTAAAACTTATGGGTCTTTTGTGATTTTAAATTATTAAATCAATAATTTTACACCATGGAAAACACTTCAAAAGATCCTTTGCACGGCAAAAGGCTGGATGCCATTCTGGAAGAATTGCTGGAATATTACAAAGGCTACGGTGAACTGGGCAAACAAATCAACATCAAATGTTTCACTGGCGAAAATCCCAGTGTGAGTTCTTCTTTGAAATTCCTCAGAAAAACCGATTGGGCAAGGGCGAAAGTGGAAAGTTTTTACCTCTATGTTTTGAGGCAAAAGAAGAAAGAATCAAAAAAATAAAATAACCACAAAAGGCTCAAAAGAATTTTTAATTATAAAACTTTTGTGCCTTTTTGTGGTTGAAAATAGTCAATCCAAAAATTCACCACTCACGTAAAACCAGCGGTTCTGAATCATTTTGAATTTTGATAATTCGTGATGAATCTGCGGATTCCCATCTTCATCTGTGTAAAATGCTTTGAATTCCACTTTATAGTCGGTTGGCTTGTTGACGATTTCTAATTTCGTCCACTTGTTGATTTCTCCCCATTCCTGTAAATCCTTTTTGTGATGAAACTGTCTTTTGTTGGGCGAAGTTGTTTCCCAAAGGTATTCTCCATTGGGGATTGCGAAAGCTGAAAAACGAGAACGCATCAAGGCTTCCGCGGTGGGCGGAAATTTTTCTTTTTTGTGATAAGGTTGACAGCAATCTTCGTAGGATTTTCCGGAACAGCAGGGGCAAGTCATTTTAAGAAGTTATAAGTTAAAAGTCAGAAGTGAAAAGTATGAGACCTGCATATTCAAATCTCATACTTATAATTGTTATCCAAACGCTCTCTTCAACAAACTCTCTACTTTCGGTTCGCTTCCACGGAAGTTTTTGTACAATTCCATCGGGTTTTTGGTTCCGCCGGAGGACAGAAGAATTTTATATTTTG
Source organism: Flavobacteriales bacterium UBA720 (assembly GCA_002297505.1). GTDB lineage: Bacteria > Bacteroidota > Bacteroidia > Flavobacteriales > Weeksellaceae > Epilithonimonas. Next base: position 44,452 of record DBLQ01000033.1, read on the forward strand.
AAGCAATTTCCGGATTGAAAATACCGTTCTCCTTGAAATATTGAAAAGCATCGGCATCCAGAACTTCTGCCCATTTATAAGAATAGTAACCTGCCGAATATCCACCTTGGAAGATGTGTGAGAAACTTGGACTTGCCGCCGTTTCGGGGTTGCTTGGGTAGAGATTGGTTGCTGCGGTTCTCTCCACTTCAAAATCTTTTACATTTTTGTTCTCCAATGCACCAACTTCGGTGTGGTAAGCCATATCCAACAATCCGAAACCAAGCTGTCTCAACGTCTGATAACCTTCCATAAAGGATTTGCTTTGAGACAATTTCCCGATTTTTTCATTCGGCAAAACTTCGCCCGTTTGGTAGTGTCTGGCAAAGGTTTTCAAAAATTCTGGCTCGTAGCAATAGTTCTCTAAAAATTGAGAAGGCAATTCCACGAAATCCCATTTCACCGAAGTTCCTGAAAGATTCGGATATTGCGTGTCTGCCAAAATGCCGTGAAGTGCGTGTCCAAATTCGTGGAACAAGGTCGTCACTTCCTGGAAAGTCAGCAGACTCGGTGTGTCCTTCGTCGGTTTGGTGAAGTTGCAAACGACCGAAATATGCGGACGGGAATTTTCGCCGTCTTTTTTATATTGATTCTTGTAGCTCGTCATCCACGCGCCGGCACGTTTTCCTTTTCTTGGGTGATAATCTACGTAGAGCAATGCTTTGTAATTGCCATTTTCTGTGATTTCGTAAGTTTTTATATCCTGATGATATTTCTGAACATCATTAATTTCTTTAAACTCTAATCCGAATAATTTCCCTGCTAATCCAAAGACCGCTTCCTGAACTTTCTCTAATTGGAAATAAGGTTTCAGTTCCTCATCATCAATATCAAATTTTTGTTTCCTTAATTTCTCGGCGTAGAAAGCGTGGTCATAGCTTTGGATGTCATCGATTCCGTCTGATTTTGCCAAGGTTTTGAGCTCTTCGATTTCCTTTTGAGCGTAAGGCGTTGCTTTTTCCAGAAGTTCATTCAGGAATTCGAAAACTTTACTTGGCGATTGCGCCATTCTTTCCTCCAGAACAAATTCGGCGAAGTTTTTATAACCCAACAGTTCCGCTTTTTCCTGACGAAGTTTCACGATGTCTTTGATGAGATTTTGATTATCAAATTCGCCACCGTCAAAAGATTTTTTTCCGTTAGCTAAAGCCAGTTCTTTTCTGAGTTCACGGTTTTCGGAGTAAGTCATTGCCGGAAGGTAACTCGGATATTGCAAAGTAATCACGTAACCTTCCAGACCTTTTTCCTTTGCATCTTCCTCGTATTGCTGAAGAACTGCTTCCGGAATGCCTTTCAGCTCATCTTTATTGGTAATGTGTTTGAAATATGCATTGGTGGAAGCCAGAGCATTTTGCCCAAACTGAAGTGATTTGATAGACAAATCCATATTGATTTTCTCCAGTTTTTTCTTGTCTTCTTCATTGAGCAATGCGCCACTTCGCACGAAACCTTTGTAAGTTTCACTGAGTAAAGTTTGTTGCTCTTCATTTAAAGACAATCCATCTTTTTGATCGTAAACACTCTTGATTCTTTCAAATAATTTTTCGTTCTGAGAAATTTTGGATGAAAATTCTGTCAGCAATGGCGAAACGTCCTGTGCAATTTTCTGAATCTCGTCGTTGGTTTCCGCCGAATTAAGATTGAAAAAAATGTTGGAAACTCTGTCTAACTGTTCTCCCGAAAAAGCCATTGCTTCAATGGTGTTTTCGAATGTTGGTGCTTCCGGATTGTTGGTGATTTCGTCGATTTCTTTTTCGGAAATCTTGACCAATTCCTGAAAAGCGGGAAGATAATGCTCTTCTTGAATTTCCTCGAAAGGTGATGAAGTATATTTGGTGTTGAATTGTTCTAAAAGTGGATTCATAATTTTGTTGATAGTTGATAGTTGATAGTTGATAGTTGATAGTTGATAGTTAGCCTTGTCGAGATTTCAGACTTTGACAAGTATTTCATTCTTTTGTCAGGCTGAGACTCTCGAAGCCTTTTTCTTATCTTGTTGAAATCACAAATTTAGTACCTAAAGTGGAAAGTATGACAAAATTGCGCCCCGACTTGAGTGGAGCTCTTTTTCTGACATTGCGATTGCTGAATGTTCTGTTGATGGACCAAGATTCCTTCGCAATGGCAGAAAAAAGCGGGAACGGAAGGCGGATAAAGGCGCCCAAAAATATTGCCATAGGAAAAGTGTTTGTGTCCGAATTCTTTATAGATTTGTTATAAACCTAAAACTAACTATTATGAAGAAATTTCTGAAAATCATCAGCGCCGTTGTGGCCGTGATTATCGCTTACTGTCTGATTGCCATCATCTTTTTTGACAGCCAATGTCACAACGAGCAATCGGTGGTAATCAATGCGCCGAAGGAAAAAGTGTGGCAGCATACCAATTCTATGAAGGCTTTCAACACCTGGAATCCGTGGATGGAAATGGATCCGAATCTCACCGTAACCTACAAAGGGACGCCTGGCGAAGTGGGTGATGGCAATCATTATAAAGGGAACGATAAAGTGGGCGAAGGTGAGCAGGAGATTACCGCTATTGTGCCTTTTGAAAAGGTGGCCACGAAAATGCACTTCATCCAGCCAATGGATGACACCGCGAATTCTGATGTGCTTTTGGCTTCGGAAGGTTCCAAGACGAAAGTGACCTGGACGATTGATTACGAGATCAATACATTATTTAAACCAATGAAACCGCTGATGACCTCACAAATGAACAAATCCTTTTCCGAAGGTCTTGCGAAACTAAAAGCGCTTTCAGAGAAATAAAAGATGACTTGTTTATATTAATTCAATGTAACAACATAGGCACATAGTTTTTCTTGAACTGTAGCATTTTATTTAGATGATTCCGATGCTTTTTAATCTGTTCAATGCTTTTAAAATTTAAACGGTCTATGCAAAAACAAAATCGCCTCAAGCAATTGAGGCGATTTTTGTTTGAGTTCAAATGGATAGGATCTTATTTGACAATCAATTTGGACACTGCCAAACCTTCATCGGATTTCAGCTGAACTAAATAATTTCCTGTTCCGATTCCGTTGAGAGAGAATGTTTCGTCTCCTTTTGCAGATTGCAGTCCGTAAGATTTTATCAGTTTGCCATTAAGATCGTAGATGTTGATCTGTCCGTTTTTTGCTTTGTTGTAGCGGATTTTCAATACTCCGTCCTTTGCCGGATTCTGAACGATTTGAAGCGATGTTTTGTTGACATCAATTTTAGTTTCGTCCGTAGCCAGCGCGGTTTGATTTCCATAGATTCTGAATTCTCCCGGCTGAAGAACTACCGTGGTAGAACTGTTGGCACTCATAGAAGAATTGTCCATCAGGTTGTACCAATTTCCTGCGTACGGGAAGTTAGGTGTTACCGTCTGAGCAGTGGTGGTGAAGTTTGCAACGACTACGACATTTTTCAATGAAGTAGAAGCAAGCGCATCATTCCACACGTAGATTCTTGGCAAAAGATTTCCGGATTCTACAGTGAAGGTGGTAGTGTCAAAAACCTGGCTTGATAATCTGATTTGTAGAATTTTGGACCAAGTGTCATAAACGGCTTTTCTATTGGCATTGGTATTATAACCCAAGCTGAAAGCAACAGGTTTCGGCGAGGTTCTGCAATCATTGCTGATGGTGCCGTTCTCACATCTGTTGATGCTGAATTCGTAGCCCAGTTCGCCAAACTGCCATAACATTTTCGGACCTGGAACGGTGAAGAAGACGGCTCCAGATGCCTTTTGTCTTTCAAGCGCTGTATTCAGATCTTTTACGCTGTAAGAACCATTCACACTGCCGTAAGCCAGGTTTTTGAACATCAATCTTTCCTCATCGTGGCTTTCTCCATAACTGATGTTTCTTCTCTCCGTAAAACCGTGATTTCTGAAATCGACTCTGTTGAAATTGCTGTCAGAAGCGTAACCCATGGTGTTCTGATTATATGGTCCTACCAGGTTATCCCACATCATCACACCTTTTCCTTCGTTAAGTCTGTAATTCGCCCACTGTTGCTCCTCCAGATTGCCACCAAGATGTTCGAAGATAATGTAAGATGTAGGGTCATAAGACCATTGGTAATCGGAATATAGTTTTAGAACGTCCACTCTGTCCTGTTGGTAAGAGCCTGTACAGCCTTCATCCGTTGGCGTACAGTTTTGGGTAAATCCTTTGGTGAGATCCCAACGGAAACCATCGATTCTGTATTCTGTAATCCACTGTTCCAGAACTCGGTTCACATAATAACGTGTTTCAGGTTTGGAATGGTTGAAGTCATAATAGACATTGTATGTATGTTTCGGAACCTGATTAAAGTACGGATTGTTGGCTGCTACATCTCCGTAACCTCCATTAGGGCTCGTAGACCACATTCTTTCGAGTGGAGAGCGTCCGGTAGCATGATTAAGGGCAACATCCAGTATTACTGCAATACCGTTCTGGTGACATCTGTCTATAAATTCTTTAAATTTCTCGGGTGTTCCGTAAGCTTTATCCAAGGCCATGTGGAAACTTGGGTTGTAACCCCACGAATTGTTTCCGTCAAATTCCATAACCGGCATCAGTTCGATCGCATTCACATTTAATCCTTTGATGTAAGGGATTTTATCGATCATCGCCTGCCAGTTTTTCTCCGCAGTAAAATCTCTCACTAGAGCTTCATAAACAATCAGATTTTGTTTGGCAGGCTTCTGGAAGTTGGTAACCGTCCAGTTATAAGCCGGTTTTGCTGTCTGCATGACAGATACATCGTACTGCTGGCCTGCAGGATATACCGGCATATTAGGATAAGTGGATGCAGAAATCCAAGGATCATCGTCTGGTGACAATACCAAAGTGGAGAAAGGATCTGCTACCTTTACGCCATCATTGGTTCTGTACTGGAACGTGTAGACTTGCTGAGGTGTAAGTCCTGTGATTTCGATCCAGAATAGATCCGTATTGGTGACATCTCTCTTCATCACGTAATTGGAAGAAATCTGCCAGTTGTTAAAACTTCCGATCACGTGCACGTAGTTTTTGAACGGCGCATACAGGGCCAGGCCAACTTTCGTGGGATCATTAGGATTATAAGTGATGCCTGGTCTCATGTAAGTAGGAATCGCCGCAGACTGTGTTGACGGCGTAGGTGCTACCACAAAACTGGATGTAAGGGTGGTGCCGGCTGCAGTTGCAGAAACTTCGATGTTGTTGTCTGCAGTCACGGTTACAGCGGTTGAGATGCTGGCTACATTATTAGCGGTGTAGATGGTATTACCATTGGATTTAACCACATAATTTGCAGGCAGGGAAGTGCTGTAATTGATTGGGAAGCTGCTTCCGGACGCAGTAAAGTTAACACTGCCGTTAGCAGGCGTAGTGGTCACAAACTGGAAGCGTCCGACCTTCGCTGTGATGTCCTGCGATTGTCCGTTGCCGGTTTTGGTCTTCAGGAGGAATCCGATTCTCCCAATGCCTGTCCTGTTGTAAAAAGTTCTTGGGACAAAGGTCATGGTGTAAGTGTCTGTTCCCGAATTGTAAGTCAGTCGGTTAGCCTCATTGGAGGAACTCCAGGTGCCGTTTGTAGGGCAGTCCTGGCTATTAGCTTCATTGGTGTCCAGAGACCATGCCCAGAGGTAGAGCGCATTGTTGGTTACGTTCCAGGCGGCTTCATTGATGCTGCTGCCGTTGAAAGTGATGGTGATCGATTCGTCTTCATTGAAAGCAGAAGGCGTAATGCTGTACGTCACATTTTGCTGTTGCGCAAATGTGGTGACTGCAATGCAGATTGCAATCAGATTGTAAAAAAATTTCATAAGGTCTATATATTAACGCTAAATATAAACTTTTTTTGTCACAAAGTGTGATGGCTGTAATTTTTTAGAATTTTAATGTTTAATGATTTGGATTTTAGTAGATTATGCTAAGGCTGTGTATGTGCGGAAGATGGTTTATATTACTGTCTGACATCACCGAAAATCTTTCCGGAAAATCTTTTTTCAGAAAAAATTAAGCTTGATAAAATATCATCATTTCCAAATTATATACTGATTTGATTTTACAGTTTGCATAAAATTTTCTACATTTACAACCAATACAAAAATAATAAACGGTAATTTTAATTGATTGCGAATTTTTTTGGTCAGTAACAAATATTAAAAATTTACGGTTTTTTTGTTGACCATTTAAATGTTTGTTTTAAATTGCAAGTTTAAACCAATAAATAAATGTTATGAAGAATGCATCTGAATCCGGCTATCACCTGGATGGCGTTGATAAAGAGATTATTTATATGCTCATGGACAATGCCAAAACCTCACTGGCACACATTTCCAAGCACGTGGGTATTTCTACTACAGCAGTCCACCAGAGAATCAAAAAACTGGAGCAGGCAGGCGTTATTGAAAATTCTATATCCTTCCTTAATCCAAGAAAGATTGGCTACAAAGTTGTTTCTTACATCGGTGTTTTCCTGGAGCAGCCAAGCCATTATCAGGACGCTATCAAGAATCTGAACCTTGTGAATGAAGTGGTGGAAGCGCATTATACCACCGGTAATTATACCATCTTTCTCAAAGTGCTTTGTAAGGATAATGACCACCTGATGCAGATCCTTAATAAGATCCAGAAGCTAAAAGGAGTGACCAGAACCGAGACTTTTATCTCCCTGGAGCAAAGCATCGGCAGACAGCTGAAAGTTTAAAAAATTAATATATTTCTTTAAAGGGTACAAGTTCATTTGTATCCTTTTTTTATTTTTGTAATTATGGAAATCAATCAATATCTCGATTCAACATACCTGAAAACACCGGAACAATCCGGATTATCAGAAGAGCAGACTTTTGAAAAAGTGAGAGAACTGACCGATGAAGCGATGGCTTTTCATTTCAAGGAAGTGATGATCCGTCCCAATTATGTAAAACTGATCAAGGATTATCTGTCCTCAAAAAATTCTGAAGTGCTCGTAGGAACGGTGATCGGCTTTCATGAAGGAACTTATGATACTCAGGATAAACTGAAAGAGGCCAATCAGGCTATTTTGGATGGTGCGGATGAGTTGGATTTTGTGATCAATTATGAAGCTTACAAAAACGGAAAACTCGGCTTAGTTGAAAAAGAATTTGTTGAAGGAACAAAATTAGGCTTAGACTTCGGTAAAACTGTGAAATGGATTATCGAAATTGCAGCGCTCTCGGACGAACAGATTGCTGATCTTACTGCCAAAATATGGGCATGGGCTCAAGAAAATTTCGATGAAAAAGATTTTTCCAGAATATTTGTGAAATCTTCCACAGGTTTCTATGAAACTGAAGGCGGAAAACCAAATGGCGCAACCTTCGAAGGCGTAAGGCTGATGGTGGACCATGCCGGAAAACTTCCCGTCAAAGCGGCTGGCGGTGTCAAGACGCCTGCAGATGCGGAAAGAATGATCAACATGGGAATACAGCGGATCGGAACATCGTCTGCCAAAGCGCTTATAGGTAGAGACGAATCTGGATCCGGCTATTAGTGATGTTCGAAAATATAAAAAAACCTTCCTGATCATTTCCGGAAGGTTTTTTTGATTATTCAGCGACCCAAACACTCACATTGCCCGCAGGACAAGGAAATGTGGCCCAGCCGTGTTCGTCTATTGAGATTTTATCCTGCAGATGTCCAGTAAAATCATAAAATGTCTGGCCTGCGTAGCGCTTTCCGATTTCCATTGCTTTTTGGTTGACATCCTTATTGCTCATGATTACAGCACAGCCGGAATGTTCATCGTCTCCTTCTCGCGTCCAGCCGATGCAGTGCGCATCATCAAAATAATCACGCTGCTCACCGTAAGCAAAATCCCGTCTGGCTTTGATTAATTCTTCAATCGCATCCACCTTATCAAGGAAGATTTCGTGCTCATTGCCATCCTCGCCATGATCTTTGTAGGTAGCACCATACAGGTCAGGATAAAAAATACATGGATAACCGTCTTTTCTGAGCAGAATCAGGGCGTAAGCCAATGGTTTGAACCAGGTTTCTACCGGCGCTTCCAGAGCTTGCAGTGGCTGGGTGTCGTGATTGTCTACCACAGTCACAGCTTTTTCGGGATGCGACGCCACAAGGGTCTCCTGAAGGATGTTGCGCAGATCGTAATCCGGATTTTTTGATGCGCTGTGAAGATTATTTTGTAATGATGAATCAAAAAGACTCATGCAGCCTTCTGTAGAATCGATGTAAGCTTCCAGGAGATTCAGGTAGCCCGGCGCCCAATATTCGCCAACAGCGAAAATATCTTTGCCTGTATTGGAGCGCAACAGCGTGAGCCATTCCTTATAAAAATCAGGCGAAATATGTTTTACGGCGTCCAGTCGTACACCATCGAAGCCTGTGAGATCGTGGTACCATTTCCCCCAATAATTCAATTCCTCACGTACAAAAGGATTTCTGTGTTCTATGTCATTATACATCAGAAAATCGTAGTTGCCCATCTCGTCATCCAAAACATTGTCCCAGCCGTCTTTTGCGTGATCATTGATGATTCGGAAAATGCCTTCTTCCTCACCTTCCGCATAGTCGACACCTGTAAAGCAGTGAAAATTCCACTCGAAGTCGGAATATTTTTTTTGTCTGCCCGGGAAGGTAAATTTAGTGTAAGATTCAATTTCCATCACGTCGGAGATCACTTTGTTCCGGTCGTTATAGTCCACTTTTACCACATTGAATTTTTCCAGTTCATCGCCGCCGGCTTTATGGTTCAGAACCACATCTACGATGACCTGGATGTTTTTCTCTTTCAGGGCTTGCACCGCTGCCAGATACTGGTCTTTGTTGCCGTATTTGGTGGCTACAGTTCCTTTCTGATCAAACTCGCCAAGGTCAAAAAGATCGTACGGACCGTAACCTACGCCATAACCGCCATTAATCCCTTTGTAAGCCGGCGGAAGCCATGCCGCAGTGATGCCTAAATCGGAAAGATATTGTGCCGAATCCCTGGTGTGATCCCAGAGAAAAGACTCGCCCGGGGTGTACCAATGGAAAAACTGAATCATAGTGCCGTTCATAATATGTAATTTTTTTTCAGATAATATGGATTGATTTGATGTTTCCTTCTATGAAAATATCAAGCCATTGGCAGGATGCTGTGGTTGATTTAAATTTTAAAACGTTGATGCTGTCATTATTGCAAAAAATATTACATTTGGGAAACGTCAAAACTACCATTATGCGCTACGTTCAGCTGGGGAAAATCCCACCCAAAAGACATACGATTTTCAAATCCGAAGATGATCAGTTCTACTACGAGCAACTCTTTGGAACAGAAGGCTTTCACGGCATTGCATCGTTGTTATATCACACGCATCGGCCGACCCAGATCAAGTCTATTGGCAATGTCAGAGACGTGACACCCAAAATTGCGGTGGAAAAAAATGTGACGCCCAGAATGATCAAAGGTGCAAAAGTGACCGCCGAGGACGATTTTTTGGAAAGCCGGAAAGTCCTGATGCTGAACAACGACCTGAAAATGGGTCTCGCAAAACCAAAAAAATCGACCGATTATTTCTATAAAAATGCAGAGTGCGACGAGCTGCTTTTTATCCACGCTGGAAAAGGCGTTCTGAAAACAATGCTGGGAAACATTGAGTTTTCTGTTGGCGATTATCTCATCATTCCGAGAGGTACCATTTACCAGCTGGAATTGGAATCAGAACAGAATGTTTTCTTTTTCATAGAAGCCCACTCGCCGATCTACACGCCAAAACGTTACCGAAATGAGTTTGGACAATTGCTGGAACATTCGCCGTTTTGTGAGCGCGATATTGTTCCGCCGACGTTTGTAGAACCAAAGAATGAAAAAGGCGATTATCTCATCAAGGTCAAAAAAGAAAATCAGATTACCGATTTCATTTATGCCACACATCCTTTTGATGTTGTCGGCTGGGACGGTTATTTTTATCCTTATAAATTCAACATCAAAAATTTTGAACCGATTACGGGACGCGTTCACCAGCCGCCTCCGGTTCATCAGAACTTCGAAGCGCATAATTTTGTGGTTTGCTCTTTCGTGGCAAGAATGTACGATTATCATCCGCAGGCGATTCCTGCGCCTTACAATCATTCCAACATCGATTCGGATGAGGTTTTGTTTTACACGGAAGGCGATTTTATGAGCAGAAACCACGTAGATCTGATGGATTTTTCTCTCCATCCAGGCGGTATTGTTCACGGTCCGCATCCCGGCGCGATGGAAAGAAGCATCGGCAAAAAATTTACTGACGAATATGCCGTAATGGTAGACCCATTCCGACCTCTGAAGTTAACGGAAGAAGCGATAAAAGTAGAAGACCCGAGTTATAAAACAAGTTGGTTAGAAGATTAAATTACTAAAGAAAGCTGACATTTTTTGTTAGCTTTTATCTCATCCAGCCTTCTACAATATAATTTTTCTCAATTATTTTTTGCTCAGGTTTATCATCTGGTTTGAAGTACACCGAAATCTTTGAACCGTAGAATTTCCCCCATCGCCTTCGTAGATTGTAAATTCCTTGTGGAATAGTTGTAAACTGTCTTTTGCTTGTACATTTATCAAACTTGTGCTTTTGATTTGTTGTTCTGATAATGGAATGTTCTTCGAGATTTCAGAAACTTTCAAATATAATTCTCCCTTTTCTTTCGGCTTGAACCAAAAATAATATTCATAGATTCCAGGTTGAACACCATTTTTAATTTCAAATGTATTTTCTAATTTAACTGCTAAAGTATCAATTTCAGTTTTTGGTCTTTCAAATTTTATGTTTTTTGGTATTTCCAAATCATCTGCAAAGTTATCATAAGGATTAAGCATAATAAATGACATTAGATAAAACATAGAAACGCCTAATATTCCAATCTGATTGATTACAAAATACCATTTTGATTTCATAATCACAAAAACGACAGAAATTATTATTATTACAATAGAAATTAACAACAGATATTCGAAGGTTTCAATAATCAATTTGATGTTATTGAATAGTCAAATTAAGTAGATTCCATAGATTACCAAATATAGAATAATAGGCTTCCACCAAGTTTTTAAAAAATCATCAATCATCTTAACTTCCTGCAATAGGGCTTCCAAAAATCCCAACCGCCAACTCTGCCCAAATTAAAATCAATACAACAAGTATAACAGAAATTATAATCAGCCTTGATTTCAATGTTTTAAATTTTTTCAGCACTAAATCGATGCTGAAAGTGGTCCCAAAAAGCAAGATTCCCATAATTAGGAAATCGGAGATAGTCCATTTGACTTCTCTAGTAAATTGCATCGCAATCAGCGGAATGCTTAAAATTGCAAGCGGAATCGAATAAAGCAAAATGCTTCTTTGTTGATGTGTCATCATTGTTTTAATTTTGTTAAGTATAAAGAACTTTGAATTACAAAGTAAAATCAAATTTTTGAATTCTCAAAGAAAATTCTGATTTTTATCATTTCCATCAATAAATCCTACCAGGAATGACAAGGCTCATAAAGGGTTTGCTTACGATTGGTTAATTTTGAATCAAATTCCGAAAGTTATGATTAATTACGTTTCTGTAGAAGAAGCGGTCTCCGTCATCAAAAGCGGCGACCGGATTTTTGGCCATGGCAGTGCCTGTACGCCCAATCTTTTTTATGACGAGCTGGCCCGCCAGTCGCAACGTCTGAAAGATGTCGAGATGGTTTCCATCACCCAGCAGGGTAATGTGGAGATTGCAAAGCCGCAGTACAAGGACAGTTTTTATATCAATTCACTGTTCACCTCCACACCCGTCCGGGAAGCGGTGAATGGCGAGAATGGTGATTTTGTCCCGATTTTCCTCAGCGAAATTCCCATTCTTTTCAAGAACGAGATTTTACCGCTCGATGTGGCCATGATTACTGTGTCGCCGCCGGATATGCACGGTTACTGCACGCTGGGAACTTCTGTGGATGTGGCCAGAAGTGCCATTGATACAGCGAAAACTATCATTGCCATCGTGAATCCGAAAATGCCGAGAACGCACGGTGATGGTATGATCCACATCAGCCGGATTTCCAAACTGGTCTGGAGCGAAGACGACTTGCTCACCATCGATTACGGCGCAAAAGTAGGTGCCGAGGAAATGCTGATAGGGAAGCATGTGGCTGAATTGATCGATGACAAAGCAACGATTCAGATGGGCATCGGGACCATTCCGGATGCGGTGCTGAAATGTCTTGGCAACCATAAAGATCTTGGCGTGCACACCGAAATGCTGAGCGACGGCGTCATTGATTTGATTCTGAATGATGTCATCAACAATAAACATAAGGGAACACATACCAACCGAACGATCACGAGTTTCTGCTTCGGTACCAGACGGCTCTATGATTTTGTGGATGACAATCCGGCGATTGCTTTTATGGATGTTCAGCATGTCAATTTCCCGATTAACATTATGAAAAACAAAAAAATGCATGCCATTAATTCTGCCATTGAGATTGATTTGACTGGTCAGGTCTGTGCAGATTCCATCGGGACTTATCAGTTCAGCGGAATTGGTGGGCAAATGGATTTTATGCGTGGCGCCGCACTCAGCGAAGGCGGAAAGCCGATTATGGCCATCTCGTCGCGTACCAAAATAGGCGTTTCCAGAATTGTTCCTTTTCTTAAGCAAGGTGCCGGCGTGGTGACCACACGCGGACATGTCCATTATGTGGTGACGGAGTTTGGAACAGCGTATCTATACGGAAAAAATCTCCGCCAGCGCGCCAAAGCGTTGATTGAAATCGCCCATCCCGATGACAGGGAAATGCTGGATCAGGCCGCGTACGAAAGATTCAAATAATTTTAATTTCACATTTATGCTCTATGAAGTCATCATAGAGCTTTTTTATGACCGTTTACGGGTATCCATAATCGCTTGTGCACGATTATTGTATCTTTGGTAAGACTTAAAAATGATGAATTGAAATTGATATATAATCTTCTGAAGGAAGAGATCAGGCAGCATGCAACTGTCAGGAATTCTATTTTAGCCAGTTCGCAATTGTGGAAAAGAAGTCACTACATTATCTTGTCCGAACTGATCCGAGAGACACTTGCTGAAAAGGAAGAGCTCCGGAGCGACAGACGTTTTGAGCTTGGAACCAGTATTGCCCACATTACGCTTCAGCGGTTTTTTGAAAGCGATTATGATTTTAAAACCCATAACGACCTCAGATTTATCAAGACGCTCGATAAGATCTGTATCTTTTTGGGATTCCGGGATCTGAATGGTTTTGTGAAAGCGGTTAAAGAACGCGATGCAGAACCGGAAAATCAAGACAAACCGTTTTCCGAAACCTTGATTCACCATTATTGTGAAGCCAATTTCAATTTTTTTAAAAGTTTTCCCGAGGCAAAATTACACTTATTCGATCATCTGATATTTGATGAAGCGCCTTTCCGCGAACGGATCAGAAATTACAGCCAAGGACTCTGTGAGCGGCAACTCAGACTGCAGACCAGGAACAACCGCTCCAATTACGAAATCTTTGACCTGGAAGTGATGTCCGACGCGCCGGATAAAATAGTGATCAAGACGCAGGAATTCTGGAATCTTGTTTTCATCGAGGACCATACGGAGAGAGAATATCTGATTAATGAACTCAATACCCAGATTTATTTCATTAAAAAAGTTGAGAACCAATGGAAGATCTGGGACAACTATAATCCCAATTCAGGAATTCTGAATCACGAAATAGATAAAAAGCCACTGTAACAGTGGCTTTCCTTTCATCTTGTGTCATGCTTTTAGAATCTTCTGTGAATCATCTCTAACAAATATATTCCTTTAAAACCTTAAACTTCGAACTTAACTTTACTTAAAAATTCTTATTAAGTGAATTTTAATTATTTTTAAAAATATTTAAATTTAATTCCGAGTAAAACGCTTTAGGTTAAATATGTTTATTGATAACAGATTTAATGTTTGATGATATGATAAAATGAGATAAGATACAGTTAAATACTGAGATTCTTTTTCAGTTTAAGCAATCAAGGATTACTACAACATTACTCTTTAGACTGAATTCTAAAACCAGAAAACTAACAATTGTTAGTTTATTGAAGAAAAATGCTTATCTTGGCATCAATAAATTTAAAGCTAAAAAGAAAGATGTCAACACTCACTTTTGCCGAAAAAATCGCACAGGCAGAGAATTTTCTTCCTATCAATGGAACCGATTATATAGAATTTTATGTGGGCAATGCCAAGCAGGCCGCTCATTTTTACAAAACAGCATTTGGCTTCCAGTCCGTGGCTTATGCAGGTCCGGAAACAGGTGTGCGTGACAGAGCCTCTTACGTGGTGCAGCAGGGAAAAATCAGACTGGTTCTAACGTCAGGTTTGAAATCGGATTCTCCCATCTGTGAGCATCAGAAAAAACACGGCGATGGTGTCAAGATTCTGGCACTTTGGGTAGATGATGCCTATAAAGCTTTTGAAGAAACAACAAAACGTGGCGGAAAGCCTTACCTGGAACCTACCACCATTACCGATGAATTCGGAGAAGTGCGGATGTCCGGAATCTATACCTATGGCGAGACTGTTCATATGTTCATTGAGCGTAAGAACTATTCCGGCGCATTTATGCCTGGCTACGAAAAGTGGGAAAGTGATTACAATCCGTCTGATGTTGGATTATTATATGTTGACCATTGCGTAGGCAATGTCGGCTGGGACAGAATGATTCCGACAGTAGATTGGTACGAAAAAGTAATGGGATTTGTGAATATTCTTTCATTTGATGATAAGCAAATCAATACAGAATATTCTGCGTTAATGTCCAAAGTGATGTCCAACGGTAATGGTTATGCCAAGTTTCCAATCAACGAACCGGCCGAAGGTCAAAGAAAATCTCAGGTAGAGGAATATCTGGATTTTTATGAAGGCGAAGGTGTTCAGCACATTGCTGTGGCGACTAAAGATATCGTAAAGACCGTTACTGAATTGAAAAGTAGAGGCGTAGAATTTCTTTCGCCGCCGCCAGAAGCTTATTACGAAATGATTCCTGAAAGAGTAGGAGCCATTGAAGAAGACATCAAAAAACTTCAAAGTTTAGGAATTCTTGTAGATTGTGATGAGGAAGGTTATCTGCTTCAGATTTTCACAAAACCTGTGGAAGATCGTCCGACTTTGTTCTACGAAATCATAGAGAGACACGGCGCTCAGAGTTTCGGAGCAGGAAATTTCAAAGCACTTTTTGAGGCTCTGGAAAGAGAGCAGGAAAGACGCGGCAACCTGTAGACCAAATTTTATTTTCTTATATTTTTACAATTAAAGCATTATTTTTAATGCTTTAATTTTTTATAAATTTTAATCTAACTTCTAGATTCTAACATCTAATATTTTTCAAAATGAGATCCTTCATCCAATATCCTTCTGATTCCGATTTTTCAATTTATAATATTCCATTTGGCGTGTGTGTCTTCAACAAGGAATATATCGCCTGCGCCACCAGAATCGGCGACATCGTTATCGATCTGGCTTCGCTTTTTGACTTGGGTTATTTTGAGGATATCAAAGGTTTTGAGGAAAACGTTTTCGAAGCATACACGATCAATGAGTTCATCGAATTGGGCAAACCTGTCACGACTAAAGTCAGAGAAAGGATTCAGGAATTATTGTCAGAAAATTCTTTGCTGTCTAAAGATGAGAGAGCTTTGGAAGAATGTTTTTACAATCTGGACGAAATCCAGATGATGATGCCTTTGCACATCCCGAATTACACGGATTTTTATAGCAGTATCCAGCATGCCACGAACGTCGGAATGATGTTCCGCGATCCTGCGAATGCGTTATTACCAAACTGGAAACATTTGCCAGTAGGTTATCACGGGCGCGCTTCGTCCATTGTTTTGTCGGGAATTGATATCACAAGACCTTGCGGACAAATCAAACCTGCAGATGCAGACCAACCGATTTTCAGCGCATCAAAACAACTGGATTTCGAACTGGAAATGGCTTTTGTTGTCAATAAAAATACAGACTTAGGCGAGAGGATTTCTGTTGCAGAAGCGGAAGATGCGATTTTTGGGATGATGATTTTCAACGATTGGTCGGCAAGAGATATCCAGAGTTGGGAATATGTGCCGCTGGGACCATTTTTGGGAAAGAATTTCGGATCATCTATTTCGCCGTGGATCGTGACATTGGAAGCTTTAGAGCCTTTCAAAACTGAATCTCCGAAACAGGAGCCGGAGGTTTTAAATTATCTGAAATTCGAAGGTGACAGAAATTATGACATCAATCTTCAGGTTTATCTGAAACCGGAAAATTCGGAAGACCATTTGATTTCTGAAAGTAACTACAAATTTATGTATTGGAATATGTTCCAGCAATTGGCGCATCACACGGTGAATGGCTGTAATGTGGAAGTGGGCGATGTTTACGCCAGCGGCACGATTTCCGGTGAAGATGAAAAATCATACGGTTCTATGCTGGAATTGACTTGGAGAGGCACAAAACCGTTGCAACTCAAAAATGGCATCGAAAGAAAATTCATAGAAGATGGCGACACGGTTACGATGAAAGCGTGGTCAGAAAAAGACGGAATGCGGGTTGGATTTGGTGAAGTTTCCGGGAAGATTTTACCGGCAATTTAAATATTTATGATGTGATGCGAATTTCAGTATTTCTGACAGTTTTAATTTTTTTATCAAGTTGCAAAAAAAGCCACGAAGGAACTAGTGATTGTATTTGTATGGCAAAAGACACTACAGATTCAATCCTCACAGTTACAAATCCGGTTTTTGAAATTAAAGATCATCAAGGATTTATCAATTATAATTGTGCTGAGGTCGAAATTGCAATCGCTTCCGTAACAGATTCAACAGGAAATGAATTTTGTGAAAATTTGGTTGATGTCAAATGTATTTCGAACAAGACTTACAGTTTGAAATTGGCGAGCAAATTACATTATACATCTACAGAATTCAAAAAAATAAATTCGACCAATGAGGCTGATAAACATTTCTTGATTGATGAATTAAAGGAAAATTCAAAACAAATTTTTGAGTTGAATATCGACAAGCAAAGAGAAATTGTATCAATCAGAAAACTTGAAAAATAACAATCAATGAAAACAATCATCCCTTCCGATATTTCCGCAGTTCAGTTGCAACAAGTCATGCAAACTGCGATTGCACCTCGTCCGATTGCTTTGGCAAGTACAATCAACTCAAAAGGAGAAGTCAATCTTTCGCCGTTCAGTTTTTTCAATATGTTCAGTACCGTGCCGCCGGTTGTGATTATTTCGCCTTCCAGAAGAGTTCGCGATAATACCACAAAACATACTTTGGAAAATCTGAAAGAAGTTCCGGAATTGGTCATCGGCAATGTCAATTTTGCGATGGTGCAGCAGGTTTCTTTGGCGAGTACAGAATATGAAGGTGGCGTGAATGAGTTCATCAAATCCGGATTGACAATGAATCCAGCCGATATCGTGAAACCACCTCTGATTGCAGAATCACCGGTTAATTTCGAATGTAAAGTTTTGGAAATTAAATCGCTTGGCAATGTTGGCGGCTCGGGAAATCTGGTGATTGCAGAAATCGTCAAAATACACATCAACGAAAAATATCTGGATGAAGCTGGAAATCTGGACCAAAAACAAGTGGATTTGGTAGCGAGATTGGGAGGTAATTTTTATTCCAGAAACAATGATAATAATATCTTCGAAGTTCCTAAACCTTTGGTTACGAAAGGGATTGGCTATGATAAATTACCATCTGAAATAAAATCCAGCGATATTTTTACAGGAAATGATCTTGGAATGCTCGCAAATGTCGAAATTTTGCCAAACGGAGATTTTTCTTCAGAAAAAGATGTACATTTATTAGCACAAAAGTTTTTAAAAAATAATGAGATTGAAAAAGCTTGGGAAATTTTAAAACTTTGACAATGATTTCAAAAAACTAAAAACCAAATCCTAAAAACGGAATAAATAACTATGAGAAAATCGGTGTTTCAAACCATCATCAGTCTTCTGATTTTGGTTATTTTGGTCTCTGTGATCGGGATTGTAAATACTGAAGTCAGTCTGAAATACGAGACCGACAACGCTAAGGAATGCATTTCCAGAATCACTGGCAGGGATCTCTGTCAATTGATAAAAACGTCGAAAATCGTGGTAATTGTCTGTCTGATTTTGACTTCTGGATTGATCAGTTTTCGGTATAAGTTGATCAGGAAATAAATTATTTTTCCCGTTCAATTTTTAATGGATTTTGGCGAGTGTCGAAAATATCAACGATTTCAATTCTACTTTTATCTTCATTAACCCAATAAATTATTTTGTAATTTTTGGAGACCAAATATCTGAAATTTTCTTTTCTGTTAAAAAGTAGCTCTTCTTTTTGTCCAATTTTGGATCGAAAATCTAAAGCATTAGTTTTCTCAACAATTTCTGTAACCAAATTTTGGGCAATTTTCTGACTTGCTTTTATTTTGTAATAATCGAAAATATTTTTTAATTCTCTTTTGGCAAAGGCTGTCCAGAATATTTTCATTGCCATAGTCTGATTTCAGAAAGCAGTTTTTTTGATTCTGTCATTTCATCATTTTTAGAGTCTTCTAAAGATGAATCTATACGAGAATTTAACTCTTCAACTGTGAAAGGTTTCAATCCTTCCTCAATCTGTTTGGATTTCTTCAAAAGCTTTTCGAATTGAGAAATTAATTCCTCACTTTGAAGATTGAGAAAAGCCTGAACAAATTCTATTTTTCTCGTTTCGATATTCATTTTCAAAAGGTTTTAATCAAAAGTACAAAATTATTCCTAAAGAAATTCCTCGTAGATCAAAGCGTTTTCTCACCATCCTCACTCACAACCTGCGCTTTATAAAGCACAGAATAATAACCATTCTTAGCCAGAAGTTCCTGGTGCGTGCCTTCTTCCACAATCAGTCCGTGATCCATTACGATGATTTTATCGGCTTTTTCGATGGTGGAAAGTCGGTGCGCAATGATGATGGACGTTCTGTTTTTTGTGATTTTTTCTGTTGCTCGTTGGATGAGTTTTTCACTTTCGTGGTCGATGGATGATGTGGCCTCGTCCAGGATCAGAAGTTTTGGGTCAGAAAGATATGCGCGCAAAAAGGACAGGAGCTGACGCTGCCCGAGCGAGATCGATGATCCGCGCTCACTCACAACGTAATCATAGCCACTGGGCAATTTCTCAATAAATTCATCTACTTCAATTTCCCGCGCCGCTTTTTTGACCTCTTCCGGAGTGATACTTTCATCACCCAAAGTAAGGTTTTCAAAAATACTGCCGTGGAAGAGGAAAACATCCTGAAGCACCACACCAATATGACTTCTCAGGTTATACAATTCATAATCCCGGATGTCCACATCGTCCAGCATTATTCTTCCGGAATTGATGTCGTACAATCTGGTAATCAAACTGATAATTGTGGATTTTCCTGCTCCGGTGGCACCAACAATCGCCACAGTTTCGCCCGGATTGACTTTGAAATCGATGCCTTTCAGCACTTCCTGTTTATCGTCATAAGCAAAATGAACGTTTTGGAATTCTATTTTTCCATCAAAATGATTTTTGGCCACCGTTCCGTTATTGGGCATTGCCTGGTCTTCGTCCATCACGCCGAGAACTCTTTCTGCGCCGACAATTCCGCGCTGAATATTATTGAATCGATCTGCGATCTGTCTCAGCGGACGGATCAGCATATTGATAAACTGAATGAAAGCGATGATGACTCCCGGCGTCGATTTGATGAAACCGCCATAAAATAAGATAAATCCAATAAATAATGATGAAATCAATTCCACGACAGGGAAGAACAGCGAGAAAATGAAAACGGTTTTCAGGAGCGCTTTCTTGAGTGCAATGTTAATGGTGTCAAATTTAGCAAACTCGGCTTCTTCTCTGTTAAAAACCTGAATCAAAGACATCCCTGCCAGCCTTTCCTGTACAAAGCTATTTTGCGTGGCTGTCCAGCTTCTCTCCGCACCAAAAGCAACCTTCAGTTTTTTCTGGAAGACTCTGGTGATAATGACCATTATCGGAAGAATCGCGAGAGAAATCATACTCAGGTGCGTGTCCACCTGGAACATCGCAAAAAGTACCATTCCGATTCTCAGTATATCGCCAAAAACCATCAAAAATCCGTCTGTGTAGACCGTTGCAATCGTTTCCACATCACCCACGGCTCTGGTTACCAGATTCCCGATCGCGGTTTTGTCAAAGAACGCCGTCCGGAAGTAGATAAGCTTGTGATACAACCTCTCGCGGATGTCCCGAATCACATTCTGGGAAATGAAATTGGAAAAGTAAACCAGGAAAAAGTTGAGAATCGTTTCCGCAACCACCAATCCGATGAGCATATAGATGTGCTTCATCAGCTGGGCTTTATCTTTCAGCTTGACAATGTCGATATCCACAACATCTTTTGTCAAAATTGGTCTGTATGTAGAAACCACCGCCAGAAAAATCGAAATAATCAGGGTGAAAATAAACCACGAACGGAATTTCATCCCGATCAGAAAAAGTCGTTTTACAATGTCCCAGGTCGTTTGTTGCTTCATTTTTCTCTTGATTCCATAGATTTTTCATTGTCGAAAAAATCTTTGCAAAAATAAGACTTTCAAATTGTAAAATCCTGACGTTAACGAAATTTAGCAGTCATCGCGCTTCAAGGTCTACATTAATCGTCAAACTCCTGGAAAGGGATTTTCAGCTGTACGGAAATTTGCTTTTTTTCTTCTGTATTGAGATTGGAAAGCGAGAGGCCCAGCAGGCGGATGGCTTTATCGAAAGGGCGCAGTTCCCACAGCTTTTTTGCTGTTTTGTAGAATGACGTTGCATTTTCGAAGTACAGTTCCTGCGTTTTACTTCTTGTGAAGAGAGAAAAATCTTTGTACTTTATTTTAAGTGTCAGGGTTTTTCCTTTAATTTCTTTTTTGCCAAGCCTCTCTTCCAGCTCTTCGCTGAGGGATTTTAGTTTCTCATCGATCTGGTCATCTTCATTGATGCCATCCCAAAATGTGCGTTCCACTGCGACGCTTTTCTGGATGCGGTTGGGCTTCACTTCGCCATTATGAATGCCCCGGACCACGTTATAATAGTACCGGCCGGATTTCCCGAAGAGTCCTTCCAGCTGCTGCAGTGTTTTGGCCTTCAGGTCTGCTCCTTTGAAGATATGCAGTTCGTGCATTTTATTGGCAGTTACCTTTCCCACACCGTAGAATTTCTCTATCGGGAGATTTTCCAGAAATTCATTAATCTTGGTAGGGTGAATGGTTTTCTGGCCGTTCGGTTTGTTGATGTCTGATGCTACTTTGGCCAAAAATTTATTGACAGAAATTCCTGCCGAAGCAGTCAGTCCGGTTTTTTCAAAGATGCGCTGGCGGATTTCCTTCGCTATATCATTGGCAGATTCGATGTTTTTCTTGTTTTCGGTGACATCCAGGTAAGCCTCGTCCAGAGAGAGCGGCTCTACCAGATCGGTATATTCATAAAAAATATCACGGATTTTGCCCGAAATTTCCTTGTATCGCTGGAAACGCGGCTTCACGAAAATCAGATGCGGACATTTTTCTCTGGCCGTCATGCTGGGCATTGCAGACCTTACACCAAATTTCCGGGCTTCATAACTTGCTGCCGCCACCACGCCACGGTGCCCTCCGCCCACGGCAATGGCTTTACCGCGCAGTCCCGGGTTGTCCAGCTGCTCTACAGAGGCGTAGAAGGCATCCATATCTACGTGGATGATTTTGCGTTGCATTGCTTAGAGGTTAGAAGTTATAGGTTAAAAGTTAGATGGAAATTTTGGTTATTACAAATTTAATCAAAAAAAATCCCGAATACTTTTTCGGGATTGTCAGTTGTTATTTTGTGAGCCTGTCTATCGTTACCTGGAGTTCCGGATCTTCCGGAGAGATGGCGTAATATTTGGCAATATTCGATTTTTGATCTACCACAATGTACCTCGGAATCCAGTTGAGGTCAATATAATTGTTGAAGTCATTCTTCCAACCCGCGGAAAACCAGTAATTCTCCTTGTCAGTCATCTCGAATCGATCCACGCTTTTATCGAAACCTTCTTTTGATCGCTCTAAAGAAAGGAAAACAAAATCGATATCCGGATTTTGAGCTTCTAGCTCCTTGGCTTTTGGAAACGCCTTGATGCAGTCTCGGCACCAGCCGGCCCAGAAGTCCAGAACGAGAACTTTTCCCTGATGCTGCTTCAGGATATCGCGCATGGAGATTTCCTTGCCGTTTTTATCCTGCAATTTTTGGCTTAATGCTTCCTTGGAAAATTGGGTTTTCATTATTTTCGGCGCTTCTTGCGAAAAGCTGAAATTGAAGACACACAATACGACAAATAAAATAATCCTCTTCATTTCTATAATTGTTTTGAGATGCGAATTTAGAACATAAGTTCCTTTTTAAATCAAAAAAGACAGCGATAATAACTGTCTTGATGATTTATAAATTGAATGAAATTTCATTTAACCTCAGCGCTTCTTGACATAATCCGCAATCAGCATGTTAAATTCCTCACGTTTGTCAATTTCTACGTTAATCGGCCAGTAATAGATTTTATCCCGCAGATAATCAAAGGTTTTAAGGCGAACGTAATCTTTTTCCGTAGTCAGAATGACTTTGTATTCACCAAGTTTTTTATATTCAGCACTGATTTTTTTGATGTCTTCATCGGTAAAGTTGTGATGATCCTTGTACTGGAGATGCTTTACATTCTTATTGTATTTGGCAATCTCTTTTAATAGTTGAGAAGGATTGGCAATTCCCGTAATCAGAAGAACATCATAATAATCGAGATTCTTTACCGGCATGGCTTTGTCCAGACCGAGAATATTTTCGTCATAAGCAATGGAAGAAAAGAATATTTTTTGATAATGCTGAGGCCTGATTCTGGAGATGTAGAATTGTTTTTTCTCTTCCGTGAGATCATCCGGGCATTTCGTGACCATAATGATGTCGGCACGGCTTTTCCCGCGGCGGCTTTCTCGTAGATCACCAGCCGGCAGCACGAAATCTTTGAAAAAAGGGTCGTTGTAATCGGTCAGGAGAAGATTCATTCCGGGTTTTATCGCACGATGCTGGTAGCTGTCATCCAGCAGCAGCACATCCAGATCCATATCGGCAATGATTTTTTTGGCGCCGTAGACGCGGTCTTCGCATACGCCAATGACGAACCGGTTTCGGAAACGCTCGAAAAGCTGCATCGGTTCATCACCCACCAGCTTATAATTGCTTTCGTAGTTCACGATTTTGTAGCCTTTCGTAACTCTGCCATAGCCGCGCGACAGCACGCCCGTGCGGAATGACTTGGAAAGATACTCGGCAAGGTACATCACCATCGGAGATTTTCCGCTGCCACCTACAGACAGATTCCCGACACCAATAATTGGTGTTCTGAATTTCGACGAAGAAAAAATCCCCAAATCATACAATCGGTTTCTTACAGAAGTGCCGAGATGATAACCCAGGGAAAAAGGGTAGAGATACCATCTTTTCATAGGCTGCAAAAATAGGGAAAAGCAATGGATTTAATATTGTGATTTTTTTTGATTTTACAAGCATAAGAATCAAATTGAGTATCTTTGCACTCTTATAAAAAATCCTATGGTATTATCAATGACAGGTTTTGGCCGTGCCGAAACTGTTTATGAAGGAACAAAAATCACAGTGGATATCAAATCCCTGAACAGTAAGAATTTTGACCTCAACGTCAAAGTTCCGCTGAGATACAAGGAAAAAGAATTTGACATCCGTAAATTGCTGAACGATAAAATTCTTCGCGGAAAGGTCGACTGTTACATCAATTGTGAAAGTCTCGAAGACAGCAATGATGTCAAGATCAATCAGGAACTCGTCAGAAACTATATGAAGCAGTTGCGAGACGTAGGCTCCGATGCTCCGGAATTCGAATTGCTGAAAATGGCTGTCCGCATGCCCGACGTCTTATCGACCAAAAGCTCTGAGTTAGAAGCCGCGGAGTGGAATGCTCTTCTGAATGTAGTGCAGGAATCTGTAGCCAGGTTTATCGAGTTTCGCCAGACGGAAGGTAGTCAGCTTGCTGAGGAAATTGAGAAGATCGTTCAGAATATCGAATATAACCTTAGTCAGGTGGCTCAGTACGAAGAGGAAAGAATCCAACCTATCAAAGACCGCTATCAAACCGCTTTGAAGAACTTTGAAAATATTGATGAGACCAGATATTACCAGGAAATGGTGTATTTCGTTGAAAAACTGGATATTTCTGAGGAGAAAGTGCGTCTTTCTCAACATATCAAATATTATCTTGAAGTGATGAAAAATGAAGATTTCAATGGAAAGAAATTGGGTTTCATTGCGCAGGAAATGGGAAGGGAAATCAATACTTTGGGTTCCAAAGCCAATCATTCTGAGATTCAGAAATTGGTAGTGGAGATGAAGGATGATTTGGAAAAAATCAAGGAGCAAACGCTGAATGTTTTGTAGAATTGAAAAAGAAGATTTTTCTTTTAGTAATTGTTTTGGTGATTTCCAGATTCTTTTCGGGAGTTTATCAAAATGATGAATTTGGAGGAAATCATTTATTCATCAAACATCGTCCGACTTGGCATTGGTATTTTTATTCGCCAATTGGATTATCTGATAGAGCTAATGGAGATTTGTTACCAGAAGAACAATTAGAACAACAATATTGGGACGAGTTTATTAAAAGTAAGATTGAATTAGAATAAAGCTCCGTAGGAGCGGAATGTTTGTAGGAAATATAGCCAACACAAAATAGAGCTCCGTAGGAGCGACATAGTGAAATACTAGTTTCCAGGCATCAAACATCAACATAATTTTAAAAATCAAATTTTGAAAGAAAAAGTTATCATATTCTCCGCGCCGTCCGGAAGTGGAAAAACAACTTTGGTAAAGCACGGATTGTCTGTGATTCCGCAACTCAGTTTTTCGATTTCCGCAACTACCAGACAACCTCGCGGCGAGGAACAGCACGCCGTCGATTATTACTTTCTGACACCGGAAGAATTCAGAACCAAAATTTCGGAAGATGGTTTCGTGGAGTTTGAGGAAGTTTATACCGACAAATATTACGGCACGCTGAAATCCGAGGTCGAAAGAATCTGGAAGGAAGGCAAAGTCGTGATTTTTGATGTCGATGTCAAAGGCGGAATCCGGCTGAAAGAGATTTTCGGAGACAAAGCTTTGTCGATTTTTGTAATGCCGCCAAGCATTGCCGAGTTGGAACAGAGATTGATCAAAAGAAACACCGACTGCGCAGAAACCATCAAAACCCGCGTGGAAAAAGCCGGCGAAGAAATGACTTACCAAAAACACTTCGATAAAATCATTGTTAACACAGATTTGGACACAGCGAAAGCGGAAGTCGAGGAAATTATCAATAACTTTATCAACCAGTAGTTAGCCGATAGCAATTGGCAATTAACAATTGGCTTTCAAAACAAAAACATTTAACTTTAAAGTTAATTTTAAAAGATGGAAAAAACATTAGAAACAGCGATAAACAATATGCCTGTCAAAGGTTTTCTGGACTTGAAAGAATTTGCAATCCCAACCGGAGACGATTTGGTGAAGGCGATTCTTGACCTTAAAAAAGAAAAAAATGCGGTGATTCTGGCGCATTATTATCAGCCGGGACCAATTCAGGATATTGCCGATTTTCTTGGCGATTCGCTTCAATTGGCAAGGCAAGCGAAGGAAACCGACGCTGATATGATTGCATTTTGTGGCGTTCACTTTATGGCTGAGGCGGCAAAAATCCTTAATCCAACAAAAAAAGTGGTTCTTCCCGATACGTTGGCTGGTTGCTCTTTGGCAGACGGCTGTTCCGCGGAAGGTCTTAATAAAATGCGTGAGCAATATCCGAATGCTCTGGTGGCGACTTACATCAACTGTAATGCGGAGACTAAAGCAGCTTCGGACATCATCGTAACCAGTTCGAATGCCGATCAAATCATCGAGGCTTTGCCGAAAGACCGACCGATTATTTTCGCTCCGGATAAAAACTTGGGACGATATCTCAGCAAAAAAACAGGGCGCGATATGATTCTCTGGGACGGAAGCTGCATCGTGCACGAAGCGTTTTCTATGGAAAGAATCGCGCAGCAATTGGCCGACCATCCGAACGCCAAATTAATTGCACATCCGGAAAGTGAAACACCCGTCCTGGAATTGGCCCATTTTATCGGCTCCACTTCTGCACTTCTGAATTATGTAGAGCAGGATGATTGTCAGGAATTTATTATCGCAACAGAGGAAGGTATTCTTCACGAGATGAGAAAACGCGCGCCACACAAATCTTTGATTCCGGCTCTGGTTTTCGACGAGAGTTGCAACTGCTCGGAATGTTTCTTTATGAAGAGAAACACGTTGGAAAAACTTTATCTCTGTATGAAGTACGAACTTCCGGAGATCACAATGGATGAAGACATTCGGTTAAAAGCACTCAAGCCAATCGAAGCAATGCTGGAACTTTCTAAAAGCATCAAGTAAACTATAAACCTTGTCTTTTTAGATGAGGTTTTTTTATGGAATTGTTTGGGCAATCTCTGCAAATTTCTCCAAAGCTTTTCCCATTACAAAAATTTGCAGAGCCGGGCTATCCGCTATATCTTTTGCTCCGCTGCGCTCCGCAAAAGGATGCCGCTTCTATCCCTATTGCAGCTTCGCAAGAAAGAGCGTTTCCTAAAAAATTAAAGTCTCCCAGAGTCTTGTCATTCCGGAGGAATCTGGACTGCTGAGATTCTGCGGAATGACAAACTTTACGCTTTAAATTCGTAGCTTCTAAGCAAAGCGTCTTTGTGAACCTTAAAAATTTTCAATATAAACAAAAAACCTTTTCGCTCTTTGTGTTCAGAAATTTTCTATTTTTAGAGAATGAAACTTATTGTTCCATCTAAACCTATAAATAACAATATAAAAATTTAGATGAAATCGAAAATAATCCTCGAAGACCTAAAAATCTACGCCTATCACGGTGTTTTGCCGGAAGAAGCTCTGATTGGAAACCATTACATCATCAATGCAGAACTACACGCTGATCTGGAAAAAGCTTCACAAACGGATGATCTTACTGACACTATCAATTACGCCGAAGTCAGCGAAATCATTCATCAGGAAATGGCGATTCGATCAGAACTTTTAGAACACGTGATTGGAAGAATGATCAATAGAATTGAAAGTCAGTTTCCGCAGATTTCATTCATTAAAATAAAATTGACCAAAACCGTTCCGCCAATGCCGGGCGAAATGAAAGGCGTAAGTCTGGAATTCGAAAAAGTAATCAATCTCAAATCATAAAACTAAAAACCATGCAAAACAACAGGAAAATAGTAGAAAAATACCAAGCGGAAAAATTATTACGATTTATCAATTTTCTTATAGACTATGTGCTTATCAACCTCAGTCTCTACGGAATCGGAATGCTGATGGGCACGCTATATTATGCCACAGGATCCGAGACGGTGTACAATATAATTATGAGTTTTGACAATAGACTGGTAGAATGGTCGATTTCCATAGTGATACTGGTAGGTTATTATCTACTTTTCGAATATCTTACGAAAGGCAGAACAATTGGCAAATTTATAACGGGAACGGTCGTAGTAAAAGAAGATGGCAGTGTACCGGTTTTCAATGATATTCTTAAAAGAAGTTTCAGCAGGATTGTCCCTTTCGATGCAATATCATTTTTAGGAAGCAACGGCTGGCACGACAGCTGGAGCGAGACCAAAGTGGTTAAAAGAAAACCCTTTCTCGAAGCTGTAGATCGGGAAAACTCCATCGAAGATATTGGTAAACTGGCAGAAATTTAGTGTTAATAAAATCATAAAATTTTGGTATTATGTTTGATGCAAGAGACTCAAATACAAAATTTTATGAAGAATTATATTGCAGTCACCATTGCTGCCTTGGGTTTCATTATCGCGGCTGCGCTGCTTGGAAGTGCTATCAAGAACAGGAATAGGTCGCAAAATACAGTCTCTGTAACAGGTTTGGGCTCCAAGAAATTTACCTCCGACCTTATTACGTGGTCCGGCAGTTTTTCTAAAAATGATTTTGATCTGAAATCGGCATATGATGCGTTGGCTGTAGACCGGAAAGTTATTTCGGATTATCTTCTTTCCAAGGGCGTAAAGCAGAACGAGATGGTGTTCTCTGCAGTGGATATCCAGAAGCAGTTCAGAAGTTTTACAGATGCCAACGGCAATTATCAGCAGGGTGAATTCAATGGCTACAATCTGACGCAGAGCGTTTCCATACAATCCAAAGAAGTGGCAAAGATTGAGAATATCTCCAGAAATATTACGGAGATCATTAACCGCGGAATTGAGTTTACATCATCATCGCCACAATATTTCTATACCAAACTGGCCGAGGTGAAACAGCAAATGATTGCAGATGCCACAAAAGATGCCAAGGAACGCGCCGAGAAAATTGCAGAGAACGCCGGCAGCGATCTGGGAAATCTTAAGAAAGCAACCATGGGCGTGATCCAGATCACGGCACCTAATTCCAATGAAGATTATTCTTACGGTGGGACGTACAATACCACTTCCAAAGAGAAGGAAGCGAGCATTACCATAAAACTTGAATATGAGGTCGATTAAAGTAAAGGAGCAGCTATTTGCTCCTTTATGATTTTGTCTTGCTGTCAAAAACCAGCGTCACCGGTCCGTCGTTGATCAGTGAAACTTTCATATCGGCGCCGAAGATGCCGCTTTCGATCTTCAATCCTGATTTTTTCATTTCATCCTTAAGATAATCAAACAGCGGAATGGCCTTTTCTGGTCTGGCAGCCTTGATGTAAGAAGGACGATTACCTTTCTTATAATCAGCGATCAAAGTGAATTGGCTGATGCAGAGAATCTCTCCATTAACATCCCTTACTGAATGGTTCATTTTTCCCTCATCATCGGAAAAAACTCTCACATGAAGGATTTTTTTGACAAGCCAATCCGCATCGGCAAGTTCATCACTTTCATCGACACCAATTAAAAGCATCAAACCTTTCCCGATTTCGCCCACAAATTTATTGTCGACCTTTACGCTGGCTTCAGAAACGCGTTGGATAATTGCTTTCATTAGTTGTAAACCGATAAGATATTAGCGTTGGGATCATAACTGTAGGGATATATTTTGGGTGCAATCTTCGCGGCACTGTTGTCTGTAGGTTGGCCGGTAAGCAGAATCCATTGAGAGCCGTCCTTAGGGCAGAAGATGGTCGTGTTATTGCGGACTTCCAGAGTGGTGTCACTATCGGGACAGAGGTGTGGTGCGTTTCTGTCGTAGATACGGAATCCTGATGTGGTGCGAACTACAATCAAACCTCGGGTGCCGGAACCTACTTCATTCACATAAATCCAATTTCCCACGGTCTGCAAATTGTAATAGCTTGGCAAGTTAAGATTGAGTTGCACCGATACTACCGAATTTGGAAAACAGCTGACAGTCTCACTCCGCTCACTGCATGAATTGCTGAAACTTAACAGGCTGATAATCAAAAATAATGTCAATAACCCTGTGTTTTTTTTGGTTCTCATATCAAAAAATAGTTATATATTTGTAAACTCAATTCGAGACAAAATAGTATCCGGCAAAGGTCGGATTATTTTTTTATACCAACGATAAATTTTATTGTTATGAACTACGTAACCAAAGAAGGTTTGGACAAGATGAAGACCGAACTGGAACAGCTGGAAACAATTGAAAGACCAAAGATAACTCAACAGATTGCAGAAGCCAGAGACAAGGGCGACCTGTCCGAGAATGCAGAGTACGACGCCGCAAAAGAAGCGCAAGGGATGCTGGAAATGAGAATCTCCAAACTGAAAGATGCCATTGCGACATCCAAAATCATTGACGGAAGCCAGCTGGACCTGAGCAAGGTTTCGATCCTGACTACTGTCAGACTTAAAAATAACGCGACCAAAGGTGAGCAGAAATTTACCCTGGTTCCGGATAACGAAAGTGATCTTAAGGCAGGGAAAATCTCTGTCAATACACCTATTGCAAAAGGTCTTCTTGGCAAAGCGGTGGGAGAAACGGCTGATATTGTGCTGCCTAACGGTAACAAACTATCCTTCGAGGTTTTAGAAATATCACTGTAAATATTGGTTTAATAATTGCTGAAAATTCAGATCAATATTCAAAAACATTATGAGCAGTATTTTTTCAAAAATCATCAGCGGTGAAATTAAAGGCTACATCATCGCGGAAGACGATAAGCATATTGCTTTTCTGGATGCGATGCCGCTGGTAAAAGGTCATACTTTGGTGGTTCCGAAAAAGGAGATAGATCTTATTTTTGATCTTAATCCGGATGAATACAAGGAACTGTGGGCTTTTACGCAAAATGTTGCCAGGCAAATCGAGAAGGCCATTCCCTGCAAAAGGGTAGGCATCGCTGTAGTAGGTCTGGAAGTGCCACACGCTCATATCCATCTGGTTCCTCTGAATCATATCGAGGATCTCAACTTCAAAAACGTCCGGTTGATTTTTACACCGGCAGAATATCTGGACATCCAGCAGTCCATTATTAACGCATAAAAGAAGTTTTCCGCTTCTTTTTTTAATTATTAGAATTTTAAAGATTTATGAATCCAAATCAATGTTCGTTTTGTGGAAGAAAGAAGAGTGAAGTACAGATTCTGATTTCCGGTCAAAATGGATTTATATGCGAGAATTGCATTGAGCAGGCACATGCTATTGTAAAAGACAGTGTTAATCAAACGCCAGAATCATCCATGGCGGAATCCTTGGAAGAGCTTAAAAAACCGAGAGAAATCAAAGCGTTTCTTGATGAATATGTCATCGGACAAGATCAGGCCAAGAAGCAGCTGTCCATTGCCGTTTATAACCATTACAAAAGATTACTTCACGCCCAGGACGAAAATCGGGAGGTGGAAATTGAGAAGTCCAATATTATTATGATTGGCGAGACCGGAACAGGAAAAACACTTCTGGCCAAAACAATCGCCAAGCAGCTCAATGTACCGTTCTGCATCGTGGATGCAACGATTCTGACGGAAGCAGGCTACGTGGGTGAAGATGTGGAAAGTATCCTCTCCAGATTGCTTATGGTGGCAGATTATGATGTCGAAAAAGCAGAGCGGGGAATCGTTTTCATTGATGAAATCGACAAAATTGCCAGAAAATCGGACAATCCGAGTATCACGAGAGATGTTTCCGGTGAAGGTGTTCAGCAGGGCTTGCTAAAACTGCTCGAAGGAAGCATTGTAAACGTTCCGCCGCAGGGAGGGCGTAAACATCCGGACCAGAAGTATATCCAAGTCAATACACAGAACATTCTGTTCATCGCCGGCGGAGCTTTTGACGGCATGAAGGAGATTATCGAGAGAAGACTGAACAAGCAGGCAATTGGCTTCTCTGCAGAGAAAATCAATAAAACGGATGAGGAAGATTATATCCTGAGCCAGATTAATGCAATTGATTTAAAAAGTTTTGGTCTGATTCCGGAGCTTTTGGGCCGATTTCCGATCATCACCTACCTGGATAAGTTGACTAAAGACACGCTCATCCGTATCATGAAGGAGCCTAAGAATTCTATCATCAACCAGTTTACGGAACTTTTCAAAATGGATAATGTACAGCTTGAATTTACGGACAAGTCCATCGAGGAAATCGTGGAAGATACCATGAACAAAGGCTTGGGAGCGCGCGGCTTGCGAGGAACTACAGAAAAAGTCTTGGAAGATTATATGTTTGATATTGATGAAAAGGATGTCGTGAAAATTGAGTCAATATTATAAAATGTTAATATTTCAAATAAAATTGCTTTTTTATTCAAATTAGTAATATCTTTGCGAGGTAAACACAAATCATAAATTTCAACACAATGATAAAAAAATTATTTATTCTGCAATCAATATTTTTTTATATTGCTGCTAATTCTCAAGTGATTACCTACGTCGGCAACGGCGCTTTGGTGACGGTTCAGCCACAGACTTTAGTCTACAATGGCGGTAGTTTTCAGACTGCCGGTGCATCTGTGGTTAATAATTCGGGCAATGTTATGGTAAGCGGGATTGCAACCGATCAGATTGCTCTCGCCAGCACAGCCAGTTTCAATCTGAAGTTTGCCAATACAGGCAGCTATGGTCAGTTATTCATTACCGGAATTCCACAAGGAAAGATTTCGGGTGTGGTGAATAAGGAGTATAGCGCTGATTTCCAAAATGGCACCACCGGAAGCCAGCAGATGGGTCTGCCATTCTTTAACTTTACAGTTTCTGACATGGACAGGACTTTTGGTGCAGGCAACCTTAATCTTAGCAATACTGCCAACAACTCAAGTGGTCGTTTCGCACCAAATTCAGCATTTTGGTGGAACAATGCCAGAGCACGTTTTGACCAGATTGCTACGAACGGAACCGCTTATTCTGCGGGTGTTCCCAATTCTGCTTTTATCAGTCCGATGACTTATTACATCTTCCCAAGAAGAAAGGCAGATGGCAGCTACTTCTGGAATCCTTTGAGCGATGTCAAAATATTCAGTGGTGTTCCTGCTTCCGACGTGATTGAAACAGGGATTAACAATATTCAATTTTCGTTGGCCAACGGTTACAGCGGAAGCTTCGGAACTAATGGTAATGCATCCAATTTTTTCGGTGAAAAATATTACAGTTACCTGGACGATCCTTTCAGAACCAAAGGTACGAGCTGGCCGGCAGATTATGGTAAAAATCTTTACCAGATGGCTAACCCGTTCCTCACCAATGTAGATTTGAAATATATAGGTACGAATACCGAAACCGGGACTGACGGTAACTTTATTTCTAACTTAGAAGGTATAGCTTATTACGGAGACAGCAATGTCAGCTGGAATTCTCAGAACGGAACAGTATACAATACCGCTACCATCGTAGCAAAAGTTTCCGGCGGTGTTTTTCAGGCTGGAGATATCACGGCCAACAGGTTGGTCATCAAACCTCTGGGAGCCTTTATGGTCAAGATGGCTACAACCGATAATTCTCAGCTCCTGAATTTTAGCAGGACAAGACGTTTCAAACAAACTTCCAGAGCGGACGGTACGGATTACAGTGTAACGGCTGCAAAAGGAGTACAAGATAACGATGTGCCTGCAGATAAAATTGTAAAACAGGTAGCTGTGGTCATGTATGATAATAACGGATTGGAGTTAGACAGAACTTACTACGCGGTATCACCAACTGCTGTGACTGGTTTCAACCCTACTGCTACAGTACTTCAAGCCTATAATAGTTCGGAAGATAAAAAAATCTATACAAAAGAAGAAAAAGCGGAGGGCGGATTGGATTCTAATTATACGGATAAACTGTATATCAACGAGGCGAACGAAACAGATTTCAAATCGAAAGAGATTCCTTTGTATATCAACTATCCGGAGTCATACCAATTGAAATTCGAAGTTTATGAAAAAGGAGAGCGAGTAGAAAATGGACTTTCTAACGGCAACAGTTTTTACATTACCAATGATCAAAACCAATTGGTTAAAGTGGTGGATGGCGAGTCATTACTTATGACAGGCAGCAAGACCCTTTCTCTTTACTACGAGAAACCTTCTAATGCGACGTTAGGTGCAGATTCCTTTGGGAAAGCAGAAACCATTATTGCGAAGAAGAACAATAAATGGGTCGTGAGATTTGCCAAGGACTGGAAAAGTGCGAAGGTGGAAGTTTATTCAGTTACCGGACAGTTGCTGAATTCTAAATCCAACGTTGCTACTGGAACAGATTATGTTTTGCCGGTGAATGATCAGGTTAAAAATACATTTGTTGTGAAAGCGGTATCTGAGAATGGAGATATGGTCATTAAGAAAATTGTAAACTAAAAACACAGACATATGATGAGTTCAAAATTAA
The DNA here is from genome assembly GCA_002297505.1 of Flavobacteriales bacterium UBA720. Taxonomy (GTDB): domain Bacteria; phylum Bacteroidota; class Bacteroidia; order Flavobacteriales; family Weeksellaceae; genus Epilithonimonas. The sequence goes on from DBLQ01000033.1 coordinate 78,326, forward strand.
TGAAGAAAGCCCAGTTCTTTCTATTCCTTTTATTAAGTGTAGTGAGTTTTGCCCAGTCTGTACCACCACCGCCGGACAATCCGGAATCCGGAGGGATTGGAGCTTATCCGGCATCACCTATTGATGCCCATTTAATAATCCTTTTTGCAGTAGCCATATTGATTATTGGATATGTAGCTGCCAGGGCAAAAGGACGTATCTTACAATAAATCAGATTTACAATCATAAAAACTCACTTTTTTAAGTGAGTTTTTTATATTTTTACTTCATGAATAAGATTATTTTAATCGGCAGCCTGGTGCTGTCTGCACACGTTTATTCGCAGTTTGATGTCAAGGCTACAGTTCCACTTTATCTGAAGGGTTCGGACGCTTATCTGTATGGTTTTAATGGTTCCAAGGAGATTCTGCTCAATAAAGC
>DBLQ01000126.1 GCA_002297505.1 Flavobacteriales bacterium UBA720
TCTGCGTTCATAATTCCAACCAGCGCATCGGTGTATTTACTTGTGTCACATGGTAAATCTTTGCGTTCGATAAAGACATCAATTATGTTGGTGGTCTCATGCAGGACGATCTGTAGAGACGATCGCTCTGTACACCCCGTAATTCGACCCTGATAGTAGCTGATGATAAACTTACGTTCTGGTGCCACGCCAGTTGTTGTGTAATATATTTCGGAAGAATCACCAGCACTGAAAATGATATCATGGTAAGCACCAAAAATGGAATTAACCGGCAGTCTTGGATCGGGATTCGGCCAGTCGACATTGGGAAAGTTGATTTTTCCCAGCTGACTTTCATCAAAAGTTACCATTCCGTTGGAACCTACAACCAGCGATTCGAAGGACTGATTGAAAAAGCAAAACTTAAAGGGCAGGTTCAGCTTGCTGGCAAAGAGATCATCATAATTAGCACCCAATGCATTGCCCTGTGTCAGCGGAGCAGGCAAGTTATATGTGATGGCGGAAACATCATAATTACTGGTAGTCTTGAGCTCGGGATAAGTGACATTGAGGCGGAGACATCCGCTCGGGTCCAAATTGTTGGTGCAGCTGACATTGAAATTTTCATTTCCGGAATCATCACGAACCGTGACCTGAAGCGGAGTTTGTGAAAATATTGCAAAACAGCAAAAACAGGAAATCAGTAGTAAAACATTTCTCATATAAGCATATTTTAATCAATACCTTCATCGAAATGTGTTATGTTTATCGAATAATCAAAAACGATACCCGATTTGTAAAAGCAAATATATTTTTTTTATTGATTCCTATAAAAGCAAAGACTGATTTTAACATTATAAAATCAGTCTTTTTAAATTAAAGATAGTTAGTGTAATATCTCAGATAATGATGTCCTCATTTTCTTCCTCATGATCGTCTTCGTTGTCACTCTGACTGTAGTAATTGTTTTCCTCATCAGGAAGTTGGTCATTGATCTGCTCAAAGTTGTCATCATCTTCTGCGCCTGGGACATCCAGGCCAAACGGCATCTCGTCATTCACCTGACTTGGATTCCTAATGGGATTACCATCGCCGTCCAGCGGAATATGTTCTTCACGGTTGAAAATATCCTCTCCCGGATTATAGTCCATTTCTTTCAGTTTTCTTTCCTGCTCGTAGCTGTTGTCTTCTGGTGTCATAATAATTGATTTAGTGTTGAGGTGCTGTAATCAAATATGATTCCAAGCTTACATCTGCTGCTGGTAGACATCCGGATTAGCACAGCTGGGCATTGGAAGATTTTTGGAAAATGCGATGATATTTTCCGCTGCCACACGCGACATGCCAGCGCGGGCTTCCGCCGTTGCAGAACCGATGTGTGGGAGAATCACAACGTTAGGCAGCTGAAGCAGCGGATTATCTGCATGCATCGGTTCCGGATTGGTCACATCCAGACCGGCGCCCCAGATCGTGCCGGACTGTACCGCCTGCAGCAAATCACTTTCATTGTGAAATCCGCCTCTTGCCGTATTGATGAAAATCGCATTGGATTTCATTTTTTCGAACGCCGCTTTGTCGAATTTACCAGCCTCTCCCGGCGTGTAATTGGCGTGGATACTAATGACGTCTGACTGGGACAGCAGCTCCTCGAAGGAGACATATGTAGCGTCCAGTTCCTGTTCAGCTTCGTGGTTATGGTGACGGTTGTGATAAATAATCTTCATGTCAAAGGCTGCTCTGCATTTTTTAGCCATTTCAAATCCGATACGGCCCAGACCCAAAATTCCCAACTTCTTGCCATACAGTTCCTGCCCAAGGGCTTCCATCGAATCAAAATCTTTCCACTGGCCGCCTTTTACTTTTTCGATATTGTAATTGACTTTGCGTGAAACCATCTGCATCAGGAGAAAGGCAACATCGGAAGTGGCTTTGTTCAGGACTTCTGGCGTATTGCCTATGGGAATGCCACGGCGAGTCGCTTCTTCCACATCCACCTGGTCGAATCCTACTGAAAACAGGACAATGGCTTTTATGTTAGGGCATTGGTCAAAAAATGATTTGTCAAATTTATTTTTGCCGACATTCAGAATCACATCAGCCGACTGGCAATGTTTCAGCCAATCTTCGTGGGACAGATGATCATCCGTAGGAATGATTAATTCAAGCTTATTGTTTTTGAGTAAGTCAATTCCGTTCTGTGGAATTCTGTTGTTGAGGAATATTTTCATATCTTATTAATTGATGTTGATCTTTAGTTTTATGTTCATAATTTCTACAGGTGACAAACACACAGCACAAGTTATCTAAATTCCTTATATGCTTCCTTCTCAAGTTTTATTAAATCTAAAGCATCTTACACAAGATGAACTTCGTCAGATCACTTAAATTTACGAACAGTCGGCGATAGAGTTGTCTAAGTTGTAAAATAATGTTTCCTGTCTGATTTTAAAACGCAAAAACCGGAAATAGCTTCCCGGTTTATATATTTTTTAGATTGTAATCAAAAATTATTCCTGCGTAGGTCTTTCTTTGTCTTTTGTGAAAAAGAATTTGATAACAATTGGCAGCGTGGTGATTAGGACGATGACCAACACGATAAGTTCCAGTTTCTTTTTCAGGTCAATGTTGAATTGATCCATAAAAAGCTTATCCAGATAATGTCCCGCGAAAATCATGGTGAATGACCAAAGCACTGCGCCTACAACGTTGTACAGAAAGAATTTTTTCTTATCCATCTTCACGATTCCGGCTACAATAGGCGAGAAGGTTCTCACAATCGGGAGAAATCTGGAAAGAATTACCGCTACCGTCCCGTGCTCCTCGAAGAAATCATGGGCTTTGAAAAGGTATTTTTTCTTGAAAAAGAAGGTGTCTTTTCTCTCGTACAGGAGTGGTCCGCTTTTATAGCCAAACCAGTAACCGACCTCATTTCCGATGATGGCTGCCAGCGCTACCGAGGTCGCGAGAATAGTGGTGTCCAGAAAATCCGAACCTGTGGAACCAAATGTAGTGTCGATGATCTGCACAGCATAGATGCCCGAAATGAACAGCAAACTGTCGCCAGGCAAAAAGAACCCGACGAACAATCCCGTCTCTGCAAAAATGATAAATAAAATCAGCCAAAAGCCACCGAGATTGATGTAAAATTCGGGGTTAAGCAGGTCTTTCCAACTTTCGAAATGTCCCATAGTTATCTGTGAATCGCAAAGATATTAAAACAAACCGAAATCACGATTCCAAAAGCGATTTTAAGGAATATTTAACGGTTATCCTGGAATGGTTTCTTCCAGAACTTTCCCGCCAGACTTATCATAATACGTGCAGGTCATTGCGCTGATATCGATGATCCACTTATCAATGCCGGTCTCAGCACACATCCTGATGAAGGTCATATAGTCTGTCTTGCCATGCTGATGGGCCTTCAGTTCAATAACGAAAGTGTCACGGTCCACCGTTTCAGCAATCTGCACTTCAGGATACTTGGGAGCAACTCTGGCGGTATGACTGCTGCTGTGATAATCGGTATGACCGTCCGAAACGTAACATTCATAGTGTGTTACGCCCATGGATCTAATTTCCTGAATGTAAGCCGGAAAATCGGCGCCGGATTTGACCTTGCTGTGGGCAGCTTTTACGTCTTCTGCTGTAAACATCATTTGATTATTTTTTTGTAAATGTGAGAAAAAAACTCGAATTGTGAAATTTATTTTCCCGAATCATATTTATCGCCCCATTTGTCTTTCAGTTGCTCCCTGATTTTTTTCTCTGTGGAGTTGTTCGCAGGCTGATAAAACGCAGTTCCTTTGATCTCGTCCGGCAAAAATTCCAGATCTACAAAATTACCTTCGTAGGAATCCGCATATTGATAATCTTTGCCATAATCCAGATTTTTCATCAGCTTGGTTGGTGCATTTCTGAGGTGGAGTGGAACAGGAAGGTTTCTGGTTTTTTTCACGAATGCCATCGCTTCATTAATCGCGTTGTAAGTGGAATTACTTTTCGGCGAAACAGCGAGGTAAACTGCGGTTTCGCTGAGAATGATCCTGGCCTCCGGATTACCGATCACGTTGATGGCCTGGAAACAGTTGTTCGCCATTACCAACGCATTGGGATTGGCGAGACCAATATCTTCTGAGGCGAGAATCATCATTCTTCGCGCAATGAATTTAATGTCTTCGCCACCAACTAACATTCTGGCTAGCCAATACACAGCGCCATTTGGGTCAGAACCTCGCATCGATTTGATGAAAGCTGAAATGATGTCATAATGTTGTTCGCCACTTTTATCATACAAAGCCATATTTTCCTGCAATACAGAAAGAACATCTTTGTTGGAGATTTTATTTTTCTTGGCCGATTTGAATTGATTCAAAACCAATTCAATGGAGTTAATCAATTTTCTGGCGTCGCCACCGGAATATTGGATGAAAGCCTGTTTCTCGTCCAGTGAAAATTTGGTGTTGTAAATGTCGTTGTATTTTGAAACAGCAATATCTGCCAGTTCCTCCAATTTCTCAAAAGTCAATGCCTTTAAGATATAAACCTGAGTTCTGGAAAGTAAAGCCGAAACCACCTCGAAACTTGGATTTTCCGTGGTTGCTCCAATCAAAACAATCCAGCCTTTTTCCACCGCGTGAAGCAAAGAATCCTGTTGAGATTTGTTGAATCTGTGGATTTCATCAATAAACAAAATCGGACTTTTGCCGGAAAAAAGATTTTGCTTCTTAGCTTCGTCTATAATATCACGCACATCTTTCACACCGGCAGAAACAGCAGATAATTTGTAGAATTTCCTGCCCGAACTTTCCGAAATAATTTCTGCCAGAGTAGTCTTTCCGGTTCCGGGCGGTCCCCAGAAAATCAAAGAATTGATGGTGTCATTATCCAGCATTCTCTTGATTGTTCCTGCTTTTCCGGTGAGATGTTCCTGTCCCAAAACATCCTCCAGAGTTTTCGGGCGCAGGATTTCGGCAAGTGGCGAATTGTTCATATATCAAAATTACGGAATTAAATTAAAAAACCCCTTCAGAGTTTGAGCTTTGAAAGGGTTAAATTATCTATTTTAATTCACATCTTATTTTAAAATGTTAGTAGCGAAAAGTTAACTTGAGAGTAATGATCTTCTTAATTGTTTAATGCTGGTGGTTCTGGTAATTTTTCCTGCAATCTTTCTTGATTAAAGTAAATTGAATCAATTGGTTTAAATTTCAATCTATTTTTCAATTCCCAAATTTCATTTTGAACTTTTTCTTGATTTGGATTTAATTGTATGCTGAAAAATCCTTGCTTTACTTTTTGTGAATCTAATTTGAAATCAATTTGTTCATAAGTTGCATCTGCAATTGAAATATAATTCTTGTGAATTTTCTCTGAAAAATTTTTGATCACTAATGCTTTATATTTTGAAAACTCAATTTTTTGTTCAGATTTGTAGAATTTATACTTTCCAGTTTGGTTGTTTACGAAGTCTTTATCTCCTAGATTAATTATTTCTTCACAATAGTAAACATAATTATCGCTTTTTATTTTAATTCCTGCACGAGGAAATTCAGGATTCATACTTAAACCGTAGGTAAATTCAATATAATCGTCATTTCTTTTTACACAAGATATCTGCAATAATGTAAGAAATAAGAATAAGAAAAAAAATGAAATTTTATATGTATATGGTCTTTCCATAGAATCATTGCAAATAACATTTGAATATAAGCTAAAAGCCAAAAGCTAGTTGCTATAAGCTCCTTACAATTTTCTACTAATCACATAATCCAGCATCAACTTCAAAGAGTCTTTAGCATCATTATCAGGAAATTCGGACAAAATATCAAGCGCTTTTTGCTGGAAATCTTTCATTGTATGGATGGCATAATCCATTCCGCCGGAAGATTTTACGAATTCTACCAACTCACGCACTTTTTTAGAATCGTTGTTATAACGCTTTATCGTTGCGAAATATTTTTTGTAATTCTCAGGGCTTGCATTCTTCAAAGTGTAAATCAATGGCAAAGTCATCTTCTGTTCCTTGATGTCGATTCCCACAGGTTTTCCAATGATATTGCTCGTCTGATAATCAAACAAGTCATCTTTAATCTGAAAAGCCATTCCGGTCAAAGTCCCGAATTCCTGCATTTTTTTCGCCGTCGCTTCGTCCACATTGTTAGAAAGAACGCCTACTTCGCAGCACGCCGCAATCAGTGTTGCCGTTTTCTGGCGGATGATTTCATAATAAACATCTTCCGTAATATCCAGTTTTCGGGCTTTTTCCAATTGTAACAGTTCACCTTCGGACATCTCGCGGATCGTCCTTGCGATCACGGAGAGCAAATCAAAATCCTTGTGATCCGTAGAAAGCAAAACCGATTTCGACAGCAGATAATCGCCCACCAAAACTGCGATTTTATTTTTCCACAAAGCATTGATAGAGAAAAAGTTGCGGCGTTTAAAGCTTTCATCCACCACATCGTCGTGCACCAAGGTTGCCGTGTGGATCAGCTCAATCATACTCGCACCACGGAAGGTCTTCTCGTTCACATTCCCGACCAGTTTCGCACACAGAAACACAAACATCGGACGCATCTGTTTTCCTTTGGTAGTTACGATAAAACGCGTGACTTTGTCCAGCAGCGCCACATTACTTTTCATCGATTCATAAAACTTTTGTTCAAAAAGTTTCATTTCGTCAGATATCGGAGCTTTGATGAGTTCTACTGTATTGGCCACTGTTTGCGTTTAGAAAATTAATAGTTTCAGGAGCAGAGCAATTGGTGTTCCGTTCACGTTTCCACCCGCTGTCCGCTGTATCTTTTTTGCCCGTCGGCGCGCATTCCCGCGCAGGGCAAAAAAGGATGCCGCTCCCATCGGGGCTAGAAATAGGTTTGGTCTATCCATCCACCAGAAACTATTCAGCAAATATAATTATTCTAAATCTTTAAAAGGAATAAAATAGAGACTTTGCGGCACTTTTTTAACTTTGAGATTGAACCGTTCGCCCGAGATATAAATACCTTTCTCCGTTGCTGTTATTCCTTCAATCTGTCCAATGTTGAAGGCTCTTCCCAAAGAAAACTTCTTCAAAGGCTGATTGAAAAACAGATTTCCGGTTTTGTCTTTCTCAAAAATCATCATATAAACCGAAGCTTTTTTGGTGTAGCCCACAACGTACAATTTGTTATCGAAAACCGAAGCGTCCGTCACCACAAATCCGGTGTCAAAGGTTTCCAGTTTCTGAGCAGGCTGATTGTCTGTCAGATTTTGATCGATGACATAATGAGAAACGGTGTTTGTTACCCATTCTTTGGTGAAAATATGAAGTTTGCCATCCAGAAAGATCATCGCTTCCGCATCAAAATTATTGTTGATGTTTTTCGGCGTAAAATCGGTTTGTTCCGGATAGTAATAAGGAATCGTCTTAATAGAAGCAAGTTGCAAAGAATCATTCTTAAAAGGAATCTCATAAACCTTCAGATCTGTTCTGCTGCCCAGATTATTACCAAATTCACCGATATAGAAATTAGCGCCGTCATTGGTCATTGCCTCCCAGTCGCTATTTTTCAGGCCGGTCTGAAAAGTTTTTTTGATGTGCGAGCTTCCCGGCGTGATTTCAAAAATTTCGCTCGTATTTCCGCTGTCGTTGAAGGAAAACAGTCTGCCGTCCAGATTCGTCAGGCCGGAAGATTCCTCCAGCGAATCACTTAGAATGGCGATTCTGTATTTTTTAAGATGAAGTTTCTCGACTTTTTGGGCTAAGGCAAAAAATGGAATCAGAGAAACACAGATAATAATGAACTTTTTCATTAACATTAGCTTTAAAATAGCAAATATCTAAGCCTTGCCGGACTTGTCCTTTTTTGCCCAATATTCTTTCTGATATTGCTTCACGGTTTTTCCGGTGCCATCGTGCCGCCAGCCCGGAGAATTAAACAAATAATTGAAGCGGTCGCTGATGGTCAGGTTGGGCTGTTTCAGGTCCTTCCAGATTTTGCGCCATTCGTAGAGTAGAGTAGTCATTGGGCCATCATCCGGCATTTTTGGGTAGATTCCGAATTTTACTGGAACCTTCGGGTCTTCCGGTTCAAAAGTACCAAATAATTTATCCCAAAAAATAAAAACCATTCCCATATTCCGGTCCAGATATTTAATATTGCAACCGTGATGAACACGGTGGTGCGAAGGTGTCACCAAAATGTACTCCAGGAATCCCATTTTTTTGATCGTCTGCGTATGAACCCAGGTTCCATAAACCTGACCAACAGCATAGCAAACCATTATTGTCCACGGATTAAATCCTAAAAAAGCCAGCGGAGAAAAGAACATATAACGGTAAAGCGGTTGAAAAACCGGACTTCGGAAACCTGTTGTCAAATTGAAATATTCCGAATTGTGATGCGTGATATGAACCGCCCAAAAAACTCTGGAACGGTGATCGGCCAGATGGTGAAAATAGTAAGCCAAATCCGTAGCCAGAAAGCATAAAATCCAATAATACCAAGTCGAAATGTTGAAGTCAAAAATCCGGAATTGGTAAAAGAAAAACATCACCGCCATTGCGAAAACCTTCATCACCAGATCCAGCCCGAAGTTCATCAGCGCAAGATAAATATTCGTGGTGAGGTCTTTCCTGCTGTAGAGATGCGCTTCCATAATATGGCTGTAGATCATCTCAGCCAGGATCACTGTGGCGTGGAGCGGAATCGCCCAGACGTAGACGCTTTCCAAAGCGTTTTCACCAAATATGAATTCCATTTTAAAAGTTTGTCTTGTTATTAAAAAAGGAATCTACTCCTCTTACATTATGATCATCAAAAATACAATCTTAAGTTGGATTAAGTTGTCTTTGTTTTTAAAGTTAATGATTTGTTATTCAGCGGTTTTATTAGCCAGCTGGCCACACGCCGCATCAATGTCGCCGCCGCGGCTTTTCCGGATCACGATGGTAATGCCTGCTTTTTCCAGCTCACGGACGTATTTCTGTTCCGCTTCGATACTTCGGTGATCGAATTTTCCTTCGCCAATCGGATTGTACTGGATCAGATTCACTTTACTCGGCACTTGTCGGCAATATTTGATCAAAGCTTTGATATCCTCGTCACCATCATTGATGCCTTTCCAGACGCAATATTCAAAAGTCACCGGCGAACCGGTTTTCTGATACCAATACTGGAGCGAATCCATAATGTCTGTTAGAGGGAATTTCTCAGAAAAAGGCATTATCTCGTTGCGTTTATGCTCGATGGCAGAGTGTAGCGAAAGCGCCAGTTTTACTTTGATTTCTTCATCCGCCAGCATTTTGATCATCTTCGGAATTCCGGATGTGGAAACCGTGATTCTTCTGGGAGACATTCCCAAACCTTCCGGTTTTGTGATTTTATGAATCGCTTCGACCACATTTTTGTAATTCATCATCGGTTCGCCCATTCCCATAAACACGATGTTTGTGAGCGGTCTGTCGAAATATTCTTTGCTTTGACGGTCAATCAACGCGACCTGGTCCACGATTTCTGCCACTTCCAGATTTCGCATTCTTTTAAGTTTGGCGGTTGCGCAGAATTCACAGTTCAATGAACAGCCGACTTGTGAGGAAACGCATGCTGTAGAGCGGGTTTCTGTAGGAATCAATACGGATTCTACCATTAGACCGTCGTGCAGTTTGACACCGTTTTTTATCGTTCCGTCTGTCGATTTCTGCAACAGGTCAACCGAAATCGGGTTGATGAAAAAATCACGTGAAAGATGGTCCCGCAAGTCTTTGGAAAGATTCGTCATCTCATCAAAGGAATGCAGATTTTTGCTCCAAAGCCAGTCGTAAACCTGCTTAGCACGAAAAGGTTTTTCACCAATTGTGCTGAAATGGTCTTTCAACTGATCTAAGGAAAAGGTGCGGATGTCTTTCAAGGTCTTGCCAAATTTTTTGCAAATATACGCTTATTGTCACAATGTTGAAATCGACTAACGAAGCAATAGATATATCGAATAATATCTGCTCTTGATCATTGAAGCCGGAAATTTGTACCCTAAATCCTGTATTGATAATCCGTTAAGAATACTAATAATATTAATCTTCAACACAATTAGAGTATTATTAATTTCAAATCGACTTTATTATTATATTCGTAATTCTTACATTTGCATTGATTTTTACCGATGAAATTCCAATCCTTTTACGACAGTCCATTTATTCTCAATTTTTCCTTCGAGAAGCTCATCCTGAAAATGGAGGCAGAAGCTTCAGTGAATCCGGATTATGCGCCGGCTCACCAGCATATTCTGGAGAAGGTGAGGGAGATTCCGGAGCTTTTTAATGGCATCGGCAGTCTTGAATTTTTCGAGGACAATGAGCTTTTGCTGAAAGAACTTCTTCGCGATCTGTTCCCACCAATGCTGACGGAAAATGAGATCAAAGCCATCAGTTTTCCTTTCTATAATTTCTTTTTCAACCCAACCAAACGGTTTGAAAGCATCATCAAAAAAGCAGGTGACAATTTTGATATGATCATCAAGGATATGGATCCGCACCGGTTTTATGTGATGAGTTGCTGCATTATCCTCAATGATTTCTATAATGTTCCGCTCAATGTTTCGATGCCGTTCATATTCGATATTCCCAATGAAGAAGGTGTCATCCGGCACTACAGATTCCTCACCAATGCAGACTTTATGGATACCAGTCCATTGGAGGATTTCAAGAGACTGACGGAAGAAGAAATCTCGGAATTGCTGGATAATTTTGAAGATTATGATTTGTGGCGACAGAAATTTCCGCCCAACAGCTGGGAACTGAAAGGTTTTGCCATCGTCAATTTTTTCGATGCTACCACGGAAGTCGCGATCTCCAATCTGAAAACCCAACTGATAAATCTTGAGGATGATAAAAACCTGAAACCGGAGCTGAACAAGGTGTTCCGCTCGATTTTTCAGGTGTCGGATCTGGAAGTTGGTTTTACATCAATCGATCCGGAGGAAAATAAATTTGTGCGCAGTCCCATCAACGGCGTTATAGAAAGTTTCATTTTGATGGACAATTCGCAGGAGTGCAGGAAAGAATTGCTTTGTGAAAAGAATTTCAACGCGATGGTAGAATCCAGAAAATACTTCAGTATTTCTGATGTTGAGAAAGTGCACAGGGAATTTCCGGACAGCGCTTTTGCAAAGCATTTTTACGACTCGGGCATCAAGAGTGCGATTTTTGCGCCTATCATTAAGAACAAAAAAATTCTCGGCATCATCGAACTGGTTTCCAGAAAAAAGATGCTGAACAGCATCAATGCCCAAAAAATGGAATTCGTAATGCCATATCTGGAAGATACGATGGACAGGCTTTATGACGGCATAGAAACGAGAATCCAGGCGATAATCCAAAGCGAATATACATCGATCCATCCCAGCGTTTACTGGAAATTCCGCGAGGAAGCAGAGCGGCACATCGGTTTTTACAGAGAAGATTTTGACTTGCCTTACAGAAGAATCAGCTTCGAAAATCTGACTCCGCTTTTTGGCCAGACGGATATCAGGAATTCCTCGGTTTCCAGGAATATGGCCATAAAACAGGATCTTGAGATTCAGCTGGAACTGATCCGGGAACTGTTGTCACAGCTCGATGCTGGTAACGAGATGGAGCCGCTGGAACACCGGCTTAATTATTATAAAGAACTTCTTAATACCGATATCAAGGCAGATACAGAAAATCTGGTTCAGCATTTTATCCTTACGGAAATACATCCACTTCTGGAAATCATCAAACTTCAGAATACCGATGTTAACCAGTTGATTACGGGATATTTTAAAAAGCTGGATGCCAGAACCAATATGATCTATGATTTCAGGAAGAAATTTGACGACAGTCTTTCTGCCATCAACAAAAATCTGGCGGATATTCTGGACAAGCGTCAGGAAGAGCAACAGCTTCGTTTTCCGTTTTATTATGAGCGATTCAAAACAGACGGCGTAGAGCATAATATGTACATTGGTTCATCTGTTGCGCCGGAATTGACCTATGATCCGGTTTTCCTGAAGAACCTGCGTCTCTGGCAACTGCGCGTGCTGTGCGAAACCGAAATAGAATATGCCAAATATAAAGACAAACTGACTTATCCTCTGGATGTAGCGTCGCTGATCTTGGTGTACAGCACGCCCATCAGCATCCGTTTCAGGATGGATGAAAAACGTTTTGATGTGGACGGCAGCTACAATGCACGCTACGAAATGATCAAAAAACGCATCGATAAATCATTGATCAAAAATTCCAGTGAACGTGTGACACAGGCTGGAAAAATAAGCATTATCTATTCTCAGGATAAGGAACGCGAAGACTATTTGAAATTAATCAAAATCCTTCATGATCAAAATATACTTTCAACGATTGAAGAATTGGAAGTTGAAGATTTACAGGGAATTAATGGTTTGCGCGCGTTGCGTGTGGCTGTGAATTATGAAGCGGAGAATGTGGATTATGACTTTGTTGAGAATCTCTAAGAATGTTACGAGGTCAACAGACAAAGTGGCTTCACCCAATTAATTATTACAATGTCTAAAAATAAAATAATCAATGCCATCTGTTACGGAGAAGTTCTCTATGACATCTTTGGCGAAGAAAAGAAAATTGGCGGTGCACCACTCAATCTTGCCTTGCGGACGTCTTCGTTCGGTTTTCAGGTATCCATGATCAGCGCCGTAGGAAACGATGAAAACGGGAGAAATATTCTGGATTATCTAGAGGATAATAATGTGGAAATCGCTGGTATTTCTCAGCTGGAAGGCTATGAAACCGGACTGGTACAGGTAAGCCTGGATGAGGCCGGCTCTGCAACTTATGACATTCTTTATCCTGCTGCCTGGGACTTTATCAGTGCCGATGACAATGTGATGGAACAGGTACAGAATGCAGATGTTTTCTTCTTTGGCAGTCTGATCTGCAGAAATGAAATCTCCAAAAATACGCTGATCCGACTGCTGGAAGCCAATTCGGAAATGTTCAAGGTCTTTGATGTCAATTTGCGTAAGCCCTTTTATGATGCCACGCTGATAAGAGTCCTGATGCAGCATGCGGATTTTATTAAATTTAATGATGAAGAAATTATGGAGATAGCCCGCGAAATGGGATGTCAGTCCGACGACCTGAAAGAAATCATTGATTTTATGGTAAAGGAAACCGATGCGACATCTATCTGTGTGACCAGAGGGAAGCACGGATCACTACTGTTCTGGAAGGGACAACTGTACGAGCACAACGGCTATACGGTTACGGTTGCAGACACTGTGGGAGCGGGAGATTCATTTCTGGCAAGTTTAATTTATCAGCTGATGACGGATGGCGATGCCAAGAAAGCGCTTGATTTCGCCAGTGCAGTAGGAGCTATCGTCGCCAGCAAGCACGGCGCCAATCCGGAAATTCTCGATTCGGAAATCTGGGAATTGATGAGTTAAGAGAATTAAATCAAAAATAAATGCGCGGAGCTGGACTTTAGCGCATTTTTTG
>DBLQ01000034.1 GCA_002297505.1 Flavobacteriales bacterium UBA720
TTGGAATACTCCGGAACCAAAAGTCTTCAGGGCATCAATGTCAATCAGTCGCTTACATGGTGCGGTGCATTGACGGCTTCTCAGGCAGTCAATATCAACAGTAATGCGATCTTCAATATGTACGGCCAATTGTTTCAGGGCACCAAAGCCAATCCTTGGAATTCCCTGAATATCAACAGCGGTGCTCTTCTTAATCTGAAAGGTAATTTGACCACTTACGGACACATGATCCTGAACAGCAACGCCAACTGGAAAATAGAAGGCAACGTAACGATCTTCGGGAATCTGACAATCAATCAGGGTTCTAAAATCGAATTTGTGGGAAGCAATTCTTCAATCACCATTCATGGCACCGTTACCAAAAACGGAACATCCACAATTACAGGAACTTTCACTGACGTTAGTGGTAAGTTGAAATAAAGTTTTTAAATGTTAATATCAAAGAGTCCGGATGATTGATTGTCCGGGCTTTTTTATTTTGACAAAAAATGAGAATTTAACATAATATGTACAATATTTGCTGAGTAGCCGTAGATGACAAAATTATACTTCTTAGCTTCATTGTTACCGGCAATATGCGTATGGTCTCAGGATAGAGACTCCATACAACTGATTTCGCAGGTTGAAATTGACTCGTACAAAAAGCCGGCAGCTCTCATTTCCTCCACCAAATCGGTAGCTTTGGTTTCGAAAAACCTGATGAACCAAAATACTCCCGAGCGGATGCTGGAAGCGGTCAATCAGGTTCCCGGCGCAAGAATGGAGGAACGGTCACCGGGCAGTTACAGAATTTCACTCCGCGGAAGCACGCTCAGATCGCCGTTTGGTGTCAGGAATGTCAAAGTGTATCTGGATGATTTTATTTTGTCTGATGCGTCCGGCAACACCTATTTTAACGTCATAGCTCCAAGGATGATTGACCGTATGGAGATTTATAAAGGTCCGGAAAGCGGCGATTATGGTGCGGTGACTGGCGGCACTTTATTGCTGAAAACGAGAGATTATGAAGCGTCGTCGGCAGGCATTTCCGTCGGAAGTTACGGAACATTCGACCAGAATGTGAACTTAACCAAAAAATCAGGAAAACACTTTCTTCAGCTTTTTCAAAATTATTATCAGACCGATTCTTACCGAGACCAGTCGCGGGTCCGGAGGCAGCAAATATTCATCAAAGATGATTATCATTATGCGCAAAATGCAAATCTGAAAATGATTTTGATGTTGGCCGATCTCAATTATCAGACGCCCGGCGGTCTCACCTTGGAACAGATGAACCTGGACAGGCGGCAGGCAAGACCTGGTACAGCGACAATGCCCGGCGCAAAAGATCAGGATGCCGGGATCCGAAACCGGATGCTTCTCGCAGGAATTTCCAGCGATTTTAAAATCAACAAAAACCTTTCACATTTTATTTTATTTCAAGGCTCCTACGTGGATTTTGAAAATCCATTCATAACCAATTATGAGCATCGGTACGAAAATAATCTGGCCTTGCGGACCCATCTCAATTATGACAATCAATGGAAATCGATTCATCTGGCGTACAGGCTCGGATTCGAAGGCGGAAGAAATGAGATGCTGATTAAAAATTTTGATAATAATAGAGGTGTGGAGGGCAATCCTCAGAACTTTGACCGCTTAAAAAACAAGTCTGGCTTTTTCTTTTTCTCGCAAAGATTGAACGTAGGCAAGAAGCTGTTCACAGATATCTCAGTCAGCCTTAATTCCAATACCTACGATTGGCAGAGAACGTTTCCGGAACAGGAAAACGGCCACAAAGCGTTCCGCAACCAATGGCTTCCGAACTTCGGTGTCAGCTATCTCCTGGCCGAAGGTTTTTCTGTAAGAGGTAAATTAGGAAAGGGAAACTCTGCACCTACGAACGAGGAAATACGATCCTCGAATCAGGAATTTAACGCTGCTCTGCAACCCGAATTAGGCTGGAATAAGGAATTAGGCATAAGAAAACAATTTGCGAAATCGTTTTTCCTGGAAGCCAGCTATTTTGATTTCAGAATGAAAGATGCGATCGTAAGAAGGCAGAATGATGCCGGGCAGGAATATTTTGTGAATGCTGGAGAAACTGTACAGAAAGGTCTTGAAGTACTGATGGAAACTGAAAATTTTGATCTCAAAAATCCGATTGTCAATCAATTGAGATTCCGGATATCGGGCAGTTTTTATGATTTTAAATTCAGAAATTACCGTCAGAACAACAGTGATTTTTCCGGCAATCAATTAACCGGCGTTCCACGGACCACGGTCAACTCCATTTTGAGCCTGATGTTCTTTAACGTTCTGGCTTTGGATTATGCCCACTTCTACACCGGCAAGCTGCCGTTGAATGATGCCAACTCCGTATGGGCAGAGCCATCATTGGTTGGCAACCTGCAGTTTCGGATGCCTGTTTTTGTAGACCGGACAAAAGTTAACCTTAACCTTCAGATTCAAAACCTGTACGACACCGATTATGTTTCAGGATTTGACACCAATGCTTTCGGAAACCGCTTTTACAATCCTGCGGCAGGAAGAAATTTCGCTTTGGGCGTAGAAGCTGTCTTTTGACTTAAACCATCACATTCCTGAACGCTACCACAAACGCTGCAACAGAGACAATGATCCCGATTGTAAAGACTGTGTAGGTCATGCGCAGTAATTTGTATTTTTTGTTGAGGACCACGCCAAGATAATAGAGGTCTTTGATCATTGTATCATACAGATATTGGCGGTCATTCATCATCTCCTTCATCGCCCAGAGATACTCGTCCATCGGCATTTTATAAAAATTGCCAAAGAACAGAAGATTGACTTTTTTCTCCTCGATTTCTTTCCTTGTAAACGTGCCGCTGGACACTTTAGGCCGTGTAGACATGATCGCCAGGACGATGCAGATCACGCTGAAAATCACCATCACAAAAGTCGGGATGATGAGATGCGCATTGCTTGGTGCGTCCAGTTTTGGAATTAATGAAGACAGCGCTATCGAAATAATGATGGCATTGACCGATAAGAGAATATTCGCCTTGCTGTCGGCAATCTGGCTTAGCTTCGTATGATTGTTGAGCGTCACGCGGAACATGGTTTCAATCCCGCGTTCTGGAGATTCCAGTTTCTCCAGTTTTTTCTTGTTGAGGAGCGCTTTATCATTATCCTCGGCAGCTTTTCGCTTTTTTTCATCCTTCAGATTCTGGATGTGCGTAAGAATTTTGTCGACATTTTTTTCCTTCACCGGTTGCCAGTGTTCTTTAGCATACCTGGTGTAGAACTGATGTTTGGAAAAGAAAACAATATTGAGCTCAGACCATTGCTGCTTACTGAATTTCTGGTGATGCACATCCTTGATTTCCTTGCGGAGGTTTTCGCATATCCTGAAATAATCATCTGAGCCGAGGTGGTACAGGTCTGCATCTTTGATGATCTCTTCCAGATGATCCTTAGGTTTATAAAACTTATCGGTGGCCAGTATCAGCTCGCCAATCTTGGCGATTCTCTCTTCCGGGAAATCATAATCTCTAAGAAAATCCGCAGCGATCTTGCGACTTTCTTCCTCGTGATTCTCGGCGTTATCCACGTATCCCACATCATGAAACCAGCCTGCCAGAAGCAGGTTTTCCGTATCTTCCGCACCTGCGTTTTCTTCCTTTGCCAGTAATTTGATTTTCTCCACCACCTGGATGGTGTGATCCAGATTATGATACGAGTAGGCAGAAGACAATCTGTCCTTAAGTAAATTCTTCACATAATCCTCCGAGATCGTCAAAATATCCATAGATGCAATTTTAAACAAATTTAAGAAAGTATTTGACAGCTTATTAATTTTAATTTTGTTAAATATTGTTAGAGTTTCACTAATTTCGTGACGATTGAAATCCAAAGCTTCCGTCCACTCCGGCAGATGCTTCGGGTTTCGATCCTAAAATGGATTATGGCAGCTATTCCGTCCTCCGTTCCCGCTACCCGCCAATGGCGGGTGAGCTCCACTCAGGCCGGGCTGCGGGATACAGCATAATAATGACATAAGGATCAATTAATAACGTGTGTTCCCAGAATCTATGCCCACTTAATCAGACTTGACTATGAAACACCTATACCACTGTTTTCTTTCCCTTGCGATAGCCACCACAGCTGTTTCCTGTGCGGTACAAAATGCAGATTACGGTAAAAATGCCAGAAATTTTGCCGCGAATCCCGCCCTAAAAGATAGTATCATTCACACATTTTATCTGGTAGGAGACGCGGGAAATCTGGATCATGAGGATGCTTTCCGAAATGTGAACAGCCTGAAGGACTCGTTAAAAAACACATCCGAAAACAGTACATTGATCTTTTTGGGCGATAATATTTATCCTGCAGGCATGCCAAAAAAAGAAGATGCTGGCAGAGCCTTGGCCGAGAAAAAAATGGATAATCAGATTTCACTGGCACAGAATTTCCGCGGCAAAACGATTTTCATTCCCGGCAACCACGATTGGTACAATAACGGCATCAAAGGTCTGAAACGCGAAGAAGATTACGTCATTGAAAAAATGGGCGACAAGGCGGTGTTTGCGCCCAGAAACGGATGCCCCGTTGAAACGCGCAAAATCAATAAAAAGCTGACGCTGCTCCTGGTGGATACAGAATGGATTCTTGCCAACTGGGACAAAAATCCCGGAATCAATGAAAAATGCGACATCAAGACCCGCGAAGATTTCTATACGGAATTTGAGGACCAACTCAATAAAAATCAGAACAAAACCATTGTGGTGGCCACGCATCATCCACTGATCACACATGGCTCGCACGGCGGCTATTATTCCTGGGAGAAACAGATTTTTCCGCTTGAAAATAAAGTTCCTCTGCCGGTTCTGGGTACTGGTGTCAATCTGATGCGTGCAACAGGTGGGATTACGCACCAGGACATCAGCAATCAGAATTATAAAAACATGGCAGACCGCCTGAAAACGCTTATCAGCGGTCGTAAAAATGTCGTCGTGGTTTCCGGGCATGATCATAACCTGCAGTACATTGAGCAAGGCGATATCCGGCAGATTGTGAGCGGCGCCGGCTCCAAAACCGAATCTGCCAAAGCTGTGGGACCGGAAGATTTTTCATTCGGGAAAAATGGCTACGCCCAACTGAAAATCTCAAATTCCGGAAATGCGGAAATCAGCTATCACAGTCTCGATGCAAAAAAATCAGAACTCCTTTTCAGAAAAACGATATTAGGTAAGGAAGAAAAAGCTGCGCAGGATTTTCCGGATCATTTTCCTGCCTACACAGAGTCCTCCATCTATGATTCTGCCATGACAAAAAAGAGCAGATTCTACGAGTTTCTATGGGGAAAACATTACCGAAACTATTATTCCAAAAAGATCAGGGTCAGAAATCTGCAGCTGGACACGTTGTTTGGTGGCGTAAAACCTGATAGAGCAGGAGGCGGGCATCAGACCAAATCATTGCGACTGGAAACCCAATCCGGAAACGAATATGTGATCCGCGCGCTCAAAAAAAGCGGGATCCGTTTCCTGCAGTCTGTTGCCTTTAAAAATCAATATGTGGAGGACGAGTTTCGCGGCAGTTATGCCGACCGATTTATTCTTGATTTTTACACGACTTCGCATCCGTATACACCATTGGTAATCGGACCAATGTCTGATAAAGTGGGAATTCGCCACACAACACCTTTGCTTTATTATGTACCCAAACAGCCGGTGCTCAAAAACTTCAACGATAATTTTGGTGATGAAATGTATTATCTGGAAGACCGTCCTATGGAAACTGAGGAAAATCCGAACAAAGTGATCAGTACCGATGAAGTGATCCGGAATCTGGCGAAAGATGAAAAATATAAGATGAATGAAAAAGCCTGGATCAAGGCGCGGCTCTTCGATATGCTCATCGGCGACTGGGACAGGCATCATGATCAGTGGAAATTCGAAGCCAGCAAGGACAGTGGAAATGTGATCTACAGCCCGATTCCGAAGGACAGAGACCAGGCATTTTCCAAATACGACGGTTTTGTGACAGGAATTATTATGGCATTTCCGGAGCTGAAACATATGCAGACTTTTGATTATAAAATTGCTAACCTCAAATGGTTTAACCGGGAGCCTTATCCGCTGGATCTGGTTTTTGCCAAAAATGCTTTGCAGCAGGACTGGCTGGACGTTGCGGCTGAGATTCAAACCAATCTGACGGAGGCTGACATAAGGGAAGCATTTCAATATCTGCCGCCGGAAATCCAGGATGACACTACGGAAGATCTCATTCAAAAATTGCTGAAACGAAAAGCCGATCTTCCGGACTATGCTTCACAGTATTTTGCAATCCTGCAGGAAAAAGTGATGCTCGCCGGAACCGATAAAAAAGATAAATTCGTGGTCAACAGACTTCCTGGCGACGAAACAGAAATCAGCATCTACCGTTTAAAAAAGTCGGGTGAAGAATTGCAATCTTCGAAGAAATATTCAGGAAAACTGACCAAGGAAATTCTGCTTTACGGACTGGCTGACGATGATGAATTCCTGGTTCAGGGAACATCCAATTCCAGCATCCGGATCAAACTTCTGGGCGGCTTGGATAATGACCGTTACGATATTGCCAATTCACAAAAAATAACAATTTACGATTATAAAAGTAAAAAGAATGATCTTAATGATAAAGGCTCTGCAAAAGTCCATCTGACTGATGATTATGACATCAATCAGTACAATTACAGGAATGCCAAATACAATGTTTTCACCACATTTATGAATTTTGGATTCAACCCGGATGATGAGATCGCAATTGGCGGCAACGCAGTGTATACTGTGAACGATGTTCTGAAAAATCCATTTGCACAGCGTCATCATTTTACAGCCAACTATTTTACAGGTACAACCGGTTATGAGCTGGCTTATCAAGGCGCGTTTCCGCTTCTCGACAGCCATTGGTTTTACGGCCTGGACACCAGGATTACAAGTTCGCACTATATCCGGAATTTCTTCGGAATCGGCAATGAATCGGTAAACCCAAAGGAAAAGTTTGTCGAAAATTTTAACAGTGTACGCGCCAAGGAATTCGCATTTTCACCTTCTATCAACTGGAATAAAAATGCAACAACCTTCTCTGCAAAACTGAAATATGAAATCCTGAAAGTGGCCAGGACCGAAGGCAGATACGTGTCTCTTCCCGGCGTGGTGAATGAGGATGTTTTCAGCTCCAAACACTTTGGTGGTGCCGATATTTCTTTCGATTACGAGAACTTTGATAATAAAGCCAATCCGAAGCTGGGAATGAAATTCGACGTCAGAATGGTTTACAATATGAACCTTAATCAGACGGAAAGAAATTATACTGCCTTGGAAAGCGGACTTGGATTTCTGCATTATCTTACCAATAACCAGAAACTGGTGCTTTCCTCTTATGCTAAAGCCAAATGGCTGCTGGGAAGTGGTTACGAATTTTATCAGATGGCCACTTTGGGCGGGAATTACGATCTTCGGGGTTTCCGGTTCAATCGCTTCTATGGTAAGAATTCATTTTTCCAAACCTCCGATTTGCGCTTTGAAATGGGCAAGATCAAAAACTCGATTATTCCGCTCAGCTACGGATTGTTTGGCGGATTTGATGTAGGCCGTGTCTGGAATCCCGGCGAGCATTCGGATAGATGGCACAATTCCTACGGCGGCGGCTTCTGGCTCAATGCGGTGAATGCTATCTCTGCGAATGTCTCTTATTTCGGCTCAGCGGATGGTGGCAGACTGGTTTTCGGAATTGGCGGAACTTTTTAATTGGGATGATGATAGAAACTGAACGATTACTCCTGAAGCCTTACGCGCTGGACTTTGCCGAAGAATTCTATATTAAATTTCAGAATGATCACGCGAGTCTTCAGGATTACTTTTCCAGAACGCTTGGTATGACGAAAAGCCTGGAAGATACTCAAGCTTATTTTCAGAAGAAAATAGAAAGTTTTGAGAGCGGTAATGGATTTTATTTCGGGATTTTTCTCAAAGAATCATCGGAACTGATAGGTCATATTTCTGTTAGAGAAATCGACTGGAACATTCCGAAGGGCGAATTAGCCTACTTTATTTTGAGTGGTTTTGCAGGCCAAAAATATTCGTACGAAGCTTTGCAGGCTTTCAGGGATTGGTGTATCTCTGAAAAAGGTTTTGTCAGAATCTTTATGAAAATCGCACCGGACAATCTCGCCAGCAAAAAAGTTGCCGCGTTTTGTGATTTCAAACTGGAAGGTTTACTGAAAAACGACTACAGGAAAAGACAGGAAGTTCTTACAGATATGTTGCTTTATGCTTATACAATTGATTAGTTTAACTTGAGCTGATAAAGATTTCCGGTATGCGTTTTATTCCCTTCGTCGGTGATCAGGATCGTATTTTCATCCTTGAAACAGAGACCTTCTTTTTGTGTATGATGATTCAGCTCGATGGTTTCCGCATTTCCGGAGAGGAACTGATTTCCCTTCCAGCCGGTGAAAATCCAGACTTTATCCGAACTTAGAATCGCTACTTTGTCTTTGCCCGGGCTGATGGCTGCACTGGTCACAGCACAGTGGTTGAACTGCCCGCAGGTCACGAAACTTCCAATCTTTTTGGAGGGCAGTTTCTGGTGCGGATTGTTGTCCACCTCATACAAAACCGTGGTGCCGTCAAATTTTGAACTTCTGTTTTTGGTGAAGAGGTAAAATTTATTTTGATAGATAAAAAAAGATTCCACATCAAAAATACGGTCCTTCTTCTTTGGCGGAAAATCCCTCTGTTCGGGATAGTAAAATTCAATTACAGAAGCCGCTTCCGCCTGATCTTTGTCAAGGTCTGACGCATTAATCTTGTATATGGCCAGATTCTGCCGATCATTATCATTATTCCCGAAATCGCCAATATAGATGTTACCCTCATCATCCGAGGTCAGATCTTCCCAGTCATTGTTCTCAACATTGGTGATTCTGATTTGCTTTTTTAGAACACCTTTTTCATTAAAACCAAAGAGAATGTTATCATTATGTTGGTCTTCAATAGTCCATATCAGCGGTGAGACTTTAGAAATCTCGCAGGCAGAAGCTTCCTTCAGGTTCTTGGGCAGCGGAGCCAAAATAGAGAACTGATCATTGGTCTGAGAGCAGGACAGCGTGATGGTGAGCAATGCGAAAAGGGATAATATTTTCATGAATTTTATGGTAGATGTTTATGTGTTATGGAATCTTAAATTGTTATTTGAGAAATTAAATTTAATTAAATTTTGGGTCAATTCGTCACCTTAATTAATTAAATTGATTCAGCAACAGTCAAAAAAATGCACAACTGTAAAAGCTGTGCATTTTCAACATTTATATTTTAATCTTAAAGGATTAGCATCGCATCGCCATAAGAATAGAATTTATATTTTTCTTTGATCGCTTCTTCGTAAGCTTGCATCACAAAATCTTTCCCTGCAAACGCGGCAATCATCATGATGAGCGTCGATTTTGGCGTGTGGAAATTTGTAATCATAGAATTGGCTACACCGAAGTCGTGCGGCGGATAGATGAACTTATTGGTCCAGCCTCTGTACGGCCCAATTTTTTTGTTGGATGAGACCGAAGTTTCCAGTGCTCTCATAGAAGTCGTTCCCACGGCGCAAACTCTGCGATTCTCTTCAACGGCCTTGTTGATGATGGCAGCATTTTTTTCGTCGATGATCACTTCTTCAGATTCCATCTTGTGCTTGGATAGATCCTCTACCTCAATCGGGTTAAAGGTTCCCAATCCCACGTGAAGCGTGATCTCCGCAAAGTCAATACCTTTGATTTCCATACGCTTCATCAGGTGTTTGGAGAAGTGAAGACCTGCTGTAGGCGCTGCTACCGCACCTTCTACTTTGGCGTAGATCGTCTGATACCTTTCCGCATCTTCCGGCTCTACCTCTCTTTTGATGTATTTTGGAAGCGGCGTCTCACCCAGTTCGGTCAGCTTAGCGCGGAATTCTTCATACGATCCGTCGAAAAGGAATCTCAATGTTCTCCCTCTGGAAGTGGTATTGTCAATAACTTCTGCCACCAGAGATTCGTCTTCTGTAAAGAATAATTTGTTACCGATTCTGATCTTTCTGGCAGGATCTACCAGCACGTCCCAGACGCGGGTCTCTGCATCCAGCTCTCTCAGAAGAAAAACCTCGATTTTGGCTCCGGTTTTTTCTTTGTTACCAAACAATCTTGCTGGAAAAACTTTGGTGTTGTTGAAGATGAAAAGATCCTTCTCATCGAAGTAATCGATCACATCTTTGAATAATTTATGCTCAATAGTCTGGTCTTTTCTGTTAAGAACCATTAATCTTGCTTCGTCACGGTTTTCTGATGGGTGTTCTGCCAGTAATTCTGCTGGCAAATCGAAATTGAAATCAGATGTTTTCATAAAATTTACGGATTTTACTTTTGGACAGGCCAGGCCTGTATTAAAATTTGCGAGCGGCAAAGATACGATATCAAAAGCCCTTTGTCAAGTAAATGTGTGGTTTTGACCAAAAGATTGGCGATGTGTTCTGATAATCGATATTTTTTTGGAAAATTCATACTGATATTTGGTGATTTCTGGAAAAAACATTTAATTTAGTGCAATTAAAACTTGTTATCGTCAATTAAATGCCTTTGTTATGAGTATTGAGAACGAAAATCCTGAGAATGAAAATCTAATTCCGTCCACCGAAGTTTCTGACCATAAGACTGAGAATCAGGCTCCTGAGCGTGAGGAATTACCTGTAGAAGAACCTGAAGCAGCACACGAATCGCCAGACGATAATTTTTCTCAACTTTCCCTGGCGCAGACGCTGGATGAGATGGAAAAGATCATCAATAAGGCAGATGCGGCGGCATCCTACAGAACTTTCAGCAGTTTAAGGGATCATGCCAATCATAAACTCGCTGAAGAAGTTGAGGACAAAAAGCAGGAATATCTCTCACAGGGCAATCCGGAAGAACATTTTGAATACCATCATCCCCTGTCTTCACGTTTTTCTGCGCTGGTCCATATCTTCAAAGAAAAACAGGACGATTTCCACAAGCATCAGGAAGCAGAACATCAGCATAATCTGGAGGAACGTCTTCAGATCATCGAGAGGCTTAAGCACCTTTACACCAGTTCGGAGCCAGGGACCAATCTTTTCCGTGCCATCCGCGAGATCAAGGAAGCGTGGGGCAATGCGGGTCAGGTAGCAAAAGCAGAATTCAAAAATCTTAACAATAATTATTTTCATCATCTCAAAATGTTCAATGAGATGCTGGATCTTAATAAAGAATATCTGGAGCAGGAATTTGCGCACAATCTAGAAAAAAGACAGCACATCATCCAGCGTGCAAAGGAGCTTTTGGATGAGCCTGTGGTGCAGAAAGCGCTGAATGAACTCCAGTACCTTCATAAACTTTGGAAAGAGGAAGCCGAGCCTGTAGCAGAGGAATTCCGCGAGAAAACCTGGGAAGAGTTTAAGGAAGTTTCCAATAAAATCCATGAAAGAAAATCTGAGCTGATGGCCGTCATCGAGGCTGACCAGCAGGAAAATCTTGACAAGAAAAATAAAATTATTGAAGAGCTGCAAAGCTATTCCAAAGCGGAGAATGCCAATCATAACTTCCTGCAGCAGGCCATTAAAAGGGTAGAGGAACTGCGCGCCGACTTTCTGAAACTGGGTCCGGTTCCGAAAAAACTGTCCAACCAAAACTGGACGGACTTCAAACAGGCACTGCGGGATTTTAATACTTCGAAGAATGATTTTTATAAAAATCTGAAGGGATCGCAGATTCATAACCTGGAACAAAAGTTGGCCCTTATTAAGACTGCTCAGGATAACATGAATTCCGAAGATTGGGATACCGTGGTGCCGCTGTTCAAAAAACTGCAGGACGACTGGAAAAAAGTGGGGCATGTGCCAAGAAGTCAGGCTAATAAAGTCTGGGACGATTTCCGCGATGCCTGCAATACATTCTTCAAAAATTACCGCGACAAAAACAATGCAGCCGGTGATAACTGGAAGGAAAATTATAAAAATAAAAAAGCGCTTCTGGATGAGCTCAAAGCGCTGACTGACGAAGATGGCTCTGTGGAGAAAATCGAGAATATCAAGAACGCCTGGAATGCCATCGGCAAGGTGCCAAAGGATAAACTGGCCATCAATACAGAATTTAACAAGACGCTGAGAGAAAAGCTAAAGCTCAACAAAATCAATGAATTTGATCTCAAGGATGAAAATCTCTCCGAAAGTCAACTGACAGACAAGGCCAGAAAAATCAAAAATCAGATTGCCGACCTGGAAGCGGAAGTGGTGCAGCTGGAAAATAACTTATCCTTCTTCACTGCGCCTACCAGAGAAAATCCGCTTCTGAAAGATACCTATGATAAGTTGGACAGCAAAAAAGAACAGCTGGAAAGCCTGAAGCAGACGCTTCATCATATCATTGCAGGCGAATAGTAATACCTACAATATCATGCTAAGAATCCTCTTTTGTTAAGAGGATTTTTTTGTGCGGTAATGGGATGTAAACAATTATTAATAATCAAATTCAAAATAATAAAAACTATGTTGTAAAAAAATGATATTTTTATCATTCTCTTTTTAAAAACGGAGATATGATAAAAAAATACTTTTTAGCTCTTGCAATCATCCCAGTTCTAAATGTAGCGCAGGCGCCCGATGGCTATTATGCCGGGACAGAAAATCTCTCCGGTTATAAGCTGAAGTCAAAGCTGCACGACATTATCTCCACCAGGAATGTTAACTGGAATTATGAAGATCTGAAAACATTGTATGGCCAGACGGATATTGACAGGTATTACGATTATGATGCCGGCAATAGCACTTATCTCCTGGATATCTATTCCAATAATCCTGCAGGAATCACGGCCTACCATTACACGCTGAGCAATATCATCAGCAGTGCCAATGCCGAAGGTCTGGGCTGGAACCGGGAGCACATGATGCCTCAGAGCTCCTTCAACAGCGCTTATCCGATGTATTCCGATCTGTTCTTCGTGGTGCCTACGGATGCGAGAATCAACCAGTTGAGAAGCAACTATCCTTACGGGAAAGCCGGCGCTACAACCTATTACAATTTCACGAATGGCTCGAAACAGGCATCCAACGGGACGCCGAATGCCACATATACCGGAAGAGTTTATGAACCTATCGATGAGTTCAAAGGTGATGTGGCAAGAGCGCTTCTCTATTTTGCGGTGCGGTACGAAGGCAAATTGTCAAGTTTCAATTATGCGACCAACGCAGATCCCACCAAAGATCAGAATCCGCTGAACGGAACGGAAGAAAAAGCCTACGAAGATTGGTATATGGCGATGCTCCTCAACTGGCATCAGCAGGATCCCGTCTCACAGCGGGAAATTGATAGGAATAATGCGGTTTATGCGATTCAGAAAAATAGAAATCCCTTCATAGATCATCCGGAATGGGTAAGTTTGATATGGAACCAGACGCAGGATAATGTGGCACCATCCGCACCTTCGCAGCTGACTCTGGAGAGAAACTCAGCTTACTTTGTCAATCTGAAATGGCAAGCCAATCCGGAGCCGGATGTTTTGGGCTACAGAATTTATATGGACAATGTGCTGATTGGAACCTCTAAAACCAACTCTTTTTCAGCAGACCATCTCGCACCCAATACGATATACAATTACACTGTGAAAGCGTATGACTCTTCTTATTTGGAAAGCCCGCAAAGTGCTTCCTTGAGCGTAACCACGCTGGCGAACGATGTTTTTGCAAAAGATCTGCAAATCATCAGATATCTCGAGGGAACCGGCAATAACAAAGCCTTCGAAATTGCCAACAGAACAGGCCACACAGTGAATTTGCAAGGTTATAAATTGTATATTCAATATAAAGGAACAGGAAGCACCTATTATTTTGGGGAACCGTTTGAACTGGAAGGCGAGCTGGAGAACAATCAAAGCTTTGTGGCCATTAATCCCAATGCCAGTTTCAGCTGTTTTACAAACTCCGATGCCCGATTTGTTACAGCTTCACCATCGCTCACTTTTTCAGGGACTAACTATGTTGATCTTTCCTACAGGTCTGGTACAGTGGATGCCATCGGTGTAAAAGGGCTTGACAATTCCAATGCCGATAAGTCGCTCTACAGAAAACCGGAATTCACCAATCCTACAGCAAGTTTTGATGCAAATGAGTGGACGTCTTATGCGTCGGACTACTGTCAGGGTCTAGGTGTTCTGGCCATTGCCGATCATTTCAATAAGAATTTTGATTTAAGCATTTATCCGAATCCTGTATCTGACCGCCTAAATATCACGGGAGACATCAGCGGTGCCAAGTTTGTCAGGATTTATGACCTTTCCGGGAAACTTGTCAAAGACGTCAAAATTCCGCTGAATACGGAAAAGATCATCAATGTCGAAAAATTGATTCCGAATATTTATATTCTGAACATCGACGGAAAAGCAGTAAAGTTCATCAAAAGATAATTCCCTTTAGAATCAAAAATAAAAAAGCATTTCACAGTTGAAATGCTTTTTTTGTTTATGTTTTTTTATGCCTGATCTTATAGAACTTGGCAATGTTATAAATTTTACGAAGAGAAATATAAAATTCGTAAATTTGTGCATAAATCTAATCGTAAAAATTTTAAATTGAAATCGTAAGTCGTTATGATTTCCGTTTAAAAAAATGAAAGTCATTATGAGTCAAAAGAAAGAAATGCTTTACGAAGGTAAAGCTAAACAGGTTTTTGCTACCGACAAACCTGATGAAGTTGTTGTTCGTTACAAGGATGATGCAACAGCTTTCAATGCACAGAAACGCGGTCAGTTCGATAGAAAAGGCGAATTGAACAATGCGATTTCAACACTGATATTCGGTTATCTTATCGAAAACGGAATTCCGACACATTTTATCGAGAAACTTGATGACAGAGAGCAACTGGTAAAAAAAGTGGACATCATTCCTTTGGAAATGGTAGTGCGCAACTATGTGGCCGGCAGTATGGCGCAGAGATTGGGCGTAGAAGAAGGTCTGAAATCACCTGTCACCATTTTTGACCTTTGCTACAAAAAGGATGAACTGGGTGATCCGCTCATTAACGATCATCACGCCGTTTTCCTGGGTGCAGCAAGCTATGAGGAACTCAGCGAGATGTATGCGCTCACCGATAAAATCAATCAACTTTTAATTGCCTTATTTGACAAGGCCAACGTCATCCTTGTTGATTTCAAAATAGAATTAGGAAAAACTTCCGACGGCAAGATTGTTCTGGCAGACGAAATCTCTCCGGATACCTGCAGACTCTGGGACAAGGATACGATGAAAAAGCTGGACAAAGACAGATTCCGCAGAGATCTGGGCGAGATCACAGAAGCTTATGTGGAGATTTACAACAGATTACAGACCGCTTTAGAAAAATAAAATCCGAGATTAAATTAAAAATGGATTTAGAATTTCAACAATATAGCACGTTACCGAAATACGCATTTCAAAACCGCTACGAGGAATTCGAAGAAGCCAAACATCTTTCCAGAGAAGAGACAGGAAACTATCCTTTTGATAAAATGGAAGAAGAATGTGGCGTGTTCGGATTGCATTCTACAGATACTGTAGATACATTTTCACTGTCCCAGTTTGGACTTTTCGCATTACAGCATCGCGGCCAGGAAGCTTGTGGTATTGCGGTGGGCAATAAAGGCAAGATATTCTCTATCAAGGACGAAGGCCTGGTTCTGGATGTTTTCAAAACCATTGAGGAGCCGGAACAGTTCATGGGAAGCACCGTGATCGGGCACACAAGATATACCACGGCGGGCGACAAGAAAAAGTACAACTTCCAGCCTTTTTTCGCGAAGAACGAGTACGACCAGATTATCCTTTCCATCGCTCACAATGGGAATTTGACCAACGCCAAGCACTTGAGAAAAGAGTTGGAGGACGAAGGTGTGGTTTTCCGCGCGACGTCTGATACCGAGGTGATTTTACGATTGATCCAGAAAAATCTGGACTTGGGACTTCGCGGTGCGATCAAGGCAACTATGGAGAAGATTGAGGGCGCCTATTCGGTAGTCGGGATTACGAGAAATAAGTTTTTTGCGTTCCGGGATTTCAATGGTATCAGGCCTCTGGTGCTTGGTGCAATTGACGAAAATACATTTGTGGTGGCTTCAGAAAGTTGCGCACTGGACGGCGTTGGAGCCCAGTATGTGCGTGACATTTTACCTGGTGAAATCGTCTACACCAGCGATAACGAAGAAGGATTGCAGTCTTATCTGGTCAAAGATGATTGTGTCAATAAAATCTGTGCTTTCGAGTACATTTATTTTGCGAGACCAGATTCTACTCTTGAAGGCATCAATGTTCACGAAGTGCGGGAAAAATCTGGCATGAAAATTTGGGAACAGGCGCCTGTGGATGCGGATATTGTGATAGGCGTTCCGGATTCCGGCGTTCCTGCAGCCATTGGTTTTTCCAAGGCTTCCGGCATACCTTTCAGGCCGGTTCTGATCAAAAATCGATATATCGGGCGGTCCTTCATTATTCCATCCCAGGAAATGCGGGAACATTTTGTGAACCTGAAGCTGAACCCGATTATTTCTGAGATGAAGGATAAAAGAGTAGTCATTATTGATGATTCAATTGTCCGCGGAACCACCTCAAAAAGACTGGTGAAGATTCTGAAAAATGCCGGTGTGAAAGAAATCCATTTCAGAAGCGTGTCTCCGCCAATTATAGCACCATGCTTTTTAGGAATTGATACACCTACAAAGGATGATCTGATCTCGGCCAACATGAGCAAGGAAGAACTACGCAAATATCTGGATGTAGACAGTCTGGAGTTTCTGAGTGTCGAGAATTTGGTTGACATTTTAGGTTCTCCGAATCACTGTTTCGGATGTTTCACCGAAAAATATCCTGTTAAGAATCCTGATGAATTAGCCTTCGTAGACCAAGGCGATTAAGCTGAAAAGTAGATAAATTAGAAACCGCCTGGCAATTGCCGGAGCGGTTTTTTTCTGTTGAGGATTCAATAAAAAACCCCAACCGAGGTTGGGGTAAAAACTAATAACCATGAAAACTCAAATTAAACATGAGAATCGAAATTAAAGTAACAAAAGTTGTGCCAGAAAAATCGACTCTTTGAAAAAGAATTTCCGTTTGCAAACATAATAAAAAATTATTGTAAGTTTGCAACTCTTTAAAAAAATAATAAGAATGTCAGGAAAAATCACTTTCACCATGATTAAACCGGATGCAGTAGCAGACGGACACATCGGTGCGATTCTTGGAAAAATCAGCGAAGCTGGTTTTAAAATCAAAGCGTTGAAACTTACGCAACTTACAGTAGCTGATGCTAAAAAATTCTACGAGATCCACTCAGAAAGACCATTTTACGGAGAATTGGTAGACTTTATGTCTTCCGGACCAATCGTTGCGGCGGTTCTGGAAAAAGACAATGCCGTAGAAGACTTCCGAACAGTTATTGGTGCGACCAATCCTGCTGAAGCTGCGGAAGGAACCATCAGAAAATTGTTTGCCAGAAGTATTGGTGAAAACGCAGTACACGGCTCTGATTCTGATGAAAATGCATTGATCGAAGCGCAATTCCATTTTTCAGGAAGAGAGATTTTCTAATCTCACATCCTGAAATCAATAATAAAGGCTGTCCACAAGGATGGCTTTTTTCGTTGGGCTATAAATATTTGATTGTTAGTTCTTTAACTAAATGTTAAATAAAGCCGGCTATTTTTAAAAATAATTAAATCGGCGCACAACTTCCCATAAAATTTCACTACATTTGCACGCGTAAAAAATGGATATGCAAAACATTAGAAATATAGCGATTATCGCACACGTTGACCACGGTAAGACTACTTTGGTCGATAAGATTATTCATGCTACCAACATCTTCCGAGAGAATCAGGAGAGTGGTGAGTTGATTATGGATAACAACGATCTGGAAAGAGAAAGAGGAATTACCATTCTTTCAAAAAACATTTCTGTTAATTACAAAGATGTTAAAATTAACGTTATCGACACGCCTGGTCACGCGGATTTTGGTGGTGAGGTAGAGCGCGTTCTTAAAATGGCAGATGGTGTGATCCTTTTGGTAGATGCCTTCGAAGGACCGATGCCACAGACGAGATTCGTATTGCAGAAAGCTCTGGAATTGGGACTAAGACCATTGGTGGTTATCAATAAAGTGGATAAGCCGAACTGTCGTCCGGACGAAGTTCATGATCAGGTTTTTGATTTGTTCTTCAACCTGGATGCTACCGAAGAGCAATTGGATTTCCCAACGTTCTACGGTTCATCGAAGCAAGGCTGGTTCAATACTTCATTAGAACAGACAGATAATATTTTCCCATTATTAGACGGGATTTTACAATATGTTCCTGAACCAAAAGTGACGGAAGGTAATCTTCAGATGCAGATTACATCATTGGATTTTTCTTCTTTCCTGGGAAGAATTGCCATCGGAAAAGTAACAAGAGGTGAGATCAAGGAATCGCAATGGATCGGATTGGCACAGGCTGACGGAAAAATTGTGAAAGGAAAAGTGAAGGAACTTTACGTTTTCGAAGGTCTTGGAAAGAAAAAAGTAACCGAAGTTGGTGCAGGTGATATCTGTGCTGTGGTAGGTTTCGATGCCTTCCAAATCGGTGATTCTTTCGTTGACCTGGAAAATCCTGAGCCTTTGGAAAGAACAGCGATTGATGAGCCAACGCTGAACATGACGTTCTCTATCAACAATTCACCTTTCTTTGGTAAAGATGGTAAATATGTTACTTCAAACCACTTGAAAGAAAGATTAACCAAAGAATTAGAGAAAAACTTGGCATTGAGAGTTCAGCAGACTGACGATGCAAACACTTTCCTGGTTTTTGGTAGAGGTATTCTTCACTTGTCCGTTTTGATTGAAACGATGAGACGAGAAGGCTATGAAATGACCATCGGTCAGCCGCAGGTTATCCTGAAAGAAGATGAAAACGGTCAAAAACTGGAGCCTTACGAATCTTTGGTTGTTGATGTTCCTGAAGAATACGCTTCCAGAGTAATCGATTTGGCTACTCAGAGAAAAGGTGACCTTCACATTATGGAAACCAAAGGCGAGATGCAGCACATGGAATTCGAGATTCCTTCAAGAGGTTTGATCGGATTGCGTTCTCAGATGTTGACAGCAACTGCTGGTGAAGCTATCATGGCGCACCGTTTCACAGAATACAAGCCTTTCAAAGGTGCAATTCCTGGAAGAAACAATGGTGTTTTGGTAAGTAAAGGGACTGGTCCAGCCACAGAGTATTCTATCAACAAATTACAAGATAGAGGTAAGTTCTTCGTAGATCCGGGTGAGGAAATCTACACGGGGATGATCATCGGTGAGCAAAACAAACCAGGAGATTTGGTTGTTAACATTGTTGAAGCTAAGCAGCTGAACAACATGCGTGCAGCCGGAAAGGATAAAGATACTGGTGTTGCACCGAAAATCTTATTTTCCTTGGAAGAATGTATGGAATACATCCAGGCTGACGAAGCCATCGAGGTGACGCCAAACTTCATCCGTATGAGAAAGAAAATCCTTTCCGAAGAAGAAAGAAAAAGATTGGAAAGACAAGCAAAAGCGTAATTTTTCAAAATATCACAATCAAAAGCATCCGAAATTGGATGCTTTTTTTGTTATTAACATAATATCATTTAGTTTTGCAGGCTATGAGATCGAAATTATCATTCCTATATAGTTTTATTGTTTTGCTTTTAGTGGCGTCCTGTGCCACGAAAACTAAAAAAACGACGGTGCCTTCCGGTACCAAAAAACCTGTAACCAAAACTGAAATCAAGCTGCCGCCAAAACCGGTTGCAAAACTAGAGACTGTTCAGTTGCCGGAAATT
The DNA here is from genome assembly GCA_002297505.1 of Flavobacteriales bacterium UBA720. Classification (GTDB taxonomy): domain Bacteria; phylum Bacteroidota; class Bacteroidia; order Flavobacteriales; family Weeksellaceae; genus Epilithonimonas. The sequence continues at coordinate 19,852 of DBLQ01000034.1, forward strand.
AAAAGAGAATTTCGAGCAGTCTGGATAGCATCGGTAGCCAATATCAACTGGCCGTCAAGAAATAATCTATCTGCAGACCAGCAAAAGCAAGAAGCTATCCGACTGCTGGATATGCTGGTTGATCTCAATTTCAATGCGGTGATTCTGCAAGTTCGTCCTTCTGCAGATGCTTTATACAAAAGTCCTCACGAGCCTTGGTCGCATTTTTTGACAGGTCAGATTGGTCAGGCTCCTTATCCGGAGTATGATCCAATGCAATTTTGGATCGAAGAATGCCATAAGCGAGGCCTGGAATTTCACGCCTGGCTGAATCCCTTCCGCGCTCATCATTCTAATGGTGGTGCGATTTCATCGGAGTCAATGGTCAGAAAATCACCGGAAAATGTCATCAAATTAAAAAACGGAATGTATTGGTTTGATCCGGCCGACGACAGAACGCAGGATCAGGCTTCAAAAGTTATTAAAGATATTATTTCAAGGTACGACGTTGATGGAATTCACCTCGATGATTATTTCTATCCTTATGCCGAATATAACGGTGGAAAAGATTTTCCTGATTTCAAAACTTGGTCAATCTATCAGCAATCTGGCGGAACACTGTCAAGAGCGGACTGGCGAAGAGCGAATGTTAACAAATTCGTGAAAAGAATTTATGACGAAATCAAAGCTCAAAAGAATGATGTCAAATTTGGAATCAGTCCTTTTGGAATCTGGAAACCTGGTTATCCTGCGGGAATCAAAGGTTCTTCCCAATATGACGAATTGTATGCGGATGCGAAACTTTGGCTGAACCAAGGTTGGGTAGATTATTTTACGCCTCAGCTGTATTGGCCGGTTGACTCTCCGGGACAGAGTTTTCCGCTGCTGTTGCAATGGTGGAATGATGAGAACACCAAAGGACGCCATCTGTGGCCGGGTCTCAATACCGTGGCTGTGAAAGCTGCAAACAAAGCCGTAGAGATCGGGCGAGAAATAGAAGTGAGCAGACAGATTCTTAAAAAGGATGCCGGCCAGGTGCATTACAGCGTTGCCGGAATCAGCAAGAATTTCGAGATGCAACAGGAACTTAAAAATAGTTTTTACAAGGACAAAGTTCTTACACCGGAAACGCCTTGGCTAAAGTCTAAAGATTTACCGGAATTGAATGTAACCTGGAAAAAACAGTCCAATACCATTTCAATCAATTGGAACAAGCAACCAGAAGCGCTTTCTTATGTTATTAATCTGAAATATGGAAATGATTGGCAGACTGAAATTCTTTCTCCCGAAACCGTTAATAACATAGCTGCTTCCGAATTCAATGGAAAAACACTGTCAACTGTTGTTGTAAGGCCTGTTAATAGGCTTGGAAAGTTGGGTGGTTATAAGGTTGTTTTGGTGAATTAATCGTAGTGACTAATCTTTTTTTCGATTGATTTAATGTAATTGTTTTCGAAAATAATTAGGTAATGTTCTCCCGTTGTCATAGAATAGTTCGCAAATGGATTACCAAGAATATCAGCTCTCAGAGAGTCATTTTTAATTTCTGAAAAATAAAAGTATTTTAAAGGACCGTGGAAATCTTTCAGTTCGTCTGTCGTAAGAACTTTGTAGTCCTTGTCTTTTCTCCAACCAGATTTGCTGTATTTTTTGGAAAGAATTTTTATTTCGTCACTTGCAATTATTTTATCATTCCCAAAATACTCTTTGCTATACAGATCGCTTTTATCGATAATATAAATCTTTGGAATAATTTTAACTCCTGAAGCATCTGATTTGTATTCATTTAAAAAGGGTTTTTCAAGATTGGTTTTATGCGTTATTGAATTGTATGCTAATTCATATTTCCTTAGATTATCATTATCAATAATTTGACTTTTTTTGTTGAAGTGCAAGATGTTACAAAAAGAATAATTAGAAAATATCTCACTTGTCTTAGTTTTAAACCAGTTTAAAATTACTAAACATTTTTTTACGATTAAAATTTTTAGCTTGTAACAAAATCAAATTATTATTTACAAATTATTCATTAATAATTTGAAATTCAAACCAATCGTTTTATGAATAAATATTTACTGGTTCTAATTTTCGCATTAATATCAACCAAAAATTTTTCACAAACAGATTCAGTGAAAGCTTATGTGGACAGCACTCTGGTTATCCTCAAAAATAATTCGTTGTATGCTAAAAAAGTGGATTGGAAATCTCTTGACCGCAAAGTCAAAGAAAAATCCAAAATGGCAAAAAGCAAAGCAGAAACTTTTGAAGCCTTAAAAATCGCATTCATTGCTTTAGGAGATAAACACGCAGCATATTATCAGTATGAAGACCAATATAAACTGGAAAATCCCGAATTGCAGAACAGAATTTCAGACTCTCTCAAAGCGGGATGGAAGCGTGGCTTGAAAATTAATAACAAAATGATTGACGACATTGCCTACATAAGCGTGCCGACTTTGGGAGTAGGAAAACAGGCTGATATTGACAAATATGCAAACTGGATTTATGATGCGGTAAATAAATTAAATGATAAAAATCCAAAGGGATGGATTATCGATTTGAGGATGAACGGCGGAGGCAATATAAGACCTATGTTAGGCGGTTTAGCGATGTTTTTTAAAGACGGAATTTACACTTACTATATTGATAAGGACGGAAAATCCAGTGATGAATCTGGTTTTAGTAACGGTGATTTTGTAATGGACGGAAAGATACAGGCAGCCATTAAAAATAAAATAAAACCTATTGATAATGCAAAAGTCGCCATACTTATCGGTCCAGGAACTGCCAGTTCTGGGGAAGGCGTTGCCGTTGTTTTTTCACAACAAAAAAATACAAAATCGTTTGGAACAAATTCTGCCGGCTTGGCCAACGCAACCAATGGTTTTGTCTTTAACCATAATCAATCTTATTTCCTCATTTCTGTCGCAAAAATTGCTGATAGAAACAAAAAAAACTATCCGGAAATTGTAAAACCGGATATCTACGTCAAAGAAAATGAATCTTTTGCCAATCTTTCTTCAGACCCTTCAGTAATGAAAGCGATAAAATGGTTAAATTCGGGGAAATAATTTCCGATATGACAACCAACAGAAGAGACTGGCTGAAAACAGCTTTCTTGGGAAGTGCAGCGCTCACACTTTCGCCATTGGAATTTTTAGCTAAAAACACACCCAATTTTTCGGAACTTAAGAATGATGAAAAAACAATCAGACTTTGTTTCAACGAGAATCCGTTTGGCGTCTCGCCGAAAGCTTTGGAAGCGATGCAGAAAAGTATGAGTTTTTCCTCGATGTATGATTTCAAATTTTCGGATGTTCTGGGCGAAAAATTGGCAGAGAAAAATCAACTGAAGAAAGATAATATTCTGGTTTCTGCAGGATCATCTTTTCTGTTGGAACTGATTACAAAATATGTCTCGCTGGACAAAGGTCACCTTATTATTCCCAATCCGTCTTTCACGATTTTTGAGCCGATAGCTGAATTCCTCGGAATGTCAAAATCTGTAATTCCTCTGAATGACCAGAAGAAAATCGATTTGGTGAAAATGAAAAATTCGATCCGAAAAGATACGAAACTCATCTACATTTGCAACCCGAATAATCCAACCGGAGATTTGCTTTCCAGACAGGAAATCGAGACTTTTATCCAATCTGTTCCGGAAAGCATCACGATTTTGGTGGATGAAGCTTACATCGAATTTACGAATCAGAGATCCCTGGGCGATTGGGTGAATCTGCATCGAAACTTAATTATAACAAGAACTTTCTCAAAACTTTACGGATTTGCCGGCGCAAGATTAGGTTATGCGATGGGACATCCGAAAATGATTAAAAATCTGAAGAAACTACAAAGCTGGAATGGTGCGGAAATAAGTGTTGTGACGATGGCTGGCGCCATTGCAGCGATGGATGACCAGGAATTTATTAGCAAAGTTTTGGATAATAATCAGAAAGTCAAAAACTTCACGAACGCCGAATTTCTGAAACGAGGGATTAAAACCATTCCGTCTTCTGCCAATTTTGTTTATTTCTCATTGGAAAATTATAAAGGTGATTATTTTAAAAATTTGAAAGATGCGAAGATTCTTGGTGGAAAAACTTATGAAGAGAAAGGAAAATGGACGAGAATTAGTTTGGGGACGATGGAGGAGATGAAGAGGTATTTCGAATTGATTTATAAAAGTTAGAGATTATGAAAAAACAAATTTTGAGAATGTTTTCATTAATACTTTTCTTGTATTCTTTCATTTGTTTTTCACAAATTAAAGTTGATAATAGTCAACAAAAAATAAAGAGAAAAGTTTATAAGATTGATAGTCTTAATAATTCAATTATTGATTCAACTTCAATAATAATGCTTGATAGTATCAATGTGAAAGTTTTTAAATTTGATAATAAGATAGTTACTCAAAATTATATATTAGGAAATCGAAGTACAAATTTTGAAATCAAATACTACTTTAAAAACGATGATTTATTTTTCGTTAAAATTGAAGAGCAACATCCACATTTAAGTGATTTAAAAAGACATTCTGAATATTATATTTCTGACGATAAAATCTATTCTAAAAATTACTTCCAAAATATGAGAATTTGCTTACCAATTTCTGTTGAGGATATGATGAATGGAATTGGTTATAATAATCAACTAACTGAAAAGTTTGTGCAGAAATATGTTTTTAAACTTTACAAAAAAATTAAAAAACTCAAGCCAAAATATTACTAAACTCCTTCCGATACTGCGACGGACTTTTCTGTGTATGTTCTTTGAAAGTTTTATTGAAGTAACTGAAATTATTAAATCCACTGTCAAAACAAACTTCCGTGATGCTCATCGGCTGTTCTGCCAGCAGTTTCAGCGAATGCGTGATTCGATATTCATTCACAAACTGTGTAAAGGTTTTATTCGTGATTTTCTTGAAATACCGGCAAAACGAAGGCACCGTCATATTGGATAGTTCCGCCACGGTTTCCAAAGTAATGGGCTCCTTGAAATGGTCTTTTACATAATTGAAAATCACACTGATCCGGTCATTGTCCTCCTTCTGAGTCTGCAGATAATATTTTGAAGCGTTAAGGATTTTGTAATCCTGAGTCTGAGAAAGCTCATCCAGAATCTCTACCAAAATCATCAGTTTGGTCAGGGAATTGGCTTCTGTCAACGCATCAATTTTGGATTTCAAGGCTTTTTTAACTGCTTCGCCATAGACAATTCCGCTTTTTGCTTTTTCCAATAATGCTGAAATCCGCATCATTTCCGGCGCTTTCAAAAACTGCGGACCCAAAAAATCCATTGAAAACTGGATCACCACTTCGTATTCATTTTTGGTGTTTTCATTGGTCATTCCGCAATGCGGAAGATCGCTGCCAATCAGGATCAAATCGCCGTCCGTAAAGTATGATATATTGCTTCCGATCTGTCTTTTGCCCGAACCTTTGTGTACATAGATCAGCTCAATTTCGGGATGATAATGCCAGAAATTACTTTTGATGTTCTCGTCGCGGCCGTACCTGAGGCAGGTAAAACTGCTGCCGACGTCGGGTCTCACGGATTCTAAAACAGGACTGTAGTGTTTCATCAGGAAACTATTTAAGATGGAATTGGACTATTATGATATCTAGATTTCGCATTACAAAGATAATCAATAAATCATAAATATGTTTTATATTGTCAAAATATTGATGTTAATAATTACTTAATGTTAATATAGAACATGTTTTTGAAAATTGTATTGTATCCTGACGACCTAAGGCTGGCTAACTTTGCTTCATCATTAATCAGTAAATCAACCATTATGAAATCTATATTAAAATTAAGTCTTTTAGCCGGCGCATTGTTCTTTTCAGTTTCCTTGTCTGCGAAAGATAAATTGTTCTCAATGGCATTGACAGAAGCCAATACCAATACGCTGAAATTTGAAATCTTCAACGCAGAGAATGTTTCCATCTATTTCTATAATGACAGAAAGGATGAGATCTATTCCGAGAATACGGGAAACAGCGAGAATATCAGCAAGACTTATGATCTTTCGACACTGGCGGAAGGCGATTATTATCTGGTAGCCGAATCAGAATTTAAAATAGAAAAATATAAAGTGACGATTGGTAAAAATGGCGCTGTCAATGCTTCTAAAACGCCTATCGCAGCTTTCAGCAAACCGGCATATACCATTGAGAATAACATTGTGAAGCTTCACATGGATGGTGTAGAAAATGGTGTTAATGTCACTATCTCCGACCTTGCCAACACAGAATATTACAACAGAACTGTGAAAGCGGCTAATGGTGAAATCAATCTTAAATTTGATCTTAACCCGAATAATTCTCCGGCATACGTTATCAGTGTAGAAAGAGACGGCGATGTTTTCAACCGCATGATTACTTTGAAATAGTTTCTCAAAACTAAGGTTATATATTATTTTCGAAAAGAAATTAACGGTTATGAAAGATCGGAAGAGCG
>DBLQ01000035.1 GCA_002297505.1 Flavobacteriales bacterium UBA720
GAACGGAGAGGATGGTTTCTTCATCTTCCAGGGCAACAACAGCCTCATCAATCCTTACAATGACAATCCTTATATGATCAGCTCACTCCAGAAGCTGAAACAGAGACTGACCTGCAGTAGAAAGCAGTCCGTGATTGATGCCTGTCTCGATGATTACAAAGATGATATTGTAGAAAAGCCACAGCTCAATACAGTATTTGAAACGAATCTGCAGCCGGAGCGAAACTCGTTTAAGGATTATGCCAAATCCTCTTACCAGAAAGTGATGAAGGATATAGAACATCTTCAAAATCTGATCGATAAATTAAGCATCAATGAGGTGGTAATCTAGAAGGCATTAACACTGATTTACATACATCAACCTGATCTCCGGATCGGGTTTTTTTTTTTTAATCTTAAAGCGAAAAGACCTGAACGCAATGTCCAGGTCTTTGATTATGTTGGTCGAATGAATCTTACAAAGTTTGTTCAGCGTGCTGACCTTCTTTGATCTCCTCTACCATTTTGGCATTGAACGCCGGTAAATCTTTTGGTGTTCGGCTGGTTACCAGACCTTTGTCGGTTACTACCTCGCTGTCTTCCCATTGTGCGCCTGCATTTTTCAGGTCAATGCTGATGGATTCTACAGACGTCATCTTTCTGCCTTCCACCGCTTCTGCGCTGATCAGGATCTGCGGTCCGTGGCAGATGGCTGCTACAGGCTTGTGCTGCTGGAAGAATTCCTGTACGAAGGAGATTGCAGCTTTGTTGGTTCTCAATTGATCTGGGTTGATCACGCCGCCAGGCAGTACCAAAGCATCATAATCAGAAGCCGATACTTCGTCCAGGGTTTTATCCACGTTGTATTCTTTGCCCCAGTCTTTCTCGGCCCATGCCTTGATGGGTCCGGATTGTGGACTTACAATATGTGCGGTCCAGCCTTGCTGTTCCAGATGTTCTTTTGGCGAGCTTAATTCACTTTCTTCGAATCCATGTGTTGCCAGGATGGCTACTTTCTTTGACATAATAAATTATTTTTTGGTGTTAATATGCGTGTCTAAAAGAAAATATAATGCCGACTGCGGGAATAGGAATTATAAAACTTTGTTAAAAGTAACAATGCTGGCACATTTAAGGTTGCTGGTTTTAAAATTAAAGAAAGAGGTTTAAAGTTGAAGCGTTTTGGAATGCTTAAATTTGAAGGTTGATAAATACAACGTTATGACAGTAGCAGATTTGGTAGGCCATTACACCGTAGAAGGCAGCAATCAGGATGAGCAAGGGATTGCCTACCACGGCGTGTTATCTCTTAGCCTGGACGACAACCACCGAATCGTGGCAAAATGGACGATTGGCGACTACAGCCAAAACGGGACTGGCTTTTTTAAGGATGACATTCTGGTGATTAATTTCAATTATGAAGGCGATGACGGGCAGATTTATAAAGGCGTTGCCGTTTATCGCTGTATCAATAGAGATACTTTGGATGGGTTTTGGTCCGAGAAACACGGGAATCCACTGTATCTTGGGAGCGAATATGGTGTACGCATCCAGCCGGCGGAGTTTCTGAATTAAGAGATGCACTTAATTTTTAGATAACATCAATCAAAAAACCTGAGATGATTCTCAGGCTTTTAATTGTTATTTACGATTAGGATTCAGCTGTTGGCCTCTGTTTCCCTGGTTTTTATCGTACTGTTCATTGCTACCGTTAGTACCTTTGTTGGCATTCTGCATATTAGCAGCGTTATCCTGTGGTTTGATTGTCTTTGACATTACATTCTTTTTTAAATTGTTATTATTTATTTGTTTTTACAAATTATTCCCTCTTCCTTTTCCTGAAGGTTTTCCTGTCTTACTTGGCCAGTTTGGATTTGGTGCAGGTTGTTTAGAAGACCCTGCTTTTGGCGTTGATGCTGGTCTTGGTGTTGGTTTAGATTGACTCATAATAATGTATAAATTGTTTGTTGTTAAATTCCTACTCTAATTGCTTTTCGGATTCCGCATTTTAAATTTGTCGACACTATAGACTTATCAAAATCATATCCGAAAATCAAAAAAAATGCGCTTCCGAAAACAACATCGGAGGCGCAGGAATAAGAGCTATATTTAGAGTAATGAAAGCGGTCAGCCAAATGCTTTTCTGATGGCAGGCTGGTAATTTTCGGATACTTTGATGGTCACAGACTTTGTTTTGCCCTGACCGTCAAAAATGCTAACCTCAATTTTTTCCGTCTTGGGATTGTAACCTTTGATATGCTTTTTATTCACACGAAAAGACTTGTGAACCGTTATAAACTGAGATTTTACGAGACCGCTCTCATCCATTCTGCTGAATGAAAAATCAATCAGACTGGCAGGCGCGCTGTTGATGAAATAGATCTCCTTGTTATTAGACGCATTTTTATTGGCACACAGATAAACGATATCATCAATAAGAATTCTGTTCTTTTTTTTATTAAAATCCAAGGTCACATACTGCGGAGGCGAAAAGAAATCGACCTCCTGCAAAAAGCGTTTAAAACTTTTGACAAAATGTTCTTCTTTAAACGGTTTCGTGATATGGTCCACACAGATCTCTGCATCACGTTTCAGATTTTCGATATCCTCTATGTAATCTGCGGTATTCACACTTGCAAAGAAAACCGGCAGTTTTACTTCTTGCGCAACTTCCATTCCTGTCATACTGTCGTTACCCAAGTCAAGATCTGCCACCAGAATATCCGGATGTGTATTGGGTAATTCCTGAAAGAAATGATCAGAATCTCTACTTTTCAGTACAATTTGGACATTAGGGATTTGACTGAGATAAGCTTCTAGTTTTTCCAATTGTTTTCGGTTGTCTTCCAGGAGGGCGATGCGGTGGGTGTGGTGCATAAGTATAAATTCTAATTATCTGGCACTTAATCCCTGCTTCAATGCATTCATAAAAGCCTGATTAAATGAAGGATCTTGCGCATACATCTTATATAAATCCATATCTATTTTTCTCCGGCGAGCCATTTCATCGTCAACAATTTTTTTAAAGGCTAATTCTCTGTTTTGATCGTCCGTATTTTGAGCATATTTACTGTTAAAATCTTTATGTGCTCGTAAGGCATCAACCAATGATATAAACTTAATCCGCTGCTCTTCAGGTGTCGCTTCCCAACCCTGAAACCATTTCTCATTGAAACCATTGATGATGCTTTCCAGTTCATCTTTTTCATTTTCACCGTGTGCTCCACGAACATTGGGGTTTTGAGGATCTACAACAGATTCAGCATCGTCGAGCGAAATGGAAGTATTCAATTTTACTCTTTCCAAGCCATATGTTGATAAATCCACTGATTCTAAAAGCTGATCCAACAAATCATCATTTTTATCTTCAATTTTTAATTTTGGAATCAGGAACTTCAGAAACCAAAAAAGTTTTTCCCAAGCCATCATTTCATAAGGCAAAATAGAAGCAACCTGCCCATAGATTTTCACAAACTGCTTTGCTTTAATCTTGTAGTCCGCTTTCAGTTTTTCATCTAAACCTAAATCGGAAACAAAACGCTGAGAGGCAACATCAATAATCGGACTTAAAAACTGGGCATCCACCTTATTGAAATATTTCTCATTGAAATCCTCAACTTCACTTTGCTCATAGATTCCTGAATCATCTAAGCTGTCTTTCAGTTCGTGCAAAACATTAATATCTGTAGCACCGCTTAAAGTAGTTGAAGTATAAAATGGATCAAATGATTTCTGAATATCTTCGGTTGAATTAAAAAAATCCAAAACAAATAAATCTTCGGTTTTTTTACCCAACTTGTTTGCCGAACGGTTTAATCGGGACAATGTCTGCACGGCTAAAACGCCCTGTAATTTTTTATCAACGTACATCGCAGAAAGCTTAGGCTGATCAAATCCTGTTAGATATTTATTGGCAACTACCAGCATTCTGTATTCATCTTCATCGAATTTATCTTTGGTCTCACTTTCAGGGAATCCATTCATTTGAGCTTCAGTGTATTCTATTCCACCCACTTCTTTTGTTCCGGAAAAGGCAATCACAATTTTAAAAGGATTTCCTCTTTTAGTTAAGAGTTCTTGTAATGCCTGGTAATACCTGATAGCAGATTCAATACTTTGGGTTACGACCATTGCTTTGGCTTTGCCACTCAGTTTTTTGGTATTCACTACAGAACTGGCGAAATGATCCAGCATTATTTCTGCTTTTGTACCAATCGTCTGTTGATGCTTTTCTACATAAGCACGTAATTTCTTCTGTGCTTTTGAAGTATCAAATAACGGATTTTCTTCTATCGACTTTTCCAGTTCATAATAACTTCTGTAGGTGGTGTAATTAGCTAAAACATCTAAGATAAACCCTTCTTCTATCGCCTGTTTCATAGAGTACAGATGAAAAGGTTTGAATGAGCCATCTTCCTGCTTCACCCCAAACTTCTCCAGGGTATTGTTTTTTGGAGTAGCTGTAAAAGCGAAATACGAAGCATTGCCTGTCATTTTCCTGGCCTGCATAGCCTGAAGTATTTTTTCCTGATAATCCACATCATCCTGATCCTCGCCTGTGTTTCCAATCGCTTCATTCAGTTTATCCGCCGAGCGACCGGATTGAGAACTGTGCGCTTCATCTACAATCACTGCAAACTGCTTATTGCTCATATCAGAAATGCCCTCAATAATAAAAGGAAACTTCTGTATGGTCGTAACAATAATTCTCTTCCCATTTTCTAAAGCTGATTTTAAATCTGATGATTTATAAGCAGGTGCCACAATATTTTTGACTTCTGAAAAATCTTTAATGTTATCACGGAGTTGTTTGTCCAGCAATCGCCTGTCGGTCACCACAATCACAGAATCAAACAACGGTTTATTCATTGTTTTGGTTCCAGCAACAGCGTCACATTCAGGATAGGCTTCTATGAGTTGATACGCCAGCCAGGTGATGGAGTTGGATTTTCCCGAACCTGCACTGTGCTGAATGAGATAAGTTTTTCCCGCACCGTTTTGAGTGGTATCTTTTATGAGTTTTCTTACTACTTCCAGCTGATGGTATCTTGGGAAGTACAAAGTCTTTTTATTTAACGCGTCATTTTCTGCCCCGTCAAATCTCACAAAATGCTGAATGATATTGGCTAAGCTTTCCCGCTTCAAAATATCCTGCCAGAAATATGAAGTTTTGTGTCCGAAAGGATTGGGCGGATTTCCCTTACCGTAATTGTTGCCTAAATTAAATGGCAGGAAGAATGTATTCGCTCCATCCAACTTGGTGGTCATATAAATTTCGTCGGTATCTACTGCAAAATGAACAATGCACCTTCCGAAGTTCAATAGTGGCTGAGTAATATCGCGTTTATGCTTGTATTGATTGACGCCGTGAACTTTCGCATTCTGTCCGGTCCAGTGATTTTTGAGTTCTATAGTAGAAATGGGAATCCCGTTAATGAAAATAACCATATCAATCTCCTCCAGCGGATTGCTCAGCGAATACCGCAATTGCCGCGTCACACTGAACTGGTTGCTCTCAAAATTATCTTTGATGCTCTGACTGCTGTTCTGCAACGGTGCTACATAAAACAAGGTAAAATGTGCATCATCTACCGCCAAACCTTTTCGCAACAGGCGCAGAATCCCGTACTTCTTCATCAGCTTATCAAAACGATCCAGAATTTTTATTTTCCAGTCGCTTTGACGTTTGAGTTTGTCCAGTTCGTCTTTTTGCGTCGTTTCCAGAAAATCCCAAAAACGCACCTCATCCAATGCAAACCGTGCATTGAAATCTGCCGGATGACCGATTCGGTAACCGTTTCCACTGTAAGGTTCACTGGATTCGGAAACGGTTCCGTTTTTTATATCTTCTGTCGAAATACCACAGAGTGCTTTTTCTATGGCGGTTTCGAGGGCAAGTTCGTTAGTTTGTGATGGCATAGCTATTTTTAGGAATAATTATCAATGATATAAGATATAACTTTCTGTAAAGATTTCTCGCTAAACTCTTCATTTCCGTGCGACTTTATAATAAAATTATACCTGTTAAAATGAGAATTATAAACAATTTTTACTGACTTCCCTTTTATTTTGGTAATTCCAAATTGAAGATATTTTGTAGAATAGCCAAATTGAATCGTAGTCGTATCAAAACCTTTTTTTTCCAGTTCAGACTTTAGTACTAAAGACATAAAATCATAATCTGTAGCAAAATTATATTTTGTTTTATTTAAGCAATAGATATATTCATCTTCATCACCGCCGAAAAATTTAACATAATGGTTCTTTGAAGATTGAAAAAGAATTGGATATTTTATAAAATAATATTTCCAGTCTCTTTGGCGATTATTATTTAAATATATTTTAATTAAATTATTTAATTGAGTTGTAATAGCATCATCATCAGTCAAATGATCAAACAATGCTATGATGGCCTCAGCACCAACTTTATAGGTTTGCCCTAAATTGGCTGTCTCCTTCAAAAGCCTTCTCCACGAAAGGTCACGATGATTACTGTTATTATAAAAAAACCAGTTGGTTGAATATATCGCATAATCACCAAATGTCAACAATGCTCTTCTGAACTCCTGCTGTTCAAATCTAATCAATCCATTGTCATCAAATATTGAGTTAAATACTTTAGATTTCGATTTTAATTTTTCAAAAAGAATTAATAGTTCGTTATCTGGAATTTTATTTAAACTAATATCATCTGATGCTTGCTTAATACCGCTGAAAACTAAAAGACTACTAATTTGACCTTTCAAAAAACCGTGGACTTCTATTGATTCAATTAAATCAGCCCACTCAGCAGACTTAATTTTTAGCTGTAACTTTACAATTTCTTCATTGGTCTGAACAGAATCAAATCCTTTTATTGGCTTGTTGATATAATCCGCATACAAATCACCTGTGTAGTTATCCAAAAACTCGTTAATTCCATTCAGGCTGGTCTTCAAGTTATCCGAACTGTCATAAATAGTATTACTGGTAAGATTTTGCAAAAGTTTCGTCCATTTTATGAGCTCGTCATAATCTACCGTATTCTTGTTTCTGAACAAAAAATTAAATACTCCGTAAAACATTACGCGACGTTCATAGTTTGCGCCTACACCGTCTTCAAAACTGGGATTGACATCATCTTTTATAAAACTGGTTTGCTGAAAAAACTTCAATATCGTCTCATCTTTAGAACTTAGTAAGTCCAATATATCAATATAGCTTATTAGTCCCTTTTCAAACAACAGATTATTTTTAGTCAAAGCATAATAACTAATTGAATCAACAGTTTCGAAATCTTTAATTGCAGTGTTGTATGAGGCAGTATCTTTAATAATCAGTTCATTTAAAGAAACAAAAGTTAAAAGATTGAGCAGTTTGTCGTCAAAATTATTATTATCATCACGTAAAGTCCAAAAATAATCTGACCATACCGTGTCAACCTGTGTTACAAAATAGGTTTCAACATCTACAGGTTGGGTTCCACTCAGAGATGTTAATTTATAATGATATTGGTTATTATAATCACTTTCTTTAATCATCTTTGCCAATTGGGCTTTCAGATTTTCAAAGCTTGTCAGCTGCTTACCACGTGCATTCATCTTGATATATAGGCTGTCAGACAAGCCAAAAGTATCTAATTGTAAAAAATTAAACGTAATTGCACATCGATCGGAATGTATTAAATCGTCAATACCCGTTCCACTATCTGAAAACTCTGTATGAATACTTGAAAGCATTGTAATCATTGCTTGAATGGTGTTATCATAATTCCAAGCTGTGTAATACCAATTCTCATTTTTTATGACCTCTTCAATAGATTGAACCTCACTAAAAACATCATCGAAATCTCTTTTGCTTATTTTAGTCCACAAGCACCTTAGAAAATCATTGGATGATGGTCTTGTTTCATAATGGAATTTTGAAAAAACCGACAAATAATCAGAGATCTTATTTTCCTTAAAAGCAAGATACCAATGTATTAAAAACAAAGTCGTTAATCTTTGTTGCCCATCCAACGGAATAAAGCTGCCCAATTCACTTGTTCCATATACAAAATCTAAATCCAGACCTGTATTTGATCCACTTTTAAAATCAATGATTGCATCTTTTATATTTTTTAAAAATTCATTCCTGATTTCACTCGCCCTTGTAGTTTTTCTGCCTTGCGCATAATCACGTTGTATCTTGGGAATTAAAATACCGTTGGGAACAGATATTGTTTCGTTGGTATTGCTTAGAATATTCCAAAAAGTAGTCTTCATTCTATTGCTTTTGTAGTAAGTTATTCAAATTATATACTTTGCTTTCAATATCTTTCACGTAGGCTTTCCTATCAGCAATTGTCCAATACGCATCGTGACCCAATGAATCGGAATAATATTTGAAAAAAACTTTTCGTGTTTCGTTTGGTATAAAGGCCATTACTTTATCTAATCCTCGTATCTTATCTCTCTTTACCCCGAATATTGAGTTACTGAGATATGCATTAGCACCCACATCCAGAAGTGTCAGATTGGCAATAGATTGGTCTTCTGTTATCCAGCTATACGTATTATTTTCATCAATTAAAGATTCACTGGCAACCTCATCATCGTTTTTTCTGGAATTATACTTATCGATATCGTTAAAGATTTTGAGAAATTCTTCTTTGAACTCTTCTGATGAGATATTCTCTACATTTTCGGACAGCCTAGTCAAAGAATCAATTATTGCTTTTAATTCTGCATCATTATCCTTCAAATTTTTCTTATAATATTCAAGATGTTCATTAATCCAGACCGGAATATCTTTTTCTTTTAAATCCTCTGAATTCTGAGCATAAATATGCTCGAGTGACCACTTGTTTGAATGAATCTGATCAAAAGGAAACTGAACAGATGTGTCTGGCTGTAATAGAGAGCTTACAACATTGTGCAATAGTAAAATACTTTCTATTGTTTTTCTGTCATTACTTTCATAGCTGAGTGCTGAAAGAGGCTTTGTTAAGAATCTTTTATTGATTTTATCCACCAAATTGAATTTAAAGCTTTTACGATTTAAATCTTTATACTGTTTCAGCAATTCTATTACATTTTCGTTTCTGGAAATAAGAAATCCGATAATGTGATTGTACCACTTATTGTTATACCATTCGAACAGGATATCAAAATAGGCTTTTAGTTCTGACCATTCTTTTTCAATAAACGAGCTGTTACTCTCCTGTAATTCTTTTATTTGATCAGGATTATTTCTGACTTCCTTTATTTTATCATAATACCTGTTAAAAGATTCCAGACTTTCTTTTTTGTTGATAGGACTCTCTGTTACCAAATCCAATATATAATCTATTCTGGTTTGGTAATTATTTTCCTTCCTGTTGTATATGAAAGCCCAAAATTTGTCGTCCTGCAGTTGTTTTTGCATAGCGTCCCATTCCAGAGCAATTACAGATTGTTTATTGTTAAGGATTATTTCTGCAATCTTTTGATTTTCTTCATCCAAGCCTAATTGTAGATTGTTCTTGCTGAGAAAAATGGCTTTTACCAATTCTGAATTGGTAAGCGGAATTTTACCGATATTAATACGTGTAAAAACATCTACCGGGTTAGAGGCATCTTTGATTTCATACCAGATCATATCAACCTGTTCCAAGACAATATCCGTGATTTTTCTTTTTAACCGAGGTATTCTTGTACTGTTCTCACTAAACCAACTGGAAATAATTCCATACGCCTGACTGATATAAAAATAATCCGGATTATCAGTATTGATCTCTGTTGTCAGATTCTGGAGAAAAATTTCACTGTTACTTCTCGTTTCGTACTGCAGGCTAAACAGATTCACTTCATCGTCGGATTGTCGTAGATAAGATAACAAAATAAAAAGCGTGGTCAAGCGCTGTTGCCCGTCTAAAACTTCATATCTGCCGTCTGGCAGTTCTTTTACTACAATAGGCTGTAGGCAATATTTTTCCTTTTTATTTTCGCTGAAAATTAAAAACTCTAAAAAATCATTTAATAAAGCAGAAACTTCCTCCTTTCCCCACCTATATCCTCTTTGATAAGATGGTATGAAAAACCTGTAGTTTTTATCTGGTAATGTTAATTCTCCTACTGACCTGGGTTCTAATATATTTGTCATAGTTTTTAGTTTATATATTTTTTCAATTTCTCTCTTATTATCCGCTCGTCCTCTCCGTAATTCCTAAACAGCCGTTTCCCTTTAGTATGCACAAATTCCGAATAATCAAACTCAATTAAGTCCAATTCATTTTTCGGTAATTCCGTCCTACGCAGTTCATCATATTTCTTTCTCTGTTCGCCTCTGCTTATTCCGGAAGAAGTTATTTTTTTATCAAAAAATGCTACTGCTTCACTGTGTTGCTTTTCCCGATACTCTATGACCAATTTCAATTCCGGATAATAAATATCAAGCGGGAGTGGTGTTCCCGAATCTCCCCGTAAAAAATCAAAGCGATGTTGTCGCATACCTTTCATACACAAAATTTCATCACAAAAATCCAAGATATATGTTTCGTCACTATTAGAACGTTTACTTGATGTTACCATTTTTTCTTTGGTAATGCTTGTGCTGGTTACCATTTTATTTAAGTTACCATCTTCTATAGTCACAACTCCAAGAAAATCTTCTAGAGTATAGCCACCGCCTATACCAAAATCAGATGCATAAAATCCTAGTTTTCTTATTTTATCTCTAATTCCTTTTTGAACATTACTATCAGAAGTTAGCTTTTGTTCTATCAGAACTATAATTTGTGCGGCTTCCTGTTTTGTAAAAATAGATTTTCCTTTCATTATGCTTTTGAAGGTTTGAGATGATTACCAAAAATGAATAAAAACTGTTCGATTTGTTCTCCGCTCACATTAAGTTGCATACTCATTTCATTCATAATATGAAGATAAGTTTTATACATCTTTGTCGAATTAGATTGCGGGATTTCCGCTAATGATTCAAACTCTTGAAAAACCTTATTTTTAAAAACCCTTATTAAACGTTCATCTAATATTAAAGCGGGAACACCATCAAATTTAAAATCACGGAAGTAAAGAAGTTTTGAATAGGTTGATAAACCTAATCCAGTAATTCTATTTAATTGCTTTTGTAAAACTGGCAAATCATCCATTGTGAGAAAACCCCTTTCTGGAACGTTCAGTATTTCTGACAGATGATCTATACTACCATAGATATTTTTGAAATTATGACCACGCATTCCTTTGGGGTAACCCCACAATATTGCTTTCAGAATAAATAATTCCAAATTATTAGTATCGTGAACATCCTCCCGACTTAGACAGATATTCGCTTCTCCTTTAAATAGTTTCTGAAAATGATTTTCGGACAAAGCATTTTTCCAGTTATCTGTTTTTACAGTAAAAGCTTGGTCTGATACTGGAAGAGATTTTATAAGGCTATTGTAGTTTATGATAGTCATAGATTTACTTAAAATCTTTTTTCAACTCTTTCAGCAACCAATCCAACTGCGTTCTAGCAGTAGAAATCAAATCAGAATAGGTTATCATCTTAACATCCTCTCTTTCATTATGGGATGAAATGACTGGATTAACCTTTCCGCCTATAATTATAATTTGAATTTTTTTACTGTGAATTACAGAATTTAAGTCATCACGATATTTTAGGGCTTGACTTTCTGCTTCTCTACCAATATTTACAGAAGGCTTTTTAAACTCAATCAACAAATGTTTTCTGAGAATATCTTCACCTAGAAATAAGTCGGGTCTTTTGTTAGCTCTCTTACCAGTAAATTTTTTATCTAACATTTCTTTTACAGCTACTTTTAATGTTTTATTCGAAAACATCAAAGTATACTCATTTCCGAAAACCCAAAGATTATTTTCTAAAGCTTTATGAATTGTAGCTTCTAAAGTTTTAGGATTACTGTTTAAAAGATCCAGTTCATCCAAAAATTTTAACCTGCTTGTTGCCTGACTTGTCATAACAGCCATTTCAACAAAGCCAAACTCTGATAATGCATCTGCTATCTTTTCAATATCGCCATCTTTTGAACTTTCTATGTTCTGAACAACATTCCAATAATAATCTTTTTCCAAAGCATCGACCATCACAGAAATTATAATATTTACTTTTTCTTCTGGCTCACCATAGAACTTTTCTAAAACTTTATGCAATGATTTCTCAGCAAATTGCCTTTTATATTCTGGCAACTTTTGGAGTTCTCTATTGATTTTTTGCTGATTTCTCTGTTTTGCAAGATGCATATCAGTTTTAAAAACTTCGGTAAAAGAACTGTGTAATTCTTCTTTTACTTCCTTTTTAATACTATCATTAAGTTTGCTATTTTCAATAATTCCTCCCCAATCAGCGGTTACAAAATCTTCTAACTCATCACAAATAATTTCTCCTACAAGCCTTTTCTTTAATTTATCAGGTACAAGCTCATCTTCCTTCAAAAAATTTTCCGGTCTTCCAACTATTTTTCCTCCAACCCTGTAAATAAGACCGGCATAGGGCACAGGCTTGTCTGTGATTGTATAAACAAGCTTTGCAATGATTCCATTTTCTAATAGTAAATCTTTTGTAATCGTTTTACCTTGAAAATCTTGGACACCGAGTTTATCACCATTTACA
This sequence comes from Flavobacteriales bacterium UBA720, assembly GCA_002297505.1. Taxonomy (GTDB): domain Bacteria; phylum Bacteroidota; class Bacteroidia; order Flavobacteriales; family Weeksellaceae; genus Epilithonimonas. The sequence goes on from DBLQ01000035.1 coordinate 12,568, forward strand.
AAAATGTTCAGGTCGGAAACTCTACCATAGTCCCAAACCAAAATCTGTTTTAATTTGTCTGGATTGGGATAATTAAAATTCTGATTGAGTCCAATCAAAGTGATAGTTGTACCGTGTTCTTCTTTTGAACAGTCGGATACAGTTATAGGCAGATTTACTTTCTCTAAATCGTATTTTTCTCTTGCCAGTTCATCTTTCGCAATCGATACTGTAGTTTGTTTACCTCCTGCTTTTGTAGTAATATTCATAACAGCAGCAACCATTAGTCCCGAAAACTTACCAATCCCTTTTCTGCCTTTAACTTTTCTGTCTTTCAATAAAGTTTTTTCACCTTTTCTGGATAGACGACTACTTGCAATCTTAAGATACTCTGTTCGTAATTCCTGTTCTTTCATACCCGTACCATCATCAGTAATAGTAATTATAGCGTCATTTGTAAGAACTTCGGGTAATGTAATCCAGATATTATCGGCATCTGCATCATAAGCATTATCAACTAATTCCTTTGTAGCATCCTCGGTTGATTTGTAAGTTTCACCTAAAAGCTCTGCTAGCTTTGGATCAACTTGGAAATTGGCATTTTTTGACATATTGTTTGCGTTTGGTTTTTCTAACTCACCCTCACTTTCCCCGTCACCACATTATCTATCAGCACCGTTTTATACTCCTTCAGCTTTTCTATTTCCTGCTCTTTCAGCGCGATGGCTTTGGCGATTTTTGCTTCTATATCTTCTAAAGATGATATGATTTGTTTTTGTTCTTCAAATGATGGAATCGCAATAGTATGATTGTTCAAATCTTTTTGCGTCATACTTGGTAATGCAGTTGCTGTGCTATAAAATGAAAATGGTATGCATTGACAACAGTAGAAAAGAAACTTTCCTAAAAAATTTTTCTTAGGTATAGAATAAAACATTGTGTCTACAGTCCAAAATTTACCATTGATATGTTGTGGTTTATCTATTGTACCTTTTCTTCCAAGCAAAATTGCTTCGCCATCATACAAATATTTTGAGGCATAAGCAAATTGTCCTCCCGAGCCTATAACTGGGTAACCTGAATCTGTCTCAACGTGCTTGTAATCTTGCCCATTTTTGATTGTTAAACAATACTTAAACTTCCTCACCTCCCAATGCTTCGGAATCTCCCCGATCCAATCCACACCGCTGTCTTTCATTGGTACAGTAGCATCTAAACCTTTGGTTACGGCTTTTTGGATGAGAATTTGGCGGCGTTCTTTCAGCAGTTCTATTTCTTTTTGCTTGATAGCGATAGTTTGGTCTATTTTGGCGGTTTTGTCATCAAGAAAAGTGGCGATGGCTTGTTGCTCTTCTAATGGTGGAAAAGGAAAATCAAATCTTCTAAAATCTAAATAGCTAATATTTTGTCTTAATCCAGAACCTAATCCATAAATGATTTTATTATTATCTATACTTCTGAAAAAATAATGAAAATATTTAGGATTAGCATTTTCTTTGAACCTTAGATTTAGATAAGCACTTGTAATTATTCCATCATATTCGGAAATTGAACTTCTCAGACTAACAGTATCGTTTTGCAAATCTGTTGGTCTAAAAATTAAATCCCCAACATTAACCAATTGATAAGTTTCAAATGATTCTGGAACTAATCCTGTAAGTTCACTTTCTGCTTTAACTCTAATTTTACCATAACTCAAAGACAAAACTGTATTTCTAATCATCCCTTTGTTTTTTGCCTTATTTTCATAAATAAAGCTTATACCTGGTAAGATTTCCCAACCCTCCGGAATCTCCCCAATCCAATCCACACCGCTGTCTTTGTATTTTTCGTATCGCTGCATCGTCTAAAAATTTAAGATTTCAGCCAGCAATCCGTCGCCTTCCTGTTCCAGTGCCAAAATATCCTTGGTCACTTCCTCCAGACTGCGCAATGGAGCAGGTTGGTAAAAATATTTGTTGAAGCTCAGCTCGTAGCCAATCTTTACAGAATCCAAAGCAATCCAACTTTCTTCGGCATAGGGTTTTACTTCGCGAAGGAAATAATCCTGTATGTTGTCTTTCAGCGGGATGCTTTCGCTGTCCCGCAAATCACTTTCGGTTTCGTAAATGGTGTATTCACCTTTTTTATCGTTTGTAAAATAACCGTAATACGGCAAATCCTGTTCTGCACAGCCTAAATAATTCAGCAAATCCGTCAGTTTTTGTCCGCTGAGTTTTTCTGTTTTTTTGATGACTTTGTCGGCTTCCTCATCGTACCAACTCACGGTATCCAAAATCTGCTTTTTCTCAGCAGCAGACAGTTTGGTTTTGTCGCCTTTCAGCACTTCATCTACCTGGCGCCCAAAATCATTGAAGTTGGTATAGACTTCCGTTCCCAAAACTTCCATCAGGCGGACTGCGGTTTGGTACAGCGCTTCCTGCTTTTCCCAGTTGTCTTTTTTCAGGTATTGGCTCAGCTGTTTGGCGTTGATGTTCAGCTCCTGTTTTTCGGAAAAATCTTCTATTTCCTTTTTGTATTTTTCCAATCCGGTATAAACTTCCATTCCGTACTTTTCAAACAAAGCCTTGCTGAACCCGGGTTGCGCTTTATCCCATTTCAACGCTTCTATTTTCTCTTCGGTAAACTGAGATTTCAGGCGTTTTGGCCTTTCGATATTTACTTTGTAATAGCCAAAATCAGCATTTTCAAAAACCTTGCTTCCGATGTTTCCGGTTTCTTTTTTATCCCGTTCACTCAGTTGAAGATAGCAATCTAAAATCTCCTGAATATGCGTTTTGGTGAGTTCACAGTTTTTGTTCCCCAGGTTTTTTCTGAGTTTCTGGTACATTTCACTGGCATCAATCAGCTGAACTTTTCCCTTTCGGTCACTCGGTTTATTGTTGCTCAGAATCCAGATATAAGTAGTGATTCCTGTATTGTAAAAAATATTGTTCGGCAGCTGAATGATGACATCCAGCAAATCATTTTCGATAATATACCTTCTGATATTGCTTTCGCCACCCCCTGCATCACCCGTAAACAGACTCGATCCATTGTGTACCGAAGCAATACGGCTTCCGATGGTATTTTTAGATGTGATGGCTTTCATCTTGTCGACCATTTCCATCAGAAACAGCAGCTGTCCGTCACTCGAACGGGGAACCGCATCCGCATCTTCCTCTTCGCCCCAGTAGTTTTTCAGTTTTATTTTAAAACGGCTGTCGATAATATCTTTTCCGTCTTTGATATATTTCTGCTCACTTGCCCAGCTTTTTCCGTAAGGCGGATTGGAAAGCATAAAGTCGAACTTTGTCCCTGCAAATTCATCAGTGGAAAGCGTAGAACCCACCTTGATATGTTCAGGGTCTTTCCCTTTAATCATCATATCAGATTTACAGATGGCGTAAGTTTCATCATTCACTTCCTTCCCAAAAAGATACACCGAAGTGTTGGTCGCTTTAATTTCGCCTTCTTCATCGGTAATAAAGTTTTCAGATTCTGTGAGCATTCCACCCGTTCCACAAGCTGGATCATAAATGGTAATGACCGATGGAATTTGATTTTTGATCGGTTCAAAAACCAAGTGTGTCATCAGGTCGATCACTTCTCTCGGCGTATAATGTTCTCCGGCTTCCTCGTTGTTTTCTTCATTAAATTTCCGGATCAGCTCCTCGAAAACATAACCCATTCCCAAATTGGTTAAAGCTGGCATTTTTCTTCCGCCGGAATCCAGTTTTTCAAAAGGCGTCAGATTAATATCCGGCGAGGTGAATTTTTCCAAAACATCCAGCAAAACATCTTTGTTCGCCATATGTTTGATTTGTGCCCGAAGCTTGAACATCTCAATAATTTCCTGCACATTGGCACTGAAACCATTCAGATAATCTTCAAAATTCCCCAACAGAATCTGCTGGCTGTTCGTAGCCGAACCGTAGAGGCTTTGCAGCGTCCATTCGCTGGTGTTGTAGAAAACGTATTTGGAAGCTAGTGTCAAACCTTTATCGTCCAAAGTATCATAGTCATTGTCTTTTTGATATTTAACTTCTTCTAAAACTTCCATTTTAGTTGGTTCAAGCAAAGCATCCAGTCTTCGCAAAACAACCATTGGCAGGATTACATCCCTATATTTTCCTCTTACATAGACATCTCTCAGACAGTCATCGGCAATGCTCCAGATAAAGGAGACTAATTTATTGTGTACAGCGTGGTTCATTTAATGTATATATCGTGCATTGTTCTAAGCGAGAACATTTTTTAAATTATTATTCTTTACTCTCCTGCCATAACTGCACCCATTCTTCAAAATACGCCCGCAAAACATCGGAACTGTCAAAATAATATTTAACCGGTTCATTGGGAAAGGAATGATACGTGGTTTCGTCGGTATCAGGATCAGTAAGAGGAATGATCAGATTGTCTAATTCAAACACAAGATTTCCACCTGGTTTGAGGTATTCTATGAAAATAGATTTTACCTTGCTAAGGTCTATGGCAAGGCTTCCATTATAAGTGATCATGAGATAGATAGTTTTTCACTTCCAAATATAAATAAAAACTCCAATCCTACAATTACGGAAATCCGCATTATCACAAAAAAATCCGCTCTTTTCGAGCGGATTCCGGCATCAGTTAATGAGATGCTGACCGAGATAAAAACTGGTGGAAGCACTGGTTTCCTTTTCGGAGTTCAGAAATGCATAGACTTCCATGGTTTTACCGAGGCAGTAGGCCGGCAGCGTGACATCGGCCATCAGATCTGAGCGCATCACGACGCCTTCGTAAATCTCCCAGTTTTGCAGTTGTGTGCAGTAGCCCAGGATGCTGACCTTGTCGGTAGCATTGGCGTTGCCCTGCGTGCTGTTGTCCTCCCACTCCAGGTGCAGTACGCCGCCGGGCTGGGTGGTGAGAATGGCATTCTGAAAGCCCGTCAGATCGCCGCGGCTTACCAGCACTTTGTTGAACATCAGTTCCGCCACGCCCGCCACCATCTGAATGGCATTGCTGATGGTGTACGACACCGCCAGGTTCACCCTGGATTTTGTGCCGCTGTCCGCGCCGAAAAATCTAGACTGAATGTTTTTCAGCGGCTGCAGAAAGCTGATTGCCAGCTTGAATTTCTGCTGCTGTTCCAGCTGCTTGTCGGACGGTTTTCGCCGCGACGGGGTCCGACGGCTTCTGATGATGCTCTTGCCGCGCCAGTGGGCGCCCACTACGGTACCTACTGTACCAGAGAATCCTCCCAGGATTCCTTTACTGATTGTTCCCATAGGAATAAATTTGGTGATTAAGTACCACGAAGGTAAAACAGAAAAATACAGCTTGTACACCCCTGACGCGTTTTGAACGGTTTTGACGCGATTTGAACGGTTCTGACCGGTCACCCCTTACCTTTCTTCGGGAATCCTTCGGGTTTTGTTCGGGTTTTGTTCGGAAAAAAGATGTTTTTACCGAAGAACTCCCGAAGAAATGTGGGAAAACAGTGGAAGAAAGCGCGGCATCCGGTACGGTAATTCCTCAAGCCTCAGCGTCGCAGCAAAAAAGGGTTTGTGCATATGGGACGGTGGACATGGTAAAAAAAATACGGCAGGACTCCGCACACTTCGGCATACGTCACCTGGAGGGCGAAGATATTATCGGAAAAAATAAATTGAGAAATCGCGTTG
>DBLQ01000116.1:0-3448 GCA_002297505.1 Flavobacteriales bacterium UBA720
GGGAAATCTGGATCTCAACGAAAAATTACAGCTTATTAAATTACTCGATAAACTGGAGCACTTCCATCAACCCATTTTTAATAGAAATATAGACCATTCGCAGTTGCTGGACACGGTGATGAAAGATTATTCAATAGGAAAAAAGCATGAAAAATAAAATTGCAATCATAGGTTCCGGATTTTCGGGACTTTCGGCAGCCGCATACGCAGCCAAAAACGGACATGAAGTTCATGTTTTCGAGAAGAATGGCAGCATAGGCGGGCGCGCCAGAAGTTTCCAAACGGAAAATGGCTACACCTTTGATATGGGACCGAGTTGGTACTGGATGCCTGACATTTTCGAAGATTTTTTCGCTGATTTTGGCAGGAAAGTTTCTGATTTTTACGAATTGGTTTCGCTCGATCCGCAGTTTGAAATGGTGTTTTCAGAGGGTACCATGAGCATTCCCGAAAGTTACGAAGCCATGAAAGCACTTTTCGAAAAGACCGAGCCCGGAGCGGGAACACGTCTGGATGATTTCATGAAAGATGCGCAGTACAAATATGAAGTTGGGATGAAGGATTTTGTGACTAAACCTTGTCATTCCTGGTTTGAATTTGTCTCTCCGAAGATTGCAAAAAGTGCTTTAAAACTTGATTTGCTTACCGATTTCCATCAATTTGTCAGAAAATATTTTAAGCATCCGAAACTCATCACCCTGATGGAATTTCCCGTTATTTTCCTCGGTGCAGCGCCAAAGGATATTCCGGCACTTTACAGTCTCATGAATTACGGCGGTTATAAGCTCGGAACATGGTATCCGATGGGCGGCTTCATTAAAATCATTGAAGCGATGGCGGAGATCGGTAAGCAACATGGTGTTACAATCCACACCAATGCCGGAGTAGAAAGAATTATAGTAGAGCACAATAGAAGTACAGCAATCGTCGTCAATGGTGAACGCTTGAACTTCGACAGGATCATCGCTTCCTCCGACTATCATCACACCGAGCAAAATCTTCTGGACGAAGTACATCGCAATTACAATGATCAATATTGGAAAAAGAAAACCTTTGCGCCATCCTGCCTGATTTTTTATCTTGGCATACGGGAAGAAATAAAAAACCTGAAACACCATACGCTTTTTTTTGAAAATGATCTTGATCTCCACACTACAGAAATCTACACCGATAAAAAATGGCCAACGAAGCCATTGTTCTACGTGTGCTGTCCTTCAAAAACCGATAAAAATCTGGCACCGAAAGGCTGCGAAAATGTTTTCTTGCTGATGCCTATTGCGACCGGTATCCAGGACTCTGAAGCGATGCGGGAAAAATATTTTCTTGAAATGATTGAGCGCATCGAGAAACACACCGGCTCAGAAAATCTAATTTCAAAGATCGAATATAAAAGGAGCTACTGCATCGATGATTTTGTGAATGATTACAACGCCTTCGAAGGTAATGCTTACGGTCTGGCCAATACACTTTCCCAAACAGCCGTGCTAAAGCCCGCGCTAAAAAACAAAAAAGTGAAACATCTGTATTACACAGGTCAGCTCACCGTTCCTGGTCCCGGTGTTCCGCCGTCTATTATCTCAGGAAAAATTGCAGCCACCGAAGCAGAAAAACCTTAACACCAAATAAATCTAAACTAGATATGAAAAAACTATTTGATGACCTTTCTTATAAAGTCAGTAAACAGACCACCAAACAGTACAGCACAAGTTTTTCGCTTGGCATTCTGGCATTGTCTCCGAAAATCAGGAATGCCATTTACGCCATCTACGGCTACGTCCGACTGGCTGATGAGATTGTAGACAGCATTCATGGCTACGACAAGCAAAAACTGCTGACACGTTTCCGCGAAGAAACTGTGGGCGCGCTGGATGAAAAAATATCCCTCAATCCTATTCTGCATTCTTTCCAGGAGACCGTCCATCAGTACGATATCGATTTCCAGCTTATTGATCAGTTCCTGAGAAGTATGGAAATGGATCTCCACAAGATCGATTACAATTCCGAGCTTTACAAAGAATATATTTTGGGCTCTGCAGAAGTCGTGGGACTGATGTGCCTTCAGGTTTTTGTAGAAGGTGATAAAGCGGAATACGCGAAACTGAAACCTTATGCAATGATTTTAGGCTCAGCGTTCCAGAAAGTCAACTTCCTGCGGGACATGAAGGATGATTATTATGTTTTAGGCAGGACTTATTTCCCTAATGTAGACATCAAGGATTTTGATAATGCGGTGAAAAACAATATCGAACAGGAAATCCATGCAGAATTTCAGAAAGCGCTGGAAGGCATTAAAATGCTGCCCAACTCTTCAAAATTTGGCGTCTATCTGGCGTATCGTTATTATGTGTCACTCTTCAGCAAAATCAAAAGAACTTCTGCAGGGAAGATTATTAATCAGCGGATCCGGATTTCCAATCCACGTAAAATTTCGCTGATGATGGGTTGCTACGTAGAATACAAAATGTCTATGATATGAAGCTGAAACTCCTGTTTCTTCTCACTTTTATTTTTCTTTCGGCAGATGCTCAGGATTTTCCAACCATCCGAAAAAACTATCTGAAGGCCGTTTCTGACAAGAAAATCTGCAAGGAGATGATAGACAAGCTGGAGAAAAAAAATGCAGAAGGCCTGCAACTGGCTTATTACGGAGCTTTTCAGGCGCTGTGGGCCAAGCATGCCGGTAATCCGCTGGAGAAACTCAGCACCTTCAAAAAAGGAAAAAATAATATAGACAAAGCTGTAAAGCAGCAACCAAAGGATCTGGAAGCAAGATTCCTCCGCTACTCCATTCAGAAAGAAAGTCCAGGATTCCTGGGCTATAAATCGAATGTTGCAGAAGACAGAGCAATGCTTTCCAGAAATATCGAAAATGTGGATGATCCTGCACTGAAACAGATGATCATTCAAATTCTTAAGAGTAAATCATGAGACACCAATTATACAGAGAGCAACAGCTCAACACCTCGGTAGAAGAAGCCTGGAAGTTCTTTTCCTCGGCTAATAATCTTTCCAAGATCACGCCTAAGGAAATGAATTTCATCGTTAGAACCCATTTGCCGGATGATAACATCTACCCGGGGATGATTATCGATTATTATGTCTCGCCGTTACTCGGCATCAAGATGCCTTGGAAGACAGAAATTACGCAGGTAGAATTCCAGAAGAGCTTTACGGATTTCCAGAAGAAAGGTCCTTACAAATTGTGGAATCATCATCATGAATTCATCAAAAATGACCTTGGTGTACTGATGAAAGACACTGTAGATTATGAACTTCCGCTGGGCTTTCTAGGTGAAATCGCACATACGCTCTTTGTCAAAAAAAAACTGGAACACATCTTTGAATACAGAAATAAAGTTCTGGAAAACATGTTCAACTCAAAATCATAAATCAATGAATTTCCTCATCGTTCTAATCACTTTTTTCCTGATGGAAGGCGCAACTTGGG
>DBLQ01000116.1:3541-7183 GCA_002297505.1 Flavobacteriales bacterium UBA720
CTTGGGTCATTCATAAATATGTGATGCACGGATTCCTCTGGTCGCTCCACCGGGACCATCATGACCACAGCACCGATCCGCCACTGGAAAAAAACGATTACTTTTTTGTCATTTTTGCAATTCCGGCAATTATCCTGATGTATTTCGGAAGCGTCAACAATTTCAACTATTTATTTTATATTGGCTTAGGCGTCACCATCTACGGCATGGCGTACTTTTTTGTGCACGATATCTTTATCCATCAGCGCATCAAAGTGTTAAAAAACACGGAAAATCCTTATCTGTTGGCCATCCGGCGAGCTCATAAGCAGCACCACAAACACCTCGGCAAAGAAGAGGGCGAATGTTTTGGATTTCTGTGGGTTCCGGTAAAATATTTTAAAATGTACTTCAATAAAGATAAAACGAAGGCCTAAATGCAATACACTTACCTGCTCATCAATTTTTTTACCGTCATCGTCTGTTTTATATTTTCCTTTCATCCTAAGATTAAATTCAACAGATATTTCAAGGCCTTCCTGGGAGCTTCAACGGTTGTAGCTTTGGTGTTTATCATTTGGGACGCCTGGTTCACAAAGATTGGAGTCTGGTGGTTCAACGACAGTTATTTAATCGGGCTTAGAATTTTAGGCTTGCCGATTGAAGAAATTATGTTTTTCTTCTGCATCCCGTTCTCATGTGTCTTTACTTACTTCTGTCTCGATCGTTTTTTCTCGCTGGACTGGAAAGCATTGCCTGAAAAAATTTTCGTCATCATTTCGATCGGAATCTATTTGGGAATTGCCTTTTATTATCATGATAAAATTTATCCATTCGTCACGTTTTTTACCTTGTCGGTAAGTCTTTTTGTTCTTTACTTTGTTTTAAAGTCAAGGTGGATTGGAAAAGCTTCCTTTGTGTATCTGGTTCTGTCTCCCGGTTTCCTTGCTGTAAACGGCATTCTCACCGGCACAGGCCTGGAGAACCCTATCGTCAACTATAATCCTGAGACTTTCATTGGCTTCCGGATATTTACAATTCCGATAGAAGATTTTTTTTACGGTTATGAAATGATTCTCTGGAATCTGTTTTTTTTTATGAAATTGAGCAAAAACACAGCCTCAACACCAATAGAGATTTCCTAACAATACTCTAACAAGTACATTTTACTTTTTTTGATTAATGAGCCATGCAGAATCTTGTGTGGCTCAATTTCTGTACAGCAGTCATCACACTAAAAAATAAAGATATGTATAAGAGATTCATTGCCGGACTGGGCGGTGCCATTGCACTGACTGTGGTCCACGAAATCATCAGAAAAAACTTTAATAATGTCCCGGAAATCAACAAGGTGGGCGAAGAGGCTTTGGAGAAATCCCTGGAGAATTTTGACAGCAATATCACCAATCCGGATCAGCTCTACGCAGCAACGCTGGCGGGTGATGTCATTGGGAATGGGATCTATTTTGCCGGAACAGCCACCAACAGTGCAGGTCTGCTGTCTGGTATCGCAATGGGCGCCGGAACAGTATTGCTTCCGGCGAAGTTAGGATTGGATGACCAACCCGTCGCAGGCAGTTCTCAGAAAAAATTGATGACCGTAGCGTACTATATTTTTGGATCACTGGTTACTAAAGTTATTTACGATCAGATTAAGTAGTCGGCAATACATTGAAATCATAAACATCGTGATGGATTGCTAAAATTCTTGAATTGAGGTCATTATAAGATGAGCTTTGCACGCATTTTGCAATGTGCTAGTCCGAATCTAATCAAACCAATAACCTTATCGAAAGAATAATACATCATGTCAACTTTTGGAATTACCAAATTCACTTCTTCAGGGGCATTTGCAATTGCGCTCAATAGCCAACTTAAAATAACAATTCCTGAAATTACGACCATCCGTGAGTTCACTTTCCGGCAATCTAATGACTTATGGGAGATGATGAAAAATGAGAAAACGGATATGATGTTCGTCTCAATAGTGATCGCCTCGACAATTATTCTGGCATTGGTATATCACAAAACCTTACTTCTAAAAACTCTGATTAAAAAGAAAGTTTCTGTAAAGCATACATTTCCAAAAATTCAAAATGGAGAAGAATCGTGTGAAGTTGAAATCACTGGGAATATTTCAGAATCTAAAATCAGTCATCGGCTCAACAAAAGGCAACGTGAAGTGTTACAGTTACTTCTGCAAGGTCTTAGTAATAAAGAGATTGCCGAGCGGTTATTCATCAGCCCAAATACCGTTAAATATCATATCAGAAATATTTACCGGTCCTTTAACGTTTCCAGCCGGCCGGAGCTTTTCGCAAAAATCTCAGGCATCAGAAATAGCAAAATGATTAAAGGTCCGGAAAGAAATATAATGTTGTCTCATTAGTCTGATCTTGAACTGATAAAACAGCAATCCATTCTGCATCAGTTATTAAAATTCTCTTCTGAGTCAATGCAATTAGTAGAATCAATTCGTAGTTAATATATATCTTTGTAACCGCTATGGAGCACCAGAACGACTTACCCACACATCATATAGATTCTGCATGGATCCTTGAGGCTTTGAAAGCTTCACCAGCACCTACGGCTGTCTACTCGGGAGAAGAGATTACTATTCATTTTGCCAATCAGGGCATGCTGGACCTTTGGGGAAAGGATGCGACGGTCATTGGGCAACCGCTGATGAAAGCCATTCCGGAGTTGGAAGGTCAACCTTTTTTTGAGTTACTGCAAAATGTCTGGCGAACGGGTGTTCCCTACGCGGTCTCGGAAGCACCGGCTAAACTCCTGAAAGACGGCGTGGAAACATTAGATTATTTTGACTATGAGTACAGACCGCTGCTTAATCAGTCCGGAGAAACCTGGTGTATCCTTAATACTGCATTAAATGTTACTGCGCGCCGCGAGTTTATTCAGCAGATCCGCGAAAAAGAAGAGCGCGAACGTGTCCTGAATGAGGAAATGGCCGCAGCCCTGGAAGAGCTTACCGCCACGAATGAAGAATTGAGCCGAAGCATTATGGAAGTGGCACAGAGCAAAGAGTACATTCGTGCGATTATAGAGCAGGCACCGGTTGGGATTGCTATGCTGAAAGGTCCGCAGCACATCATCGAAATTGCTAATCCGAGGATTATGGAGATCTGGGGCCGTGAGGAAAGAGAAGTTATAGGTCTGCCTCACGAGACGGCACGTCCCGAGCTGCAAGGTCAGCCCGTGATCCAGTGGCTGAACGATGTTTATAGAACGGGAAAACCGAAGATTAATAAAGAATTTCTGGTGAAACTACGAAGTGGCGATGGTCTTCGGGAAGCTATTGTCAATTCTATTTATCAGCCCATCCGCTCACAAAACAACGAAGTTACAGGTGTCCTGATTATCCTGGAAGAAATCACGCAGCAAGTCTTGGAACGCCGAAACAATGAAAATGACCAGCAGATGCTGCGACTTGCCATTGATGCGGGACATCTGGCCACATTCTACTATCAGCCGGACACCAGTCTCTTTTCCGGGAATGAACTATTGAAGCAATGGTTTGGATTATCCGAACAAGAAAACCTGGATCTCTCCGCAGCGATTAATGCCATAGTACCGGAGGACCGTGAGCGTGTGATAGAAGCTATTGGCAAGGCATTAAGCGGAGAGTCTGACGGGGAATATTAT
>DBLQ01000048.1 GCA_002297505.1 Flavobacteriales bacterium UBA720
AGCGCGTGCAGATCATTAAACGGGACCGCTTCGAAGGTGGCCGGCTGGAATTCGGGACCGAAGTGGTGGTTAACAAAGATAAAAATATCGCATCCTTGCTTGGCGCATCACCAGGAGCCAGTACCAGTGCGTTTGCCATGATTATGGTTTTGGAAAAATGCTTTGAAGATAGACTGACCAATGAATGGAAAGATAAACTCGTGGAAATGGTTCCAAGTTATGGCAAAAAACTGGCGGAACATCCGGACCTGATCCGCGAAATCCGGGATTATTCTAAAGAGAAATTAGAACTGAATTATTAATCCGATGAATCCAACGAAAATCAAACCAATGGTTGCGGAAGAAATTCTTGCGCAGCTGCAATCCGAAACGGTTACGGAAAGTCAGGTGATTCTGCACTGCTGCATCAAGTCGGATCTATTTCTGGAGGAAAAAATAAGGATATGGTCTTCCACTTATCTTGTGGACCGAAGTTCGGAACATGTATCCAAACTTGTGCATCATGAGAACATCAGTCTTTTTCCGGACTGGACAGATATTCCTTTTGGAAAAGATTATTGGTTTACGCTGGTATTTTCCGGCTTGCCAAAGTCCTGTAAAGTGTTCGATTTTATTGAGCTGATTCCTCAGAATGGCGGCTTCTTCCAGGAAGGTATCAGGCGCAACGCTTCAGACGTTTATAAAATACGCTTGGATATATAAAAAAAGGTTCAGAGATATCTGAACCTTTTATATTTTTATGACAATTTCTTCATTTCCTGCCTGATCTTATCCTGAAGACCTTCCGAGGCGGCAACCAGCGGAAGTCTGAGATAATTTTTGATCAGACCTTTCTCTGCCAGAATGGTTTTGATGCCGCAAGGATTTCCTTCAGCAAAAATCAATCTTGTGATTTCTACCAAGGCGTTGTGGATTTTATAAGCCTCATCCACTTCGCGGTTTCTGGCCAGTTTAACCATGGTAGAAAATTCTTTAGGATAGGCCTGCGCAATCACGGAGATCACACCATCGCCACCGGCCAGAGTAACGGGCAAGGTATATTCGTCATCGCCCGACATCAGGGAAAAATGATCCGGCTTCTGTCTAAGGATATCAAAATACTGAAGAATGTTGGGTGCGGCTTCCTTGATCATGAATAGATTTGGAAAGTCATTAGCCAGTCTAAGCGTTGTAGAAGCTTCCACATTCTGCCCGGTTCTTCCGGGAACATTATAGATGATGATTTTTTCACCCGTATCAGCCAGCGCTTTGTAATGCTGATAAAGGCCTTCCTGATTGGGCTTATTGTAATAAGGAGAAACAGAAAGCACCGCCTCGAAGTCAGACAGATCTGTATCCTTGATTTGCTGAACCACTTCCGCCGTATTATTGCCGCCAATTCCCAGTACGAGCGGAAGCCGGTTATTGTTGATCTTAGTGATGTGCGCCACCACACGGTCTTTCTCGTCCTTGCTGAGTGTTGCAGCTTCTGCTGTGGTACCCAGAACAACCAGAAAGCCTGTTCCGTTATCTATATTATAATCAATTAATCTCGTAAGAGCTTCGAAATCGATTGATAAATCTTCATTGAAAGGTGTTATCAGAGCTACACCTACGCCTTTTAGCTGACCCATTTTTATGCTTAAATTAAATTTCTCAAATTTAAATCTTTTTAACCATCCAGCCAGCATGATTCTTTTGAGTTTGATAAAATATATTGTAGTCCACAATCGATCAATTGTTTCCTTAAAATCGGAAAACAAGGATTGAATTTGAAAAGGGGTTTATATTAGTTTTAAAACCTGAAAATCATTAGATTTGTATCCATATTAATTATGATGAAACATAAAATCTTAGGTGTTGGATTAGTCGCGCTGATGTTGGCAAGCTGCAAGGCACCACTCGGCATTGCGAGTGTCCACACGGAAAAGAATATCTATATAACCAGCGCGCTGCCGGAGGATAAGGCGATGGATGATGTGATCCAACCGTACAAAAAAGAGCTCGAAGGTGCTATGAATACTAAAATTTCTCATACCAATGTAGAACTCAACAAGTCCGGCGATAACAGTAATCTTGGAAATCTGCTTGCAGACTATACCTTCCAGGGCGCCGATGAATGGGCGAGGAAAAACAATCTTCCTCCAGTAGATGCTGCGGTTATTAATATTGGCGGCATCCGGACCATCATTCCAAAGGGCGACATCGTTACCAAGCAGATTTTTGAAGTGATGCCTTTCGAGAATGAAATCGTCATCATCAAGATGCGGGGTACAGATCTGGAGGGTTTGTTTGATTACTATCTCAAAACTGCAAAGAATAATCCGGTCTCTCACCTGGTCATAGAAACAGATGCGAATGCAATTTCCAAAAAGCTGATCAACGGCAAACCGCTGGATTACAACAAGACCTATTACATTGCAACGTCCGATTACCTGGCGACAGGCGGAGACAGTATGTTTTTCTTCAGCAAAGGTGAAGTGATTCCTACCGGGCTTAAGATGCGCGACCTGTTTCTGGAGAAGTTTAAGCAGAACCCCGAGATTTCTGCGCCAGATGATGTGAGATTGATTTTTAAAAATAAAAAAGTGCAGGAATGATGAGAAGAAAAGAGTTTTTAAAATACATCGGTGGTGGCAGTCTTGCACTCACGCTCACGCCTAATTTGTTATTGGCAGAATCATTGGATCGTGTTCCGAGAGAATCAGCGCATAAGCTGACGATTCTGCATACCAACGATCAGCACAGCCGCATTGAGCCATTTGATGTTTCTTATACTAAAAATCCGAATCAGGGTGGTTTTGCCAGACGCGCATCATTAATCCATAAAATCAGAAATGAAGAAAAAAATGTTCTGCTTTTGGATTCCGGTGATATCTTCCAGGGCACTCCTTATTTTAATTATTTTGGTGGCGAACTGGAATTTAAGCTGATGAGTATGATGCAATACGACGCTTCTACCATGGGAAACCACGATTTCGACAACGGTCTGGAAGGTTTTTTAAAAGTTTTGCCTAATGCCAAGTTTCCTTTCATCTGCTCCAATTATGATTTTAAGAATACAATTCTGGACGGTAAAACTCAGGATTATAAGATCATCGTCAAAGATGGCATCAGAATAGGGATTTTCGGCGTAGGAATCGAGCTGAACGGACTGGTGGGAAAGAAGAATTATGGCGAAACCGTGTATCACAATCCGATAGAAGTGGCACAGCATTATGCCGATTTTCTGAGGAGAGACAAACAATGTGATCTCATCATCTGCCTTTCTCACATCGGCTTTGACTATGAAGATCAGCCGGAAAAAATATCGGATAAACACCTGGCTGCAAAAACCTCCGGAATCGATCTGATCCTGGGTGGTCACACGCATACATTCCTCAAGGAACCATTGAATTTCCAGAACAAAGATGGGTGTAACGTCATTGTTAATCAGGTAGGATGGGCCGGGATATTACTGGGCCGTCTTGACTTTTATTTCGACAAAAACAAAAACATAAAAAATATTTCCTGGAATAATCAGTTAATAGATGAAAGCATAATCGTTTAAGATGAAGAAAATTTTATTTGTTATAACCTTTGCAGCCACAATGTCTTTCCATGCGCAATCCAGCAAATGGAGTGACCTTTTCTCTTATAATAATGTCAAGGTGATCCGTGAAGATGGCGACAGGATTATCGCTGCAACAGAAAATGGTATTTTTTATTATTATCCAGGCAGTGGAGAAATCAGAAAACTTTCCAAGGCTAATGGTCTTCATGATGTCAAGATTTCCGCGTTTGATTACAATCCTGCTACCAAGACAGGGATTATTGGCTATAGAAACGGATCGCTGGATGTAATTACACCAGACGGTATTTTCTATATCGTCGATATTCCCATCGCGACAGGCACTACAAATAAAACCATCAATCACATTTCTATATCAGATGATCGGGCGGTGATCTCCGCAGGATATGGCATATCGATTTTTAACGTGAGCAGAAGGGAATTCGGCGATACTGTTTTTTTTCCGACTTTAGGCGCATCGGCGGAAACAGTCAATGCGGCTGTGATTAAGGATAATAAAGTTTATGCTGCCACTTCCAGAGGCATTAAAGCGCACGATATCAATACAACTTTTCCGTTGTACACCGAGTGGCAATTGATCGCAACAGCAACAGGAGGTTTCAGTAAGATTGCGGCTTCCGGGATTTTAGCTTTTTCCGGTAAAAACGAAGTTCGCTATGGGAATGGTCCGGCGTTCAGTGTGCTCTCGGGGTTTACTGATGTTCAGGATGTAAGGGTGACATCAAGTAATATTATTGTTACAGATATCGCTAAGGTCAACATATACAGCCAGGCTGGAGCTCCGCAAAAAATCTTTGATGCAGGAGAAGATCTTAATACAGCTTTTTTTCAGCAAAATACACTCTTTGTTGGCACCAAAACTTCGGGTATTTATAATGAACAAAAGACGAGCCTGAAACCTGATGGACCTTATAATAACACATCTTACAAATTGTCTCTTTTAGACGGACAGATTTGGGTGGCCACCGGAAAAAGAGAAGATCTTGATACAGCTCAAAACCCTTCTTCATTGGGTTACTATCACTATGATGGAAGCAAGTGGATATATCCGGAATACTTCAAACAGACAGGCAATAACAATTTTAATATTTTGGATGTTGTCCCAAATCCCTCAAATCCAACGGAAGTGTTTTTCACCAATATGATACACAATAACTTTAAGGGAATCTATAAGATGAATGACGATGTCTTCTCGAAAACCTATTTGACTGAGCTGAATGCGGAAGGAGTTTATCTTAACCGGCCAGTAGGTCTGGCCTTCGATGAAAACAATAATTTATTTTCGACATTTGCAAACAGTACAAGTGCTAGCAATACGGCATTTTATTTTTTTAACAGACAAACGGATAAGTTTATCGTTACTAATGTACCCAATGGTAGAGGTGCACAAAAACCCGTCACCAAAGACGGAGTTCTCTATCTGCCTGTACCATTCAATGGACTTCTTGGCGGACTTCTAATGTACAATTACAATAATACGCCATCCAATACCGCAGATGATTCATTCAAGTTTCTGACAAAAAATAATAACTTTAAGGTTAACGAAACCATCTCGGTAGCGTTAGATAAAAATGATGATGTCTGGATCGGAACCATGGAAGGCATCAGAATTCTTTCCAATCCGAAAGCGTCTATTTTGGAAGCCAACCCGCAGGCGGAACCTATCATTATCGAAGAAAACGGTCTTGCGGAAGAACTCTTCCGCGACGCCAATATTTTGCAAATCTATTCCGATAGCGGCAATCAGAAATGGGTTTCCGTGGATGGCGGAGGCGTTTTCTACATCTCACCCAATGGAGACAAAACCATCTATCACTTCACCAAATCCAATTCACCTCTGCCTAATGACAGCGTCACCGATATCAAGGTAGACGAGAAAACGGGCAAAGTATATTTCGTAACCCTGGATGGTATTATGGTTTATCAGGGTGATGTAACAGAGGTGACTTCCAATTTCGGAAATGTGCTGGTCTATCCAAATCCTGTAGTCTATGCTCAATATAAAGGAAACGTAAGAATCAGAGGGCTTGCTGCAAAAACCAACATCAGAATTACAGATGCCGCAGGAAACCTGATCCATTCTGCGGTGGCTAACGGTGGTTACTTTGAGTGGAATCTCAACAATCAGCGTGGCGTGCGGGTAGCATCGGGAATTTATTATGTCTTGATGACCAACGAAGACGGGACTGATACAGGGACGGCCAAAATCGCTGTTGTGAATTAAAATTGAATAATGATTAGAGAAGTCTTTTTACTGTCCTACACAAAATATGGAGATCACGATGCGGTTCTCCATTGTTTTTGCAGAGAAAACGGCTCCGAAAGTTTCTTTGCCAAAGGCCTTTATTCCCCCAAAAATAAGAAAAAGGCGTTCCTGTTCCCGCTCAATCATCTGCAGGTGCAAGTCTCAGAAAAAAATAAGAACCTTCAAAACGTTCTCAGAATAGAGCAAAAAAACCAACAGCTCTTTACCTCGGACATTCGCAGGAATACCATTCTCTTTTTCATAGCCGATTTTCTGAATCAGATTCTGAAAAATGAAAATCAGAATACAGACTTTTTTCAGGAGATCGCTCAGTTTCTGGAAGAGTTGCATGCCGATAACTTTCAGGCGCATCTGATTTTTATGTT
This sequence comes from Flavobacteriales bacterium UBA720, assembly GCA_002297505.1. Classification (GTDB taxonomy): domain Bacteria; phylum Bacteroidota; class Bacteroidia; order Flavobacteriales; family Weeksellaceae; genus Epilithonimonas. The sequence continues at coordinate 6,182 of DBLQ01000048.1, forward strand.
CAGGATTCTAAAACTCTTGGGACTTCAGCCACTCCTTTCGGCCTCTGCCTATCTGAATCCCGAGACAGGTACTTATGAAGAGCGTGAAACACATCACTTATTCACTAGAGAAATTTCACAGATTTGGAAAATGTTAATGATCGAAAACGATTCTTACACCGTTAAGATGTCCCGAAACGAAAAACAAAACTTCCTGGACGCTCTTTTAGTCTATTACCACTATCACTTTTCCGGCTTCAGACAGCCACGTTCGTTAGATGTTGTCAAAGAAATCTTTTAAAATGTTCAAAAAAGCCTCTCAAAAAGATATAAAAACCATCCAGGATTTGGCGCAGAAATCCTGGGAGCATGCCTACAAAAATATTTTGGCGGCAGAGCAGATTGATTACATGCTCGGCCTGATGTATTCAGAAGTAGCCATCGCCGGTCATTTGGCAAATCTGAATTACCACTATTATATTATATTGGACGATGAGACGCCTGTGGGCTTCGTCGGCTTTGAAATTAATACGGAAGAAAATACAACAAAACTCCACAGGATTTATTTCATCCGGGAAGCCCACGGCAAAGGTTTCGGCCGGCTTGCGCTGCAGTTTGTAATAAAGCAGGCAGCTGAAGCCGGTGATCAACGAATCATACTTGCCGTAAATAAGAACAACACCGCAAAACAATTTTACGAATCTCAGGGATTCAAACTTTATGATGAAGGTGTTTTTGAAATTGGTAATGGCTTTGTGATGGACGACTATTTAATGGAGTTCATCATTCCTGGAATTTAGAACATAGCTTTCTGCGGTTTTTCCGAAGTTGGGCTTCAGTATAATTAAGTGCAAATTTTTTTTTATGGCGGTTCCCGTCTGCCCGCCGGCGCTTATGCCGTTGCGGTCATACGGGACCGGGCTATCCGTTTCAATCTTTTCTACAACAGCTTTGCCCGGACTTTGGTCCGGGCAAAGCTGTTGTA
>DBLQ01000046.1:0-51829 GCA_002297505.1 Flavobacteriales bacterium UBA720
GAGACCAGATCCTTCGGTCCGTACCATCGCCACGATTGTTTCATATATTTTTATTTAGATCTTTGTTAAACACCCGAGAACGCACTGAAACCACCATCTACAGGAATCACAATACCTGTAACAAATGCCGATGCATCATCACATAAAAAGTTAACTGCACTAATGAGATCTTCCGGCTTCCCAAATCTTCCTGCCGGAGTGTTGGCGATAATCGCTTCGCCTCTCGGCGTGAGTGTACCATCTTCTTGAGTCAGAAGTTTTTCATTTTGTGTCGTCAGGAAAAATCCTGGCGCCACTGCATTTACACGGATGCCAACTTTCGAAAAGTGGACGGCAAGCCATTGAGTAAAATTGGAAGTAGCAGCTTTTGCCGCGCTGTACGCCGGGATTTTTGTTAATGACCGGTCGGCGCTCAAGGAGGAAATATTGAGAACGCTGCAACCGTCCTTTCCTACCATATCTTTAGCAAAGACCTGAGTAGGGAGAAATGTCCCCAGAAAGTTCAGGTCAAAAACCGACTGAATTCCTTCGGTTTCCAAATCAAAAAAGGTTTTCAGTTCCGCATCATTTTGATCTAAATCCTCTGCTGCGAGATAAGGCTTGGACGTGGTTCCCAAAGGATGATTTCCGCCCGCGCCGTTGATCAGTATATCACAAGTTCCCATCTTAGAATTCATTTCCAGCCGGGCTTTTTCCAGCGATTCTTTTTTGAGAACGTCTGCTTCAAACGTATAGGCTTCACCTCCATTATGCTCAATCTCAATTTTCAGAGACTCCGCTTTTTCCATATCCCGCGCCAGAATTGCGATCCTGTAGCCCTGTTTTGATAAGGCTATTGCAATTGTACGCATCAGAACTCCTGTAGCACCGGTTATTACTATAATTTTATTCTTCATATTAATTCTGTAAGCGTCACAAAACTACTGGAAGCGCAATGGACAAAGTACCATAAACGTGTTTTTTTCGGGGTCGTAATGTTCATCTTTTCTATTGGATGTACAATTTATACAATTCTTAACTAAAATCAATTATAGCTCATTTAAAAATAATGATATAAGAAGTTGGATATTTTAAATCTAATAAATGCGGGTTTCAATCGGATTCAAGGCCAATGAATTTAAGATTTCACTTACGCGATTGACTGCTTTCAATGAACTGTTAAAAGCGATTTTGATCGAAAGAACATTTCGCACCCTATTATAAAATGTTTGTCATCCCGATTGTTGTCAAATCTTGTAAAATTTGTCGCAAATAAAATTAACCAAGACCAAAAACCGCTGTACTTATGATCAATCAAAATACAAGCTTTATAAAAAGCATTTGCTTATTGTTGCTTTTCGCCATACTATCTGCCTGCGTGGAAGAGGAAATGCGCGAAGTGAAACTCTACGACAAACCGTCTACGGAGGTTAGCGCTTCTAAGACAGAAATCAAGTTTGGCGAGAGCATCGACTTTACAAGCAGCTCCGTAAAAAACCTGACCACCACCTGGACCTTCGAAGGTGGAATACCCGCTTCATCTATTAATGCCAATGTGAATGTGACTTACAATGTTCCAGGCACGTATGAGGCTAAGCTGGTCATTAAATACATAGACAATACGGTAGAAACTAAAAAATTCACAATCAATGTCAAAGGTATCGATGCTCCGCTGCCGTATGGTGGAACTGCCGTAACGATTCCGGGAATTGTGGAAGCAGAGAATTATAATCTAGGCGGCGAAGGCGTGGCCTACCACGACACCGAAGAAATCAACCTCGCAGTGCAAAATGGCAGCCCGCGGTACAGAACCGATGACGGTGTGGATGTGGAAGTGGGCACCAACGTTACGGCCATTACCCATACGGAAGTCGGCGAATGGGTCAATTATACCATCAAGGTCCCGACAACAGGTCAATACGATTTCGATTTTAAAGTTTCATCGGGAGCCAGTACTGGCGGAAAACCGATTCAATTGCAATTGGTAAACGCTAAAACGGGAATCACCTCCAATCTGGGACAGACATCTGGTATCCCAAATACCGGTGGCTATAATAACTATGTTTCCAAAATCATCAGCGGAGTAAATCTGACGGAAGGTGAGAATACGTTCCGCGTTCTGTTCATGGGCAGCAACACCAATCTTGATAAATTCAACATTTCGGTGAGCGTTCCTTCGCCACCAATCAATGGTGTGGGCATTTTTACGGAAAGGGAAACCACCTCATCCAACCCTGGGATTGCGCCGCCTCCGAACAGCGGAAATATGGCCATCACGATTGTCAGCAATGGGACCAATCACGGCAGCAAAGCATTATTCTATCATTTTGATCCAACCGGCAACGGCAATCCTCAGAATGGCTATGCACTTTCGCATATGGATCTCACCGTTTCGCCATACAACGCTTCGGCCTACAACTTCCTTAATGTCGCTGTCAAGTCGAGCACACCCAAAAAGGTAAGAATCAGGCTGAATACGAATTCCGGTAATTATTGGGTGACGCTGAATCCGGCCAGTCCGGCATACGGAATGCTTTGGGACGGTGAATGGCACGAACTGAAGATTCCTTTTGCCCAGATCTTAAGAGACGGAAACGGCCAGCCATTGTCAGCAGTAGCAGCGGCAAAATCTACCATCAAACAATTTACAATAAGAACCGAAGACAGCGATTACAGCACTGCACCGAACTCATTCGATTATTATATCGACGATATTTATCTGACAGCCGAATAAAAACCTGACATTATAAAAATTCCCATCCAATCAGATTTCATAATCATTGGATGGCTCCGCCACTCAACTTTAAAACAAAAAATTGTGACAATTCAATTAGTATTTAAGCGGAAAACCGCCGTATTATGCCTACTGATTAATGGCTTTCTACTGCCTTCACTGCAGGGACAGAAAACCGAAAACAACGTCGTGGCACAAGAGCAATATCATATTGTGATGGCGCGCAAAAATGTGGAGGACTCTCTATGGAAACCTTACGTTGCCAAAACCATCGACCGTCTGCCCGGCTTCAAGCAGTCTTCTGATCCTGCTACCAATAAATATGGTGGCTGGAAGACGGATCAGTTAAAATCAGCAGGTTTTTTTCGCACCGACAAAAAGGACGGACGTTGGTGGCTGGTAGATCCATTGGGCAATCCTTTTATTCATAAAGGTGTAGCCGTGCTCAATCCCGGAAATTCTGACAATCAAAAGAACGTCTTCGATACCAAATATCAGACTGGTAAAAAATGGATTGCTGAGGAAACGCAGTTTCTGAGGCAGAATGGATTCAACGGGGCCGGTGCTTGGTCTAATGTGGATCTGATAAGGAACTCAAAAAACCCTTTGGTTTATACGGTGATCGTAAGTCCGATGGGCGCTTATAAAGCAGACCACATCAAAAAGTATGGCGGAAAATATGAGGAAGCGGGATGGCAAGGCTACCGCTATGATCTGGTGATGGTTTTTGATAGAGCTTTTGAGGCCTATGTAGAGCGCGAAGTTTCCAAAATCGAGAAGTACAAATCGGATAAACATCTTTTAGGTTACTTTACAGATAATGAATTGCCCTGGGTAGATGATGCGCTGGACCGACATCTGAAATTCCTCAGTAAAAACGAAGAAGGCTATATTGCCGCCAAACAATGGCTGGATAAAAGGAAACGCAAGGATGCTACCCTGGAAGACATCACCGATGCAGACCGGCAGGATTTTACGGGCTTCTATTTTGAAACTTACATGAAAAAGGTGACCGCGGCCATCAGAAAATATGATCCCAATCATCTCTACCTGGGTTGTCGTTTTAATCAGGAACTGGACGAGTTGGATAATCCGAAAATATTCGAGGTGGCAGGAAGGTATATGGATGTGATCTCCATCAACCATTACCGAAAATGGGAACCGGAGCAAAAGGTTATGGCTGACTGGATGCAATGGTCCGGCAAACCGTTCATCATCACCGAGTGGTACAACAAGGGCGAAGATTCGGGATTGCCTAACAAAACCGGTGCGGGCTGGAATGTAGCTACTCAACAGGAACGAGGTTATTTTTACCAGAATTTCGTCATAGAACTGCTCAAAAGCAAAGCCTGTGTAGGCTGGCATTGGTTCCGCTACCAGGACAATGACCCGGAAAATCTGAAAACCGACTATTCCAATAGAGATTCTAATAAAGGCATTATCAACAGCAATTTTGAACCTTATAGGCCCTTGACCGAACAGATGAAGCAGATGAATGAAAACGTTTACCGTTTGATCCAATATTTAGATTCGGAGCGATAATTAAATTAGAGGATTTCAGATCGCTTTATAAAATCTGGAAATATAGATAATTTTGGCGATCACTGATTTCAAATATTTATCTACGTAATCAAATATTATTTCTAATATAAATAATTATGGATTAATAAATCTCATTTTAATAATTGAAAATATATCTTGTATGCATTTTGTATTGCTACATTCAAAAATAAGATATGAGTAAAATATACTTTTCTATTATCAGGTTTACCGCAATTATTTCGTCTGTTTTTTATCAGGGACAACAAAGTTCAGATAAGGAATTTTAATTATTTCACCCTATTCGAAATCTGAAATGAGGGAAATGAATAGATCGTCCCGATGTTACAGAATCCCCATATACTATCGACGCGGGACATTTCCAGTATGAAGCAGATCTGGCCAGATCAGTCAGAGAATCAATGGATGAGACAAAGAAGCATACATTGCTTATCAATCAAGGGAATTTTAAGATTGGAATCACCGGATCTACCGCATTGCAGATCGGATTTCAATCTTATGGCATACAGAAAGAGACCGATTTTGGTTCAGGAAGTGATGCCAGATCAACAGATTTGGAGACATTAATCTGAGAATTAAACAGAAAATCATAGAAAATAACCAGGGAAATTTTGTCTTGGTAATTCTGACCTGTATCAAATTTCCGACTTCTCAATATGATTCGGAAAGTCATCGGAAGGCGGTTTGATTGTTCCGATGCTCTACAAACTTTCCGGCGAATGGAACCTCGGCTTTCAGGTAGAAGCGGATCGTTTGAAGGATAAAGACCAACCAGCACTGCACACTGAATTTCTACAGACCTTGACACTGAGCCACGCACTATTCAAACATATCGACCGGATTTCAGAATCCTATTACACCTATGATTTTAAGGCCCATCAATTTTCAAATTATATTAATGCTGCACTACAGATTGAGGTGGCAAAAGATGTGAAACTAGATGCGGGAATCAATTACGGCCTGCAGCATTCGGCGGACAGAAGTTTCTTTTTAGGCGCATCATACCGTCACTAAAAAAGTTTAATCATTATACCAAATGATTGATTTTTGACGATGAAGAAATTGATTTTACTACTAATACTGAGAATTAACAGTTGATTTCCCAAGACAGTGCAGGACAATTTTCTAAAGTGATAATTCTAGATTGCAAGTAAAATCAGGATCAATGACTTATCTTATTCCTCAAATAAAAAAAGCGTCTCTTATTCTTTTAAGTGCAGGCTTTCTTCTGCTCAATTCTCAAAGCAAACAGCCATCTTCGACACCAATAAATAATTTAAAATCCGCCAAAGTAGTTCCGACGAATCTGAATTGGTCAGAAAGAATGCTACTTTCGGAGATGCACCGTTTCCCGGAAGCCTGGATGCTGGATTTCAGCAAAAGTCCAAAGTGGACGTATCCTTCCGCGATTGTTTTAGACGGAGCCGAAAAACTATACGAAAAAACAGGTAAGAAAGAATATTACAATTATATCAGCGGTTTCGGGGAAAAATTAATCAATGCAGACGGAACCATTCAAACGTATGAGCTGGAAAAGTATAACATCGATATGCTGAATAGCGGAAACGTATTGCTTTATCTTTATGAAAAAGAGAAAAAAGAAAAATATCTGAAAGCAATTCAAACTTTACGTTTACAAATCGATGGACAACCGAGAACCAAAGAAGGCTCTTTCTGGCACAAAAAAATCTATCCATACCAGGTTTGGCTCGACGGACTTTATATGGGAATGCCTTTCTACACACACTATACTAAAGATTTCAATAATGGTAAAGATGCTGAGAAAGCGTATGACGATATCGTTTTCCAGTTCGATTCCGTTCAGAAAAATCTTTTGGATAAAAAAACGGGATTGCTTTATCACGCTTGGGACGAAACTAAACAAGAAGCCTGGGCCAATAAAGAAACAGGACTTTCACCTAATTTTTGGGGTCGGGCAATGGGTTGGTACGGAATGGCAATGGTTGACGTTTTGGACTTTTTGCCGAAAGACCATCCCGGAAGAGCGAGAATCATTTCCTACATCAAATCCTACGCTGACGCTGTCATCAAAGTTCAGGATAAAAAATCCGGACTTTGGTATCAGGTTTTGGACAAACCGCTGGAAAATGGAAATTACGAGGAAGCGAGTGCTTCGGCGATGTTTGTTTATACAATTATCAAATCTGTAAACGAAGGCTATTTACCACAATCTTACAAGGCTGCTGCTAAAAAAGGTTATGACGGAATTATCAAAAATCTAATCACAATTGATGAAAATGGCGTTGTCAATCTTAATAAATGTTGTGCTGTTGCAGGCTTAGGCGGAAAACCTTACAGAGACGGTTCTTACGAATATTATGTCAATGAAAAAATCCGTTCCAATGACGGGAAAGGAACCGGACCTTTCATTTTGGCAAGCTTAGAATTCGAGAAATAAACTATAATTAAATTAGGGCAGCTTTTCCGTCTGTAGTTTATCCTGAGCGAAGTCGAAGGACTCCTAATTGTCACTCTGAGGCTCTCGAAGAGTCCGCTCAAGTCGGGCTGCGAATGATTCAATGTTAAAACAATTCAAAAATGAATAAAAAACTCTCCATCATATTTCTGTTTCTTTCATTAATGATATGGGCTCAGAAACCAACATTATTTTTAATCGGCGATTCTACAATGTCCAATAAAGATAATCCTGAAAAAAATCCCGAACACGGCTGGGGACAGGTTCTACCACAGTTTTTCGCATCAGGAATCGAAATCCAAAATCACGCTATGAACGGCAGAAGTTCCAAAAGTTTCCGCACAGAAGGACGTTGGGACAAAGTTGAAAAGCAGCTAAAAAAAGGTGATTTTGTGATTATTCAGTTTGGGCATAATGACCAAAAGCTGAAAGATTCTACAAAATTCACCAATCCTTATACACAATATAGAGCCAATCTGGAAAGGTATGTGACCGAAACAAGAGCCAAAGGTGCAACGCCGATTCTGATGACTTCAATTACAAGAAGAAATTTTAATGAAAATGGAGTTTTAGTCGATACGCACAAAGAATATCCGCTAGTAGTAAGATTGGTTGCAGATGCAATGAAAGTTCCTTTTGTCGATATGCAATTGTTGACTGAGCAAATGGAGATTTCAGCCGGTCCGGAAAAATCAAAACTTTTACATCTTCATTTTAAAGAAGGTGAAAATCCATATTATACAAAAGACAAAGCTGATGATACACATCTATCCAGATTAGGCGCAGAAACTGTTGCAAAGCTTGCTGTCAACGCTCTGAAAACTTTAAATATTGGATTGGAGAAATATATCAAATAACCCATTGTTTTTAACTGTTTGATAATGAGAAAATTCGGATTGCTCCTTTTGATTTTAATTGTAAACTCAATTTCTGCTCAGGAAAAAATTACGCTTTGGACAAAAGGTCAGATGCCGAATTCCAAAGGTTTAGAATTAAAAAATGAAGAGAAAGATGGTCGGCTTGTACAAATCAAAGAACCTGAACTGTTTGCTTTTTTACCGCCAAAAGAAGACAGGAAACCAATAGCAGTGATTGTGATTCCAGGCGGAGGTTATTACAAACTGACTTATGACCTGAATGGATTTCAGATTGCAAAATGGTTCAACACTTTGGGAATTTCAGCTTTTGTTTTGAATTACAGATTACCGATTTCTCCCGATGTGAAGCAAAGAGAAATTGCACCACTTCAAGACATTCAGGCAGCCATCAAATACCTTCGGAAAAATGCTGCGAAATACGGGATTTCACCGGAACAGATTGGAGTCATCGGAACTTCTGCTGGCGGGCATTTAGTAGCGTCAGTAAGTAATATTTCTACAGATTACACAGAGTTAAAAGACGATTGGGCATCCATTCCAACAATTCCAAATTTTGCAATTTTAGTTTCTCCGGTTATTGATTTGGGTGAATTTGCTCACGTTGGAAGCCGTAATAGTTTGCTTGGAGAAAATGCTTCTCAGGAAAAAATCAGCGAATATTCTATGCAAAACCAGGTAACAGAGAAAACGCCACCAACATTATTGATTCACGCACAAAATGATAAAACTGTTCCGGTGATGAACAGCCTTCTATATTATCAGGCAATGACGAAAAATAAAGTAAAGGGCGCATTGTTCATTTTTCCCGAAGGCGAACATAAAATAGGTATCACTAATAGAACGGAACTCACAGACAACTGGAAAAAACTATGTTCTGATTGGCTGAAAACTTTATTTCCACACCAATAATCTTGCAACCGACAGTGCAGGATAATTTTTATTGGTATTAATATTAGTTTGCAATACCAGAATTTCTTCAATAATCTGAATCTATCTTATGAAAAAATATATTGTAATTCTATTCGCTTTTGTTTTGTCCGTAACTGTTTCGGCACAGTACAAACCTTGGACTTCATCAAAGCAACCATTAAAAGAAATCAAAGCTTTAAAAAAGCAAATCAAAAAACCCGAATTCAGAAAAGTTGATTACCTGATTACCGATTTCGGTGCGGTTGGAGATGGAAAAACAAAAAATACCGAAGCTTTCAAAAAAGCCATTGAAAAATGTAATGCTGAAGGCGGAGGAAGAGTTGTCGTTCCGAACGGCGTTTTCTTAACAGGAGCAATTTATTTAAAATCGAATGTCAATCTTCATTTAAGTGACGGTTCTACGATTTTATTCAGTCGAGACAGCAACGACTACCCTATCGTTTTCACACGTTGGGAAGGAATGGAATGTATGAATTATTCATCTCTGATTTACGCTTACGAAGAAGAAAATATTGCGGTAACCGGAAAAGGAACATTGGACGGAAATGCCGATTTAGACCATTGGTGGTTTTGGTGTGGCGCAACAAAATATGGCTATAATGAATCTCGTCCGGGAAGACAAAATCCTGCCCGTGCGAAACTTCACGAATATATGGCGCAGAGAAAACCTGCAAGAGAAAGAGTTTTTGGGGATGGATGGTATTTGAGACCCAATTTTGTTCAGCCTTACAAGTCTAAAAACTTTTATATGGCGGATGTTTTAGTAAAAAACTCACCGATGTGGAACCTGAATCCTGTTCTGTGTGAAAATGTTTTAATTGAAAGAGTAAAAGTAATCAGTCACGGACCAAACAACGACGGTTTCGACCCTGAAGCCTGTAAAAATGTATGGATTAAAGATTCCTATTTCGACACGGGGGACGACTGTATCGCCATTAAATCCGGAAGAGACGAGGACGGAAGAGATATCGGAAGACCTGCCGAAAACCACATCATCGAAAACTGCGAGATGAAAGACGGTCACGGCGGTGTCGTTATCGGAAGCGAAATTGCAGGAGGAGCAAAAAACATTTATGCCATCGGAAATGTGATGGACAGTAAAAATCTTGATCGTGCTTTAAGAATTAAAACCAGCTCAAGCCGTGGCGGAATCATTGAAAACGTATTTTTTTACAATACAAAAGTTGGGGCTTACAAGGAAGCTGCCGTTCGTTTCGATATGCATTATGAAAAGCCAGGAAATCATATTCCGACGATGAGAAATATTTGGGTTGAAAATCTAACCGTTGACAAAGGCGGAAAATATGCGGTTTTTTCTGATGCTTACGAATCCTCTCCAGTAACAGATTTCACAATGATTAATGCTAAAATGGTGGGCGTTCAGATTCCTTACAAAGTGGATTATATGAAAAATGTGACGTTGAAAAATGTAACCGTTAACGGACAACCGCTAATTGAGTTAAAACCATAAAAAAATTATTCAGAGTCTGGTCTGCATAAATGAACACAAAGTACACGATGTTTTTAAAATTATATTGCTTAAAAGTCCACAAAGCCGCTTTGCTTGTATAAGATTTATTGTAAAACCCTATGCTTTTTTAAGCGAAGCGGCTTTGTGAGACTAAATTATTAGATGATTATCAAAACTCTTTGTGAGCTTAGTGTTCAAAAATTCAATGTGACAGAAATGAATATAAAATATTTTAAAAATTAAAATGCGCAGCAAAACCATTTTCGCCGGACTGATTGTTTTATCGGCATTTTCACACTCTTTTGCCCAATCAAAACATTGGCAGAACAAAGAGCGTGAACTGCACTATAAAGAAGACAAAGGCGATTTCTTATTGGTCAACGGAAAATACCGTTTCAACCGAGCTTTGTACGGAGATAATCGCGCATCGAGAGTGGAAGCGGGAGATTTGCCGGAATTTGCATTATATCTTCCCGGAATGGGCGGAAATCTTCAGTTCGTCATCCAAAAAGGAAATTCAATTAAGAAATTAATTCAGGCTGATAAAATTGAAACCCGTTATCGTCCGGGTTCGATGCTGTATGAAATCAAAGACCCGATTCTTGGAAGCGGAACTTTAAAACTAACCATTTTAGCTCAAGCCAAAGAAGAAGGTTTAGTTTTAAAAATGGAAACTGTAAATGTAGATTCTTCGACAAAAATCTATGCCGTTTATGGCGGTGCAAGCGGAACGACCTTCAGCAGAAACGGCGACATCGGTGCAGACCCGGAATCCGGATTTTATCTTTTACCAGAATATTGTCTGAATAATCAGTTTCAGTTGAATGAAAATCAATTCCAACTCAATTATTTAAACAAGAAAAAAGAAACTCAAACCGTTAGCGGAAGTTTTTCAAGTGTCAGAACATTGCAACGAACCGATGCTCAAACATTAGAAAAACTTTCTGAGTTTACTCAAAATAAAACGGACAAATCACCTATTATTTACGCTTCATATTCTTCACAGAAGCAACCAATTTTTATTCAGATTGCGAAAGGAAAATCAACTAAAAACTTTTCGGATGAAGAGTTAAAAAACATATTTAATGAAGCTGAAAAAGCCCGTTTAACTTTAACCAACAGAATTCAGCTCAAAACTCCAGATGCAGATTTAAATCAATTCGGAGCCAATTTAGCCGTTGCCGCCGACGGAATCTGGGAAAGTCCGACTTTCCTTCACGGCGCTGTTGCCTGGAGAATGCGGTTGAATGCCTGGAGAGGCGCTTACACAGCGGATGCGTTAAATTGGCACGACAGAGCAAGAGAACATTTTGAAAGTTACGCCAATTCGCAGGTTCTGAAGCCAGATTCTGCACCAGTTGTAATGGACACGATGCGTCACCTTGCCCGTCACGAGGAGAAAATGGGAACTTCGATTTTTTCAAGCGGATATATTTCAAGAAATCCTAATGACAACACGAAACCACATCATTATGATATGAATCTGGTGTTTTTTGACCAGATGTTTTCTCATTTCAATTACACGGGAGATAAAGAATTTCTGAGGAAAATGTGGCCAACAATGGTTCGCCATATGGATTGGGAAAAACGAAATTTCAAACGAGGCGATTTGTATGATGCCTATGCTGCGATTTGGGCTAGTGATGCGCTTCAATATTCGGGTGGAAAAGTGACGCATACTTCGGCATACAATTACAGAGCCAATCGTGAAATGGCAAAGCTGGCGAAAATTATTGGCGAAAATCCTCAACCTTACGAAAAGGAAGCTGATGTGATTTTAAAGGCAATGAAAAACGAACTTTGGATTAAAAACAAAGGTTATTTTTCTGAATTTAAAGATGCTTTAGGCAATCAAATCGTTCACGATAAACCTGGAATCTGGTCGATTTATCACGTTTCGGATGCCTTTATTTTGAATGAGTTTGAGGATTATCAGAATTTACAATACATCAGTAATCACACACCGAAAATTCCGATTACGGTAAAAGGTGCGGATAATAAAGACTATTTTACATTAGCAACGACCAATTGGCAACCTTATGATTGGTCAATAAACAACGTCGCTTTGGCGGAAAATTTACAGACCGCTTTGGCATATTGGCAGGCCGGAAGAAATGAGGATGCATACCAACTTTGGAAAGGAAATTTGATTGAGTCGATGTATTACGGCATCAGTCCGGGAAATTTTGAACAGCTTTCTCATTACGACGCATTTCGTGGCGAATTGTACCGGGATTTTGCCGACCCGATTGGGGTGGCTTCACGAACTTTGACAGAAGGACTTTTTGGCGTTTATCCGAATTTGCTGGAGAATAAAATCAGCATTAAACCTGGTTTCCCGAAAGACTGGAATTCTGCCGAATTGAAGCTTCCGGATTGGGATTATCAGTTTAAAAGAACATCGAAAAAAACGGAATATTTATTTAAATCAAAATATCAGAATCCTGTGGCGTTGGAAATGCAGATTCCTGTGAATTATTCTAATATCAAATCGGTAAAATTGAATGGTAAAAATGTGAATTGGAAAGTTAAACCTAATTCTATTTTACAGCCAATCATACAGTTTGAAACTCCGAAAGGAAAAGATTTTAAGATTGAAATCAATTATTCCGGAGAAGAAATTAAAAACGAGCAAACTCACTTCAATAATTATATTTCTGAAAGTTTTCAGTTGAATTTTGATTCAAAAAAGAAAATCAAACAGGTTTACGACCCACAAGGACTAATTAAAAATTTCCCTCCTCTGGAGGGGTGGATTCGACCAAAGGGAGAAGACGGGGTGGTTAACCACACAATCAATTTAGATGATAAAGAAAGAAAAGGAACTTTTTTTGTTCAGGTCGAGCAAAGTGGAACGACTTGGTGGCAACCTGTGAATGTGGATATTCGTTTTCCTTTGGAAACAAAATGGGTGAATAAAAAACTGCAAATTCAATCTAAATCATCCAATCCGATTAATGGAAAACTGAGTATTAATGGTTTAAATAAAACTTTCACTATTCAGAAAAATCAAGATACATCGATTGAAATTCCTACAAATTATTTAAGTAAAGGAACCAATTCTATTACGCTTGAATACAACGGAAATAAACAAAATATCGAAATTACAGATTGGGAAATTGAAAATCAAGGTCAGTTCAACAATATTTCTTTAGCATCAAAATACAATGAAAAAGTAACGGAGATTTTCAATCAGAAATATCTTTCGCCAAGACTAGAAGTCCCTACTCTACAGCTTCCGTGGCAGGGAATCGGAAACTGGTGTTATCCATTAATTACCGCTCAAATTGATGACAGCGGATTGATGAGCAAAAGGAAAAACGGCAAAATTGATTTCCTTGGAATTCCTTTTTTAATTGATAAAACAGATAAAAATATTGCTTTTGCAAGTCAGTGGAACAATTATCCGGATTCGATTGAAATTCCTTTAAATGGAAAAGGAAAGAAAATCTATTTCCTGATGGCGGGTTCTACGAATCCAATGCAGTCGCAGATTGTAAATGGAACAGTTACCGTTCAATATGTTGATGGCTCGACTTCAGAATTGGAACTGAAGAACCCAACAAATTGGTGGCCGATTGAACAGGATTTGTTTGATGATAATTTTGCTTTTGAAATTCCTGATGATAAAATTCCGTATCGCGTAAAATTGAAAACGGGCGAATTATACAAAGGTGGAAGTTTAAGTAAATATTCGAGTATCAAAGGATTTACAGACCGTCAGGTTGATGGTGGCTCAGCAACGATTCTAGATTTACCGATTGATCCGAATAAAGAATTAAAATCAATAAAATTAACGGCAGTGAGCAATGATGTAGTGATTGGAATGATGAGTGCGACTGTTTTGAAATAAATTAAATGCCACGAATGCACGAATAGTTGAATGAAAATTTTGTGGATTGGTGGCTGATAAAAAATAAATGATTAAATAATTTAACCGCAAAAGGTTCAAAAGAAATGTTTGAAAATAAGAAATTCAAAAGTTTACAAAATGTATGATTTCTCATTCTCATTTTGCAAGCTTTTGAACAGCTAAATAATAAGAGAAATCTTTTGTCTCTTTTGCGGTTAAAAACAAAATAAATTTAAAAATGAAGAAAATTGCAATATATCTGAGTCTTTTCTGTATCGGATTTTCATCGCTGAATGCGCAGAAAATAGACCGTAAAAAAGTCGTTCAGCGACATAATGTGGTCAACACAAAAGCAGATACTTTATCAACTTTAACGGTTGGAAACGGAAAATTCGCGTACACCGTTGATATCACTGGAATGCAGTCGTTCCCTGAATATTATAAGAATGGAGTTTCGTTGGGAACGCAGTCGGAATGGGGCTGGAACAGTTTTCCGAATACTGAAAATTACAAGTTTGAGGAAACTTTAAAGCCTTACGATTTCAATAACGACGGTAGAAAAGCTTTGTACAGCGTTCAAATCAAAGAACCAGAACGCAACAAAAAAGCGGTTGAATATTTCAGAGTCAATCAACATCGTCTGCAGTTGGGAAATGTGGGGATTGAACTGATTAAAAAGAACGGCCAAAAAGCACAAGTTTTAGATATTCAAAACATCAATCAGAAAATTGATTTATGGACGGGAATTATTACCAGCGAGTTTACTTTAGAAGGAACTCCTGTAAAAGTCTGGACGGCTTCTTTCCAAAATTCAGATAAAATCGGGGTTAAAATTGAGTCTGATTTAATTAGCCAAAAAAGATTGAGAGTTTTCGCAAAATATCCTTATCCGAGCGGACAGTTTCTGGATGAAGCAGCTTTTTACGGAAATGCTGATAAACATTCAACAAAAATCATCTCTTCAAATTCAACTCAGGGATTGATTGAGCATAAATTACAGACTGCAGATTATTTTACTCAATTATACTTCACCGATGGAAGATTAAGCGAATCCGGAAAACATTATTTTGTTTACGAGCCTTCTTCAAAAAACAAAACAGTTGAATTGACTGTCGAATTTTCAGAAAAAAATCAAAAAATTTCAAAAAGCTTATTTGCTGATGCTGAAAAAGAAAGTATATCAGGCTGGAAGAACTTCTGGGAAAGCGGTGCAGCTGTGGATTTTGAAGGAAGCACGGATAAAAGAGCGAACGAATTAGAACGCAGAATTGTTTTATCAGAATATTTAACAAAAGTTCAGTGTGGAGGAAGCAATCCGCCACAGGAAACAGGTTTGACATTCAACAGTTGGTATGGAAAGCCACACACAGAAATGCATTGGTGGCACGGCGTTCACTATGCTTTATGGGGAAGACCGGAAATTTTGGAAAAGCAATTGGATTATTATTTCAGGTCATTTGATAAAGCAAAAAAATTAGCGGAAAGACAAGGTTACAAAGGCGTTCGCTGGATTAAAATGTCGGATAATGAAGGCAATGAAAGTCCGTCTTCTGTGGCTGCATTTTTGATTTGGGAACAGCCGCATTTGATTTATATGACCGAACTTTTGTACCGTCACAACAAAGACAAAAAAGTTTTAGAAAAATATAAAGATTTGGTGTATGCAACGGCTGAATTTATGGCTGATTTTGCGACTTATGACAAAGAAAAAAACCGTTACAACTTAGGAAAAGGCGTCATTCCTGCACAGGAAGTTTTCCCTGCAAAGGATACTTTTAATCCTACTTACGAGGTAGCGTATTGGGATTGGGCGTTGAAAGTTGCGCAACAGTGGAAAGAAAGATTGGGTGAATCAAGAGACAAAAAATGGGATGATGTTATCAATAAATTGGCACCGCTTCCGGTTCAGGATGGCGTTTATTTATCGACAGAATCGGCAAAAGATTCTTTCACCTTTCCAAAATGGATGACCGATCACCCTGCTGTTTTAGGCGCTTTGGGAATGGTTCCTGAATCTTCGAAACTGGATAAGAAAATAATGAAAAATACGCTGGATATCGTTTGGGAAAGATGGAACTGGGGCCACACCTGGGGCTGGGATTTCCCGATGACAGCGATGAATGCAGCAAGACTTGGACTTCCTAACAAAGCGTTAGATGCTTTATTTATGGATGTTCAAACCAATACTTATCTAAAAAACGGACATAATTTCCAGGATGGAAGATTGAGAATTTACCTTCCAGGAAATGGTGGCGTTTTAACAACCGTTGCAATGATGCTCGAAGGTTGGGACGGTTCTACAGGACAATTCCCGGGATTCCCGAAAGATGGAAGCTGGAAAATAAAAGCCGAAGGCTTTAAGAAAATGCCTTAAATAATACTTTAGTTTTATTTCATATTTTTAATTTGAAGTCTGTCAGTAATGGCAGGCTTTTTTTTGCAGCACAGTGCAGGACGATTTAACAAAGCTAAGATAATAACTTGTTCATCTATTATCAGTTATGAAAAAATTAGCAATCATCGTCATTTCGTCATTACCTATCTTTTGCTCATCTCAAAAACTTGAGAGTGTGGGAACAATTCACTCAAAGACAATTGCATTTCCTGGTGCGGAAGGTTTTGGAAAGTTTGCAAAAGGCGCAAGAGCGGTGGATAAACCTCAGACTTACATTGTCAGTAATTTGAACGACAGTGGAAAGGGTTCTTTTCGCGATGCTGTGAGTAAGCCCGGGAGATTTGTAGTTTTCTCTGTTGGCGGAATCATAGAATTGAAAAGTCCGGTGACTGTTTCTAAAAACATTACAATTGCGGGACAGACCGCATCGGGAAAAGGTATTTTCCTCTATGGTGAAAAAGTGTCTTTCAGCGGAGCCGATGATACCATCGTAAGATATTTGAAAATCCGACTTGGAAATAAAAACAAACCATCTAATAATACAGATGCTTCCGGAATATCGAACGGCAAAAACATAATTCTGGATCATCTTTCCGTTTCTTGGTCAATGGACGAGGTTTTTTCTATCAACTGGGACAAAAGTGGCATTGAGCCAGACAGCATCACCCTTCAGAATTCGATTATTGCGCAGGGATTGCATCTCTATAACCACTCGGCAGGTGGATTGATTCAGACCAATGGAAGCATCAGCCTCATCAAAAATCTCTATGCCAGCAACAAAACCCGAAATCCGAAAGTGAAAGGCAAAAACGAATTCGTTAATAATATTATTTATAACTTCGGAAATCTGGGTAACACAAAAGGTCATACCGTTTCAGGCGATGGCTATATCATGGGTGGTTCTGTGCAGAAATCTGAAGTCAATATCATCAACAATTATTTTATAGGAGGACCAATGACTTTGGAAGACCGTAAAACACCGTTCAGCCGAGGAACAAACACTTTTCATCTTTATGAATCCGGGAATTATTTCGACAACAACAAGAACGGCATTTTGGATGGTCAATTGGTTCCGCATAATACCGAAGGTTTTCCAGGAGAAACGCCCGTTGTCTATAATAATTCACCATTCCAATATCCCTATTCCAAAACGAATTTAACTGCTTTACAAGCGTTTGATTATGTCGTCAAAAATGCCGGCGCTAGCTTTGAAAAGCGTGATGATGTGGATGAACTCATCATTTCGGAAGTCAAATCTCTCGGAAAAAAAGGAATCTATGTGTTCACCGAAAATGATTTGCCGTTAGCCAATAATGGTATTGGCCAATTCCCTAAAACCAAAGCTCTAAAGGATTCGGATTCTGATGGTATTCCAGATGTTGCTGAACTGAAAATGGGTCTTAATCCAAATGATTCATCGGATGCATTGAAATTCAACAAAACGCAAAGCGATTATCTCAATATCGAAGTTTATGTGAATGACTTGGTACGTTAATCATTTAATTTAAATTGAATTTTAGACAATTGATATAAAATTTGTAACTTGTCTTAGATTTTGAAACACTAATAACCCAAATTTAATTTATAAAGATAAAACGTTATCATTGCTTAATCCGATGTCTGAAATATTAGAAATTCAAATCAATGAAAATTCCAGGGTCCCAAAATATAAACAGATTGTGGACTCTATTCTTAATGGAATTGACAACGGCGATATCAAAATCGGGGAAAAAATACCGTCCATCAATGAGCTGAGTGAATCCTGTTTTCTCTCCAGAGACACTGTGGAAAAGGCTTATAAAGAACTGAGAAAACGACAAATCATCGAGTCTGTAAAAGGCAAAGGTTACTACATCTCAAGAATCAATAAGAGTGACAGCATCAATATTTTTTTCCTGATCAATAAGTCCAGCACGTATAAAATGATGATTTACAATTATTTTGTGGATGCGATTGGAAGCAAGGGCAATGTGGAAATGTACATCTACCATTGCGATGAAACATTGTTCATCAATGCCTTAAAAAAGAATTTGGGCGTCTATGATTATTATGTGATAATGCCGCACTTCCGCGACGAAAACTCCAAGCATACGAGCTCTACAAAGGAGGTTATTGACATCATCGAAAAAATTCCTAAAAATAAACTTCTACTCTTAGATAACACCAAACCGAATATCTCCGGCGAATACGGAACAATTTTCCAAGACTTTGAACACGATATTTATAACGCTTTGAAAGAAGGTCTAGAAAAAATCAAGAAATATGAAAAACTGATTCTGGTTTATCCTGCAAAATCGGTTCATCCCTACCCTTTCCGCATCGTTCACGGTTTTGAGAAATTTTGTAAAGATTATAAACTGGATTATGAAATCCTGGACGAGATCTATCCAGATATGGAACTTCAGGACAGAGACCTTTTCATCACCATTCAGGAAAGAGATTTGGTAAATCTCGTTAAGCAAATCAGACAGAAAAATCTGAAATTGGGTGAAGACATTGGCATCATTTCCTATAACGAAACGCCGCTGAAAGAACTATTGGGCATCACCGTGGTCACAACGGATTTCAAAGCGATGGCAGAGTCTGCAGCTTATATGGTTTTGAAAAATAAAAAAGAACAGGTAAATAATGTTTTCAAATTTATTGAAAGGGAATCCTTGTAGCGATTGAACCACGAAAGTCACAAAAGATTTTCACAAAAGTATTGAGGACAAAATTTCAAAAAAGATATATATAAAAAAACGAACTACAAAAGTCCGTTCTTTTCAAGTAAAACTTAAACAAACAACTATTTTACTCTGAAATTTTGTAAATCTTCCGGTTTCTCACAGCAAACCTGTTCCATCACTTGTCGGAATTGCATCTTGAGCATCTCGATAATATGATCACCGCCTTTGTCGCCTAAAGCTCCGACTGCATACATAAAAGTTCTTCCCATAAAGGTAAATTCGGCGCCACAGCTCAACGCTCGGGCAACATCCGGACCGGTTCTCACACCGCTGTCCATCATCACTTTGATTTGATTTTTATATTTTTCACTGATTTCTTTCACCACAGCGATCGTAGATTCTCCGGCATCAAGCTGTCTTCCGCCGTGGTTGGAAATAATCATTCCGTCGAAACCTAAACGAACTGCTTCTGCAGCATCTTCATCGGAGGCAACGCCTTTAATAACCAGCTTTCCTTTCCATTTATCACGGATGGCCTTGATTCTGTCTGAATTTAATCTTCCCGAAAAAGTGGAATTCATGAACTGTCCCAATTGTTTCACGTTCATGTTTTTATCCATGTATTTTTCCATGGTTTTAAAACTCGGAATGCCGTGTTTTAACATTTCAAGACACCATTCCGGTTTTGCCAAAGCCTGAGAAACATTTCTGAAATTCAGTTGTGGTGGCATTGCCAAACCGTTTCTGATTTCTTTGGCTCTGTATCCGAAAGTAGGAACATCCGATAAGACACACAAAACATCATATCCTGAAGCTTCACAACGGTCGAGAATATCATCTCTTAGCCATTCTTCTCTAGGATGATAAAGCTGATACCATGCTTTTCCTTCTGTTAATTCAGCGATTCTTTCGATGCTGCTTGTTGTTACGGTACTTAAAATGAAAGGAATATTATGTTTAAAAGCTGCTTTTGCCAAAATTTCAGGAGCATTCGGCCACATTAACCGCTGTAAACCCACCGGAGAAATTCCGAAAGGTGCAGAATAGGTTTTTCCGAATAATTCGGTTTCCATATTGGCTTCTGCGTAATTGTTGTTCAGATATTGCGGACGAAGCAAAACTTCACGCAATTCGCTTGTATTTCGGTCGCGGTTGATGTTTTCATTACAGCCTCCGTCCAGATATTCAAAGGCAAAACGGGGCATTCTTTTTTGAGCTCTTTCAATTAAAAGCTCGAGCGATGCATATTTGGTATCAAATGGAAATGCCATAATTAGTTGTGGGTTGTTGGTTGATAGTTGTTGGTTTTAAGATTTTGCCATCAACTGACAACAATCGACCAACAACTAAAATATTTTACAAATTAAGAATTAACGGTTGAAGCACTTTCATCTGATAATGTTGCTGTAGAAATGTTTCGTCTATTTTTTTGTTGGAAATAACCATTGAAGCACCCAAAGCTGACCCAAGCGGAGAATGCGTGGACATCACATTGTAATGCTGGAAATGATGCGACATCAGCTTCATAAAGACATCATTATCCGTGAATCCGCCATCGATATAGATATTTTTGATTTCTGAATTTCCAATAGCATTCGTTATTGTGTGAATCTGTAAATCCATCAGTTCTATCATCAGTTGATGATAAGCTTCTTCAAATGTTGCAAACGAATTCAGGTCGGTTTCTGTAATTATTTTTCTTTTCAAAATAATACCTTCGAAACGAAAATAAACCGCTTTGTGCTTCATCAAATGCAGATACAAATCCTGGTCAAACTGAACTTCTCTGTGGAAACCATATTCTTTTCCGTAGTAATTACACAGTTTTTCAACCTGGATTTTATATTCATTCCCCATGAAAAAACGGGAAGCTTTCACTCGTTTTCCATCGATCCGCATATAGTTCAGGCAATTGTTTTCGATGTCTTCATCAGTAAGACTTTCATCATTAAATGGATTGAGAGAAATGCTCCAAGTTCCTGTTGATAACAATAAAAACGGATCCTTTTTGCTTAAAATGTATGGCAACAATGCTGAAGAACTATCGTGGATCCCAACACCGATTTTAATTTTTTTATTTCTGTAAGACGTATTGATACTCGCAGAAGTTGGTACAATTGGTGGTAACAAAACATCAATTTCTTCTTCATAAACCCAATTGTGGTAATCATTTTTATCATAATCCCAAAGATTGGTATGACAACCGATAGAGGTAAATTCCGACACACAGATTCCGGTAAATAAATACGATAAATATTGAGGTAAATGCAGACTGTATCGGATTTTTTTGAAAACTTCCGGATGCTTGTATTTTAACCAAAACAATTGTAATCCGGAATTCAGCATTCCCGCTTGCGGCGAAGCGGTTTCACGGGAGATTTTCGATTGGTCACCGTGTTTTGCATAAAACAAATCCAAGATGTCCTGCTCCATTGGTTTGGTGTAATTGTATAACGGCGTCAGAACATTTTCTTTCTGATCCAGGTGCACAAAACTTGCTCCGTAAGTAGAAAAATTGATGGCCTTAACTTCATAAGTATCATCGTCCTGAATCGCATTGAAATTATCCTTAATCCAATTCTGAAGCGCCACCAAATCTTCCGTAGGATAACCATCCTCGTCCGTAGTAAGCGGCAGTTCGGTATATTCACGGAAAATCTCTTTGTAATTTTTATCAAAGAGAAAGAATTTTTTGTTGGTCTTTCCAATATCAAAGACGATGGTAACCTTTTTCTTGGCCATTTTCTTCTGCTGAATTAAGTATTTGTAAGGCTTTTAAAGACCTTTAAATCAATTGATAAAATAAAATCATTAAGGTGTGTTCAGATTTTAATAGCATTATTTTTCCAAGCTAATGAAATTATGAATCTAAACACAATGTCCTCAATGATAAAAATAAAAACGAGTGGTTATTTTGACTTTCATTTTTCTGATGAAAGATTTATTTTAATTATAATCCTGTTGCTTTTACATTCAGACCTCTTTCAGAGATTAATGTTTCTCTTACTTTAAGATTTCTGTACGCTGAAATCGGATCTAATGCCGCACCTGTCTGCAATCTCGCTGCTTTTAATAATGGACGTACGTCTGTTCTGTACGCATTCTGTAAAATTTCCTGTGCACGCACTACGTCATTGTTCAACTGAGCATCTTTCAATGCTTTTTGGTCCACCAAAAGAGCCTGTGCATAAGCAATTAGAATCGCTTCCAAAGACTGAATTAAATCTTCCAAAGGATCTTTGATGTTGTGACTTGCATCAATCATCCAAGCCGGATAAGGGTTTTGAGGATTGTTCTCGATTCCGTACACCAGTTCGTTGAAAATCAGGAATAATGCATAAGGTTTGATTGAACCTACGGTTAAATCATCATCTCCATATTTGCTGTCGTTGAAATGGAAACCTCCTAATTTACCTTTGTACATCAAGGTTGCAACGATTTGCTCAATGTTTGAGTTTGGTAAATGGTGACCCAAATCTACCAAAGTATAGGCTCTGTCTCCGCAAGCATTGGCCAACATAAAAGACGTTCCCCAATCCTGGATGGTTGTTGAATAGAAATTCGGTTCGTAAGGCTTATATTCGATGAATAATTTCCAGTCTTCCGGCATTCCTGCGTAGATTTCTTTTAAACTCTGTTCTGTTTTTGACAAAGCCGTCTGGAAATTCAATTGTCCAGGGAAACTTGCTCCATCGGCCAACCAAACAGTTAAGCTTTTTGAGTCTAATTCTTTCCCGATTCTGATGACTTCTTTGTTATGCTCTACTGCGTAAGCTCTTGCATCTTCATTTACCGCATTTAACGAACCGAATTTGTACGATTGTTTTGCGTTCGGCTGATCCTGGAATGTGTTTGAATTCATCGCATCGAAAATCAATCCGTGAGAAGCTGCTTTTTCTTTAATCGCTGCAACATCACTTGGAATATCCCAAGGAATATGCAAAGAAACCGCTCCTGCAGAATGCGTTAAAGCGTGAATTAATCCTACATCATCTAATTTTTGTTCTATAGAAGAGGGTTCGCCACCGTAAGAAAATCTTCCGAAACGTGTTCCTCCAGCTCCTAAAGCCCAACTTGGAATGGCTACTTGGAAGTCAGCAATTTTGTTGACAATTTCAGAAACGTTTGATCCCTTTTTTGTTAATTTATCTGATAAATATGCGAAGTCTGAATTGAAATTTTCAACCTCGCTTTTATTATTTTGTTCAATGATATCTTTTCCTATAATCATATTTTGATTTTTGATTTTACCACAAAAGTCATAAAAGACTTTTTTTTATTTTTAAAGTTTAAAATTATTGAAAATAAAAGTTCAAAAAAGCTTTGCTATATTGAAAATAACTTTCATAATCCTTTTTTGATCTTATCAGAATTTTAATAATATCTCTAAGAAACTTTTGTGTCTTTTGTGGTTAAATTTATTATTATCTTGGGAACGCATTTGCCATTCCGCCGTCTACATTGATGATATTTCTTTTCCATAGGGCTTCACCCTATGCTGTTTTATGTCGCCACTTTGTGGCTTGGAGAGAAAACAATTGATTAAACTAAAACAAATGCGGTTTAATCAATTGCTTATTCTATAGTTTTATCTCGGGAACGCATTTGCCATTCCACCGTCTACATTGATGATGTTTCCTGTAGATTTATCTAAAATCGCAACACACGCAAACACTCCGTTGGCGATATCTTCCGGAAGAATAATCTCGTTCAGAAGGTTTCTTTTTGCGTAGAATGCAGGCAATTCTTCAACGGTGATTCCGTTGGCTTTTGCACGGCCTTCTGCCCAAGAACCTTCCCAGATTTTGCTTCCAACGATTACGCCGTCAGGATTTACAACATTCACACGAATTTTATCTGCTGCCAATTCTGCCGCCAATAACCTCGTCATATGCTGTTGCGCTGCTTTTGCCGTTCCGTAAGCTACATTATTCGGACCTGCAACTAAGCCATTTTTACTTGCAATATTTACGATGTCACCACCCAAATTTTGCTTTTTCATAATTTCAACACCGCTTTTTGACATCAGGAACTGACCTTTTACCAAAACATTTTCCAGTAAATCCCAGTCTTTTGTAGTAGTATCTTCCAATGATTTAGAAATCGCCAAACCAGCTGAATGAACGATAATATCTACTCCACCGAAGGCCAAAACAGTTTCTTTGAAAGCATTGGCAATCGCTTCTTCACTCGTCACATCGCACTGAACAGCAACCGCCTGATCTTTGTTGTATTTTGAAGTTGCAGATTCTACCGCTTCTGTATTTAAATCTGTATAAACAACAACAGCACCTTCAGCAACCATTTTGTCAGCAATTGCCTGTCCGATTCCGCCTCCGGCTCCGGTTACGATAGCAATTTTTCTTGACAACGGTTTTTCTTTCGGCATTCTCTGAAGTTTTGCTTCTTCCAATAACCAATATTCGATGTCGAATGCTTCCTGTCTTGGTAATGAAGTGTATTCAGAAATGGCTTCTGCACCTCTCATTACGTTGATTGCATTGACGTAGAATTCACTTGCAACACGTGTTGTTTGCTTATCTTTCGAGAAACTGAACATTCCCACTCCCGGATAAATAATGATCACCGGATTCGGATCACGCATTGCAGGGCTGTTTGGATGTTTACAAGTTTCGTAATATTCTTTGTATTCGTTTCTGTACTGCTCGAAAAGAGGATTTAATTTATCTAAAATTGCTTTAGAATCCGTTAAATCTTCATTTTTATCTAAGGTTAATACTAACGGCTGAATTTTCGTTCTCAAGAAGTGATCCGGACAAGAGGTTCCAAGCGGAGCCAATCTTTCCAAATCATTAGAGTTGATATATTCCAAAACGACATCGCTGTCTGTGAAATGACCCACCATTCTGTTTTCAGAAGAAGCCAAACCTCTCAACAAAGGCATAATCTGAGCTGCCTTAGTTTTACGTTCGTCAGCTGGAAGAGATTCTACTTTTTGTCCGCCAAAAACAGAACCTTTTTCTTCGATTTTTTTAGCAATATATTCAGAAGCCATTTCGATAACTTCCAAACTGTTGATATAAGATTCGTAAGAAGTATCTCCCCAGGTAAACAGACCGTGACTTCCTAAAACGATTCCTCTGATTCCAGGATTATCGTTTAAACATTTTTCTAACTGTAAACCTAAATCAAAGCCAGGTTTTTGCCAAGGAACCCAACCCATTGTATCGCCCCAAATTTCTTTGGTCACTGCCTGACTGTCTTTTGCTGCAGCCACCGCAATTAAAGCATCCGGATGAAGGTGGTCGATATGTTTGAATGGAAGAAGTCCGTGAAGTGGCGTATCAATAGAAGGCGCTTTGCTGTCCAAATCGTAAATACAGTGATTGAAAAGCCCAACCATTCTGTCTTCGTCAGCCAAACCTTCATATACATTTTTAAGATTTCTCAATCTTTCTGTGTACAAACCAGCAATCCCTTTTCTCGTCAGCGTTCCGATGTCACCACCTGAACCTTTTACCCACATTACCTCAACATCTTCATTCGTTAAAGGGTCTTTCTCGATGGTTTTACAGCTTGTGTTTCCGCCACCATAATTGGTGATTCTAAGGTCTGCTCCCAAAATGTTTGAACGGTATAAAAATAAAGCAACCTGGTCATCTCCGAAAGATGCTGCTTTTTCATCATCCCACAAATAGTCTACGTATTTGAATGTTTTTACTTTTTCCATTATTATATTTCTAAATTTTTTGTCAAATGTAGAGGGTTCACTTTTCTTGAGCATCCCGTACTATACTGACAAACATTTAATCTTAAGTGAATTGATTTTAATCAAATTAAAACTCAACATATTAAACAAACTGTAATTAAATATGTTGAGTTTAATTGAAAAATTTATTTTTAAATATTAGTAACCAGGTAACTGTGTCAGATTCGGGTTATCAATCAATGGGTGACCCGGAGAAGCAGCCGCAAACGGAAGCAACTCTGTTTTATTGGTTTGGAATCCGAAGAAAAGTCCGTCATCCGAAGACTCCACCCAGCCCGGATATTTGTTGCCATTCTCTGCATATCCAAATGCTTTAGCATACATATTATTTCCCATTCCTAAAGTATTGAAACCTTCTTTGAATCCGACTGCTTTTCTGGCATTACCGTTAAATGTACTGGTATACGCTTCGAACATCTGTGTAGGATACCATTTATCTTCTGTGGAAGTTGGCTGTCCGTGGGCTGCTACAATTGCTCTTAATGCTGTTTGATAAGCTGCGTAATCTGCTTCATTGGTAGGAACATTTTTAATCGTTGTAATCTCAGTTGGATCAGTGATGTCAATATATGGTAATGCTAAAAACGGATCGCCATAAGTCTGGGAATTTTTATGGAATTTGTAGAGCCTGTACGTGGCGAGATTGGCATATTTACCTACTCTTCTGGTCAGGTCTTTCATATCTTGTCTGGTCGCTTCTATCTCGGTGGTCAAGCTATTAGTTCGGATAAGGTCTGTACGAAGCATAAATTCTCCCGCAAACTCCCATTTTCTTTCCTGAACAATCGCTTTCAAAAAGTCGGCTTGTCCGGATGGCAATGGTAACGAACCAATGCCTGCTCTTGTTCTTACAGCCTGCAATGCAGCATTAGCCGCTGCTGTTGGGCCATTGTTAAGATAATTTTGAGTTTCTGCATACATCAAAAGAACATCTGCATATCTCAACAAAGGAATATTAAGGTTTCTATCTGCCGCTGCCTGTGGCTCTACACACCAGGATAACCTGAATTTGCCCGGCATAATTGCAGAATAGGTGGTTCCGACATCTACAAAAGTATCGCCTGCCTCACCTTTATTTAAAAAATATACACTGTAAGAGGTACAAGTTACATCTCTACGAGTGTCATTTGGATTGAATGAAAGATAATAAGACGGCAATATCATTTGCTGAGAAGAACGGGATCCGAAAACACCGTTCCTGTAGCCGGGATGTGCATAAACCTGAAATGCCGAGTTGGTATTCTGTCCTAGTGATGCAATCTGCCAAATCATTTCAGAATTGACTGCGCCAAAATTTCTACGGTCAAAATTGAACCATAATGCCTCGAAACCACTTTTTCCGCCTTGGCTCTGCACAAGACTTTTTGATCCTCCGTTAATCACCGCTGCACAAGCGGCGTCTGCAATCTGATACAATTCTCTGACTCTTGCATTGTCAGAACGACGGGAAACTACTCCCGGATTGGATGTATTCAGCTCCCAGCGCAATGAGTAACCTGCTGCATAGAGCGCAACTTTGGCCAATAAGGAATTCACCCCTTCCTTAGATAGACGTTCTGTAGTTCCGAAACCACTTGCTGCCAATGTCGGAACCGCTTTTGAAGCTTCCTGCAGATCTCCTACAATCCTGTCATAAATAACATCTCTGGAGGCTCGTTTTGGATAAAAGGTATTTTCATCGTTTGGATCCAGTGTTTCCAATGGTTCAAATACAGCCGGGACATCACCATAAATACTGATCAGATTGTGATAGCAGTACGCTCGGATAGACTTTGCCTCGCCAATCAAGGCATCACGTTTTTCACTAGCAGGCATTTTACTTAACTGATAAACGGCAATATTCGTACGCTCAATAACGGCATACATCGCAGAGTAAATACCAGTAACTGTAAAAGGTTTATAGGCATCGTAATTATAATTTCCAACATTGTATTTGGAATTATTGAGTGCTTCAATCGAGTGGTTGACCGTATCTCCAGCTCCCAACTGATAGAACATCTCTGTAGGAACTATCCCTCTGTAACAACCAAGTACAAACATCTCGGCGGTTTGGAGGTTTTGGAACACAACATCGGAATCGGTGGTATTATAGGCTGGCTGATCCAGGAAATCCTCGTTACAGGAGTTAGTGGCCAAAACGGCTATAACCATGGATGACATGATGAATGCCTTTTTTATAAATCTATGTTGAATAAATATCGTTTTCATTTCAGATCAAATTAAAAAATTAAAATGTTAAGTTAATTCCAAGAACATAACTTCTGGATCTTGGGTAAGTAGAACTGTCATAGCCCGGCGTCACCGCCACACCACTCGCGGCAGAAACCTCCGGATCGAAACCGGAATAACCTGTGATAGTCGCTAGATTATTGACGGTAACATAGACTCTCGCATTGGTCACCATAATTTCTCTCAGGAAATCTTTTGGCAATGAATATCCCAGTGTCAGCTGTGCAATTCTGAGGTAAGAACCATCCTCTACATAGTAAGAAGACGGATAAGTGATGGTCTGCGTATTAGTGTTACTCAAGCTCCAAAGTCTTGAATCTTCATTAGGGTTAAGCTGCTTCAATCGTTCAATATTCATGGTTTGCTGTCCTGTATTAGGATCAATCAAGCGGTAGAAATTAGTTCCAAATTCTGAAGGAACGTTCTGAAACAAAGCATAAGGACTCAGACTGTGTTTAGTGGCATTGTAAATATCCCCACCAACGCTGAATTTCATAAAGACGGCTAAATCAAAACCTTTGTAAGAAAAGTTATTGCTCATCCCACCGATGAAATCTGGCGTGGCATCACCAATCTTCACCATCTTTCTGGTAAACTGGTCGCCTGCTTCGTTATCTGCTGCAAACTTAATGTCTCCAGGCTTCGGCGTACCGGTTGCGGGTTTTACCACACCAGGTTTCAAGCCACCATAAGTTCCGTTAGCATTCTGGATAAAATCATCCGTAGTATAAACACCCTGATAAACATAGCCATACATCTCACCAAGCTGCTCGCCTACTCTTGCATAATAAGTTACCGATCCCGCTCTGTTACTGCCCTGACTGAAAGTTCTGAAGTCTGCTCCTTTTTCCAGTGAAACTACTTTTGAACGGTTATGCCCAATGTTGAAGTCTGTGGACCAACGGAAGTTTTCTGATCTCCAGTTGATGGTGTTCAATGTAAATTCCACACCGCGGTTTCTCATACTACCGATATTCTGGTACTGTCTTGAATAACCTGTTGAGGTCGGAAGAACTGCCTGCAATAGCATATCGCTGACATTGTTGTTATACCATTCGGAGGTTAGCTTGATTCTGCTGTTGAACAACGCCAAGTCAACCCCCACGTTTGTAGATTTTAGCTCTTCCCATTTAAGATAAGGATTTCCAAGATTTGAACTCGTGACATAAACCGGAGTTCCCGGCGTGTTGTTCATTGGATAATCTGTAATGGAATACGTCGTGAGAAATAAATTATTCCCGATATCGTTATTTCCTGTGACACCATATTCCGCTCTGAATTTTAAATCATTAATGACATTATTGATTTTCGAATTCTGCCAGAAACTTTCCTGTGATAGTCTCCAAGCCAGCGCGGCAGACGGGAAAAAGCCCCATTTATTATTCTGTCCGAACTTAGACGAGCCGTCTCTTCTTACGGTTGCTGTCAATAAATACCGGTCATCATAGTTATATGTTACCCTTCCGAAATAAGACAATAGACTTGTACTGCTTCTGTCTGTTGATTTATCGGAAACCGTTGCGGTAGAAATATCATCCAATCCGAAATTAGGAAAAGGAAACTTTATGAGTGACAGGTTATTGCTTTCTGACTGAGAATACACGAGCTCCTGACCGATTAACGCATTCAATTTATGCTTGTCACCAAAGGTATTGTTGTAAGTTACAGTATTGGTAATTTGATAACCGTACGATTCACTATTTCCTATTTTTCCGTTAATTCCAGTTGTCGTTGGATCCGTAAGATTGGCTCTGGAATTCTCGTTGGAGAATGAAGTAGATTTGACACTTCTCCAGTTGTATTGTCCCGCCGTTCTGAATGTAAAATTCTTCAGGAAATCAATTTCCAAACCGGTGTTGGCAACAAAATTACGGGTCCTTGCATTGGAAGTAGAAGCCTGAAGTTCAATGAACGGGTTTTCTGTGTCATAACTTGGTTCCAATGCTGTAAAATCGCCATAAGTCTGTGTATTGAAAAGCTCATCCAAAGTGAAACGTGTTCCGCCGGAAATGGGTTGAAGCAAAATCTTCTTCATTCCGGAGTAGGCACCGCCACCATTAAGTGAATTGGAGTTGAAATTGGTATTAAAATCAACTCTCACGCCTTTATAAAGCTCAGAATTGATATTGACCCTCAACGAGTTTCTGGTTTCGCTGAAATTACTTAGCAAACCATCCTGTTTGTTATAATTGTAGCTGACGTAAGCCTGGGTTTTTTCCGTACCGACAGAAAAATTAAAATTATGATTAGTGGTAAGACCAGATCCGCCGAGCATTTTCTTTTGCCAGTCCAATGTTGGTGCATTGGCATATCTCTGCCCAATCGTGTTATAAACTCCGGTGTAAAATCCCGGAGAGTCAGGCGAAAGATTGTTATTAAAGTAACTACTCCACTGTGCAGTTCTCCCGGCGAGATTTGCCATCTCATAGTGATACTTGACATAATCTTCCGCATTGGACATCATATCCAGCTTTTTGGATAGCGTATCGAATGAATTAAAATTGTTATAGTTGACGATGGCTTTCCCCTTTTTTCCGCTTTTTGTTTTGATCACGATAATCCCGTTGGAACCTCGTGCACCGTAAATGGCAATCGCCGAAGCGCCTTTTAGAACGTCGATACTTTCGATATCATTGGGATTGATAACATTGAGCGCGTTGTCCAGCTGGAAACCATCCACAATGTAAAGCGGTTCTGTTCCCTGAGTAATCGATGCACCACCACGTATGGTTACATTGGCACCAGCACCGGGCGCACCACTTGCCGTCACAATGTTAAGACCTGCCGCTCTACCCTGTAAAGCCTGCAAGGCGTTCATCGCCGGCGTTGCTGCCAGTTCTTTTGCTGAAACAGACGAAACAGAACCTGTAAGATCCGATTTCTTTACCGTCCCATATCCTATCACGACAACTTCTTCAATCTGCTTTACGTCTTTTGCAACAGTATCGTTCACTGTGGTTTGCCCAAAGACCAAACCTGATGCAAAAAGAAATAAAGGCGCAATCAGTGGCTTGAGACCCTTATTTGAAATTTTCATAGACATATGTTAATTTTTAGTAATATTAAATTAATACTGCCAAAGTACAGTGTTAGTAAAAGTTTGGCATCCTGCAATATCCTGCATTATTAATTTAATAATTTAATATAATTTTCAATATATCATTTAGCTAATAATTGATATGATTGAATATTTTTGATAATTATTCTAGTATATTTTAACAATATGAAATTAACAGTATTTTTATTATAAGAGAAATATATCGGATTATTTTTCTGAAATCTACATTAATTATAAAAAAAGAACACTGACAAAAATCAGTGCTCAAATTCACTCCAAACAGAAATGAATATGTATAAGAAAAAAATTAAGAATCGGAATTAAATACTACCGCAGTGAATTCCCATATCCTACGATCAGAATCGAGATAAACATCACAACCATCCCGATAACTATCGTAGAAATCGTTTTTTTGGAAACACC
Source organism: Flavobacteriales bacterium UBA720 (assembly GCA_002297505.1). Taxonomy (GTDB): domain Bacteria; phylum Bacteroidota; class Bacteroidia; order Flavobacteriales; family Weeksellaceae; genus Epilithonimonas. The sequence goes on from DBLQ01000046.1 coordinate 31,347, forward strand.
TTTCCATTCTTTAATGATAACGCCCCAAAGATTGGCTATTAAAATAATGAATGCCATATGAAGAATCCATGAACTTGGGCCGTTCCCTAATTTGCTTTCGCCCATTCCGTAGAAGAAAAACTGTAAAAACCACATGGTTCCCGCCAATGCACAAAAGATTATATTTTTTAAACGTGGTACATTTTTCTTGTTGTAATCGGTGTATGATTTATTTTTAAAAGCAAGATAAAGACAGCCTACAAGATTGGAAGCCATACCGCCCCAAAGAACCACGACGTAGGTGACATTATTCTGAAACAAAAATTCGCCCTTTCCCGGATTTGCCAGTTTCCAGGCTTCATTGGCAACATTCGCCATTGGTTTTCCCGCTTCCAGTCCGAAGTTAAAACAGGCACTTAAAATCCCCGAAATAATAGCAACTGTAAGTCCTAAGCCGAATTTATATTCAGTTTTCACAATAACTCCATGCGGATCCACAGATTCAGTCTGCAGTTCCCTGTCTTTCATCACACCTGCTTTTCCGCTGATAACGATTCCAATGATGCAAACTAAAAGTCCTAAAAGAACCATTTGTCCCCACTCGCTCGAAAACATAAGACCGATATTGTCTTTTCCTGCTGCCGGATTAAATTCATAATAAATTGAAGGCAAAAGCGAACCAATTACCATCGTTAATCCCAGCATAATGCTGCTTCCTAATGCAACCCCCAAATAACGTACGCCCAAACCATACATAAATCCGCCAATTCCCCAAAGCGCACCAAAGAGAAATGTAAGTCCCAGAATAGAGGAACTTTCATTCTGAATTATTTCCCAAAAATCAGGAATGGTAAGAAATGCTGCCAAAGGCGGAATGATAATCCACGAAAATGTTCCTCCAATCAACCAGAATGTTTCCCATTGCCAACCTTTAACTTTTTTGTATGGCAAATAAAAGCTTCCAGATGAAAAGCCTCCTAAAAAATGAAAAATCACGCCTAATAATGCATTCATAATTATGATACTTGTTGAATTTGAAAATTAATAAGAGCGAATCGATTGCGCATCTTGCTCTGTCCTGTAGACATAATGAACAAATTTTTACTTCAATTTATAAACTTCACTTCCTGCCAATAAAAAACATCCCAATCCATAATCTTCAAAATCAGGCACTTTGTCCACCGCTAAAGGTTGTCCGTCTTTTGGTTCCTTTCCGGTTCCCTGAACCCAGCCTAAAAATCCGTTCGGCAGCACAGAATCTTTCACCATCGCATTCCAGGCTTTTACTAAAACCGGCAGATAAGTTTCTCGGCCGATTAAATTATTGTTGACGCCATACGCCATTCCATACACGAAAAGTGCTGTTCCCGTCGTTTCTTTTCCGCCAAAATTATTCGGATCGTGAAGACTCACATTCCAGAAGCCATCTTCTCTTTGGATTGGAAGCAAAGCGGCTAACAAATCCTTATAATCCTGCAGATATTCGCTGTAATGCGGATCGGTCTTCGGAGTATCCTGAAGTGTTTTCGCCAGAGCTGCCACTACCCAACCGTTTCCACGGCTCCAATAGCAATCTTCGCCATTCGGTTCTTTGTACGGTGGAAGAAAACTTTTGTCGCGCCACCAGATTTTGTCTGCCTGATTGTAAAGGCCGTTTCCACCTTCCTTATATTTCGTGTGGGCATACATTTCGTAATTTTTGTCGAAATATTTTTGCTCGCCTGTGATTCTGCCCAACTTTGTGAAGATCGGCATCGACATTTGCAGCGCGTCAATCCACCACCAGTCATCCACTTTATTGGTCGCAATCATACTGTCCATCGCAGCTTTCACGTTTTTGATTCTTTCGGGATTTTTTCTTCCGTCGATTTCATACAAATCAAGATAGGTCTGTCCACAAGCCTGGTGATCGGCGTTTCGGGTGTAGGTTCCACGCTGCAATTCCCAATTATGGTTGTTTGCCCAAGACATTGCGTAATCGTAGTATTCTTTTTTCTTGTCTATGGAATACAATGCCATTAAACCTTCATAATAAACCGCTCTCGTCCACAAATTACTTGGCCAGACTTTTTTCCCGACAATCTCTTTTTTCGTATCGGGCCACTTGTTCATAAAGTACTGATTGGCTCTTCTTGAAACTTCCAAAACCTCTTTTTTGTTTGGAATTTCAACTTGTGACGCTGTATTTTTTTGTGTCGAACAGGAAGTCAAACCTCCTATGATGAGTGCCAAAAAACCTGTTGTGAATAGCTTTTTCATTATATTGATTTTATTTTTATTTAAATTGAATTTCTAATTGCCGGGAATTACTTTCTTTTTACAGAGTCAACATTTGGCTTTGGCAGTTCTTTGATTGTTTCATCCAAGTAATAATCTGTATGCGGCGGTTGATTATAGCCGACATTTTGCCAGACAATACTCAAACGATACTGCGGATTATGCATCAAAGTGTACAATCTGTGTTTCGTTGGAATGGTTGTAGAAAAAATTCTCAATTCCTGATTATCGGCTGTTCTGTAAATCACTTCCTCACGCCAGTCTCCAAATAAATCTGCCACCAAAGACGGATTTTTCTTTGTTCCGTTATTCGATTCGCATTGGAAATTTTTAGCATCAAACATCACATTTGATTTCTCTTTTTTCCAGTCCCATTTTGAAACAACCGTTCCATCTAAGATTTCGCTCAAAAAATCACCATCCCAATAAATTCCCATATTGGCAGGAGGATTCTTATCGCTAATTTTCTTTCCTTTTGAGCTGTAAACGCCTTTCAACCCTGCGCCGGCTGCCCAGGATTCTGAACCTTCATAACGGGGATCAATATTTAATGACAAACCTCTTCCCGGACCTTGAAATTTACTGTCTTTGCTGTAGGTTAAAGATGGCAGTTTCCACAAAACCTTTCCTGTTTTTCCATCTCTGAAATGGGCTCCCGCATCATCAAACCTCTCCTGAATATCAAAAATTTCCAATCCCGGATTTGAAGGGTCCAAATCTCCAACGTGCAACGCATCACCGTGACCATAACCTGTGCTGTTCAATACTTTTCCGTCGTCATCAACCGTCATTGCCCCGAAAACAATTTCATCTTTTCCGTCATTATCAACATCGGCAATGCTCAGATTATGATTTCCCTGTCCGCGAAATTGTTTATTTTCTTCTGAACTTTCGGTATCAAAAAGCCAGCGGAGACTGAGTTTTCTGTCTTTAAAATCCCAGGCTGCAATCGCTGTTCTGGTGTAATACCCTCTCGACATAATCACGCTCGGCATTTTTCCGTCGAGATAAGCAACTGCCCCCAAAAACCGGTCGATACGGTTTCCTTTGGCATCGCCCCAGGTTTCAGTCATTTCTTCGTTGGTCGGATTCAAACTTCCTGCAGATCTGGGAACCTGATAATTGACTGTGTTTATTTCTTCACCTGTTTCTCCATTAAAAACCGTTAGAAATTCCGGTCCGGAAAGAATCATTCCGTTTTCGTTGACGTAATTTTTGGTTGGATCTCCAATAAATTTTCCCTTTCCATCTTTGCTTCCGTCGGCGGTTTTCATCACGATTTCCGCTTTTCCGTCCTGGTCTAAATCGTAAACCAAAAACTGCGTATAATGCGCTCCTTCCCTGATGTTTTTGCCTAAATTAATTTCCCACAAAAACTGTCCGTTCAGTTTATAAGCCTGAATAATCGGCGGATCTGTTTCTCCTTTCTGACTGTTGTCGTGAGATCTTCCGGTTTGATGAAGAATGATTTCGTATTCGCCGTCGCCATCTAAATCCGCAATTGAAGCGTCATTCGGAGTGTAACCTTCAGGTGTTTTCAATGGAATTGAAAAATAAGGTTTTTGATTGGCTGTGTATTTTGCAAAATCTTGGTCAACGTCCTGATGTTCCGTATTTGATTTTACGAAATAAGTGTAATTCTTCCCTTTGTCAGCGGTTTTATCTAAAAAATTGGTTTCGTTGAGTAACGGCTTTTCATTCAGTTTTTTGGTCTGATTATTTTCTGTACGATACACATCGAAATGCGTATTCTGAGCTTCCGTTCCCAGCAAACGCCAACTCACAAAAACGCCTGATTCTGCAGGAATCGCAACGATTCCTCTTTTCAGATATTCCATTTGTCTTTGCGCAAAGAAAGTTTGCGAAAGAAATAAGGCGGATGTAATGAATATGTATTTAATTTTCATAATGCACATTATTTCATTTTTTCTATAAAAAAGATGAAGCAAAAGGTCGCTCCTCCGGAGCTCGTTTGTATGTACTTCATTTTTTCTATTAACAGTAAATCCCTCTGGGATTTTAAAAAGTTCCGTTAGGAACGAACTGCTAATAGAAAATAATTAGTCAGTGAATTAAAGCTCTAGAAGAGCGACCTGTTAATTGTATTTCAATTTTTTTTTCCACAAGAATAATTACTTTACTTTTTACCAAAAACGCGTGCTTTTCGAAATACCGTTTGTTTCTTTGATTTTTTGCGTTGAATTGCTCGCAGCCCGACTTGAGCGGAAATCCTTTTTGTGTAGCAAAGCGGAACAAAAAAATTGGGAGCGGAAGGCGGAAAAAGCTGCCCAAATAATTCTAATTACACAACTTCAATCGATTGCACAAATCCAATTATTTTTTAGAAACCTGCTTCAGCAACCACTTTACCCATTCTTCAGTTCCCTGATAATTGGTGAAATCTATCGGAAGTTTTTTGCCGTCGATATACTCGTTGTAGCACCACGGATCTCCCAATGCGAAAACGGTTCCTTTTCCGACTTTTGCAATTGCTCCAATGTTCTTGTCTTCTGCCGTCAAAATGGCTTTGGCAGGAGCTTTTACGTCCATTGAACTTACTTCTTTCATATATAATTTTTGCTCGGAGAAAATCTCGTTTCCAGCCGGAACCATTACTTTTCCCTGCTCAAATTCCCTTTTCTGAACGCGGTTGTAACTGTCATCATTGAAATGAATCCCGAATTCTCCCGCCAATTTGTTGAAATGTTCAAATTCAGAATTGTCATTGTCATTGCTCATTAAAACCAAAACACCACCTTTTTTCACCCATTCTGTAAGGTTTTTAATGGAATTAGCATCAATCAGATTCGCTTTTCCGCCGTATGCTTCCTTGTCGATATCGGGGTCAACGATGATGTAGATGTTGGCTTTTTTCAAATCCTTTTTGGAAGGTGCTGTCGTCAAAGTACTGATTTCTGCGCCTTGTTTTTGGAAGATTTTGCCCAACAAAGAGAATCCGCCGTTGGAGGTGTCGTTCCACGTGTAATGCCAGGATTCCAGAACTTTGGTTTCTTTATTTTCCTTTTTTTCGTTGTTGAAAAAGTTATCCAAAACAACTTTCGGTTTGTTTTGGGCATTGGAAAATCCGAATGTGAGGAGTGTTCCTAATGCTAATGTTTTTACGATATTCTGCTTCATATCTATTTATTTTAAATTATTTGTTGGTTTTTCGCAAAGACGCAAGTTAATGAGAAAAATACTTTTTTAAGGCGCAAAGATTTTATCTTCGATAAAATTATTTTGTCACTTTTTCAACAAATAATATTTCATTTTTATAATTTATTTTGAGTAAAACACTGGAATTAATTGAATTTCACCATCCAAACCTGAAGGTTGTACTTTCCAATTGGAAGCATCGAACGGTTTGTAGTCGATGTTGACAAAATTAATTTCGTGGTAATTTCGCCATTGGATTTTATTCTGGTCCATATAACGGATTCGGTTGACCATCAGGTTGGAAACCTCAATCTGAATGGTATTTTTTCCCTTTTTCAAATATTTTCCGACGTTGATTTCAAACGGAAGACTCCACACAATTCCGGCATCCTGACCGTTGATAATGACTTTTGCACTTTCATATAATTTGTCGAATTTCAGTAAAAAATCGTCGGCTTTTTTATTTAATTTGAATGAAGTTGCGTAAACTCCTGTTCCTGAAAAACTCTGCGTTGAAGCGTCTTCCGTGAAATTCGTCCAAGGTTGAAGTTTATCCAATGTTTTTGATTTCGGAAGTTCGGGTCCGCCTTCTTTGAAAGTCAGTTGCCAAGGTTGGTTTAAAACAATCGGAGCATCTGTTTTTTCAGCATATTTCCATTTTGGAATTGAATTATCCGGAGTTTCCGAAGCTTTTATAATCAAAGATTCTCCTGATTTCAGTTGAACTTTAACGGAATTGTTCTGCGTTTCAGCAATTCCGAATTCTCCGTTTTCAGGATTCATTAAGGCAACCTGTTTTCCGATAAAATTCAATGGAATATTTTGATTGATTTCTTTTGAAGTGTGATTGACAATGTAATAATATTTTCCACCGTCGAACTTTCTTCTGACGAATTTCAATCCTGTATCCGTCAGTTTTTCTCTTTCAATTTTTAAATATTCCAACGCTTTTTCAACATCAGAACTCAATACAATTTTTCCTTTTCCGAATGTTGCTGATTTTAAATTTCCATCTTGCTGAAAAGGAATTTTTGCCCATAAAGATTGTAATTCGTTTCTTCTTTTTTCAAATTCAAAAAATCCCGGAACGTCTTTTGGCTCGCTTTGAAAAATTACAGAAGCTCCATTTTGTGCCAAGTTTAAAATATTTTTTAACGTTGATTCTGAAAAATAATTCAGTTGAGGAATAATCAAAACTTTATAAGAGCCACCATTTTTAGAAACCTGGATATTCTGATTTTCAAACTTCGCTTCACCAATCATTTTATCCGAAATCATATCGAGAGAATAGCCGGATTTTCCTAATTTCTCAAGGTTTTCATAGAATACAGTCGGATGCAGCCATTTTTCAATATTATGAATTTTGAACGCCATATCCTTTCCTTTCGGATTTGCCCATTGGTCGTACACCGGCCAGTACATCAGGATTTCGTTATCTGATTTTCCGCTTTGTAATACTGATTGTGTTCTTTCGATGTAAGAATTTAAACCTTTAATATTCGGCCACAAAGAATTCTCCGGAACGAAATTCGTCGAAGCATAAAACAACCAGCCCGGAAACTGAACATCAGCCGGTGTATACGTCGTTCCGTGATAAAAAATGTGATTAATTCCTGATAAAAAAATCTGCTCAGCTTCCGGTTTTACCTGCGACCAGGATGTTTTGAAATGCTCAGTCAGCCAAGTGAAAGATTCGTTGGAAATCAAAGGTTTTCCGGTAATATTGGCTGCCGAAGATGCGAATTTCAGCATATTGATGTCGGGAATTTCCTTTGTATTGATGTCTTCCAGATTTCTTCTCAAACCCTGAATATCGAATTTTGTACTTCCGAAAGTTTCCGATTCAGGAATATCGACTGCGGCGTATAAATCCAGTAAATTTCCCGGCGAACCGTGTGCCTGATTGGTATTTTTTGAGCTTTTGGAATGCGCCCAATTCGTGAAATTTTCTGTAAAATTCTGCAAAATCAGTTCGCTCATCGTTTCTCGATAATCAGATTTTATTCTTCCTGCCAATTCGCTTTCTTCATCGCTCACCAAATATTTGATGTATGGAGCTAAATCATAACCTCTTCTTTTTTTGAATTCTTCTTTAAAATCGGCAGTCCAGTCGGCGCCGTAAACCTCATAACTGTCATTGAAAAACGAACGGATTCCATAGTTTGAATTTCCAAAAGCTTTGTCAAATGTTTTCAGATAATCTTTCGTTGCATCGGGAGAAAAATGGTCTAACGTATAGCCATCGCCCCCCAGAGCGGCACGTTTTACTTTCTGTAACGTTTTACCCACAAAAACTGCATAAATTGTCCATTTTCCAGAGGTTGGTTTCCAATTTAAAGTTCCGTCCTGAGTCACTTTATCTGTTAAAACAACAGATTCATTTTTCTCGTTGTAAGCGGTAACGATATCTAATTTTATGGTTTTTAAATTCTTCTGTTTTTCGTCTTTTAAAACAATCTTTTCAGAAAATTTTTCATTGGGTTGAATGTCATAAGTTTGAACAATCATTTTCGTTGCCGCGTCCTGTTCATTAACTTGTGGTCCGCCGATTGGCCAGCCTGTTCCAACTGCCATATCAACACCCATTTTCAGACTTTTGGCTTTATTTGTTGTGAACTGCAGCATCTTCATCCATTCCGGAGAAAGGTAATTGATGTACTTATTCTCAAACCCTTTTGCGCCGTAAATCGGGACAATTTCTACTCCACCGAAACCTGCCTTGGAAAGGGTTGTCAATTGTTTGTCCAGACCTTTTTCATCAACCGCACTTCCCATCCACCACCAGCGCGTCCACGGTTGAGCGGTATTGGTTGCTTTTGGCCACGGATTTTGTGCAGAAAGATTTCCGAAGGCAAAACAGAGAACGCTTAGTTTGACTATATTTTTAATTTTCATTACTTTACTTTTAAATTTAACCACGCTTTAAATTAACCACAAAAGTCACAAAAGATTTTGGACACATTAGTTATTTTAAGTTTGTGATTCGGCATTTGAAAAGAGCACATTAATTTTAAAAACCAGAGATTTTTTTTTCAAAATCTGTTACTGATTTCGCCCTTTCAGGGCTTGCTCTCATTCTTATTCATTTTATCATTGGGCTTCACCCAATGCTTCTGAAAATCGTCCTTTCAGGACTTAAAATCTCCCCAAATTTTCAATTTCATCGAAATGATTCCCACTACCCTAAAGGGAGTAATTTTGATTAAGTTTTCAAAGAAATTTTGCTCCCTTTAGGGTTGGGGAAAACAAAATTTCTTTGAAAATCATTTGATAATTAATTTCCATCAGGTTTTAGAGATTCCATAAAAACAGATTCCGGCCAATGGAATTTTTCAACATCATCGGGTTTATTGGGGTTAAAATATTTATAATTCTTTGAAATGTATTTCTTCAACGGTAAATTTTGGTCAACGATAGATTTTACGACACATTTTGCTAATTCGTAAGCTCCGTAAGGATTAAAATGCGTATCGTCCGCCAAAGCATTCGGTTGATTGGGATAAGCGTTTGCGGGATAATAGACAAATGCTTTCTTCGCCGCTTCTGGTCCCATCGCTTCGAACAATATTTTGCTTAATGCATTCAAATCAATCAAATCCACTTTTTCTTCTTTTGCAATTTCTCTCATTGCGTCAGGAAAATCGTCTAAAGTGTTGACAATTTTATTGTTTTCATCAAAAACTCTGCGGTTCATTGAAGTGACCAAAACCGGAATTGCGACTAATTGTCTGGCTTTTTGAATCCATTCTTTTAATCTTTTTCGATAACCTGATTTTGTACTGTTTCCTGCTTTTTGGTCGTTGTGACCGAATTGGATAAATAAATAATCTCCCGATTTTATTTGAGTCCAGATTTTATCGATTCGGTGGCGGTCTTCGAATGCTTTTAAGGTTTCACCGCTCTCGGCATAATTAGCAATCACCACTTCATTCGGAACGAAAAAATACGGCAACATCTGTCCCCAAGAAGCCCACGGTTCATATTGCGCATCAACAACCGTTGAATCTCCCGTTAAATAAATGGTTTTCGCCGTTTTGTTCGGTTGAATAATTATTGAGCATACCTTCGGAGCTTTATCATTAAATTCAATTGTCAATAAATTGTCCCAATGTAAATATTTTGTTTCTCTCGGTTTTAATTTTACAATTCCGATTTTTTCGCCGTTTTGATTTCTGATAATGCTGTCTTTTACGTGAACTGAAATTTGTTTTTCAACAATTTCGCCCTGTTTTGTTTTAATATCACTTAACATCAATCGGCGGTTTTCTACACGGACTGTTGTTTCCGAAGTTCCTTTTGTATCGCCTAAATTCAGTTGAATGTTATAATTTCCTTCAGGAATCGCCACCGAAAAATAGAAAGGTCTGTCACTTGTGATAAAATCTCCCATCAAAGCATTTCCGCCATTGTCAACAGATTTTAAACCCGAAATATCCATAAAACCATACCCAATTTTCCTGTCAAATTTTGAAGTCGAATGAATTGGAATAAAACCTTTTTTTACTCTTTCTCCGCCAAAATCAAATTTGAAGCTGGTTTGCTGTCCGAAATAAAATGAACAGATACATAACACTAAAAATGGAACTATTTTACTCATTATTAATCTGTTAAAATATTTTCTTTCGGCATTGTAAACTGTTTATTTTCATCGCCCAAATCAGGCAATCCGAAGTAGAAATACAAGGTTCTTTTAAATGTTCCGTGCAAATGATTCAATTCGCTTTCCGGTCCTAACGATTCGGTTTTATCGTTAATGTTAAACGCCAAAACAGTTCCCAACGGTGGAATCGCATCGAGGAAAGAAATATTCCCGCTTGGCAATTTCGTATAACCTTCCGCGCCATAAATTCCGTAAAAGTCGAAAAGTCTGACGAACATTTTTTCTTCTTTGGTTCCGACCGTAATTTTTCCTTCCGCAGTATCGAATTGCAACCAAGAAACGTCATCGAAATAGCCTTTAAATTCAGGATAAATCCACGGTGATTGTCCGGTTCTTGTTGAGTTTTTCAAATTCTGCCAAACATTGTAAGTTTGTCCTTGAGTTCTGTTTTTCCAAACGTGGTAAGGTCCTTTGCCAAGCCATTTTGCATTGATAACATAATTTTCAGGATAGTCGAAGCTTACTCCTGAAAATTTGATAATCTCCAGACAAAGAATATTCGTAATTCAATTCTAAAATCCCGTTTGGATTGAGTTTCCAGATTATCTTATTTCCATTTTTATAATTAGCTTCAATCAGTTGATTTTTTCCTTCAGCCAAAGATTTTATGGAAGATAATTCCATTGTTCCGTTCACGAAAACAGGTCCGTTTTTGAAGGTCATTTTTTTGCCTTTCTTATCGACAATGACTGATTTTAATAAGCCGTCTTTTTTCCCAATAGCAAATTCTTTTTCGTCTGATTTTAGAATAAACAATGAATCATTTTCAACGACAGAAACCGGGTTTGTTTTAATTAAAGATTTAGAAAATTGTTCCGAAATTTCCTCATTCGACTTCAATTTCCAGGTCCAGGTATAAATTTCTTTTCCGGCAGCATCTGTTGCCGTTAATAATAAACCTTCATTTTCTTTCCAGTTTGCAGGAAGATTTAGATTGATATGTCCTTTTTCTGTCGGTTGAATATTTGGTGATTCTACTTTTCCATTTTGAAGAACATCAAAACCCGATTCAGAAGAAAATGGTGTTTTAAACTTAATTAATTTCCACTCAAACTGACAATCCTTTAGATTTGTAAAGTGATAACGGTTTTCAACTGGAATGATTCCGTTAAAATCATTTGGTAATGTTTTCAAATCAATTTTTACAGGACTGTAAATTTCCCGAATCGCATAAAAACTGCCTTCCTTTTCACGATGTGGCCCTAAAACTCCGTCGGGAGCATTAATTGCATTCACATCAATCTGATTATTGAAATCCGTTCGCACCAAACCTTCATCAACAAATGCCCACAAAAAACCGCCCGCTCCTTTTTTGGAATTCCAGTGAAGCTCCCAATAATCGGCCAGTGAAGTTCCGCCACCGCCGTCGTCCTGTGCGTGCAAAAACTCGGTCGGCATATAGATATTTTCGCCTTCAAGAATTTTTTTTGTGCTGTAATAATCTTCGTAATGATTGCAGTCGATGCCGTTGAAAGCATTTCCAGGTTTGTGATGGGCGTGAATGACGGGACGGTTTGACAAGTCATATTTTGCAAATTCTGTATCCAGATCAAAATTATGTCCGCCTTCATTTCCGTTGCTCCAGAAAATAATAGAAGGATGATTGGCATCTCTCTTAACCATTTCTTTCACGAGCTTTTTCCCGACTTCCGTGCTGTATTTTTTTTGCCAACCCGCCAATTCATCCAAAACATATAAACCGAGCGAATCGCAAATTTTTAAGAATGATTTATTCGGTGGATAATGCGAACAACGAAGGGCGTTCATATTCATTTCTTTGATGAGCTGAACGTCCATTAAATCGATATTTTCCGTAACTGCTCTACCCGTTTCCGGCCACCAAACGTGACGGTTGATGCCTTTCATTTTCACCTTGGTTCCGTTGATGAAAATTCCGTCGCCTTTCCGGATTTCAATGGTTCTGAAACCGAATTTTTCTTCGGTTTGACTGATTGTTTTTTTGTTTTTATTTAAAGTAAATTTTGCTTTGTATAAATTCGGGGTTTCTGCCGTCCAAAGTTTTGGATTTTTAATGGAAAACTGAATCTGTTTTAAAGTATCGCCTTTTTGGATTTGAACCTGAGATTCGCCAACCCAATTATTTTTAACATCAAATAATTCTACTTTTATATTGTTGGCAGAATTAATTTCATTTAAATGAATATTTGAACGAAAGGTTCCGTCTGCTTTAGCATCAATTACCGTTGATGAAATATGTTCTTTCGAAGTTGCTTCCAAATAAACAGGTCGGAAAATTCCGCCTAAAATCCAGTAATCTGCTAATCTTTCTGCATTGTTGACGGATTTATCAGCCGACATTTTGGAAACTTTTACTTCGAGAATATTTTCTTTTCCGAATTGAATTTTATCTGAAATATCATATTTAAATTCATAAAAAGCACCCTGATGAATGGTTCCGGCTAATTTTCCGTTGATTTTCACTTCCGTATCGGTCATTGAACCTTCAAAGACGATGTTGACCGTTTTTCCTTTCCACGAATTCGGAACTTTAAATTTGTGTTTGTACAAACCAGTTTCGTCGTGAAACTTGAAGTTTTTGCCATACGTCACATAATCCCGACCGTAATTGTACGAACCAAAACCTTGTTGTTCCCAATGAGAGGGCACGTTGATTTTGCTCCAGTTTCCTGATTTTCGTCCTCCGTTTATCCAAAAATCCCACTCTTTTGTATGTTCAGCATCTTTCCCAGTTAAAAATTGAATTTCTTTAGACTGAGAAAACAAAAACTGTGAACAGACACATAACAGAGCTAATATTTTGAAAGAAAAACTCATTATTTTGCAGCAATGTCGGAGTCGTCTTTTTTATCGTAAGATTGCGTAAGAGAAGCTACTTTCGTCACATTGACTTTGGTTTGCTTTAAATTTTGAATGTTACTCAAATTTTCCATTTCAGGTTTCAGAGCCTTAACTTTAAAATTTTCAAAAGTGAAATCTTTTAAATCAAACAAATCCGATTTCTCAATAGAAAATGCTGTTTCGCAACTTAAATCTATATTTTTGATGGTAATATTATTGGCCAATCCTTTTCTCGGTCTTGCTTCGCCTTTCAAATCAAAAAACTGATTCCAGCCTTTAGCGTAAATGAAAGTTTTTACGTTTCCTTTGATATTATCAAGCGTGATGTATTCGTAATGCTGAGGCGTGTCTGGGCGCATTTTCAAGTGTAATAATCTTGAAGCATCTTTCACGGTGGAATTTCTGAAAATGACGTTGTAATTGTGAATCGATTCGCTTCCGCAAGTGAGCGCAGAATGGCAGAACCCGAAGGTATTGTCCTCGATGATGATGTTTCTGTTTTCTCCGTTATTCGGGTCTGTATCCGCTTTTGGACCTTTCCCTCCTTTTAACGCAATCGCATCGTCATTGACCGACATATAACAGTTTTTTACCAGGAAATTTGAACAGGCATCGATGTCAATGGCGTCTGTACTTGGTGCTTTTACCGGTTCTTTCGGTGCTAAAATCGTTAAGTTTAATAATTTTACGAATTCACTTTTATAATAATGAGTGCTCCAAAACGGAGAATTTTTTACTGTAATTCCTTCAATCTGAATATTTTTAGAATTGGAAACGTAGATTATTCTTGGTCTCATCTCATCCATATTGGTACATTTAGGATTCCATTCTCTTCTTTTCCAGAATGATTTCCAGAATCTTAATCCGTTTCCGTCAAGTGTTCCTTTCCCAGAAATCTTGAAGCCATCTAATCCGTCTGCATTAATCAAAGCCGGAAAATATTTCACAGTCTGACCTTCCATTCTTGTAGTCACGACAGGAAAATCGTTGATATCATCGCTTCCTTTTAATTTTGCTCCGGTTTCTAAATGTAAATGCGTTCCTTGTTTAAAGAAAAGCGAACTGATGAGGAAGGTTCCTTTCGGTACGACAATGACACCTCCGTTTTTTGAAGCTTCATCAATGATATTTTGGACCTGTTTTGTCTGAAGAATTGTACTGTCGTTCTTTACTCCAAAATCTGTGATGATGTATTTCTTGCCTAATTTATTGATATCTGTTGGTTTGTTTTCTTTAAACCATTTCGGAATGGCGGTTCCGTCTGGGAATTTATCCTGACTTTTAAATCCTGAAAAAGAAAAAAGAAGTGAAAAAGTTAAGAAGAGCTGAGATATATTTTGAAATGTCATAATCGATTTTGTATAGCTTTTAAACGATTTTAAAAGTAAGGGTTTTCTGTAGGAGATGTATCCTGCGCTCACCTGAAAGTGATTAGAATTTTTAATTGTATTAAAAAATTCCGCCAATCACTACTTATAATCAGGTATATATTTTAAGAACTCTTTTTAAATGATGATATGTTTTAAATGCCTATGGTCTGCGAATTAAGCATATTTATGCCAAAGGAGTCGCTGCAAGCCTATGGATATTTCAAAGAGACAGCTGAAAGGAATCCATAACTATACATCATTAATAAATGAACTCCTGCCCAATGCATAACCGATAAGAAATTTTAAGCGTTTAGAGGCATAAATCATACCTATCCCACGCTTTGCGAACATATCCAAGGCTACTCCATACTGCTGGAAAGCGGATACACCGTCAATGAAAAAACAAATGTTAAAAAGTGTTATCGAGGAACCGGATTATCAACAGAAAGTAAAAGAGCAAGGATGCTAAACATGCTATTATCTATGTAAGAATTTAATCTAGTCCAACCAAGATTTCCTTCTTCAATCAATCATTCAGTTACTGTACCGGTATTTAAATTTTTTCGAAAGAATTTTAAAATAAAAAATCTGATCATAAAGGATGAAACACAAAAGTTATTATTTTTTGTGGCATTGTAATATCCCTTTAACTCTTACACAAATGGAATTCCGACTGGAAATAGGACCTTTTAATCGAAAGTCAAAACTTCAATTTAAAACCATTCATTTTAAAAGCTTTAAAGTCAATATCATTGAAAGATATTCCGGTATGGGATTTCAGAATCTTTATCATCTTATCATTAAGCTACGAACAACCGACAATAAAATTATAAATACAATCAAGGGTAATGGCAGAATTAAGGTTCCAGAGATGTACCACGCAGAATATATGAGACTAGGTAAAACAATTTCTTCTTATGAGTACCGGAACAAATTATTAAATACCAAGATAGTCGATGATGAATTCGTGAATTTCATCCTTATGAGAATGTTGGGACATTACAGATTATAATAGGAGGATTTGCGGGCAATAAATTTATTTTTACATACGTAAAAAATGATTGATATCGGAATCAAATCCCCTTTTAAAAATATTTGTCAAAATTAAAATGTAAAGCTCACTATCCTGTTGTATCATGACCTAAGAATTTCATGAGTTGAAAATATGATAAAACTGGTGTTTAATGCATATCAGATCGATAATGAAGCCTTAACTCAGTCATGTTTGTTTTTTGTAGATTAGTTTGTTCATTGTAAAAATTGATTATGATCAACATCAACGAACGGACAAGCATACTATACGACGGGGCTCTGGAATTCACGAAATCCCTCGGGTTTCACGATCAGGGTGCCAAAATTGGAACTGTATTTCTGCTTCTTTTTATTTTTATTATTATCCTTCTGATAATAGATTACAGCCTCCGATTCTTTTTCAACAATATGCTTTTAAAGTTTATCCGTAAGAGGAATGAAAAATGGGGAGTTTATCTTGCTGAGCACAAAATCTTAATTCATCTGACGCGATTAATTCTGGTTGCCATCTCACAACAATTGATTCCGGTTATCTTTAGTGGCTTTCCATCATTTAACAGCATCCTAAACAAAGTTTTGAGTGTTCTTATTTTGTATTTCCTGTTCAGACTTTTTAACAGCCTGCTTAAAGCAGGAAGAGATGCTCTGAAATCTTCCAAAGCATTTGCCAACAAACCTGTTGACAGTTACTTACAGGTCTTACAGATATTTTTAATTTTTATATTGATAACACTTACAGTTTCCATTTTTACTGGAAATTCTCCCTGGTCATTTCTTGTATCGCTTGGCGCAGCTTCAGCGGTGCTTATGTTGGTGTTCAAAGACACTATCCTGGGATTTGTCGCGAGTATACAAGTGTCTGCCAATGATTCCGTGCGTGTTGGGGACTGGATAGAAATGCCAAAATACGATGTTGATGGAGATATCCTTGAAATTAATTTAAATAATGTCAGGGTCCAGAACTTTGATAAAACTGTCGTTACAATCCCGACATACACACTTCTCAGCGATGCATTTAAAAATTATCGAGGCATGCAGGAAACAGGTGGAAGGCGTTTAAAAAGAGCAATCAATATTAAAATTTCTTCGATCCGCTATCTGAGTGATAAAGACATTATTGAACTTAAAAAAATTGATTTACTCACATCATTGATTGAAGAACGTGAAAAAGATATCAGAACATATAATTCACAAAATAATGTCAATACAGAAGTTAAAATTAACGGAAGACGTATGACTAACGTTGGACTATTCAGAAAATACATTACCTGCTTTGCCAAAAGCAATTCAGACATCAATCAGGAAATGACTCTTATGGTCAGGCAGCTCCGTCCCAAATCAAATGGTCTGCCTCTCGAGTTGTATATGTTTACCAATGGTACTAACTGGGCATTCTATGAAGATACAATGTCCGATATTTTCGATCATCTCTTTGCAGCCGTTCATTATTTTGACCTGGAAATATTTGAAGAGCCTTCTTCTGATGATCTAAGAAGTCTTCTCAGAACTCAATGAGGAGCGATGCATGATTTGAACCAAGCCACGTCCTGCTCTTAGACCTTTCACAAAAATTTAATTGATACAACTCTGCCTTCTAATGAACTTCTGAACTACGGAACTTTAAAGGATTCAGTCCAGTATGTTTTTTGAAGAAATTATTAAAATGAGTAGACTCCCGAAAACCCAATGACCAGGCAATTTCGGATACATTCCACTGGGTGTGGCTAAGAAGAATTTTAGCTTCCTGAAGAATTCTTTCGGAAATAAGCTCTGACGTCGTTTTCCCTGTGATGTCCTTCACAGCCCTGTTCAGATGATTGACATGCAGCGAAAGTTGTGAGGCAAACTCTGAAGGTGAGCGAAATTTGATGCGGTGCGTCACTTCCTCTATGGGAAACTGCCGTTCCAACAGTTCAAGAAACATATGTGTAATCCGCTGCGAGGCGTTGGAATGCAAGTCCTCCCTTTTAGATGAGGGACTCATTTTCATTGCGAAATGCAGAAGCTCAAAGATCAGGTTTCTGATCAAATCAGACTTGTGAGTATAATCAGACGTAATTTCCAGCTGCATCTTACTGAAGATGGATTCTGCAACTGCCAGTTCCTCATCGCTTAATTCAAAAACAGGAATGGCATTTGGCTTGAAAACTTCGTAATCATTCAGGTTTCCAAAATGATGAAAAAATTCAGGCGTAAAAACACAGAAATAGCCGGCCTTATGATCATCCATCCACTCAAACTTGTAAGGAATCTGGGGATTCGTGAAAAACAATGCCTGTTTCTCTATGTCAATAACTTTATCGGCGTAGTGTATCCTATTTCTGCCAATGATCAGGGTGATTTTGAAATAGTCTTTCCTGCTATACAGTATCGGTTTTGAATTTTTTCCTATGTATTCATCAATTGTAAAAACATTAAAATGCCCAAGATTATTTCTGATATTTTCAGGAATATAATTGAACTTTGACCGGTAAAATTCTTCCAGAGACTGCAGTTTTTCCATGATATAAATATACAAAATCAAACATATAAGCGCTGCCTGTGGGGCAGCGCATTTAAAACATCATTCAAAATCCGTGTAGAATGATAGTTCTTTGTTATTCTCTAATTCCTGGCTGAGTAGATTGATCTTTTCCTTCGCACGGTTGTACGCATCACTTCCCAAATATAATCGCAACGGCGGATTGGGATCCTCACTAAGCTTGATAAAAACTTCTGCAAGTTTTTCCGGATTACCATTTTGTTTTCCATTCATTCCGGCATATTTTTCATGAGATTCCCTGATTAGCTTGTAACCGTCAATTTTATCTGAAGCAAAAACCAGTGATTCTTCTGCCAGAAACGCTGTTCTGAAAGCGCCCGGCGCTACTACCGTAACTTTTACGCCATACTCTTTCACATCCTCAGCCATCACTTCGGAAAGTCCCATGACCGCATATTTTGTCGCAGCATACATCGCCCAGCCTGCTGCAGGAGCAAATCCTGCGATGGAAGAAACATTAATGATCCGGCCTGACCTCTGCTGCCTGAAATATGGCATCACCGACTGCATGGTCTTTATTACTGCCATTACATTAACATTGAAACTATTTTTGATCTCGACCTCGCTCAGCTCCTCAACGGCACCGCCAATGCCATATCCAGCATTATTGACCAAAACGTCAATACTACCAAAGTGCGCTACGGTCTTTTTGAATGCTTGCTGAACTGAAATAGTGTCCGTCAAATCGACTTCGAGTGGCAGAAAATTCGAGTCCTGAAATCGTTTTGTCGAATCAGTTAAATTCTGAATATTCCTTGTTGTTGCGGCCACACGGTAACCATTTTGCAGCAGTTTTTTCACAAGTGAGAGTCCCATTCCTTTAGAAGCTCCTGTGACGAGCCATACATTTGCTTTATCCATAAGTTAAATTATTTAATCATACAAAATTAGAGAGATATGATACAGAAAGTGATACGAGGGAGAAACAGAAAATTACAAAAATCAAACAATTTGACAAATTGTATTTTAGTTTAATGACGTTTGGTCGGATAAAAACTGTTTGTAAGTAAAGATTAACATTCCAGTGGTATGTAAATTGTGTGCGTAAGTCTAAAAATATTATAGAAATGAAAAAACTTTACATCCTGATCTTCACAACCGTTACAACATTATCGTTTTCACAAATTAGCAATCCTCAGCAACTGCTGAACAAAGATTGGCGTTTAGAAAAAATTATCAAAGCTGGCACAGAAATGCTGCCTCCGCCGCCTGTCACAATCCTACAGTCGGACCTAACTTATATTAGCTCATTGGATAAATATAGTTTTTATCCCAGATATTATAATTCCGGAAACTGCCTCATGACCTTTGTAGCAGGTGAGAATGCATTTACTTTTGATTATTCACAGGTTCCATTTATCTACTCGGGAGAGAATGCCGAGGCAGTGAATAACTTTGATAAAATGATGCTCAATTTCTATCTGGATTACAGAACACAGAAATACTATTATGATTACAATGAATCCGGAGGAGTTTATTTTATGACAATTACCAATCCTGCAGGTGACAAGATGTATTTCAAAAGTCTGGTAGAACTTGCATCAGCAGAATCGCAAATGAATCGTGTCAGATTATATCCTAATCCTGTTTCAGACTACATTCAAATTGACACTCAGCAATATATAAATTCCGTGAAGATCACCGATGCTGCAGGCGAAATTATCCTATCAGAATCTCCAAAGAAGAAAAATCACCAGATCAATCTTCAGAAATTACCTGGTGGCATTTACTACATCTCAATCAATAATGAAAAGGCGGACCGGTTTATCAAAAAATAAGTGAAGCTAAAATTTCTGAAATTTACAAATCACTTAAACATTAATGTTTCTAATGTGTTTTTTGAAATCACGATTAATTAACAATTCGTAGCTATGAAGTACAACTATCTATTTTACATGGGAAAACAACTTCATTCATTTCTAGTTATAGTTTCCATCTTTATTTCCGGATTTTCATTTTGTCAATCCACTTCCCAATATTCGCTTTTTCATCCAATACCAAAAGATAAAATGCGTGAGATGGAAACGGACAGACCTGATGTTACAGAATCACCCTACACCGTAGATGCCGGACATTTCCAAGTGGAGACAGACCTTGTACGAAAAACTACTGATCAATCTACAAATGAAAAAACAAGCACTCTTTTAATTAATCAGGCGAATATCAAGATTGGCATTTTAAACAGAACGGCTATCCAAATTGGTTTCCAAATGTATGGTAGCCAGAAAGAAAAGAATATTGATGGAGATTCAGAAAACAGCAGAGGATTTGGCGACATAACCCTTAGAATCAAGCAAAACATTATAGGTGATGACAATGGGAATTTTGCAATGGCAGTTATACCTTACATTAAACTTCCCACCTCTCAATTTGAGGAAAGCCGCTGCGAATCCGGATTGATTATTCCAATGATCTATAAATTTCCAGGTGACTGGAACCTGGGATTTCAGCTAGAGATCGACAGACTGAAGGATAAAGATATCAGTCAAATGCATACGGAATTATTGCAAACCCTCACACTAAGTCATCCTATTGCCAAACACCTTGATGTCATCGCAGAAACATATTACACCTATGACTTCAAAGCGCACCAGCTGACAAACTACTTAAACGCCGCAGTTCAGGTAGAAGTCTTGCACGATTTTAT
>DBLQ01000046.1:51902-52711 GCA_002297505.1 Flavobacteriales bacterium UBA720
AACTGGATGCAGGTGTCAATTATGGGCTCCAGCATCTGTCAAAGAAACATTTCTTCTTAGGAGCGTCATACAGACTCTAGGTCAGTCGCCAGATTGTAATTTACAGTAATTACAAAATTATTCAGACTAAATCTTATGAAAATAGCAACATACAATGTTAACGGCATCAACGGACGTCTGCCTGTTCTGCTTAAATGGCTAAATGAAGCTCAACCTGACATCGTCTGTCTACAGGAACTGAAGGCACCTCAGGATAAGTTTCCTATTCAGGAAATCATCAAAGCAGGCTATAATGCTGTTTGGAAGGGTCAGAAACAATGGAATGGTGTAGCCATACTTACGAAAGATTTGGAAATCACCGAGGTACAAAGGAGTCTACCCGGTGATGATCAGGATCTACAAAGCCGCTACCTTGAAGTCATTATAGACCAAATGGTCATCTGCTGCCTTTATGTACCCAACGGAAATCCGTACCCGGGACCCAAGTACGATTATAAAGAACTATGGTTGAAACGCTTAAAGAAAAGATCTCGTGAATTCATTTCCATGGATCTTCCGGCAATAATTATTGGTGACTTCAACATCATACCCACTGAAAAAGATGCATATAAGCCGGAAAAATGGAAAAACGACGCACTTTTCACTCCCGAGGTCCGCAAAGTCTATCAGTATTTTGTAAAAGCAGGATGGACCGATTGCCTCAGATCCATTTTTCCAGATGAAACTATTTATACATTTTGGGATTATCTTTTCAAAGCATACCAGAGAAATGCAGGACTAAGGCTGGATCATATTCTTTTGAGTCCCTA
>DBLQ01000063.1 GCA_002297505.1 Flavobacteriales bacterium UBA720
TGACTCTAATTTTTCACAAATATATTATGTTATTCATAAAATTCATTAATACATTTGATATCAGAAAAAATAAATGTTATCGAATTGCTAAGGCCGCAATTCATTAAAATCAACAAAAATTAAATTGGCTTATGAAAAAAATCACCCTTTTATTCGTGGGATTCTGCGCTTTTGTCAACGCTCAATTCACCACGCCCAACAACGGAACCAGTTACACCCTTACCAGCCTCTCGGCCGCCGCGCCTACGGTTTTGGTCAAGAATGCCTCGGACTACACACTTACGGCAGATCTTACGCTGTCTGCAACGGACAAACTTCTCATCGATGAAAATACGACACTGAAAGTAAATCCGGGCGTTGGCATATTTGTTTATGGTGAATATAAAACTACGGCAACTAACTTTACAATGACAGCAAGCACGATTGGAAGCCCATATCGAGGAATCAGATTTGAGGAAGGATCTGTCGCAGAGATGAAAAATACCCGCGTAGAATATGGCGGCGGCGTGCGTGTTTTGACAACGGGATTTCTGATGGACAATTGCATTCTTTACAAAAACAATAACTCACTCAGCGGTTCCACCGGCAGCCTGGCAAGCAGTGCAGCGTTAGCCTTGTTCCAAGGCGGCGGACACGTGGTAAAAAACTCACAGTTTCTGGAAAACTCCAGGGCAGGTATCAATTCCGGTGCGTCAGGCGCTGTTTCCATTGACATTATTAATAATTACTTCTACGGCAATAATACAGATAATGGCAACTATCCACAGATCAATATGGGACCTGCAGGCGTAGATTCTACAAGGGTTATCAACAACCAGATCATCGGAAACAGAGCTATCACAAAATCCGGAGGAATTTCTGTTTCCGGTTTGCTAGGCGGCACCAACAGATTTCGAATCGAAGGAAACATTGTGAAAGATAACCGTTATGGCATTACGCATCAGGGTGCAGGCAGCTCAGGCATCATCATCAATAATACTATTGAAAATAACAACACCGAGAATAATCCTAATCTGGGCGGTAGCGGAATTTCCTTGACGGGAACTCAAAAAGTCGTTGTGAGAGACAATCAAATCCGGGGCAATCTCTGGGGCATCACTGTTCTGAGCAATGCGATCATTGATCTGGGAACTGGCGATGATCACGGAAATAATGTTTTCAAAAACAACATCAACGGCGGGAACACCGTAGCGCTTTTTAATAACACACCCAATACTATTGATGCGGTGGGCAACTGCTGGCGAGAGGACGAACTGTCCAATGATGCCATGGTACAGGCTGTCATTGGAAGCCTGAATCCAAATACGGTCAATTTCAAACCTTACAATTGCGCAGAAGCCATGGCGGTTGCTGACATTTCTAAATCATCAATGAAAATCTATCCGAATCCAAGTAAAAATCATTTCTTCCTGGAAACCGAGAATGCCGGAAACATTGCGATTCAGGATTTGAGCGGCAAAGTGGTGTTTTCTGCTATTGTCAATAAAGGGAAAAATGAAATCAATACCAGTCTGCAACCAGGCGTTTATATCATCACGCAACAGTCCGAAGGTAAAAAATCGAATACAAAGCTGATTATAAGATAACTTCCCGATTTGCATTTGGCAGATTGCTTTTTTAATGACCAGGCATCACTATTTGTGGTGCTTTTTTTTGACTAAAATTTCCAGTAAATTCGTGAAATGAAAATTGCTGTCAAAAATATGGTTTGTAACCGCTGCATTGCTGCAGTGCAATCGATATTTGAGAATTTGAAAATTGATGTTAATCAAATTTCATTAGGCGAAGTGGAAACCAAAGACGAGATTTCTGACAAAGAACTTGAAACCCTGAACCTGAAACTAAAATCCACAGGCTTTGAAATTCTGCAAGGTTCTACTAAAAAACAAATCGAGAGAATTAAAACCTTGATGATCCAGAAAATTTCGGAGGAAGATTTGGGCGATGATTTTATTTTGTCAGAATTCTTGAGTTCGGCATTGCATAGAGATTACAGTTCTATTTCCAAGCTTTTTTCTCAGAACGAAGGTGTGACATTGGAGCAATATTTCATTCTTCAAAAGATTGAAAAAGTCAAAGAATTGCTACTCTACAAAGAATTTAACCTGACTGAGATTTCCCAAAAATTAGGTTACAAAAGTGTTCAGCATCTTTCCAACCAATTTAAGAAAATCACAGGCTTCTCTCCTACTCAGTTTTTGAATTCTAAGGAGAAAAAGAGGATTGCGCTGGATAAGATTTGAAAATTAAGTTAAATAGTAGGGAACCAGCGCCTTTGAACTAATGACCTACAAAGAAGAATGGCAAAATCTGAAAACGCCAAATTCAAAAATCAATATCGAAAAAGCGCAGTCTTGGAACAATGTTTTGACGACTTACACCGCGGATTGTAAAGAACATATTCAATTTAAAAACGTGGCAATTCCTGTGAAGCAAGTTACTTACGTAGAAGGTTTTTCCACCGCACAGTTTTCTATGATGAAGTTTTCCGGAATGACAGGAATGCTCGGTAACAAAATCTTTTTGAACAACAGTATTTTCATCGATTGTATTGACAAGAAAATCGGAATTAATTAAAATTTGATTTGAATTTGTTTCAAGATTCTTATTCAATGTTTAATTTTGAATATTATAAAAACAAGTAATCATTCAAAAATTAAATGGAGCAGAAATTCAAATCTTTTGAAAAATTAATAAAAAGAAAACACAGCTTCGGCTTTACCCCAAAATATCAAGAAGAATTTAGAACTCAAGTAAGTGAAAAAGCTTTTATATCAATAGCTAAAGAAGTTTTTGAAAAGCTAGGCTGGGAAATCACTTACTTGAATGAAAGCAATATTCAAGCAAAAAAAGCTACCAGTTCTTTAGGTTTCACTCAGTTTACAGAAGGTATAAGCATCAATTTCAGCTATGGAAAAGTAACTGTAAAAAGTGAATCTCTAGGAAATGAAATGTGGGATAATGGGAAAAACTCCAAAAGAGTTAAACTATTTATTTATGCTTTTAAGGAAATCGAAAATGGTTATGACAGAAATGCATTAAAAGAAATTGAAAAAGAGGTAGAAAAACAGCAAAATTGGGATGATTATGTAATCCCTGAAAATTTACCAAAAGAAAAGAAACATAGAAATCCAAAATTCTCAATTGTATTAATTGGGTCTGTAATTATATCAATTCTTTTAGGTTTTTTATTAGCAAAAATCTCTATGAATGGAAAATATATTATCGGACTTTTTGAATTTTTAATTGCATTAGCAATCAGTTTTTCATACAAATACTTAATCAAGATTTCAAATTTTACAGATTTCAATAAGTTGCTTTGTTCTGTGATTGGAACAATTATTTTAACATACACATTAAATCAATATTTTCAGTATGAATTAATTTTAAGAGAGAATAATTATGAAAGAATTGGTTTCTTAAACTTTATCATCCTTAAATTTCAAACTGGACTCAGAATTGAAAAACTAAACATTGGATGGATTGGATTAATTATTAGTTGGATTATTCAAATCGGACTAACATCTTTGATATCTTACTTAAGATTGGCTTCAATTGTCACTATTTATAAGATTGACAGAATACCGATTGAAGTCGTAGATTTTGCTTTTTATTATGTTGTAAAAGATAAGACAGAACAAGAGATAAGAAATGAATTATCTGCAAAAGGATGGAAAAACAAACAAAATCAAGACGAAGTTTTCGAAGCAATTGGAGCAATGCAAGATGCAAATGAATTAAATAAAATAAGCTAGAAAGTCAATGCTAAAATTAGACAATATTCCAGCAAAAGTTATCTACTTTTGCAATTGATTTCAAATGAAACAATCTTGAACCAACTCAAATATTATCTCGCTGCCATTTTAGCATTTTCGCTCTGGGGCACTTTCAGTCTGGTGCTGAAGCCTTTGCATTCTTACGCTTCTTCGGACATTTTGTTTTACAGGGTTTTCAGTTGTGCGCTGATAATGTCGCTGGTTTCGGTTCTGTTCAAAAGGGAAAGACTGAAGCAGAATCTGAATTATTTCAAATCGATTTCCATCAAGGCAAAACGAAAAACCATCCTCATCAATGTCGTCAGCAGTATTTTGCTGACGGCCAATTGGTTTTCATTTATCTACGTGATGAACCACGTGAGCGTGCGGGCAACGTCGGTTGCATACCTGGTTTGTCCGATTATCACGACCATCCTGGCCTTTTTCATATTGAAAGATAAGTTGACACAACTCCAGTGGTTATCGGTTTTTCTCAGTCTGGTGGGTTGCACTCTGTTGTCGTACACCAATATTTTGGATATGTTTTACAGCAGCCTGATTGGTTCCACCTATGCAGCGTATCTGGTTTGCCAAAGTCAGAACAAACAGTTCGACAAGTTTCTCGTATTGAATTTCCACATCGTGATTTCAGCGTTGATTTTACTACCCTTTTTTCCGGTTTACGCGGGACCTGTTCCCACAGAATTCAAGTTCTATTTCTTTGTCGAGATCATCGCCGTGATGTATACCATTGTCCCTTTACTGCTGAATCTATTCGCGTTATCAGGCATCGCATCTTCAAAAGTCGGAATGATTCTGAACATCAATCCCATCATTGCCTTCATCTTGGCAAGCACAGTTTACGGCGAACCATTGAATGTGATTCAAATCTGCGCGTATTCCCTGATATTTGTCGCGGTAATTGTTTTCAATGGGAAAGAAATTTTCAGATTGAAGCCGGCAAAAGTGAAATTATCTTAAATTATTTCAAAATCCAGGCAACTCTGTAACGTTTTTGTTGTCTTTAGAACAGATCACTAGAACCTGATAATGCAGAACCTCCTATTTCTATTAATCCTTTTGATGGGATTCAACCTCAACGCACAGACCATTTCCGGAACTGTAAAAAACGCAGATCAGGAAGTTCTGGCCTACGCTGCAATCGGTATCAAAAACTCACAAAACGGTGCAATTACCAATGAGAACGGAGATTATCAACTAGAACTTCCTCAGGATTCGGACAGCCAAATAACTTTCAGCGCGTCGGGATATCAGGACAAAACAGTTTCGCCCAATGACCTCAAACTGAATCCCAATATTATCCTCGAATATAAAACAACCCTAATCGCGAATATCGATATTGTCGCCAAAGCAATGAAACAAAAACAGGTTGGTCAAAAATCCAAACCTTTTCTCACGTTTTCTAAAATGTTCGACCAGAATATTCCAACGGTTGAGCAAGGCAATATTTTTCCGATTTATCAAAAGACAAAACTCAAATCTTATAATTTTCATATCATCCCAAGTTCCAGATATCAGGAAATTACATTAAAACTGAATATCTATAAAGTCAAAAACGATCTTCCCGAGCAATCACTTTTGGAGGAGAATATCATTTACAAAACCTCTACGACAGGCTGGCAAAACATTGATCTGTCCAAGTACAGATTAGTGTTCAATCAGTTGGATAAAATCGCGATCACCTTGCAATTGGTAGATTATAAGCCTCTTGAAAATGGAGATTTTGTATTTGGAATTTCTGCCAAAAAAACCTTGTCCAAAGATCTTTTGTTCCGATACCAAAGTCAGGGTCATTGGGAAACTTTCGATGGCAGTTTCATCGCCAATATTAACATCAAATACGTTAAAACGAAGACCGAAAAAGAGATTCCCGAAGCTAAGAGTGATCCTGAAAACGATTTGAAAACGAGCCAGTTGATTGCCTTTTATCAGCACCGAGAAAAAGCCGGGAAAACGGAATTCGGGAAAAGTAAAAACGGAAAATTCATTGATCTGAGTGATGCTAAAATCTATTATGAAGAGTACGGTAAGGGCGAACCGCTTCTGTTGCTTCACGGGAATAACGGAAGCATTTCTGATTTCTACAGACAAATTTCTTTTTTCTCGAAACATTACCGCGTCATTGCCATCGATACGCGCGGGCAAGGCAGAAGCACAGATTTGACCACGGATGACTATTCTTATAATCAGTTCGCTGCAGACCTTTATAAAATCATCCAAAATCTTAACCTCGACAAAGTGAATATCGTTGGCTGGAGCGACGGAGGAAATACGGGACTAACCTTCAATCTGAAACATCCGGAATTGGTCAATAAATTAGTAACAATTGGCGCCAACCTCAATCCTTCCGGTGTGGACGAAAACCTCATCAAAACATTTCAACAACAACTCGCTGAAAACACAGGAAATCCACGCCTGATCCGACTGATGCTGAATCATCCTGACATCAAAACAAATGAACTGGCGAACCTCCGAAATCCTGTTTTGGTGATTGCCGGCAGCAATGATGTGATCAGGCCAGAACATACACAGCTGATCCACGAGTCCATCAAAAATTCTGAGCTGGCAATCATTCCGGATGCTTCACATTATGTTCCTTTTGAGCAGCCAGAAAAGCTGAACGAGACGATTCTAAATTTTCTCAAAAAATAATTTTAAATGACTGTTATGAAGAAAACAATAATCCTTTTTTCTGTTCTTTGGTTGTCAATAAATTTGAGCGCTCAGCAACAAAAAGCATCAGAAGACAGCATCAAGTTATTTTATAACGAGCTTTTTTCGGTTCTGAAGAAAAGCTATCTCCATAGAAAGTCCATAGACTGGAAAAGTGTGGAATCCGAAACGAAAGACCAATTCAAAAGTTACGAGAATTTTGAAAAATCCCTTGCAGAGATCAGACCGTTTTTTGACAGAATAAATGCCGACCACTGCACCATTTTCTACCAAAACAAGCGGTTTGCAGGCACAGGAAAAACCATTACGAAAGACCAATTCTCGGAGCAGTGGAAAAGTAAATTTGACACCAAACCAGCTTTCGAAGCTAAAATGGTGGATGAAAAGTATGCCTACATACTGATGCCCGCGATGTCATTTATGGATAATAGTCCGGAGCACATTCACGAATTAGCGCAACCAATTTACGATCAGATTGCAGATATCAAAACCAGATATAAACCGGAAGTCTGGATTCTTGACCTGCGGTTCAATACTGGAGGCAACTCCACACCGATGCTTCTAGCTCTGTACGATTTACTGGGCGATAATACAGTTTGGGGCGTGATGGACAGCAGCCACAAAATAACTTCCAAAATAAAATTGGACAAAGGCCAATATCTGGATGAATCCAAAAAACCGGCATTCATCAATAGGAAAGGCGAGTTGGCAGACCATGCAAAGGTTGCAGTAATCACAGGGCCATTTACCGCAAGTTCCGGCGAGGTGACGGCCTTGGCTTTTAAGCGAAGAGCCCACACGATTTTCATTGGCGAAAAATCCTACGGCGCCACCACTACCAATACTGCCTACCCTTTACCATTCGGCGCCACGCTGGCAATCACCATTGGTTACGACACCGATAGGAATGGTAATTATCACGCGCAAATCATTCCCGATATTTTGATTTCGAGACAAGACAATTTTGATGATCTGCTATCAGACGGCAATGTTTTGGAAGCGCTCAAGTTTTTTAACACACCGTAACAGGAATTATGAGTATCTTTCAACCTGAAACTATTGACAATGAAAAATATTCAGATTCTATTATTATTGCTTTTATCCTTCTTCGCTCCCGGGCAGAACAAACAATTTCTCTACGAATACAAATTCATTCCCGATTCCACAAACAAATCCGATGTGAAATCCGAAATAGTAATCCTTAATGTACAGAAAGACAAATCCGAATATTACAGTGCCGGGCGGTACGCTTCGGATTCTGCGCAGGCAGCAGATTACAAAAAAGGGATTAATTCTATGCCCGAAGTGAAATCAATGGTCAATGAAAGGGTCACCAAATATCCGAATTCCAACGAGGTGATATATACCACATTTATGGTTTCGGACAAATACAAAGTGAAGCAGGACGTTGACCTGAAATGGAAACTCACCGATCAATTTTCGAAAATCCTGAATTATGACGTTCAGAAAGCAACGACAGAATTTGGCGGACGGCAATGGACTGCGTGGTTTACCAAAGAAATCCCGATCCAGGATGGTCCCTACAAATTCAAAGGTCTGCCGGGCTTGATCCTGAAGATTGAAGATGCTACGAAAAGTCACGTTTGGGAGCTGAAAGGCATCCGATCCAATCAGGAAGAATTCGTCTATCCCGATCTTGGCCAATACAGAATCACGGAACTGAATTACAATCAATACATCAAAAAATTTAAAAATTACCGCGCCAATCCTACAGCTGATTTGGTGGGCCGAATTCCCGATCAAAGGGATGCTAAAGGAAAAATGCGTACCTCAGCAGAAGTCATACGGGAAATCAACAAACAGATAATGGATCATCTGGCTAAGGATAATAATTTGATTGAGATTGAGCTTTTGAAGTAAGCACCGTTATGTTCTGATCTTTAAGTGTAACATCTTTCCATTTATCTATAACGGAATGGCATCTATTTTTCGGAAATTTGCGATATCAATTCAGCAAAAATGGAAAACCACAATCATCATAATCACGACAGTCTTCATCCCAACCAAAGAATCTCACCAAGCTCCGTTTACTATTGCCCGATGGAATGCGAAGGCGAAAAACTATACTTCAAACAAGGAAGATGTCCGGTTTGCAATATGTTCCTCGTTCCGATAGAAGAACGCGGTGACCACAGAAACAAACCACAAGCTTACTCAAAAACCAATCTTCCGGAAAGTTTCAAGGATAAAATCGGAGACTATTTTTGCCCTATGTTTTGCGAATCCGACAAGACTTATGATTCCGACACAGGCTGTCCAGTTTGTCATATGCATCTGGAAGAAATCACCCAGGATTTAGTTGATAGTTCATCGCTGATGGTTGACAGTAATGTCATCCTGAGCGGAGTCAAAGGACATCATCATCAAACCATCAACCATCAACCATCAACCGACAACCCGGGAAAATACTACTGCCCGATGTTCTGCGAGGGCGACAAAGTCTACGATTCCAACGTCGGCTGTCCCGTCTGTGGAATGGATCTGGTGAAGATTCCTGAGAAAAAAACCATCGAATATGAATGCCCGATGCATCCGGAAATCGTGCAGAACGAACCTGGAAACTGCCCGATCTGCGGAATGGATCTCGTCCCAAAACCTTCCAAAAACACAAGTCACGAAGATGAAACTTATCTTCTTCTGAGAAAAAAATTCTGGATCGCACTCGGATTTACGATTCCTGTTTTTATTTTGTCAATGGGCGGGATGTTTATTGATTGGCCATTTTCCCACCAGATTCAGGGGATTTTGGAACTGATCCTTACGCTTCCCGTGGTGTTCTATGCGGGCTGGTTTCTGATGAAACGCGGCTGGACATCCTTCAAAACCTGGAACCTCAATATGTTTTCGCTGATTGCTCTGGGCGTGGCTGCAGCGATGATTTTTAGTCTGGTCGCCTTATTCATTTCCGATATTTTACCGCACGAACTCTCGCACGGCGGAAGCGTACCACTCTATTTCGAGTCGGTTTGTGTCATTTTGACTTTGGTCATTATGGGACAAATGATGGAAGCCAGAGCCCACCAGAAAACAGGAAAAGCCATCGAAGCGCTGATGAATCTTTCGCCGGACACGGCTAATTTAATCGTCAATGGAAATGAGAAGAAAGTCGCATTATCTGAAATTAAAGTCGATGATATTTTAAGAGTCAAACCGGGTGAAAAAATACCTGTGGACGGAAAAATCACCGAAGGTAATTCTAATGTCGATGAATCGATGATCACAGGCGAGCCAATGCCTGTGGAGAAAAAGTCCGGCGACAAAGTCACTTCCGGAACCATCAACGGCAACGGCAGCTTCCTGATGAAAACCGAAAAAGTGGGCGATGAAACCCTGCTTTCCAAAATCATCAAAATGGTGAACGACGCCAGCCGAAGCAAAGCTCCGATTCAGAAATTGGCGGATAAAATCTCAAAAATTTTCGTTCCGACTGTGATCGCAATTTCGCTGCTGACCTTTATTGTATGGTACATTTTCGGAGGCGAGAACAGGTTGATTTATGCTTTTGTGAATGCCGTCGCGGTTCTGATCGTCGCTTGCCCCTGCGCGCTTGGTCTGGCTACGCCAATGAGCCTGATGGTAGGAATCGGGAAGGGTGCGCAGAACGGAATCCTCATAAAAAATGCGGAAGCGCTGGAAGAAATGCATAAGATCAATGTGCTGATTACTGATAAAACAGGAACTTTAACTGAAGGAAAGCCAAGTCTGGAGGAAATCGATACTGTTGACAACGTTGATAAAAATGAGCTTTTAAAATTAGCCGCTTCACTGAATCAGAATTCTGAACATCCTTTGTCTAGTGCGGTTTTAAAAGCTCTTCGTCAAGCTCAGAGTGACCATAAGAATATACAATTCGAAAAAGTCGACAACTTCGAAAACATCTCCGGAAAAGGTATCAAGGGAACAATTAACAATGAAGAAGTTCTATTGGGAAACGAAAGTTTGTTAAATCACTTCAACATCGAAATTCCTGAATCATTAAAACAACAAGTCATTGTAAAGCAAGACGAGGCCAAAACGATCTCTTACCTCGCAAAAGCTGGAAGAGTCCTTGGATTTCTGAGTTTTTCGGATCAAATCAAATCAACTTCAAAAAAAGCCATCGATTATCTGCATTCTCAAAACATTGAAGTGATAATGATGACGGGCGACAATGAACATACCGCAAAAGCAGTCGCAACGGAACTCGGCATCAAAAACTTCAAAGCCAACTGTCTGCCGGAAGACAAGATGAACGAGATCAAAAAACTGCAAAGCGAAGGAAAAATTGTAGCAATGACCGGCGACGGCATCAATGATGCGCCGGCTCTGGCACAGTCCAACATCGGAATTGCAATGGGAACCGGAACGGATGTCGCCATAGAAAGCGCCGAAATTACCTTGCTGAAAGGCGATATTCTAGGCGTTGCCAAAGCGAAAATATTGAGTGAAAAACTCCTGAAAAACATCAAGGAAAACTTATTCTTTGCCTTTATCTACAACGTTTTGGGGATTCCGCTCGCCGCAGGTCTGCTCTACCCTCTCTTCGGCATTCTCCTGAGTCCGATGATTGCGGCGGCGGCAATGAGTTTCAGCTCTGTCTCTGTCATTCTGAACTCTTTGAGACTGAACCAAGCGAAGTTGGATATTTGATTTGACAAGTCTTCGACTCCGCTCAGACTGACACTTTCAACGTAAAAAGACTAAAACTCGCAATGTCATGCTGAGCGGAGTCGAAGCATCTTTATCATTACTACGAGTTGCAAAACACATTTATAGCTTTGCGACTTTTTTTGGTTATAGTAAAGAGTGTTGTGCCTTTGCGATAAACCCAAAAAAAGCGGCACCGGGAAAATTCCCGATGCCATTTCAAAACAAAATAAAAAACCTTAAAAAATCATAGCTTTTGTCATCCGGATTTCCCGAAAGCTTGCTGCACCCCTGCGTGGACGTTCCAGGTCATCTCGAAAGCTTGTTGCACCCCTGCAGGAAGCTTTCAGATCATCACGAAAGCTTGTCGCACCCCTGCGGGAAGCTTTCAGGGTAATCACGAAAGCTTGCTGCACCCCTGCGACACGCATCCGGGGAACTTTTAGAAAGAAACCGTCAGCTTGCTGAACACATAACGTCCGTTTTGCCCGAACTGAGACGTGGACCGCGAGTAAATAAATTGGTCGTTATTGGTAGACGACGCCACATTTTTCGTTGGATAAATATCAAACAAATTATTGGTTCCCAGCGTCAGGTTAAAGTTCTTGTTGATATCATAGCCAATGGACAGATCCGTAATAATTTTATCCGAAATCAGCTGATGCTCAAACGGATTGTTATTGATACCGTCGGCGCCGTAAACCTTGCCATAGTAAGTATTTCTGAGGTAGATGTTGAACTGATTCCAATTCAAATTGTTAGACAGACTAGCCTTCACTTTCGGAACAGAATCTTCCAGATAGACCCTGGATCTCTCGCCAAAATAGGTGTTTTCCAAACCTGCTTTTTCTAATAAATCAGAGGCGTGGATACCGCCTACTTTCTTAGTTTTATTAAAGTTGATCGCAAAATCATTGTTCAATTTGAAAGCACCTGTTCTGTAATTATGGCTGATGACCACATCCAGACCTTTGGTTTCCGTATCGATGGAGTTGGCAAAGAACTGCGCGGCATTAACATTCGCTGCATCCATAGCCGCCTGCACAAGACCCAGATTGGCATTGCCGATAACCTGCTGGTTAGTTGGCCGCGCGAATTGATCCGTTAAGACAATTCGGTCATCAATTCTGATAAAATAAGCATCCGCAGTAATATTCAGATTCAAGGACGGAATTTTGTATGTAAAACCTGTGCTTACGGATTTTGAAGTTTCCTGCTTGAGTTTATTGATTCCCAAATTTCTTGCAATTGTAGAATCATTACTGAACGTTCCTACTTCTACCAGTTGCGGCTCCGCACTTCCGGGAAGCGTGGTAAACAACGTAGAGGTCGTGTTATAATAAATCTGGTGAATCGATGGAGCACGGAAACCCGTGGATCCTGCAAAACGGAAGTTAAGATCATCGGTTAATTTGATTCTGGAAGCCAATTTATAATTGAAAGTAGAACCGAAATCCGAATAATTCTCATAGCGGATGGCTGCATCTACCAATAACCAATTGGTGAAATTAAATTCTACATCACCGTAAGCGGCATAGGCATTTCGGCTTTTGTTAACTTGATTTTCAGCTCTAAAACCTGAAAATACCTGAGAACCTCCCGGCAAAACTGCACCAAAGAAATCTGTCGGGTTTACGGAAGTTGCTGTCCGGATGTTGCCATTCACATC
Organism: Flavobacteriales bacterium UBA720; assembly: GCA_002297505.1. Lineage (GTDB taxonomy): Bacteria > Bacteroidota > Bacteroidia > Flavobacteriales > Weeksellaceae > Epilithonimonas. The sequence goes on from DBLQ01000063.1 coordinate 12,766, forward strand.
ATAAGCTTGGTAAGACGCTTCCTCGCCCGGATTTTCTTTGAAATTCTCGTGGCGTTGCTCTGCCCCGAAAGCCACATTCAGACCTTGAAAAACATCAAACTTCTTGCTGAAATCCAAGTTGATGGTATTCTGCAAAAACTGCAGTCCTCCGGCTTTGAAACTTGTGGGGGACGCAAATCTTAAACTCGTATTTCCTGTATTTTCAATGGTATAATCAAAACTGTTTTGACCAAATGTATTGCTGAAATCTATATTCCAGCCGTCCCATTGTCCCTTTACACCGGCGGATAAAGACACATCCTGGATCAGAGTATGGATTTCCGGCAGATAGCCGTCCGGATACAACCCTGTGAAAGTCCTGGACTGGTTTGGTCTTCTGTAGAAACCGCCTGATTCACCATCGCGGATCGAATAGCCACCAAAGGTATAGACTTTCCAATCATCATTGAGCGGCACTTCTATATTGGCAAACAATTGATGGTTGCTGAGCTTGGACTGCCCTACCTGCATATTGAAATCCTTTCTGGTCTGTCCGCGGTAAGCCAGCTCCTGATCAGAATAATTGGCGCCCAGCAAGCCCTGCAAAGCGGTAATGGTGGAAGCGTTCTGGATGTTGGATTGAAAGCCTGAATCAAAATAATTCACACCTTGCGCATACTGATGGATCAGATTCACAAAGTCCTGTTCGCCTGCCGTTCCTTTCAGATTGTTGATATTATTAAAGTAAGAAGAGAGATTCACACCACTTTCCAATGCTCTTTTCTCAATGGCATTATAGGCATTGTAAATCGCACCGCTCTCGGTTCCTGCTCTTCTGGTAGGGTCACGGAATTGGGAAGACCAGGTAAGGTTATAAAAACCACCTTTGTTCCCGATTTTATTTCCGTAGTTTAAATCCAATTGATATTGCTGGCCATCATAATTACCGGTGTGGTCATTGGCTGCAGGCGTCAGGTAACCGCCGTAGTTCAATTGACCTGTGAGTTTTCCGGTGTCTCTTTTGAGTTGAAGATTCATCACCCCGGCGATGGCATCAGAACCATACTGCGCGGATGCACCATCTCTCAAAACTTCGATTCTGGACAAGGCAAAAGCCGGAATGGCATTCAGGTCTGTGCCTACCGTCCCTCTACCCGGCGCACCATTAACATTGACCAACGCTGATGTATGGCGTCTTTTCCCATTGACCAAAATCAACGTCTGATCTGGTCCCAGTCCTCTCAATTGTGCAGGATCCGAGTGGTCGGATCCATCTGCATTGGTCTGAATCGTTGATGTAAAAGATGGCGCAATGGTATTAAGAATCTGATTGATGTTAGTCTGAGGCAAGCTCTGCTGGATGTCTTTCAGGTTGAAAACATCCACCGGAACAGGACTGTCGGCCTTAGAGCGGCCGCCACTTCTGGAGCCTACAAGAACCACTTCTTCAATTTGCTTATCAGCGGTAGAATCTTTAGCAGGTTTGGTTTCCTGCGCTTGTGTCAAATAAATTCCGGAAAAGAAGATCACCGCTGTCGATAACACAGCTCTCCTTCCCGATTGTAACATAGTTTTTTGAATCATATTTTTAATTTTTAGGTTCTTTAAAATAATAAAACTTCTTCCGGACAAGTCCGAAAGAAGTCGTTATGAGATCGGCCAAAGCCGCATTAATCCATTCTATTCCACTTATCTTTCCTTTTTTCAAAGGCTGAATGTAACACCTTACCCAAGGGCAGGTTGTCAAGACGTCAACAGGTCAGTTCCCTCGGTCTTCCTTAATAAGTATGACAGCAACACATGATCACACTGCAAAAGTACAACAATAAAATTGATATCATACTATTTTGGTATGATAAATATCATCAATTCTTCCATGCTTTTTTAAAATGGCTGAGCGCGTGACATTTGGCACAGAAATGAGTTGGATTTGATTATGAAAAGTTCATCACAACAAAATTACATAGGCTGTTCCGGCTTTTATAATACCGACTGGAAAGGCGCGCTCTATCCGGAAGATGCTGAGAACAAAGATTTCCTGAAACTCTATTCGCGAGTCTTCAATACCGTAGAGATCAACAGCACATTTTACCGCAAACCCACAGCGAAAACATTACAGAAATGGAAAGATGAAACGCCGGAGGATTTCAAATTTTTCATTAAGGTTCCCAAAACCATTTCTCATTCCGGTTACCATGAAACTAAACCAGAAGCCTTGTCCGAATTCTGCAAGTATATTTATGAAAATATCGGCAACAAGTTGGCAGGATTCTTAATTCAATTTCCTTCGTCATTCCACTGCACTGAAAATAATATCAAATGGCTGAAAGGAACTTTATCTGATAAATTTTTAATTGCCGTCGAATTCCGGCATCAATCCTGGTGGAATGATGAGATTTTTGATCTGTTCAAAAAACATCACTGGATTTTCTGTGGCGTCAGTTTTTCATCCAAACTTTCAGAAGACGTTATCGTTACGCATCCTGACATTGGATATTACAGGCTGCATGGGAGACCTATACTCTACAAATCACTTTATTCCAAAGAATTTCTGGAACACCTTAGCAAAGAAATCAGAGCAGCAGGCAGAGATTTCTACGTAATGTTCAACAATACCTGGGGCACAGCGGCGGTGGAAAATTCATTGTATTTGAAAGATATTCTCAAATCATAATGACATATTATTCTCCATAATGAAATGTGATTTTTTCGATATAATTTTTGGAGAATTTGCAGAATTTTTCGTAAATTATTAGACATTTGTTCGGATCATCTTCGGGTTTCCTTCGGATCACCTTCGGAAAAAATTACTTTTTTCCGAAGGTGATCCG
>DBLQ01000009.1:0-5663 GCA_002297505.1 Flavobacteriales bacterium UBA720
CGAATATGTATCTGTGAGCTCGCAAGAAGATACCGAGAAGGCCGACCTGATCCGCGAAAAGCGGGAATTAAAAGAGATGCCCGAAATTGAATTAAGGGAGTTAGCCAAAATTTATGAAGCGCGTGGTGTAAGCCCAGAAACCGCCTTGAAAGTCGCAACCGAATTGACCGCTCACGATGCATTGGCAGCCCACGCTCACGACGAACTTGGCATCAACGAAATCACGCAGGCCAGACCACTTCAGGCAGCGCTGGCGTCCTTCGCATCATTCAGTCTGGGTGCACTTCTGCCGTTTGGCGTTTCCCTACTGGCTCCCATTTCGCAGATGGTTTATTATCAATATGGATTTTCGATCATTTTCCTGATGATTCTCGGTTCTATTTCTGCAAAAACCGGCGGTGCCAAAGTTGGCATTGCAGTCTTAAGAATCTGTTTCTGGGGCACCGTTGCTATGGGAATTACCGCGCTGGTCGGCCATCTTTTTGGGGTGAGTGTGGGGTAAAAAAATTACTATTTTTACGAATGAGGTAATGTTTAATGATTATTTAGTAAGCCTTCTGGTAATGTACAGTCGAGAGTTTCTTCAAAATCTCCGCGCTCTGCTCCGGCGTAATATCACGCTGAGCTTCTGCCAACATTTCGTAGCCAACCATAAACTTTTTCACTTCAGCACTTCTCAGCAAAGGCGGATAAAAATGCATATGAAAATGCCATTCAGGATGAGGTTGTCCGTCGGTGGGCGACTGGTGGATGCCGGCTGAATACGGAAAGGATATTTCAAAAAGATTGTCGTATTTGGTTGTTAAATCCTTTAGAACTGAGGCTAAAGAAAGTTTTTCAGACTCAGAAAAATCCCTCAGACTTTCCAATTTTCGTTTGCTCACAATCATTGTTTCATAAGGCCAGATTGCCCAGAAAGGAATCAGTGCTATGAAATCCTCATTTTCTAAAATAATTCTCTCATCTGCCTTAAGTTCTTGTTTTACGTAATCTTCCAGAAGCGAAGTTCCGTTTTTATCAAAATATTTTTTCAGGTTTTCCTGAGTTTTCAAAACTATAGATGGGATGGAAGACTGCGCCCAGATCTGTCCGTGCGGATGCGGATTGCTGCAACCCATTACCTGTCCTTTGTTTTCAAAAATCTGAACGTAATTGATGTAATCCAGATTTCCCAGTTCTTCGTATTGGTTTTGCCACACATCAACGACTTTTTTAATGTCATTAACTTCCATTTCGGGAAGAGTAAGACTGTGATTCTCAGAAAAACAGATCACACGGTTGATGCCTCTTTCAGGTTGTAAGGAGAAAAAATCAGAAGTTTCTCCATTAAATTCCACTTCGTCTTTCATCAGGGAACCGAAATCGTTTTCAAACACAAAAACACCTTTGTAATCCGGATTTTTTTCGCCGTTAACACGCGTATTTCCGGAGCAGAGATAGCAGTTTTCATCGTGTGCGGGAAGTTTCTCTTCTGCTCTTGTCTCGGTTTGTCCCTGCCAAGGGCGGTTCGCACGTTGTGGAGATACCAGAATCCATTCATCCAACAGCGGATTGTATCTTCTGTGCGGGTGTTTCTTTGGGTCAAATGACGAATTCATTTTCTTTGTATTCATTTATTCCGTCCGATATTTTTACTTGGTAAACTTTCATTTCTATGTTGAAAGCCGTTTTATATTTTTTTGAGATATTTTCGGTGACAGCATCCACATTTTCGTCTTTTATAAGGTTAATGCTGCATCCGCCGAAACCGCCGCCCATAATTCTTGCGCCCATCACGCCGCTTTCTTTTAAAGTTTCTTCCACCATAAAATCCAGTTCGTCACAGCTCACTTCAAATTCAGTCGACAATCCGGAATGGGTTTCATTCAAAAGTTGACCAAGATATTCTACATCACCTTCTGACAAAGCTTTTGCAGCTTTTTCCACCCTTTTGATTTCTTTGAGAAGATAAAAGCATCTTTTATAAGATATCTCTCCCATTTCTGCTCTGCTTTCATTCAGCATCTCAAAACTGAAATCCCTGAATTTCTGTACCTCAGGAAATTTTTCCCACAATACTTTTTTACCGTTATCAACATCTCTTCTTCTGTCGTTGTATCCGGAAGTAAGATGGGTATGTTTTACGCAACTGTCGAAAAGAACTAAGCTGTAACCATCAATATTCGCTTCAAAATACTGATGCTCCAAAGAATTGCAATCGAGCATGATCACTTTATGCTCTTTTCCGAAAACGGACGAAAACTGATCCATAATACCGCATTTTACGCCTACAAAAGTATGTTCGGATTTCTGACCAATGACCGCTATTTCTTTTTTATTTAAATGTAAATCAAAAATTTCATTGAGAATATAAGCAAATCCACATTCCAAAGCTGCCGAAGACGACAAACCGGAACCCATCGGAATCGTGCTGCTGAAAGCAATCTGCAAACCTCCGACTTCTTTTCCCGCTTCCTGAATGACATTGAAAACGCCCAACAAATAATTCACCCAGGTCTGCGAAACGGGTTTCTGTTTTTCATCGATATTAAAACGGAAAGAATCATCGAAATCTTTCGCAAAAAAAGAAATTTCCGAATCCTGAGTTTTTTTTACGGCAAAACAGATATGCTTATCAATAGCGGCAGGAAGCACGAAACCATCACTGTAATCCACGTGTTCACCGATAATGTTGATTCTTCCCGGTGCCAGAAAAATCCGTTCCGGCTCCGATTCAAAAGCCGAGCAAAAGGCTTCTTTTGTATATTTAATTAAATTCTCCTGCATAAAATCTGCAAATTATATTGGGTTGGAAAGTTTTAATTTTAAAATTGGATTAAAGTTATGCTTTTCTGCCCAGGTTACTGTCCTGCTCCATCGGAAAAACGATGCCTGCCAGATTTCTGATTCTTTCTAACGTCTGCATCAGCAAAACCGTGTCGGAATGGGTAACAACAGGACTTTCAGTCAGTCCGTTCAGAAGACAGTTGGTGGCGTGACGGGCTTCGTACTGATAGCCGAGCCCTTCCTCTTTTTCTGTTTCGATAATTGTCTTTTTTCCATCAACATAAAGTTCTAAGACCGAATTGGAATCGTAAAAAGGTGCAGTCATTTTTAATCTTCCGAGCGTTCCGGAAATTTCAACTTCTGTACCGAGATCCGCTGAAATTGTTGAAAAAAGATTTGCCATCGCTCCGTTATTATATTCAAAAATAATGGCACACTGCTCATCGATTCCTTGGTCAGTAGTATTGGTGCTCACCTTGATTTCATCAGGTATTCCTAAAATATCGAGTGTCGTAAAGATATTGTAAATCCCGATATCCATCAGAGAACCGCCGCCTAATTCAGGATTTAACAGACGTGAGTTTGGTTCTGCATTGGCTCGAAAACCAAAATTCGCCAAAACTGCTTTGATGTCACCCAAAATTCCGCTTTTCACGATGTCGATCATTTTCTGATAATGTGGAAGAAATTTCGTCCACAGGGCATCCATCAAAAATAAATTTTTCCCGCGGGCTGAACTTATCATTTCCAAAGCCTGATTTTCGTTCATTGCAAATGGTTTTTCGCAGAGAACGGCTTTTCCGTTATTCAGGCAGAGTAAAGTGTTGGGATGATGAAGATTGTTGGGCGTCGCGATGTATATGATGTCAACTTCGGCAGATTTTGCCAATTCTTCATAGCTTCCAAAACTTATTGTAATACCCAGTTCATCAGCAAATTTTTCAGCCGTTTCCAGGGAACGGGAACCTACTGCCACGAGTTCGGCATTGTCGACCAACCTCAGGTCCGATGCAAACTTATGCGCAATGTTTCCAGTTCCTAAAATTCCCCAGCGTACTTTTTTCATATCGATTTTTTGTTAGCTTAAATATGATTTAACTACTAAGAACTCAAAGAATTCACAAGGAATACAAACTTGTGAACTTCGTGAAAAACCTGGTGTACTTTGTGGTTTTAAATGCAGCATTTTTAGAAAATGAAATATTACAGACTTTATGATTTTCGGCTTATCACTTTTTTAACCGCTGCCACGATGTCATTCGCAGTTAATCCGTATTTTTCCATGAGTTGATCCGGAGTTCCGCTTTCTCCGAAACTGTCGTTGACGGCAACATATTCCTGAGGCGCAAGATATTCTGTAATCAGAAGCTGTGCAACACTGTCGCCTAGTCCGCCTAATCTGTTGTGTTCTTCCGCAGTTACTAAACAACCCGTTTTTTTAACGGAATTAAGAATAGCTTCCGAATCCAAAGGTTTAATAGTATGCATATTAATAATTTCTGCATCGATTCCCTGCTCTTCCAGAATTTCGCCGGCTTTGATGGCTTCCCAAACCAAATGGCCTGTTGCAACAATTGTTACATCTTTTCCTTCATTCACCATCCAGGCTTTTCCGATTTCGAAAGTCTGATTTTCATCGGTAAAAACAGGAATCACCGGACGTCCGAATCTCAGATAAACCGGTCCTTCATAATCGGCAATGGCAATGGTTGCGGCTTTGGTCTGGTTGTAGTCGCAGGTGTTGATGACCGTCATTCCCGGAAGCATTTTCATCAGGCCGATGTCTTCCAGGATTTGATGCGTTGCACCGTCTTCACCTAAAGTGAGACCTGCGTGGGATGCGCAGATCTTTACATTTTTCCCCGAATACGCCACCGACTGACGGATCTGGTCGTACACTCTTCCGGTAGAAAAGTTGGCAAATGTTCCGGTAAACGGAATTTTTCCTTCAGTAGCCAGTCCGGCAGCCATCCCGATCATATTGGCTTCTGCAATGCCAACCTGGAAGAATCTTTCCGGTGCTTTTTCTATGAATTTTTCGAATTTCAGAGAACCGATCAGATCGGCGCAAAGGGCGACAACTTCAGGATTTTCATCGGCCAATTCTGCCATGCCGGCTCCGAAACCGCTTCGGGTATCTTTTTTTTCTGTGTAGGTATATTTTTTCATTTGATTAATCTGTTGATTTTGTTTTAAACGCAAAGAGCGCAAAGATTTTTTTATCTTATTGAGGATATTTTTCGTTCGCAAAGGCGCTTCGCTCAGCTAAGAAAGTGGGTTCCTCAAGTAAATTTTATCCGATGTTTTTACAAAATATTTTTTTTGTGAATACTAAAAGCTTTACAGGTCACCTCTACGAGATTTTGTGATGCCGAATTATTTTTGATCTATTATCAGTTCGCTCCTACGGAGCATTTATTATTCTAAAACGTATTTAGATTGAGCCACAGCGTGGCGAACTGTTAATAGCAAAATTAAGTTTAGAGCATCAAGCTCCGTAGGAGCGACCTGTAATTTGACATCACAATAAATTTCATTGTTCTTCCCGAAAACTTTTTCTCTTGAATGTTTTGTTCGTTGATTGATTTGGAACGGCGAATCTATCTCCACTTTATTATTTTTTATTTTAAATCAATGAATCTCGTTCCTCGATTTCTCGCAGCCCGGCTTGAGTGGAGCTCTTTTTGCAAATTTTGGTGCCGGCAAAAGCCTTGGCAAATTTGTAAAAAAGCGGGAACGGAAGACGGATAAAGCTGCCCAAATCTAACATAGTAGTTCAACGGAGTCAAATAATTTTAGTAATCGCCCAAAGTTTCTTCGAGTTGATCTAAAGCTTTTTGTAATTGCTCGTCATTCGGTGCTTTTCCGTGCCACGCGTGGCTTCCCATCATATAATC
>DBLQ01000009.1:5937-6197 GCA_002297505.1 Flavobacteriales bacterium UBA720
TTTCAGAATTTCTTCCATATCGTTTCCGTTTTCTACCTCAAGAACTTTCCAGTCAAAAGCTTCGAATTTGGTTTTAAGATTGCCGAGAGATAGTACTTTGGATGTCGGGCCATCAATCTGCTGACCGTTGTAATCGACCGTTGCGATAAGATTGTCAACTCTGTTGTGAGAAGCATACATAATCGCTTCCCAGTTCTGCCCTTCCTGTAATTCGCCATCGCCGTGAAGACTGAACACCAAATTCGGATCTTTATCTGATA
>DBLQ01000078.1:0-6222 GCA_002297505.1 Flavobacteriales bacterium UBA720
TGAGACCAAGTTCTATCAAGAATAAACTGAACGACATCAACGATAATACATTCGGAAAGCTGAAAAACCTGATGCCGAACTCGGATGAAGAGTTTGAAGCGGATGAGGAACTGGAAAAAGAAGTGATCCCGGCAGCTGCTGTTCTGAAAGAAAAACCTGTCATAAAAACTGAAGATGACTTCAGCAACATTAAGGTGACTCAGGATTTTGAACCGATCAAAACACCGAATCAGACCTCTTTCAAAGAAGATATGAAGGTACCTGTGGCAGAATCTGTTCCAGAGCCGATCGTTTTATCCGCAGCGCCGACGCAGCTTCAAAAACCTACAGTAGAAAAACCTGTAGCCCCAGCAAATGATGATTTTGCATTCAATGTCGAAATCAAAAAAGATGAGGACTTCCCGATCTCCGAAGAACAGCAGAAATCGGATGATCTGGTCAGCAAACACGGACTTTATGATCACAAATTGGATCTGGCCAAATTCCAGATGCCTTCCGTGGAGCTGCTAAAAGATTACGGTAATGAAGAAATTACCATCAACAAAGACGAACTCGAAGAGAATAAGAACAGAATTGTAGGGCTGCTGAAAACGTTCAACGTCGGAATTTCCGAAATCAAAGCGACGATTGGTCCTACGGTTACACTCTACGAAATTGTTCCTGAAGCGGGAATCCGTGTCGCCGCGATCAAAAAATTACAGGATGACATTGCGCTGAATCTCTCAGCGCTGGGCATCCGGATCATTGCACCGATGCCTGGCAAAGGGACCATTGGGATCGAAGTGCCACGAAAGAATCCAACGATGGTTTCCATGCGCTCCGTGGTCGCCTCGCCCAAATTTCAGAATGCCGACATGGACTTGCCGGTAGTTTTTGGCCGGACGATTTCTAACGAAGTTTTTGTGGCAGATCTTGCGAAGATGCCTCACCTTTTGATGGCTGGAGCAACTGGCCAGGGAAAATCTGTGGGTATCAACGCGATTCTTACTTCACTGATCTATAAAAAACACCCAAGCGAACTGAAGTTCGTAATGGTGGATCCGAAGAAAGTGGAATTGTCACTCTACTCTAAAATTGAAAGACATTATTTAGCCAAACTTCCTGACACAGAAGATGCCATTATCACAGACAATGCGAAGGTAATTAACACATTGAATTCACTTTGCATCGAGATGGATGATCGCTACGAATTGCTGAAAAATGCGTTCTGCAAAAACATCAAAGAGTATAATGCCAAATTTGCCCAACGAAAACTGAATCCCGAAAACGGACACCGGTATCTGCCATACATCGTTTTGGTGGTTGATGAATTTGCGGATCTCATTATGACCGCCGGCAAAGAAGTAGAACACCCGATTGCAAGGCTGGCGCAGCTAGCAAGAGCCATTGGCATCCACTTGATTGTAGCAACACAGAGACCTTCTGTGAACGTGATTACCGGTATGATCAAGGCTAACTTTCCTGCACGTGTAGCGTTCCGCGTAATTTCCGGAGTAGATTCCAAAACAATTTTGGACTCGCCGGGGGCTGAACAATTGGTAGGGAAAGGCGATATGCTTTACTTTAACGGAAATGATTTGACACGGTTGCAATGTGCCTTTGTAGACACGCCCGAAGTCGAGAGAGTGGCGGAATTTATCGGCGAGCAAAAAGGTTATTCTGATGCTTATCTTTTACCAGAATATTCAGGTGAAGAAAGTAGCTCAACAGTCGGAGCGTTTGATCCAAACGAAAAAGATCAGCTTTTTGAAGACGCTGCAAGAATCGTGATTTCTACGCAACAAGGTTCGACATCTATGCTTCAAAGACAATTGAAATTGGGTTACAACAGAGCCGGAAGAATTATGGACCAGTTGGAAGCGGCTGGCGTGGTTGGCGGTTTCAATGGTGCGAAAGCGAGAGAGGTTTTGATTTCTGATCTCAATTCTCTGGAAAGACTTCTGGACGAGCTGAAGGGAAGATAATTACAAATTAAAATTTTAATATAACCTTAACATATTTAGTTAAGGTTTTTTTTTAATTTCAATTCAAAATTAAAACGATGAAAAATACCATGATCATCCTGGCGCTGGCATCCTCTGCATATGCAACAGCACAGCAAAAAAAGCTTCCAAAAGTCAACACAGAACGGTCCGAACAGACCACCGAATCCGGTACGTTTTATAAAAATGTAGATTCCGCCAAAGCATCGCATTACAGGATGCTGAGCAAAAAACCAGACGGAGAATTTCTGGAACTTTCTGCCACCGAAAAGAAAAGATTTCCCGCAGAAGTAACAAGTGACTCGCTCCGCATCAAAAAGAAAAAGAAATAAGAATGTCCACCCACGAACTCCTCTACAGAGCCATAAAAATTGCGACCAAAGCGCACAAAAAACAAACCGACAAATACGATGCGCCCTATCTGGGACACGTTTTCCGCGTGATGAATGCCGGCAAAACCATTGATGAAAAGATTGTCGGCGTACTCCACGATGTGGTAGAAGATCATCCGGAATTCTCATTCGAATATCTCCGTGAGAAAGGCTTCCCCGATTATATTCTGGAAGCTGTAGAATGCCTCACCAAACGCGAAGAGGAACATCTGGATTACGATGCCTTCATCGCCCGGGTTGAAAAAAGTCCGCTGGCAGTCGCCGTAAAGATTAATGATTTGAGGGACAATATGGACTTGACCCGATGTACAGAACTGCTGCACGAAAGAGATCTGAAGCGCTTCAACAAATATCTGAAGGCTTACCTCTACCTGTCTGAGAAATATTAGTACAAAAATTTTCTCCTGCAGATTGAGCTAATTCATCAGATTTTAAATGGGTTTTATCTGCTCAATATGCAAGAGTTTTCTAATCCACCATCGGAATTACGATATCCTTTTCATCGTCCGTAGCATCAATCGTAAAGTTCAGGGCAAAATACAGAAAGTGAAAATTGTCATTGCCCTTCGCCGAAAACTCACGCTGGAACATATAGCCCGATGTCGCCGAAAGTGAATGATTAAATTGATAACCAAAACCTGCAAAGGTTCGGTTCCGTTTGAAATTAGGTTCTTTTGGTCCAAAGAAAAGTTCTTCAAAAGCATTCACAAAAAATGTTTCCTCCTGAACCTTTGGTTTATTGATGGGCAGCGTGGCGCTCAGCCTGTACCGGAAGCGGTTCGCCTCCGTGTGTTCACCCGTTTGGCTTGCATAGAAAAAACGGTGTTCCGCACGGCCGCGGTGGTCCAGTTTTAGCCTTCCGACACGCTGCGTGAGCGTATATTGCAGCCACAGCCGGAACTCCTCCTGCGAGATCTTCATCTTTTCATACGTCCCGTACCGGCCAAGTCCCACAAAGGCCTGATTGTTTTTATTAAGATTATAGCCGATTCCGCCCTTGGTCTCGTAATAATCGATCACCGTATAATCTCGTCTGGAACGGGTTTGCAGCTCCACGTACGCCATCCATTTCGGCGTCATCTTGTACGTGAAAGACATCATATTAAAACTCGAAAGATGATCCTGAGCCGATGCACAGACGGCCACAAAAACGAATAAAAAACTAAGCTTTCTCACAATGCAAATATACTTGAATTCCATGATCGAATCCGAAAATATTTGGGCGTGCCCCTTTGTTTTTGCCCAGACATTTTGGCATCCTAAACACAGCTCCAGGACCGGCAAAAACAAGCGGGTCGGGCTGTCCATTGCTATCTTTTTGTCTTCGAAACTTCGGTAAATACAGACGTTCTCAGACAGACAAAAAGGATATCCATTTCCATCCCTCACGCAGTTTACAGCACCAAAACACGCTTTGATATCAGTACAGCGTCGCCAAACAATTGGGTGAAACTCAATTAGATTGTATTTCGCTCTAAACAACTTGGTTAAACTTAAAGTAGATTGTATTTCTCTCCAAACAGCTTGATTAAACTCAATGTAGATTGTATTTCTCTTTAAACAAATTGGTTAAACTGAATGTAGATTGTATTTCTCTCCAAACAACTTGGTTAAACTCTATGCAGATTCTATTTCTCTCCCAACAACTCGTTTAAACTGAATGTAGATTGTATTTCGCTCTAAACAACTTGGTTAAACTCAATGTAGATTGTATTTCTCTCTAAACAACTTGCTTAAACTGAATGTAGATTGCATTTCGCTCTAAACAGCTTGATTAAACTCAATGTAGATTGTATTTCTCTCTAAACAAATTGGTTAAACTGAATGTAGATTGCATTTCGCTCTAAACAACTTGATTAAACTCAATGTAGATTGTATTTCTCTCTAAAAACTCAAAGTAGATTATATTTCTCTCTAAACAACTTGGTTAAACTGAATGTAGATTGCATTAAGCTCTTAACAAAATGTTTTATCGGTTTTTTGTCATTCCGCAGGAATCTTGCCATAGTGAACACACAATGTTTTAGATTCTTACGGAATGACAAAGTGACTGACGACTGAGGCTATTAATAAAAGACATAAATTCACAGCATAGCAACGTAATATAATTTTTGACATTCCAAAAATAAAAAAGCCTTCCAACACAGGTTGAAAGGCTTTATAAAATATTTCAAATCGGTTTTTAACCTAGTAACAAAGTCAATGGACTTTCCAGATAAGTTCTCAAGGTCTGTAAAAACTGAGCGCCTGTAGCACCGTCTATTACTCTGTGGTCGCAGGCAAGAGACAGCTTCATTGTATTTCCAACAACAATTTGTCCGTTCTTCACAATTGGTTTCTCAACAATTGCTCCTACAGATAAGATCGCAGAATTCGGTTGGTTGATGATGGATGTAAACGTCTCGATTCCGAACATTCCAAGATTGGAAACTGAGAAAGTAGAACCTTCCATTTCGTTGGCTTTCAGCGCTTTGGTCTTGGCTCTTCCGGCCATATCTTTTACCGCTGCGGAAATCTCGTTATAGCTCATGTAATCTGTGTTTTTCAGTACAGGAACCACCAGTCCGTCCGGAACTGCCACCGCTACACCCACGTTGATATTCCCGTGGTGCACGATTTTGTCGCCCGCCCAGGAAGAATTCACTTGCGGATGTTTTCTCAATGCAACAGCCACCGCTTTGATCACCATATCGTTGAAAGAAACTTTAGTATCCGGAATGCTGTTCATTTCTTTTCTAGCTTCGATGGCTTTATCCATATTGATTTCCACCGTCAGATAGTAATGTGGTGCCGTGAATTTGCTTTCTGCCAGTCGCTTCGCGATGATGTTTCTCATCTGCGAGTTAGGCGTTTCGGAGTCTTCGCCCGGCGTGAATTGTACAGCTGGCTGAGCAGAAACTGCTTTCGGAACAGAAACTTCGGCAGTTGCAGATTTTGCAGAAGGCTGATAGTTCTCAACATCTTTCTTCACAATTCTACCATTCTCACCGGAACCCTTAATGCCCGCGAAATCGATGCCTTTATCCTGAGCAATTTTCTTAGCCAAAGGAGAGATCGCCACTCTATCGCCTGTAGAAGAAGCTGCAACCGCTGCAGCAGATTCCTGTTTCTCTTCGGTTTTAGTTTCAGCTTTAGCTTCCGATTTCGGAGCTGCTGCCTTTTTGCCTCCACCAGATACTACCGAAGAAACATCTGTTCCTGCAGGGCCGATGATGGCTAATATTTTATCCACTTCCGCCGCATCGCCTTCGCCAACACCTTGGTATAATAATGTTCCGTTGAACTCCGATTCGAAATCCTGAACCGCCTTGTCCGTTTCGATTTCTGCAAGGATATCACCTTCTTTTACCGTGTCACCCACGTTCTTTTGCCACTTCGCCACTTTACCTTCCGTCATGGTGTCGGAAAGTCTAGGCATGGTGATCACTTCCACACCTTCCGGAAGATCCGCGGATGCAGATGCTCCATCGTTGTCTTCTACTGCGGTAGCTTCATTTTCGGTTTTGGACTCTTCTTCAGATTTTTTCTCCTCAGATTTTGCACCACCGCCAATCAGCGCAGATACATCTTCTCCTTCTTTCCCGATGATGGCCAGCACAGAATCTACCGGAGCCTGAGCACCTTCCTCTACACCGATGTACAATAACGTACCGTTCAGCTCAGATTCAAAATCCTGAACCGCTTTATCTGTTTCGATTTCTGCAAGGATGTCGCCTTCTTTGACAGCATCACCCACTTTTTTGTGCCATTTTGAAACTTTACCTTCCGTCATCGTATCGGATAGACGGGGCATCGTAATTACTTCTGCCATAATTTTTTATTGATTTGAGATTTGAGATTTGAGATTC
>DBLQ01000078.1:6342-6939 GCA_002297505.1 Flavobacteriales bacterium UBA720
GAGATTTGAGATTCGAGATTTGAGATTCATGGAATCCAAACATCAAATTCTAAATTTCAAATTAATAATATTTTAGTTTTCTAATTTGTCTAGGAAAGGATAATCGCCCTGAGAATAAACGAAATCATACACCTGAGAAATATCCGGATACGGAGACTGCTCCATAAAATCGATACACTCTTCTACGAATGCTCTGGACTTCTCATCAATCGCTTCCAAATCCTGCTCTGTAGCCCAGTTGTTTTCCAGCAATCTGCTTTTTACAATCTCGATAGGATCTTCCAATTTATACTGTGCCACTTCGTCCTTGCTTCTGTAAGGTTCTGCATCGGACATCGAGTGACCTCTGTAACGGTAGGTTCTTGCTTCGATGAAAGTTGGTCCGTCACCTCTTCTTGCTCTTTCGATAGCCTCGTAAGCAGCTTCGGCTACTTTTTCCGGATCCATCGCATCCACAGGAAGGCAAGGCATTTCGTATCCTAATCCTAATTTATAGATATCTTCGTGATTGGCTGTTCTTTTAACAGAAGTTCCCATCGCATAACCGTTGTTTTCACAAACGAAAACTACAGGAAGCTTCCAGTTCATTGCCATATT
>DBLQ01000079.1 GCA_002297505.1 Flavobacteriales bacterium UBA720
TGTTCATAACTCGATGTAATTTTTGTTGATTTTAATGGATTGCGGCCTTAGCAATTCGATAACATTTATTTTTTCTGATATCAAATGTATTAATGAATTTTATGAATAACATAATATATTTGTGAAAAATTAGAAATATGTTTTCAGAAATCATAGCGGGAACCATGCGTTGGGGCCAGTGGGGCGCTCATAATTCACCGGCCAGGGTCCGGGAACTCATTGAGGTTTGCCTGCGGGAAAATATCACGACTTTTGATCACGCCGATATTTATGGCGGCCACACCACGGAAGAACTTTTCGGGGATGCCTGGAAAGAAATGAAAATCGACAGGAAAAGCGTACAGTTCATCTCCAAATGTGGCATTGTAATGAATTCTGAGAAAAAACCTTCGGCGCTCAAGTACTATAATTATACTAAGGACTATATTCTGAATTGTGTTGATGGAAGTCTCCAGAACCTCAAAACTGACTATCTGGATGTTCTGCTGCTCCATCGTCCATCGCCGTTGATGGATCCTGAAGAGGTGGCAGCTGCATTTCATACGCTGAAAGACAATGGAAAGGTGAAGCACTTTGGAGTAAGCAATTTTTCCGTATCTCAGTTTGAATGGATGAATCAATATTTTCCGCTGGTCACGAATCAGATTGAAGTTTCTGTCAATGAACTTTCTGCTTTCGAAAATGGAACACTGGAACAGATGATGATGAAAAACCTGCGGCCGACAGCCTGGTCGGTAATGGGGAGTTATTTCTCCGAGAAGTCGGAACAGAATGCGAGAATCCAAACCGTAATCAAAGATCTGTGCAAAAAGTATGATGCGGAGGAGAATCAGATGCTTCTTGCATTTATCCTGAAACATCCGTCAGGAATTATTCCCGTGATTGGCACTTCGAGGCCGGAAACGGTCCGCGAGCTGAGCCAGTCATTTGGAATACGCCTCGACGAGGAAGACTGGTTCCGGATTCTGGAAGCAGCAAAAGGTGCGGAAGTGGCCTGAAGTACCTACGCCATTGGGATTTAGGATTTTAATCGAATATTAATCTTAATTCATAGATTGTGTATCAAAAATAGTTGTATCTTGCGCATTATTATAACGAAATCAATACAGTGTTCATTCTCTTTGTTGTTTTTCCCTTATAATTTATAAAACAACTTTAATTTAATTTTTTTTAAGATGAACATTTTTGTTTCAAACATCAATTACGCAACTAGAGAAGACCAGTTGCAAGAGTTATTCGAAGGATTTGGTGAAGTTTCTTCCCTTAAAATCATCACAGACAGAGAAACCGGAAGATCTAAAGGATTCGGTTTCGTAGAAATGGGAGACGCAGAAGGTCAGCAGGCTATCGATGCGCTTAACCAAAAAGAATTCAACGGAAAAGCGTTGAACGTAACAGAAGCAAGACCGAAAGAAGATAAACCAAGACGTTCTTTTGACAACAACCGTGGCGGTGGTTACGGCGGTGGCAACAGAGGTGGCGGTAGCAACTACGGAAACGGCGGCGGCGGAAGCAGAGGCGGAAACCGTTGGTAGTCGTTTTTTACGCAAATACACACAATAAGCAATCAGTCTTCTGATTGCTTATTTTATTTTGTCTTTTTCTTCTTTTTGTACTTATCCTTTTTCTTGGATTTCTTTTTACCTGTCAGCTCTTTCACAAGTTCTCTCACAGGATCCATCGTCCGGGATTCGGCTTTCGGCAAGGTTGCGTTTTTTAATGCATCGGCTGGGTTCCAATCTTCCGGCTGAATCAGATTTTCATCCATCATCAACTGCAGCAACTCACTTCCGGAATTTTCAAAATAATTCTCAACAAATTTTTTAGTCACTATTTTTTTATAATCCTGCCAGCTGACAGCAGGTGAGTAGAGGTAAATTCTGCCTTGCTTTTCGGCGTTCAGATAATGTTTTTCCACCAGGATTTTAAGAAATGTGGATACGGTATTTTGATGGGGTTTAGGCTCCGGATAAGCGCTCATCAGATCGCGGAAATAGATCGATTTCTTTTCCCAGATCATGCGCATTACATCTTCTTCGGAAGCCGTTAGAGGTTGTAGTTTCATAGTTTAAAAAATAAAGGCTTTCACCAAGGTGAGGTAGATCAAAGATACGAAAATTGCAATCGCTGCGCCAGAAAGCACTTCCTGTGGTGTATGCCTCTTGAGTATAACCCTCGTGAGACCAATTAAAATGGCGAGCAGTAACCAAATAAAACCCAAAGCCGGATTGACAGCGTAGAACAGTGCGGCTACATAGATATTCAGGCTGGTGTGCATGGAACTTTTGATGAAAAAATTACTCAGCTGCATCAGGCTGAGAAGAATGCAGAGCATGAGAACCGTCCAGTCAATTTCGTTGTGAATCCCATAATCAACCGCCAGAAAAACAATAGTCGCCACGATGATAAATACATACAGCGAGTGCCGCTGTTTCCGGTTGGAAACGTCCATGTTGCTGTAAACGCCTTTTCTTACATTCCTGTAAATCCATAGTGCCACCGGAATGATGAGCAGGAGCAGAATTGGCAGGAATTTTTTCGTCGCTTCTTCCCAGGAATAATTGAGGTAGCTGTAATAAAAGAAATAAATCACCAAAGACACCAGTGGATTAAAAAAGTTGGAGATAAATCTGGAGATTGATAAGATAATAGGGTCTTTGATTTCCATCGTTGCAATTTTCGCTAACAATATACAAAAATATATCAACTGTCATAATGTGGTAATTTTTTCGGTATCCGATTTTAATACTAGATAAAGAATCTCTGTTAACGTTAAATAATTGCTAAAGTGCAATCGATTGCATTGCAATTGCAAGTTGTTGGTAGTGGAGAATTTCTGATTCTGAAAAATATGATAATATGCATATAATAGAAAGTAAAATTTTTCTTATTTTTGCTTCATATTTCAAAACAACAATGAAAGAATTTTCTAAAGAAGTCTACCTGAAGTGGTACGAGGATATGACGATGTGGAGAAGGTTTGAAGACAAATGCCGTTCTCTCTATCTAAAACAAAAAATCAGAGGTTTTTTACATCTTTATAACGGTCAGGAAGCGATTCCTGCAGGTTTTACCCACGCAATGGACTTGTCTAAGGACAGTATGATCACGGCATACCGATGCCACATCCATCCAATGGCGATGGGCGTAGACCCAAAAAGAATTATGGCAGAACTTTGTGGTAAAGCTACAGGAACCTCGAAAGGTATGGGCGGTTCTATGCACATTTTCAGCAAGGAGCACCGTTTTTACGGAGGTCACGGTATCGTGGGTGGTCAGATTCCTTTGGGAGCTGGAATTGCTTTCGCAGACAAATATTTTGACCGAAAAGCAGTTAACATCTGTTTTATGGGAGATGGTGCTGTTCGCCAGGGTTCACTTCACGAGACTTTCAATATGGCAATGAACTGGAAACTTCCTGTAGTATTTGTTTGTGAGAACAACGGCTACGCCATGGGAACTTCTGTGAAAAGAACTGCCAATCACGAAGATATCTATAAATTAGGATTAGGATACGAAATGCCTTGCCTTCCTGTG
>DBLQ01000019.1 GCA_002297505.1 Flavobacteriales bacterium UBA720
CCTAACGGAGCTGAAATCACCGGTTGAAAAAAGGCTCCTATTAACAGGCCGCTCCTAACGGAGCTGAAATTACTCGTTGAGAAAAATCAGCTATTAAAAGGGCGCGCCTAACGGAGCTGAAATCACCGGTTGAAAAAAGGCTGCTATTAACAGACCGCTCCTCCGGAGCTGAGATGACTGGCTGAGAAAAGGCTACTATTAACAGGCCGATCCTAACGGAAATTTGCCACACAAAACACTTTGCTATTAACAGAACGCACCTATGTAGTTAAGATTAGCATTTGAAAAAAGCCTGCTATTAACAGGTCGCTCCTAACGGAAATTTGCCATGCAAAACTTTGCTACTAACAGAACGCACCTACTGAGCTGTATCTGATAAAATTGATCTTATTACACCGTCTTAATTCTTATACAAGAAAAGGGTGTCTATCAGGATCAATGACTTTATAAAATTTTTGACTGCTATACTTTGGAGCGCTTTCTCTCAGAGCAATTCAAATCCAAAGTTCAAAATCGTCATGATTCCGGAAAACGGACCCGGAATCCAATACCTCGGACGGCTTCCATACGGATTCTTTCATCGTTCTGGAAATATTTACGCAGGCGTGTCATAAAGACGTCCAGACTGCGGCCGAGAAAATAATCATTCTCGCCCCAAAGTGTCTCCAGGATGTCCTTGCGGTTGATGACCTTTCCATTATTCTTGGAGAGCAGCAAAAGCAGTTTGGATTCTTTTTCGGTGAGCTGGATGGTCTCCCCATTGTGAATGAGATGGAATTGAGAAGGCACAAAAATATACGTACCCAATTCAATACGTGATTTTGAAACCGTATGGTTTCTCCTGAGAATATTTTTGATTCTTAAGATCAATTCTTCCGGTTCGCATGGTTTGGTGATGTAGTCGTCGGCACCCAGTTTCAGACCCAGGATTTTATCGATGCTTTGCCCTTTTGCGGTGAGGAACAGAAACGGAATGGCGGACCATTTGCGGATCTCTCTGGACAGTTGGAAGCCGTCCATGAATGGTAGCATCACATCCAGGATGGCCAGCTGACAGTCTTCGACAGCTTTCATGTGATTCAGCAGTTCTCGGGGATTTGAGATCCACTTCACCTCAAAATCGGAAAATTCGAGGTATTGTCTGAGGACCATCCCCAGGTCCTGATCGTCTTCGACCAATAAAATTTTAGGCTTCATCCGGAATGATAATTTTAAATGAAACACCTTGCTGTTGCGGAAGTACATGAATCTCACCTTTATAGTGATCGACAATGGTCTTCACGAGGAAAAGACCGACGCCGAGACCATTGACATGAAGATTTTCCTGTCTGGTGATGCGGTAATATTTTTCAAAAATAGCCTGGGTTTCAGACTTCGGGATGCCGATACCATCATCGTAAACCGTCAGTTCCATGCGGTCATCAGCTTTGATGACAATACGGATTGTACTTGCTCCATATTTTACAGAATTATAAATGAGGTTGTCCATCAGTTGTCTGAAGTCATTGTATTTTAATGACAGGTTTTGCCTGAAATCTAATTTGAGATCAAAAGCGATGTCCGGAAAGGTCCGTCTGGCGTCTTCAAAATACTGCGTGAGCAATGTCTGATTCATCAGTAAATCCTCGGCATTCTGGTGATGGATGGACGCCACAATGTGTTTCAGGCGACTGAGCTGGCGTTCCAGCAAGGGCTTGACCTCAGAATCCGGAAATTGGGCGATGGAGAATTTCAGGGTTGTAATTGGCGTGTTGAGTTCGTGGGCAATGGAATCAATCGTGGTGTGCAGCTGGGCAATTTTCTTCTCCTGGCGGTTCAGGTTGCGCAGGCTGTTTCGAAAAAGGATCATGATCAGAATGACAATCAGCAAACTGATGATGATCAGTGGCACCATCTTCCTGAGCACCAAAGTCTGAAGATTGAGCAGCTGAAACGCCGACTTGGATCTCACGAGATAGTAATCTTTCTCATTGAGCTTCGAATCTGTATTTTCCCGCGATTGGCGGCTGGACCATTTGCCCTCGTTAATCGTCATGGGCTCCATCATCTTTTTGACGGTTTGGAACAGAACAATCGACCGGTTGACAGGCAAAAGTTCCTGCTGCTTCATCTCGTCTACAATAGAATAGATTTCACTTTTGAGAGCGATGTCAAATCCGGAGTTGCCGATATTTTTCCGGAGTTCATGTTCCAGCTTCTGATTGTAGCGTTTCTCGGAATTGTAGATGCGTTCCGGATGCGTAATTTTTTCCTTCTGAATAATGATCCCATTTTTAAGCCTTTGAAAGTCGCCGACCAGCTTTTCTTCGTTGGTCTCGTTTTCATAGCGGTCCATGGTGGCCAGCGTTTTGTCGGCAATCCATCGGGCCTGCCTGTTCAGCTCCTTTTCTTCCAGGCGGTAGGAATTATAGATGTAATAAGCCTGCAGAGCAACCAGAATAACCAGGCTGAACGTAAACAATATTAACGTTATGATTCTCTTTCGATTCATGGTTCAAAAATACGATCTAATTTCTATCCAACTCAGCATTAACCTTCCATTAACCGTTCATTAACAAAACTTCCGCAGCTTTCGGCTCAACTTTGTCGAAGATAATTAAAAACTATGAAGCGTTATATGACATTGCTTCTGATCCTACCTTTTTGGATCTGGAGCCAGAACATCAAAGGTCACATTGAGAATGAGCAAAAGGAATCTGTGGCCGGAGCGGCTGTCCACATTGACCACCGCACGCCGGTTTCCTATTCCGACCAGGATGGAAACTTTACGGTGGATGGCACTACTCCATTTCCAGTGTCGTTAATCATAAAGAAGGACAATTATAAGGATTACGAACTCGTCCTGGAAGAGAATGACTTCCTCAACATCATCCTCAAAAAAGATACGGTGAAAACCATCGAAACCGTTACCGTGGAGGCCAATAAACCTTTGCTGAAAAGAAAAATTGACCGCCTGGAATTCAATATCGATAAAACTCCGCTCCAAAACCTGAATGCCTGGGAAATCCTGAAAAGCACACCCAATGTTTTGGTCAAAAATGAGGAACTGAGTGTCCGCGGAAATTCTCAGATCATCGTCACCATCAATGATAAAAAGACCATGATGACGCAGGAACAGCTCAGGCAGCTCCTGGAAAATACTGACGGCAATAATGTGTCTTCTGTGGAGGTCATTACCAATCCGCCAGCGAAATATGATGCACAGGGCAGCGCAATTATTAACATTAAAATGAAGCAAAATGTGCTCTCCGGCTACAAAGGCAGGATCTCGGCACGGTACACGCAGGCTACCTATGCCAGAGGTCTGCTGGGAACATCCCAATCGTACAATACAGACCAATGGCAGCTGACGGGCAACTACAATTTCGTGACCGGCGATTACGTGCGGTACAATTTTGATGTCGTCACCTTCGATCAGGATAAGACACGCTGGGAAAGTGATATGGTGCGGAAAACACATGCGCATGAACAACACGTCTACAACTTTTCGGGACAATATACTATGGACAGTCTCTCCACCATCCAATTCGGTTTTGATGGTTACAATGCACCGGATAATTTCGGGAACTACAGGGTGCCAACCCGTATTTACAGCACGGAAAATATTCAGCTTCAATCCTACTATCTGACTTCGAACGGCAGAAGCCAGTTTAACAATCATTTCAATGCCTATCTGGTTTTCGATAAAAAATTCGGAAATCACAATCTCACCTGGACCAATAATTCAAGTGTCAAACGATTCAAAGAAAATCAGGATGTCAGGACCTTGCTGAACTTTGAGGGAGAACCGGAAAGTCAGAACCGGTTTGCGAATAACAGTGTGCAGGACATCTCGCTGCTGGCGACGCAGCTGGATTATCGATATTCTGATGATCACTTCACGCTGGAAAGTGGTTTGAAATACAGCCTTGTCAACAATAAAAATGACCTTGATTTCTATGACGGCAGCAGCGGCACGCTGATCCCAGACCTTGAAAGGAGTAATCTTTTCGAGTATAAGGAAAACATTTTCGCCGCCTACATCTCTTCCGAATACCAATGGAAGCAATGGGAAATGAAGGCTGGACTGCGCTCCGAAACCACGCTTATCCATACCAGTTCCGATAATCCTGCGGTGCAAAACAGGAGCAACAGGACCGGACTCTTTCCCACCTTCTACCTGATGTACAAGCTGAAAGAAGGCCAGCAACTGGGATTTTCCTACGGCAAAAGAATTGACCGCCCCAACTATGATTTCCTCAATCCATCCAAATCCTATTATAACCTGTACGCTTATTTTCAGGGTGACGCCAATCTGAAGTCCACCATTATCCACAATCTGAGTCTGACTTACACCATAAAGGACTGGAATTTCGAAGCGTACTACAGTTACATCAAAGATCCTTCTATGGAAATTTCCGTCCAGAATCCGCAGACTTTTGAAACTGTGTACCATTACACCAATATCGATCATGGCCAAAACCTTGGTGCAAATGTTTCCAAAAGCTTAACTATCAGGTCATTTTGGAAGCTCAACCTTTTTGCCTCCGGAGAATATCAGGACAATTATTTTTTGGGAACGGATCGCATCCTTTACAAAAATGAAGTCTTTTTCTACAACGCCAACATCTCCACTCAAATCACACTGGACAAAGCTAAAACATGGGATCTGAATCTATCTTACGTGTATAATTCCAAAACGATCCAGGGCTCATTCGACATCAGTTCCTCGCAGCGCACCACTATCATCATCAATAAAAAATTACTGAATAAAAAACTGGAAGCGGGTCTTGTTTTCAACGATATTTTCCGGACTGACAGAAACACGATTTCGACACGGTATGCGGATCAGAATCAGAATTTTAAGGATTACCGGGACACACAGTACGTGATGTTCAACATCAAGTATAACTTTGGGAATCAGAAAGTGAAAGATGCACAGGCCGGACGCAAGACCGATGAACAGAACAGACTTTGAGGTTGGTTGATGGTTGATGGTTGGTGGTTAGTGGTTGATGGTTTATAAATGATAAATGATGGTTGATGTGAATTGAAATTCGTTACGCTTTGGATTATAAAAAAACGGTTGTTCGGGATTTGAACAACCGTTTTTGCTTTGTTAAGATTTCAAATTACTTTTTTCCCGCGGCCTGCATAGGATTCACTTTTCCGTTGGAGGCGCCTCTGGCAGCATCTTTCTGCTTCTGCTTGAAAACCTGAAACTGGCTTGGCGCTTCGCCTGAGGAGGCTGCCGCCCAGAAGTTATTGGAAGTGTCAATGTCTGCCGTTTCTTTCATCGGATCCAGCTGAATGGATTTGATCTTTTTATCAAAATAATAAGTCTTGGAAACTTTCTGCTCATTATGACGCCAGATCTGGACATTGATTTTATCCGTAGCTTTGGAACCGTCTTCAAATGTAAATTCCAGAATAATCGGCATTACAAGTCCACCTTTGTTGGTGAAATCAATCTGATATGCCGTGATGTTTTTTTCTTTTTTGATGTCTTTTGCATCTGCTTTTTCCAGATTGCTCATCACCAATTCGTATTCTTTGGATGTATCGACTTTCTCCTGGCCGCGGTCATAACGGTAGTAAAAATCCTGAACATCCTTGTCCTGATCTGCATAAAACTTGATAGACTTGTCTTCCTTGTTTCTGATCTTGGAAATATCCTCAAATGCGTTGAGTGCCGGTTGATCCACCGTGTATTTCACTGTTTCGGCTTTTGGTGTGGCAGTAAAATCAGGCGTTGCCACGGTCACTTTGTCAATGGCGATATCTACAGGATCTGTACCGTAGAACCAGCCTCTCCAGAACCAGTCCAGGTCTTCGCCGCTGGCATCCTCCATGGTTCTGAAAAAATCTGCAGGCTCCGGATGGCGGAATGCCCAGCGCTTAGCGTAAGTTTTGAAAGCTTTATCAAACAAGGCTCTTCCCATGATGGTTTCACGCAGGATATTAAGTCCCGTGGCCGGTTTCGAATAGGCATTCGGGCCAAATCGGGCAATGTTTTCGGAATTGGACATGATCGGTTCCAGCTCATCCTTAGGAAGTTTCATATAATCTACGATGGTCCACGCCGGGCCACGCTTGGACGGGAACTTGTTGTCCCACTTTTCTTCCGTCAGATATTCTACAAAAGTGTTGAGACCTTCGTCCATCCAGCTCCATTGTCTCTCATCGGAATTGATAATCATCGGAAAAAAGTTATGTCCCACCTCGTGGATAATCACGCCCAGCATTCCGTTCTTGATAGCTTCGGAATAGGTGCCGTCTTTCTCCGTTCTACCATAGTTGAAACAAATCATCGGATACTCCATACCGTTGGCCGCTTCTACGGATTGCGCCACAGGATACGGATAAGGAATGGTAAATTCGGAGTAGGTTTTAATGGTGTGTGCAATGGCTTTGGTGGAAAATTTACGGTACAGTCCGTAGGCTTCTTTACCATAAAAACTCATGGCCATCACTTTATTGTTATTTTCCGGAATGGTGACGCGCATGCCATCCCAGACGAATTTCCGGGAAGATGTCCAGGCAAAATCACGGACGTCCTTCGCTTCGAAAATCCAGGTTTTACGCTGTTTGGAACGGTTCTTTTCCGCTTCTTTGGCCTCCTCCAGTGTCACAATTTCAACCGGCTCGTCAGCATTTTGAGCTTTTCGGTATCTCGCCAATTGTTCGGATGTCAAAACCTGCTCATAATTCCTGCACTCTCCGGTTCCGCCCACCACGTGATCTGCCGGAACATTCAGTTTCACTTTATAATTTCCGAAGACCAAAGCAAACTCTCCGCGGCCTGTGAACTGATGATTCTGCCAACCGTGAAAGTCACTGTAAACGCACATCCTGGGAAACCATTGGGTCATCGTGTAGAGATCATTGCCGTCTTCCGGGAAGTTTTCGTAACCACCGCGGCCGCCTTTTTCGATGCGGTTGGCAATGTTATAATTCCAGTTGATTTTAAACGTAATGGTTTCTCCCTTTTTAATAACTTTGGGCAGATCAATGCGCATCATCGTCTTATTGACGGTGAAGTTCAGCAGATTGCCGGAGGCGTCCGTTACTTTTTCCAAATTTACACCATAGCCATTGTCCGGCGCTGGCAGGTCTGTTGTTTTCAGATTGCTGATGACAGCGCGCTTCGGCAGCGTGCTGGAGAATGGGAAATCGGCGTTTCTGACCGATGACTGTTCATTCTCGTCCAGTTGCAGCCAGAGATAATCCAGATCGTCCGGCGAATTGTTAAAATAAGTGATCGTTTCGGAGCCTTTCAGATTCCGCTTATCCTCGTCCAGATAGGCTTCGATATCGTAATCGGCACGCTGCTGCCAGTAGGCTGAGCCAGGTGCACCAGATGCTGTTCTGTAAACGTTGGGCGTAGGTAGAATGGTGCCAAGCTGCTCGAACTTGTTACCATGGTTGCTTCCGGGATTGTTCTGGATATTCTGTGCAGACAATGCCGCTGAACACAATAAAAGTCCTAAAACCTTTCTTTTCATTTTCAATACAATTAGAGGATTACTCCATTATGGGTAACCAAATGTAAGAAAATGCCGCGGAATTTTATATTGAATACAAGGTTTTATTGAAAGAAAACAGAAATCCTAAAAAGGCAACCTTTCCAGTGCCATCTTCATGGACAATGCAAAAACTCCGGATGAGACAAAAAGAATCCAGTCTTTACGGTTGACGCGGAAAAGTTTCAGCAATATAAAAAGGACCAGCAAAAGGACGATCACCACAAGAATCTGCCCGAGTTCCAGACCTATATTGAATCCCAAAAGCGGAATCCATAAGCTTTGCTCTTTGGCAATCATCATCCGCGCTGTATTGGCAAATCCCATTCCGTGAATCAGCCCAAAGATCAGCGCCAGGTAGTAATTCAGCTGCATGAGGTTTTTCTGATGGTTTTTCATGAGAATATTATACAGCGCCGTAATGACAATGGTGAGCGGAATGAGAAACTCCACCCATTTCCCTGGAACACGCAGCACATCCAAAGCGCTGAGCACCAGGGTGACGGAATGCCCGATGGTGAAAGCCGTCACCAGAATCAGGATTTTTTTGAGGTCGTTATAAGAATAGACAGCAATCAAGGCCAGAATGAAAAGCTGATGGTCCAGCGCATCCAGCGAAATGATATGTTCCCAACCCAATTTCAAATAAAAAATAAAATCCTGCATCCTGCCTTAATTTAAAACGGTTACGAAAATAATGATTAATTTCGAATTTATTTTTTGGGTATGATGAAGAACTTTTTTATGACGGCGTTTATTTTGTCCGTATGTGCTGCACTTTTTTCCTTCATGCCGCATCCGTATCATGTGGGATCCATGGAATTTAATTACAACCAGAAATCAAAAACTTTTGAGGTGACCGGCCGATTCTTCATGGATGATCTGGAAAATGCCGTTAATGCCAAATATGGAAAAAACCTCCACTTCTTAGAAGCTCCATCTCAAAAAGACATGAACGACGCCCTGAAGTTGTACGCATCAGAATACCTTAAGCTGAAAGTGAATAACCAAATGGTGAAAGTCAATTTTGTCGGCTTTGAGGAGGATAAAGAAGGGGTCAACATCTTTCTGGAATCAGAAGTGGTCAGCAACCCGAAAAAGGTCGAAACCGCGGTCAGCTTTCTGTACAATATTTTTGATGATCAGATGAACATCATCCACATTATTGTAAATGGTAACCGGAAAAGTGAAAAACTGACTTATCCTAACAGGTACTTGTTTCAACAGTTTTAATTTCAGACGCTTTTGTTCTCGAAAATTAAATCAGAGTTTTTCTCATAAAAATTTTATACGAAATTTTAGAAGTTATCTTAGATCAAGATGAATTAGCTGTCAACGCTTTACATTTGCTAAAGAATTACAAGAGAACATTCAGCTAAAAATTAAACAACACTAAAAATTAAACAAAATGAGTACACTACAATTAAAAGACGGAACAGAGATTTTTTACAAAGACCAAGGCGAAGGACCGGTTTTGATGTTTCACCACGGCTGGCCATTGTCGTCCGATGACTGGGATGCCCAGGTGATTTTCTTTCTGAAAAAAGGCTACAGAGTCATCACGCATGACCGACGAGGCCACGGCCGCTCCAGCCAGAATATATATAACCATACGATAGAACAGTATGCTGCCGACGCGGCAGAACTGGTAGAGTTCCTTGACCTGAAAGACGTGGTACACATTGGACACTCAACGGGAGGAGGCGAAGTGATCCGATATGTCAACAAATATGCGAACGGAAGAGCCAAAAAAGCTGTACTCATCAGTGCAATCCCGCCGGTCATGGTACAGAGCGAGAACAATCCGGATGGTGTTCCGATGTCCGTCTTCGACAATATCAGAGAACAGACGATGAATAACAGAAATCAGTTCTACTATGACCTTACTTTCCCGTTCTACGGCTATAACAGAGAAGGTGCCGATGTAAAGGACGGCGTCCAGAGAAATTGGTGGAGACAAGGCCTGATGGGCGGTATCGTAGCGCATTATGACGGCATCAAGGCATTTTCCGAAACAGACCTTACCGAAGATCTGAAAGCAGTAGACATCCCGGTTCTGGTGATGCATGGCGAGGATGACCAGATCGTTCCTATCGAGAACGCGGCACTGAAATCCATCAAATTGCTGAAAAACGGCAAAATGATCACCTATCCTGGTTTCCCTCATGGGATGCCAACCACCGAGCACGAAACCATCAACAAGGATTTATTGGCTTTCATTGAAGCTTAATTGAGGTTTTATCATAACATTTATTAAAGACAAATCTGCGGGTTTGTCTTTGTTATTATTTTGATAACCAATTTTTTAACTTTAAAATAATTGATACTAGACAGGAAAACTTAAAAAACATTTGGAACTTAAGACAAAAAGTTTCTAATTTTGCTAACACTGTTAGGAAAACTAATTATGGGAGTACACGAACGCAGACAACGGGAGAAAGAATCGATCCGCGCCAATATTTTGGATGCGGCATTTTCTCTGGCCAAGACAGAAGGCTGGGCTTCCCTGTCGATCCGCAAGATTGCCGATGCTATCGAGTACAGCGCGCCTGTAGTTTACGACTATTTTGAAAACAAGGAAGCGATCCTGTATGAGATTTCGCTGAATGGTTTTCATCATTTGCACATCGAACTGCTCAAAGCACAGAAAAAACACGACACACCGGAAGATCAACTGGTGGCGATAGTGGATGCCTACTGGAAGTTTGCCTTCAAAAACAAGGAATACTATCAGCTGATGTTTGGCCTGGGAATGCAGTGCAGCGGAAAAGGGATGATGAAGGAAGAATTCTCCTCTTTCCAGGATATGTTGTACGAATGTACGCTGGAGATCATCAATAAAAAAGGATCTAAGCCAGAAAATGCCTGCCACTCTTCGCACGCATTATTTTCTGCGGTGCATGGCCTGATTTCTATTATGATGATGAGAAATGATGATATTCCTTCTACAATGAACAAAACCACTTTGGATGAGACCGTTTCGGCGTTCATCAAATCATTGTAATTTTTTTTGCCCAAAGAATTAACAGTGTTAGGAATATTAACGGTATATTAAAGCAGCTCATTATTTTAATTCAGATCTCAATTTATCTATGAATAATACACACGCATTAATTAACACTGTTAGAAAATTTAACATCATAAAGCAAATTATTATTAAAACCTATCTAATTAAACATTCGGAAATCATGAATACAAAAGCTTAAAATTTTTTGACGTAAATATTAACACCGTTAGGAAAAATAACATTAATCATACAAAGATCACTATTACTAATCATAACATTTAAAAACTTGAAATGAAAATAACTGACAATTTAAAATTGACATTACTGACTGCGGGCATCATCTTTTTACAGAGCTGCACCAAGGCAGCGGACAGTGCAGCCATGGCTTTCCCTACGCCGGAGCTTCCCGTGTATACGGTCATCACTTCGACCACATCTACTTATCAGGAATTTCCCACAGCATTGGAAGGTAAAAACAATGTGGAAATCCGTTCTCAGGTAGACGGTTATCTGGACAGAATCTATGTTGAAGAAGGTTCTTTTGTAAGAGCCGGACAGCCGTTATTCAAAATTGATCCGCGAGTTTACGGCGAACAGATGAATATGGCTGCTGCTAACCTTCAGGCTGCCAATGCCAATATTCAAAAAGCAAAAGTAGAAGTAGACAGACTTCAGCCTTTGGTTGCTGACAAAGTCGTTTCTGATGTACAGCTGAAAACGGCAGAAGCCAATTATGCAGCAGCCGTTGCAGCCGCAGCACAGGCAAAAGCTTCGCTAGGCGGAAGCCGAATTAACGTTGGTTTTACAACGATTACAGCGCCGGTAAGTGGCTACATCGGGAGAATCCCGTACAAGAAAGGAAGTTTAATTTCCAGAAGCGACGCAACTCCACTGACACTGCTTTCAGATATTAGTCAGATCTACGCTTACTTTTCTTTGAGCGAGATGGATTTCATCGCTTTCCAAAAAAAGTATGTTGGTGCTACGCTGGAAGAGAAACTCCGAAATATGCCGTTGGTGGAACTGGTAATAGCGGATAACAGTATTTATGTCGAGAAAGGAAAAATGACAATGATTGACGGACAATTTGATAAAACAACTGGTGCCATCAGCGTCCGTGCGGTTTTTCCGAATCCAAACGGAACATTGAGAACCGGAAATACAGGTCGTGTCCGTATGCCGCAACTGATGGACAACGCCGTAATTATCCCGCAAGAATCTACTTTCGAAATTCAGGATAAAACGTATGTCTATGTTCTTGGAAAAGACAACAAAGTGACCGGCAAACCTGTGAAAATCGCTGGGAAGACAGAACATTATTACTTCATTTCCGAAGGATTGAAGAAAGGTGACAAAATCGTATTCACCGGAATCGGAAATTTAAAAGACGGTGTTCTTATCAAACCAAAAACGATCTCTTCTGACAGCTTATTAAAAGCCAATCCTTTGTAGACTGCTTCTGGCATTTGGCTTCTAGCTATTTGCATTTAATATAACATTTAAAAAAAATAATTCTGAAGCATTATTTAAAGCCAGTAGCCAAAAGCTAATCGCTATAGGCAATTAAAATTTAAACTAGTATGTTAAAACAATTTATAGAAAGACCGGTCCTTTCCACGGTCATCTCCATTATATTATTGCTGTTGGGAGCATTGTCGGTGTTTAATTTGCCGATTACATTGTTTCCTGACATTGCACCGCCAAGTGTCCAGGTCACGGCATTTTATCCGGGTGCGAATGCAGAAGTTGTAGCGCGTTCTGTTGCCGTTCCTATTGAGGAAGCAGTGAACGGTGTTGAAAATATGACCTATATGACATCCAATTCCAGTAACGACGGAACGATGACTTTGAGCGTATTCTTCAAACAGGGCGCTGATGCGGACAATGCTGCGGTGAATGTTCAGAACCGGGTTTCCAAAGCAATGAGCCAGCTTCCGCAGGAGGTTGTTCAGGCGGGAATTTCCACTCAGAAAGTTCAGAACAGTTTCATTATGTTTATGGGATTGTATAGTGAAGACCCAAAGGAATACGATGAACTATTCCTGCAGAACTATATGAAAATTAATATCATTCCTCAGCTGCAACGTATTCCGGGCGTGGCGCAGGCGCAGGTTTTCGGAACGCGGGATTATTCAATGAGACTTTGGCTGAAGCCGGACCGTTTGGCA
Organism: Flavobacteriales bacterium UBA720; assembly: GCA_002297505.1. Taxonomy (GTDB): domain Bacteria; phylum Bacteroidota; class Bacteroidia; order Flavobacteriales; family Weeksellaceae; genus Epilithonimonas. The sequence continues at coordinate 12,678 of DBLQ01000019.1, forward strand.
GCCAACAATCTTTCGCCTCAGGAAGTTTTGAATGCGGTGAAAGACCATAACTTGGAAGCGGCTCCGGGCCGTCTTGGACAAGGAAGCAAGGAAACTTACGAATATATTCTAAAATACAAAGGTAAACTCAGCAAGAATGAGGACTACGAAAATATTGCCATCAAAGCCAATAATGACGGTTCTTTCCTGAGATTGAAAGATGTGGCGAGAGTAGAATTTGGTTCCTACACTTACACCGCTGCAAACAGAGTGGACGGAAAACCGGTCTCTGGTTTCGCCATTCTTCAAACGGCAGGTTCTAACGCCAACGAAATCTTAACTGAAATCGAAAAACAGGTGGAGGAATTCAAAACAACTTTGCCAAAAGGTGTAAAACCGATTATTATGTACAATTCCAAAGACTTTTTGGATGCGTCCATTCATCAGGTGGTTGAAACTTTGGTGATTGCTTTTATCCTCGTTTTCATTGTTGTTTACATTTTCCTTCAGGATTTCCGTTCAACATTGATTCCGGCGATTGCGGTTCCTGTGGCGATTGTCGGAACATTCTTCTTCCTGCAGCTGTTCGGATTCAGTATCAATATGTTGACATTGTTTGCATTGGTTCTCGCCATCGGAATTGTGGTCGATGATGCAATCGTCGTTGTGGAAGCTGTCCATTCCAAAATGGAACATACAGGAATGCCTGTAGAGCAAGCCACAATGAGCTCTATGTCAGAAATTTCAGGCGCCATTATTTCGATTACTTTGGTAATGTGTGCGGTATTTATTCCGGTTGGTTTTATGCAAGGTCCTGCAGGCGTTTTCTATAGACAATTTGCTTTCACATTGGCGATTGCCATTATGATTTCTGCTGTTAATGCATTGACATTAAGTCCAGCTTTATGCGCATTGTTCCTGAACGATCCTCAGGGTGAACACGGCGAGCATGGTCACAAAAAAGGTTTTGGAGCCAAGTTTTTCAATGCTTTCAACGTGGCTTTCAATAATATGACCATAAAGTACATTTACAGTCTTAAGTTTTTAATTAAGAATAAATGGGTGGCTATTGGCGGTTTAGGAATTATCATCGCGGCGAGTATTTTCCTGATCAACAAAGCACCGACCGGATTTATCCCGACCGAAGACCAGGGTTTCGTTTTGTACGCTGTGAATACGCCGCCGGGAAGTTCATTGGAAAGAACACACAAAGCAACGGAACAAATCGATAAAATTGTAAAAGGTGAAAATGCGACCAATCACCTTTGGGTTGCAGACGGACTGAATTTCATCAGTAATGCGAATGCTTCGCCCTACTCTGCAGGTTTCATCAAACTGAAAGATTACGACGAACGAGGCGATATGAAAGATCCGGATCAGATTGCTGCCGCTTTGACGGGAAAAGTGTCTCAGGTAAAAGATGCGAATGCGTTCTTCTTCAACTTCCCGACAGTTCAGGGATTTGGTAACGTGTCCGGTTTCGAGTTTATGCTTCAGGATAAAACCAACGGTTCTTTTGAACAATTGGGAACAACAACTCAGGCTTTCATCGGAGAACTGATGAAACGTCCCGAGATTGCTTTTGCTTTCACAACGTACGCAGCAGGAAATCCTCAATATACAATCGATGTCGATACCGATAAAGCCAACCAGTTAGGTGTTTCGATTACCGAACTGATGCAGACGATGCAAATCTATTACGGAAGTAGCTTCGTTTCGGATTTCAACAGGTTCGGGAAATATTACAGGGTAATGGCGCAGGCGGATATTCCTTACCGTACGGACACGAATTCTTTGGACGGCATCTATGTAAAAAATAACCAGAACGAAATGGTTCCTGTCAAAACATTAGTGACTTTGAAAAGAACTTTCGGACCAGAAACGGTAACAAGAAACAATTTGTTCAATGCCGTGACCATTAATGGAACACCAAAACCTGGTTACAGTACTGGTGATGCGATTAGAGCGGTGGAAGAAACCGCGAAACAATCTTTACCGAGAGGTTACGGCTATGAATGGACGGGAATCACGCGAGAAGAAATCAAAACCGGAGGACAAACGGCTTTCGTTTTCCTTTTGAGTATTTTGTTTGTTTACTTCCTGTTAGCAGCGCAATATGAGAGTTACATTCTTCCGTTTGCCGTTATTCTGACGGTTCCGACAGGGATTTTCGGAGTGTTTGCTTTTACAGGATTGGCTGGAATTGACAATAACATTTATGTTCAGGTTGGATTAATAATGCTCGTTGGATTGCTGGCGAAAAATGCCATTCTGATTGTAGAATTTGCAGTTCAAAGAAGAAAAGCAGGCAAAACCCTGATTGAATCGGCTTTACAAGCATCAAGATTGAGATTAAGACCTATTCTGATGACCTCATTCGCTTTCATTATCGGGATGCTTCCATTAGTTTGGACACAAGGTGCTGCGGCAAAAGGAAATCATTCTATCGGCATCAGTACCGTTGGCGGAATGTTTACAGGTGTTGTATTCGGGATTTTTATCATTCCTGTGATGTACGTGATTTTTCAATATCTGCATGAGCAAATGCCAAGCAAAAAGAAACGCAGACTGAAAAAAGAAAGAGCCGCTTTGAATTTAATTTAAATTTAAATGCAAAGGCACAAAGATTTTTTCCATTACCTCTATTGATAAGGCACAAAGATTTAAAATCTCCAATTTTATTTTGCGTCTTAGAGCTTTTGACAATAAAGATTATTTGCGCCTTTGTGATAAAAAAATAACACTCAATGAACATTATAAAAAAAATAAAAGAGATTGTAGTTTCCACAGCAGTCGTGGCAAGTGCGGTTTCCTGTATGCCAAAATTAGCTTTGAACAAAGTTACGCCGGAGGTGCCGGAAACTTTTCAATACACGGCAACAGCCGACACTGCCAGCGTCGCCAACCTGGAATGGCGACAGTTTTTCAATGACCCGATTTTGCAAGGCTTGATTGAAAAGGGCATCAAAAATAATTATAACTTGCAGATTGCCTTGAAACAGGTTGAATCTTCACATGAAAGATTGAAACAAGCGAAGTATATGCAATATCCTGAGGTTGGATTTGGCGTTGCGGCTCAGATTACCAAACCTTCTGAGAATAGTCTGAACGGACAAAGCATCAACCTGTTCCTTGGAAAAAGTTACGTTGAAGATTACAATGCAGCGTTCAATCTGTCTTGGGAAGCAGACATTTGGGGGAAGATCAAGAATCAGCAGGAAGTTTCGAAAATGCAATATCTGCAAACCTATGAAGCGACCAAAGCAATTCAAACACAGGTGGTCGCTGCGATTGCGCAAGGTTATTACAATTTGCTAATGCTGGACAAGCAATTAGAAATTGCAAAATCGAATCTTGAACTGAGCAAAAATACACTTAACATCACAGAAAAAATCTGGCAAAGCGGCGATGCAACCTCTTTAGGCGTTCAGCAATCCAAAGCACAAAAGGAATATACAGAACTCCTGATTACGCAACTGGAACAAAATATTAAAATCCAGGAAAATGCTCTGAGTATTTTGGTAGGCGAAAATCCGACTAAAATCAACAGAACGATTGAGATGTCTGACACATCGTTACCTCAGAATTTCTCTGCCGGATTGCCTGCAGCAATGGTAAGCCGCCGTCCGGATGTTCGTCAGCAGGAATTGGTTTTGTTAGAATCCAATGCTTTGATCGGCATTGCCCAGGCGAATATGTATCCTTCTTTGAAAATCACTGCTAATGGCGGTGTGAATTCTTTCAGGTTTGATAACTGGTTTCAGATTCCGGCTTCGTTGTTTGGTTCTGCTTTAGGAGGAATCACGCAACCGGTTTTTCAGAAAAGACAATTGAAAACCAACCTGAATGTAGCAAAAATCCAAAGAGAGAAAAATGTTCTGGCCTTCCGTCAATCTGTTCTGAATGCCGTTGGCGAAGTTTCAGATGCATTGGTTTCCAACGAGAGCCTGAAAGTTCAGGAACAGAAAGCTGCAGAGCAGGTTACGACCTTGAAATCCGGAATCCAAAGTGCTGAAAAACTTTATAAAAGCGGATTGGTCAATTACCTGGAAGTGATCACAGCTCAAGGCAATTCTCTACAAGCAGAACTGAATCTGGCCTCCATCAAAAGACAAAGACTCAGCAGCATTGTAGATCTTTACCGCGCGCTCGGAGGCGGATGGAAATAAGTCTATATTTAAATTAAATTGTTGAAATGCAGTTCCTAACGGGCTGCATTTTTTTTGGATTTATAAAATTAGCAGATTATGTATCAATATTATTTATTAACTTTAAAAATTATTCGTGCATCAAAAATTATTTTCATCAGAAAAACAGCCTATGAAAACACTTCTACTGATTAGACATTCCAAGAGCGACTGGCCGGAAGAAATGGAGGATTTTGACCGTCCGCTCACGGAATTGGGCCGAACCAATGCGCCCAAAATGGCACAACTCCTGCTGAATAAGGATGTGAGGATAGACCGCTTTGTCTCCAGTCCCGCCGTGCGCGCCCGGGAAACCTGCGAACTGTTTTCCAAAGTTTTCGGTAAGGATTTTACCACTCAGGAAAAACTGTACCGCCCTTCGGAAGATCATTTTCTGTCCGTGATCTTTGACACGGAAAATCAGGTGAACAGTCTTGCGCTTTTTTCTCACAACAACGGCATCTCCAATTTTGCCAATTCGCTCACGGATGAGATTGTCAATCTTCCCACTTCCGGAGTAGTGGCCTACGAGATAGATTGTGACAGCTGGAGCGATTTTGAGATGGCCAAAAAGAAGTTTCTCTTTTTCTATTCCCCGAAAAATCTGTCCTGACGGGCATCATAAACTTTAGCCAAAACGACATTGCAATTTTAAGGATTGAAGCTTTTTATATATTTTTGAAAATTGTTAGCCCAAGTATTCATTAATCCTTTATCGCATTGACTTCAATCTCTATCATCATCGCCATTTTCAACAGAAAGGACGAGCTTTTCGAACTCCTCAATTCCTTGTCCCGCCAGAGCGATAAAGATTTTGAAGTGATTGTGGTAGATGATGGTTCCAAGATGGCGCTGCTTCCCACCGTAGAACTGTTCCGCGAGTCGTTGGATATCCAGTTCTTCCGCAAAGAAAATTCGGGACCGGGCTTGTCCAGGAATTATGGCGCGAGACGAGCCAAAAATGATTGGCTGGTCTTTGTAGATTCTGATGTCATCGTGGAAACCGATTATATTGAAAACATCAAAAAAAATCTGGCCAATGATCCTGCCGATGCCTTCGGAGGTGCCGATAAAGCACATAAAGGTTTCAACCTGATGCAGAAAGCCATCTCCTACTCCATGACGTCGGTTTTTACCACGGGCGGCATCCGCGGCAGTAAGAATGCTGTCACCAGATTCCAGCCGCGGAGTTTTAATATGGGCGTGAACAAGGAGATTTTCCTCAAAATCGGCGGCTTCTCCGAAATGCGCATTGGCGAAGATCCGGATTTGTCTATGACACTGTGGGAAAATAGCTACACCACTAAGTTCTATGACGATATTGGCGTCTATCATAAAAGAAGGACAGACTTCGGCAAGTTTTCCAAGCAAGTGTATCAGTTCGGCTGTGCACGCCCGATTCTGAACCAGCGGCATCCCAAATATGTGAAGCCAACATTTTGGTTTCCGAGTATTTTCCTGGTAGGTTACATCATTGGCATTATCCATTATTTCGTGTGGGACAATGGTTTGATTATGGCGCTATACGGACTTTACACGCTGATGGTCTTCGTACACGCACTCATCGTGACGCGTAACATCAGCATTGCTTCCATGGCGATCATCTCCACCTATATCCAGATGTTTTCTTACGGCTACGGATTCTTAAAATCCTGGTTCAAACTCAACATCCTGAAACAGACGCCGCGCGAAGCTTTTCCCACGCATTTCCATTAGAACCAAAAAAAGCTTCATAAAAATATGAAGCTTTTCGAAAATAATATATAACCTT
>DBLQ01000080.1:0-953 GCA_002297505.1 Flavobacteriales bacterium UBA720
TGGCTCAAATTAGTGAAGTTGCACTTGACATTCAGACGAAATTGAGAGCTAAGGGCATTTCTGTAAAATTTGATGACGATACACAGAACAAACCGGGCTGGAAATTTGCAGAGTATGAGCTGAAAGGTGTTCCTTTGAGGATTGCGATGGGGCAGCGTGACCTTGAGAATAAAACGGTTGAACTGGCAAGAAGAGATAACCTCACCAAAGAAACCGTAGCTTTGGAAGGTCTTGAAAATTACATCGAAGAACTGCTTCAGACTATTCAGAAAGATATTTATAACAAGGCGCTACAGTTCCGAGAAGATAATATCACCAAAGTGGATTCCTATGAAGAATTCAAAAAAGTTCTGGAGGAGAAAGGAGGCTTCATCCTGGCGCATTGGGACGGGACAGAAGAAGAGGAGGAGCAGATCAAGCAGGAGACAAAAGCGACTATCCGCTGCATTCCGCTTAATAATGCAATGGAAGATGGCATTTCGCTCATTTCCGGTAAGCCTTCGAGACAGCGTGTGGTGTTCGCGAAGTCCTATTAAACACAAAGACCTTCGGATATTGTTCCGAAGGTCTTTTTTTATTCTAATTTTAATTGAACGTTTTGATGTGATTCTAAAATCTCCACTAAAATTTCAAAAAGAGTCTGTCCGTTTCCGGCCATAAGATCATCCAGTTTCTGCTGAATCAATTCAACATTGAATGGTTTTCCCTTTTTGATTTTGTTTTGATAAAATTCCTCAGTCGATCCAACACCCAAATCTTTCTTGGACTTTTCAGAATTTTTCCAGATAATCCTACCACGAAAACCATACAGAAGATCATCAAAACCGTCTAAGGTTCCTACATTCCAATCTTCATCTTTTAAGAATACTTCAGAAATTTCCCGATAAAAGCCTTCCAGATCGGAAAAGTTATTGCCGTTGATGACAGCGGTTTTATCATTATTTTTATTTGAA
>DBLQ01000080.1:1053-14112 GCA_002297505.1 Flavobacteriales bacterium UBA720
TTAAAACCTGTGAGGTTTAGTTTGAAAGCTTTATCTTGAAGCTATAAGCCAATTGCAATAAGCCAAAAGCTTACTTAAAATACTCTACTCCGTTTTTGAAAATATTATGGTAATTCGCAGTTGGAATGTTTTTCATCAGACCTTCTGCAAAACGTTCCGGATGTCCCATTCTACCGAAAATCTTTCCGTCCGGACTCGTAATTCCTTCAATTCCGAACAATGAGTTATTTGGGTTGAACGGCATTCCGTGTGCGATGTTTCCTTCCAAATCTAAATATTGCGTGGCAATTTGTCCGTTCTCATACAACTTCTGGATTTCCGCTTCCGAAGCCATAAAGCGACCTTCACCGTGAGAAATTGGAATAGTATAAACCTGATCTTTCATGCCTTTCAACCAAGGGGATTCGTCATTGACCACTTTCACATTCACCATTTGAGAAATGTGTCTTCTGATAGCATTGTGAGCCAAAGTCGGAGAATTTTCATCCAGATCTTTGATTCTTCCGTAAGGCAATAATCCGGATTTAACCAATGCCTGGAAACCATTGCAAATTCCGATAATCATTCCGTCTCTGTCGAGCAGTTCGTGAACGGCGTTTCTCATCTTTTCGTTCTTCAAAACATTCACAATAAACTTAGCAGAACCATCCGGTTCGTCTCCCGCAGAAAAGCCTCCCGAGAATGCTAAAATCTGTGACTGTTTAATTTCTTCAACCCACGCATCGATGCTTTCATCAAGCAACTGATGACTGATATTTTTTAACGGTAAACTGTTGAAAATTGCGCCTTCTTTTGCAAAAGCATTCAACGTATCATATTCACAGTTTGTTCCTGGAAACACAGGAGCAAAAACTCTTGGCTTCGCCAATCCATGCTTCTTGATAATGATATTTCTTGGATTGATTGAGTTCAGTTTTGAATCAAATTCAACCGTCAATTTTTCTTTTTCAACCGTTGGGAAAAGGTTTTCGAAAGTATTTGTATTTGCTTCAAGTAATTTTTCGATTTCAAAATTAAAACCTCTGATTTTAAAAACTTTTGAGTTTTCAACTTCGCCAATTAATTGAAGTTCAACAGAACATAATTCTTCAGTAGATTCGATAATTAAACTTCCGATATTTTTAGCTAATAAAATACTCTCATCAGCAATATTTACATCAGCACCTAATCTGTTTCCGAAACTCATTTTTGCTAAAGCAACTGCAACTCCACCTTCTTTCACCGTCTTTACAGAAACGATTTTTCCAGCCTTGATATTCTCGAAAACAAACTCGTAAATAGCTTTCAATTTATCGTAATTAGGAAGTCCGTTTTCCTGTGGAATGTGGTTGAAGAAATACAGTTTATTCCCTGCCTGTTTAAATTCCGGAGAGATGATATTTTTCTTCTCTCCGTTGGCGCAAGCGAATGAAATCAACGTTGGCGGAACATTCAAATCCTGGTACGTTCCACTCATTGAATCTTTACCTCCAATCGCTGCCAAACCGAAGTTGATCTGAGCATCATAAGCTCCAAGTAAAGAAGCCAGTGGCTTGCCCCACTTCTCAGGACTCTGACCCAATTTCTCAAAATATTCCTGGAAACTGAATCTTATATTTTTATAATCGCCACCCATCGCAACGATTTTTGCAACACTTTCAACGACAGCATAAGAAGCTCCCAACAAAGAGTTCTGCTTAGAAATCTCTGCATCGAATCCCCAGCTTGCCAAAGAAACCGTTTCAATATCTTTTGCCCCGATAATTGGTAATGTCTGAACACTTCCTTCCATCAAAGTCTGCTGATATTTCCCACCTAAAGGCATTGCAACAGTCGTCGCACCGATCGATGAATCGAACATTTCAAGTAATCCTTTTTGAGAAGCTACATTTTTATCGCTTAATATTTTCAAAAAGTTCTCTTCATTGAATGTCGGAGTTTCTTCTTTTACTTCATTAAGATGAGTAATTTTAACTTCCTGACTTTTTGAACAGCCATTCGTATCTAAAAACGCTCTTGAAAGGTCAACAATTTTATCGCCTTTCCAGAACATCTGCATTCTTCCAGAATCTGTCACTTTTGCCACCTCAACAGCCACAATATTTTCAGCTTCACAGAATTTGATGAATTGTTCTTTATCTTTTGGTTCAACCACAACCGCCATTCTTTCCTGAGATTCTGAAATAGCTAATTCGGTTCCATTTAAACCTTCATATTTTAAAGGTAAAACATCAAGATTTACCTCTAAAGAATCAGCGATTTCACCGATTGCTACAGAAACACCTCCAGCTCCAAAGTCATTAGATTTTTTAATCAATCTTGTCACTTCAGGATTTCTGAATAATCTCTGGATTTTACGCTCTTCAACCGCATTTCCTTTCTGAACTTCAGAACTCATCGTATGGATCGAAGTTTCGTCCTGTTCTTTAGAACTTCCGCTTGCTCCTCCAACTCCGTCACGACCGGTCGCTCCTCCTAAAATGATGATAGAATCACCAGCTTCAGGCTTTTCACGTCTTACCCAATCCACAGGAACCGCTCCGGCAACGAAACCAACTTCCATTCTTTTTGCTTTATAACCTTCGTCATAGATTTCAGAAACCATTGTAGTCGCCAAACCGATTTGGTTACCGTATGAAGAATATCCGTTTGCAGCCTGCTTTGTAATTGTTTTTTGAGGCAATTTACCTGGCAAAGTTTGGTCAACTGACTCCAAAACATCTGCAGCCCCCGTTAATCTCATCGCCTGGAAAACGAAAGAACGCCCAGACAAAGGATCTCTGATCGCGCCACCTAAACAAGTTGAAGCCCCACCAAAAGGTTCAATTTCCGTTGGGTGATTGTGTGTTTCGTTTTTGAATAATAAATACCACGGTTCTTTCTTACCATCGTATTCCGCTTCGATTTGGATCGTACAAGCGTTGATTTCGTCAGAAACCACCAAGTTCTCCAAATTGCCTGTTTTATGGAAATATCTTCCGCAAACTGTCGCCAGATCCATTAAGGAGATTGGTTTCAATTCACGGCCTAAGAATTTTCTTTTTTCGATGTAATCATTGAAAATGGTTTCCAATGTATGTTTGAACTGTCCTTCAAATTCAATATTTGACAATTCCGTTTCAAATGTTGTGTGACGACAGTGGTCACTCCAGTAGGTGTCTAAAACTTTCAGTTCAGTTTCGGTAGGATTTCTCTGTTCCGATTTAAAATATTCCTGAATGAATTTCAAATCGTCTAAACCTAATGCAAAACCGTGATTATTAAAGAATTCTTCAAGCTGAGCATCATCAAAATTGATGAAGTTTTCGTGAACAATTACTTTTGATGGCGTTTCTTCCGCAGGAATATCTAAAATTGACAGATCTTTTTCCTGAGATTCCACTTTATTGATTAAAAGGTCTTTTATTTTTGCTAAATCAGATTCGGAAACTCCTTCAAACTCGATTAATTTACCGCTTCTTACCTTAGACTTCTCATTTCCAGTCAGTAAGGCGATACACTGTTGGGCAGAATCCGCACGCTGATCGTATTGACCAGGCAAAAATTCTAAGGCGAAATGAATTCCCTGTGCAGGATTTTCTTCGATTAGAATATCAGTAACAGGATCCACGAAAGTGCTGTTCACTACTTTTTCGAATTCACCATCATTTAATCCAAAAATATCGTAAACGTTATACACTTTTACGCTTTGGATAGACGGAACCACCGCTTTTACTTCATCAAAAATTTTTGGACTTTCCACATCGAAAATTCCTCTTTTTTCTACGAAAATTCTTTTGTTTTGAGACATTAGATGTCGGGTTTTATTTAGATTTATTTTATTTATTTTTTTTCGTCAAATTTAATTGACGGATTTGATTTAAATCATTGATTAGATAGCAGTCCTACGGACTGCCAATTCAATGACACTTATTATTCTCTACACAGATTACATTCCTACGGAATGCCATCTTAATATTTATGCAAAAATTTAATTCATCAGAAATATTCTTTTCAATATTTTTTGTCAAGCTGATTCCGGAGGAATCGTATCTGTGTAGAAATCCAATCTGCAACGATGGCGCAGTCCGTAGGACTGCTATCTCATTTTCCCACTTGTAAAATCACATTGCATCATCGTAAAATTCAAACAAATATTCATCCCTAAATTCTATCTCAAAAGCATTCAACATTTCAACATATTCTTCTTTGAAACTCTTTTTCGAATGATGTTTTTCCTGATTCAAAACATAATTAACGACTTTGTCTTTCTGACTTTTAGCATACGAAAATGCACCATAACCTTCCTGCCAGGAAAATTTGCCAAAACAAAGCTTTTTATCATTTATGAAATTTGTCGATTCAATTTTGACCGTTTTAATCAATTGCGGTATTGTAATCTGCAAATTCTTATAACTGAAGAAGATATGAATATGGTCTGGATTTGCGTAGATGGCTAATACTTTTTGTTTCTTATTATTAAATATTCCACAAATATATTTTTCAATTTCTTCTCTTACTTCTGATTTAATTTTAATATCACGTCCTTTTGTAGCAAAAACAACCTGAATATAAATCTGTGTATATGTATTTGGCATATCGTTTTATTTTTCATCATTCCTACAAAGATAGCATTCCTTCGGAATGCATTTTTACACTAGCCAATATTCTACACATATATTATTCGTACGGAATAAATTAAATCATACAATAGAATTTCAAAAAATATGCAGCCTAAAAGACTGCATATCATTTATACTTTAAGATCAGCCTCTAATCCTATCAGATCTTTGTTTGCCTCAATAATTGGCTGAACTTCATTGGCAATGAATTCCTCTGTCTGAATTGGCGCAAAGCCGATGAAGTTTTTAGGATCAAGAACCTCTTTTAGTTTTGATTTATCTAGTTTTAAAGAATCGTCATTTAAAATTCTTTCGATCAAATCATTTTCTTTTCCTTCTTCTTTCACTTTTTTGGAAGCTTCCATAGAATGAACTCTAATCACTTCGTGGATTTCCTGACGGTCGCCACCAGCTTTTACCTCTTCCATAATGATGTATTCCGTCGCCATAAACGGCAGTTCTTCCATAATATGCTTGTTGATTCTGTTCGGATACACTACGATTCCGTTCATAATGTTGTTCCAGATCAATAGAATTGCATCAACCGCTAAAAACGCTTGAGGAATTGTTAATCTCTTGTTTGCAGAATCGTCCAAAGTTCTTTCAAACCATTGAGTTGAAGCGACCATTGCAGAACTTGTCGTTAGAGACATTACATATTTTGCCAATGCTCCGATTCTTTCGCTTCTCATTGGATTACGCTTGTAAGCCATTGCAGATGAACCGATTTGGTTTTTCTCAAATGGTTCTTCAATTTCTTTAAGATTTTGAAGAAGACGTAAATCGTTGGTGAATTTATGTGCAGACTGAGCAATATTTCCTAATAAAGCCACCACTTTAGCATCAATTTTTCTATCGTAAGTCTGTCCAGAAACTCCGAAAACTTTTTCGAAACCGAATCTTTTTGATAATTCCTTATCTAAGTGTTTCACCTTAGAGTAGTCTCCGTTGAAAAGCTCCAGGAAACTTGCTGCAGTTCCTGTAGTTCCTTTTACCCCTCTGAATCTTAATGTTTCTAAGAAGAAATCAAGCTCTTCGATGTCAAGAACTAAACTCTGTAACCAAAGTGTCGCTCTTTTTCCAACAGTCGTTAACTGAGCCGGCTGGAAGTGGGTGAAACCTAACGTTGGAAGATCTTTATATTGAATTGCAAAATCTGCTAAGTTTTTCATCACGTTCACCAACTTTTTCTTTAAGATTAAAAGTCCGTCACGAATTTGAATTAAATCTGTATTATCTCCTACAAACGCCGAAGTTGCTCCCAAGTGAATAATTCCTTTTGCAGAAGGTGCCACATCACCATAAGCGTGAACGTGCGCCATTACATCATGACGGAATTTTTTCTCGTACTCAGCTGCCTTTTCGTAATCGATATTTTCAGCATTGGCTTTCAATTCAGCGATTTGCTCATCTGTAATGTCCAGTCCAAGGTCTTTTTCGATTTCAGCAAGGGCAATCCAAAGCTTTCTCCAGTTTTGGAACTTGTTGTTGTGCGAGAAATTAAATAGCATTTCTTCACTGGAATAGCGTTCTTCCAATGGGTTTTTGTAGGAATTCATTTCTTTCTTTTTACTTTCTTTTATTAGATTCACAAATTTAAGGAAATTAAGCGATTGGATAAAATCAAATTCTAAGAAGAATGACATTTAACCTGCAAGCATTTTTTTAATCCAAAAAGCGGCGGGATATTTGTATCTCCCAATTTAAACCTAATACAGATGGTCTCAAAAATTACCTCAGAAATCAAAGTAAGCGTCGCTACGGAATATGACAACCATAACAGTTATCCTTCTGAGAACCGTTTTGTTTTCCGCTATAACATTGAGATTCAAAATCTTGGAAGCGCTCCGGTGAAGTTGATGTCCAGGATGTGGATGATTTATGATCTGGGATTCGGATTTACAGAGGTGGAAGGGGCTGGCGTCATAGGGCTGACTCCGGTGCTGGAGGCTGGTGAGACATTTAAGTATTTTTCTAATGTCATTCTGAAATCCGGTGTGGGCAGTATGGAAGGCTATTACGTTTTCGAAAATTTTGACCAACAGAATTTCGAAGTTGATATTCCAAAATTTAACCTTGTTTCCGAAGTTTTGAGCAATTAGTTTTTCAGCAAAAAGTTGATAAGAATCTGTAGAGGGATGATCTCAGAGCAGTTTGAATCGTTTTCCGAAAACATCTTTCACTTCATCATTATTTGTAATCATCAATCTTTCAAAACTTAACAAAGATAGCTGTGCGCACACTTCGGCGTCTGCATCTGCACGGTGGTGATTGAATTGGATCTGATGATGCTCGGCAAGATTTTTAAGGCCATAACTTTTCAGATCCTTCCAAGCTTTTTTGGCGACACCAATGCTACACAGATAATTGAGATTGGGCTTAAAAAAACCATAATGTTCCAGGCATGCGCGCAGTACTCCGGCGTCAAACGACGCGTTGTGCGCAATCATCAGATTCCCATACATAAGTTTTTCAATCTCATACCAAACTTCTGCAAAGGTAGGAGCGTGCTGCACATCCTCTGGCGTGATGCCATGAACAGCAATGTTGTAGTGGCTGAAATAGGGAAACGATGGTGGCTTGATGAGCCAGGATTTGGTTTCCTTGATCCTGCCATTTTCTACAATACAGATTCCCAGTTCGCAGGCCGAGTTTCTCTCGTGAGTGGCGGTTTCAAAATCTAGCGCAATAAAATCCATAATCTACTTTTTAGAACCCGAAAAATGCTTAAAAATCAACCATTTTGATTGATAGTAATTTTTAATCTGATGCTTCTGTCTCATTCTCAAAGATTTGGGAATCTCTCCATAGAAAGCAAAATGAGCTTTCAGAATGGCGGCCAAATGAGACCATCCGTTTTTATAACCAAAATACAATCCTGCTAAGCCGTCCAGAACCAATCTTGCAAAAATCACTGGAATAAGGCTTCCGGCCGGCAGGTTCTTGACCAGCATTGTCAGATTATTTCTGAAATTAAGAAATGTTTTTCGCGGATTTTGTTTGTTGAGGGTGCCACCGCCCACATGAAATACTGTCGACTTTCCGGTATAAAAAATTTTCCTGCCGGCATTCTTCAATCGCCAGCAAAGATCAATCTCTTCCTGATGGGCAAAAAACCTCCCGTCGAAACCATCCATAGTCCAGAAATCGGAAGAACGCACAAACAGCGAACAGCCGGACGCCCAAAATATTTCGGCTTCATCATCGTATTGACCATGATCATCCTCAATATTGTCAAAAATACGACCTCGGCAATAAGGATAACCCAGATTATCGATCAGGCCACCAGCTGCACCTGCAAATTCAAATTGATTTTTTTTATTAAAATTAAGGATTTTGGGCTGGACAGCTGCAATTGAGGGATTATCTGAAAATAGCTTTAGAACAGGCTTCAGCCAGTTTTCAGTCACTTCTACATCCGAGTTCAGCAGGCAGTAAATATCCGCTGTGACTGATCTCAATCCTTCATTGTAACCTGCGGCAAATCCTGAGTTGTTTTGGTTTTCAACAATATAAACTTCTGGAAAGCGAGATTTTACAAACGCTACAGAATCATCGTCTGAAGCATTGTCTATGACGTAAATGCTTGCGTCCGGGGAATACCTGATCACCGAAGGCAGGAACTGCTCCAGCCATTTTTTTCCATTCCAGTTCAGTATAGCGATCGCTAGGGTCATGATTCTTCGTAACTTTTAATGGCATCTTTATATTTCCACCGTCTGTGCGACCAGAGCCAATTGTCCGGCCGTTTCCGGATGGTATTTTCCAACAGCTTGTGAAATTTTTTCACCACCTCGTGCTCTGCAAACTTTTCTCCGTCCGGATAGATTCTGTAGTAATTAACCTGATAGAAACCACGTTTCACCTTCTTCATTTCACAGTAAATAAATGCCAGATCCATTCGCGTGGAAAGCTTGTCGTAGCCGATGAATGCGGGTGTTTTCTGGTTTAGGAATTTCAGTCCGTAATTCACAGAATTGATATTAGGTGTCTGATCTGCCACGAACATATAGACCGAGTTTCCGTCATTAGGATTGCGAAAAATATGTTTGATGACATCATGTGCTTCCAGCGAATGATTGTTGAATCTATTGCGGATGAGTTTAATTTTTTCTTCCCAGAAACCGCTGCTCATCTTCCGGTAGACCGGATGGCAATGCTGCTGCGGAATTACCGTTGTTAATGCGTTGAACCATTCCCAGTTAAATACATGTCCGGAAAGCATGATGACATTCTTACCCTCGGCTTTAGCTTCATGAAACAGATCTTGATTCAGATGTTGCATCCGCACACGGGATTCTGTTACCGAGATGGTGAATCCTTTCAGCATCTCTGCCAGATAATCACAAAAATTAGCAAAGAATTTTTTTGAGATTTCCGTGATTTCCTTTTCTGATTTTTCCGGAAAAGAATTTTTCAGATTTTCCAGCACTTCTTTCTTTCGGTAGCCGATGATATAGTAATTGATGAAGAACATTACATCAGAAAAAACATACAAAATTCTGAGCGGAAGGCGGGAAATGAGTAATAATATGCTAAATAAAAATTGATTCAATGGATGATGAATATTGGCAAATATACTGAAAAATGGCTGGATTTTTGTTTAACTTTGATGTTTATTAAAATTCAATTTCAAGCTAAATGAAAAGATCCATTCATAAATTGATGTTCGCAGGTGCGCTCGCATTGTTCACCGTAGGAAAAGCCCAGAGCCAGGAACAACCGCTGACTAAAGAGCAAATCGAAGCCAAGAAAAAAGCCGCTGCTGAAGAAAAAGCGAAGTTGCCGAAGCCCTATCATCCTGAAGCTAATGCTGAAGCCGATATTAAAAACGCGGTAGCTTTAGCCAAGAAAGAGCATAAAAATGTTTTGATCCAAGCCGGCGGAAACTGGTGTATCTGGTGTCTGAGATTCAATGATTATGTTCAGAAAACGCCAGATCTGAAGGAATTGGTGGACAAAAACTACGTTTACTATCACCTGAACTGGTCGCCGGAAAACAAGAACGAAAAAATATTCTCAGGTTATGGCAATCCGGGAGAGAAGTTTGGCTATCCTGTTTTTATGGTGTTGGATGAAAACGGAAAATTAATCCACACGCAGGACAGTTCGGTTTTGGAAGAGGGAAGTGGCTACAGCCTATCAAAGGTGAAAGCTTTTTTCGAGCTGTGGAAGCCTAAAACTTCTTAATTCCATCTGCATTTATAAAAACAAAAAACCACTTCATATGAAGTGGTTTTATTTTGAAGTATCTTGTAATCCTAAGCTTCTTCAGTTTTAGGTGCTTCCTCTTTCTTAGGAGCAGCTTCAACTGGTGCGTCAGAAACGATATCAAACTCATAGTTGTACTCAACATTTCTGTGAAGTCTAACGTTTGCAGAGAATCTACCAGTTCTTTTGATGCTGTTACCAGGGATTCTGATGTATTTTTTATCAATCACCACACCAGCTTTTGCCAAAGCAGCAGCAAGATCAGCATTGTTGATAGAGCCAAACAACTTATCACCAGCACCCACTTTTGCAGGGATAGTAACAGCCGTTTTCTTCAATTGGTCTACTACACCGTTAGCTGTAGCTACCAATTTAGCTTCTTCTTCTTTTCTGGATTCCAAAGTTGCTTCCAGAGCAGCTTTGTTTTTTGGTGTTGCCAGTAATGCAAAACCTTGAGGGATCAAGAAGTTTCTTGCATAACCTGGTTTTACGTTTACAGTATCAAACTCAAGTCCTAAGTTTTCTACATCTTTTTTTAGGATAATTTCCATTGTTGTTGTCTTGTTTAGATTCTAGAAGTTAGAGGTTAGAAATAAGAAGTTAGAAAATCTAATATCCGAGATCTGATATCCAATATCTAAAACAGTTAGAATTAATTAATTGATTCAGCAACAAAAAGCCAAAAGCATAATGCTGATGGCTAATTGCAATTTTTTTATTTCAAAAGGTCAGCTACGTAAGGCATCAAAGCAAGGTGTCTTGCTCTTTTGATTGCTGCAGACACTTTTCTCTGATATTTAAGAGATGTTCCTGTGTATCTTCTTGGCAAGATTTTACCTTGTTCGTTCACGAACTGAAGAAGGAAGTCAGCATCTTTGTAATCTACGTGCTTGATTCCGAATTTTTTGAATCTACAATATTTCTTTTCAGATTTTGTGTTGATATCAAGTGGAGTAAGAAATTTTACTTCCGATTCGCCCCCGGCAGAGGCTTGTTTTGCCATATCGTCTATTGCCATTGTTTTAAATTTTTTAAGGGTTAATGAATTAAGCTTTTGCAGATTTTAGTTTGCTTCTTCTTGTTACTGCATAGTCCAAAGCGTGCTTGTCCAGTTTAGTCGTCAGGTAACGGATCACTCTCTCATCACGTTTGAAAGCAGTCTCCAGGTCTGCAACCACAGTTCCTTCTCCTTTGAATTCGATCAAGGTATAAAAACCATTCTTTTTCAATTGGATAGGATAAGCCAATTTCTTAAGTCCCCAATTTTCTTTGGCAACGATTTCGCAATTGTTTGAAGTCAATAGATCTTCAAATTTTTTCACTGCTTCCTCCACCTGAGCGTCAGATAGAACGGGAGTTAAAATGAAAACAGTTTCGTAATTGTTCATAATGTTAATTAATTTTAATTAAAAATTCGAGTTGCAAAAGTACAATTTTTTTCCGAAATACAAATTATAATCATAAAAAAGTCCCACCATAAAGTGGGACCTGGAATTAATGATTAAATGAAGATTATTTTTTAATCACTTTTGTAGAAGATGTGCTACCGTCTACCAATGTAGTTGTTACTACGTAAACGCCCGCATTGAATCTGCTGAAGTCAATCTGAGACTTAGCGTCATTCAGTTCTTTTGTAAGTAGCTGCTTGCCTGTTACGTCAAACACTTTTACCGATTGGATTTTGCCCTGAGCTTCGATATTGAAGATGTCTTTTACTGGGTTTGGATAAGCTTTGATCTTATCAGATTTTGAGAAATCCGATACAGCCATGGTTCCGATGTTCAATGTATAATCTTCTACCTGGCCGTAAGTTGCAGTACCACAAGGTGTAAGGTTAGATGTAGATGAGCCTGAGTCATTAAGTCTTACTCTCATTCTGGTAGTGGAAGCGGTAACTCCTGCCGGAATGGTGATACTTCCAGTCCATGGCGATTTGCTCTTAGGTGTAACAAGGACCTGCTCTCCTTCGTCATTGAAATCTTTGTCATTGTTGAAATCGATCCAAACCAATACTTGGTCATTGTCATAAGACGTTCCTGTGAAAGTTGCAGTGAAAGTGTAAGTTTGTCCTGTTACAACATTTCCAACAGTCGCAGTTAGATCTTCATATCCCGCTGTAGAAGTGGTAGTTCTGTTAATATCAGCAAAAGTTACGTTAGATATTTTCTCAAAACTTGTTGAAGTTGCTCCTGCAGTACAATAAGTTGGAGCCATTGTAGTAAACGTGTAAACTGTACATCCTGTAGCAGAACCTGCGGCGTTCTTAGCTACTACTCTTAAGTAATACACTGTAGAAGGATTGAGGTTCGTAGCAGTGTAAGTTGTTGTAGTTGCAGTTCCAAGTAATGTTGTAGGATTTGCATTGGTGTCTAAATACACATCGTAAGATGATGCTGCAGAAGTTCCGCTTGGCGCTGTCCAGGTAATTGGCAATGATTGATAAGCAACATTCGTAGCATTATTTGCAGGAGCTGTCACTGTCGCACAATTTGGAACAGTAAGCGTAGTAAAGCTTCTAGCCGTACATCCTGTAGCGGCGCCGATAGAATTTTTCGGAACTACTTTCCAATAATAAGTAGTATTAGGAGTTAGATTGGCACTTGGCGTATAGCTTGTAGCTGATGTAGATCCTAGCAACGTAGTTGGATTAGGATTAGTATCTACATATACATCATACGAGTCAGCCGTTGCTGCTGCTGCCCAGGTCATTGTTGGCGTTAGTGAAACACCGGTCGCTGCGTTGGCAGGTGCGCTTAATGTAGTACATGATGGTGTAGTGGTAGGAGGCGCAGTTGTAACGACTTTAAAGTCATCTATCGCAAAACCAAACTGATCCTCAGAAGTACATTGGATTGCTATGTAGATTTGCTGACCAGCATACGCGCTGAGGTTATAAGTATACTCGTGCCATGCAGCGTCGGAAGGAGTAGTCGTTACCGCAGATAGCGGAGTAAAGTTGGCTACAGCAGTTCCTGTAGTAGAAACAAGTACTCTAAACTTCTCTGCGCCGTATTCGGCATCACAACCCTTGCCCCAGAAACTTAGAGATGCACCTTGACCTGAAACCAGCTGAACCTGTGGAGAGATCAACCAATCGTTATTCCACGGTGCACTAGTTGCCGCGAAAGCTACCATCATTTTGTTTCCTGATCGTGCCGTCCAATTGGAGGTTTCAGTAGCGGTCATCGGAGGTGTCGTCGTGGTTGAATTAAATACCTGAAAGGATTTTGCCACGCCGGTATTAGCGAAAGTAATCCCGGTAAAACCA
>DBLQ01000065.1 GCA_002297505.1 Flavobacteriales bacterium UBA720
GAAGTTGCCAGCAATAGCAGTGGAAACATTCCGGATGATACCAAAGGTAATGCGGCATCATTTGTAGTAGACAACACCAACAGTGTGAGTGCGGCGGTCCGAGGCCAGATCAACAGCATCTTCGGGAACTTTGGTGCGAATGGCATCTATGGTGTTTCATCCGGAACCGGCGGAAGAGCAGGTCTGTTCTACGCCTCTAATCCCGCAGGAAACGGTGCGGCGCTAATGTCCATCACCGACGGGAATGGCAATGCAATTACAGCCAATGCCGGAAAAGATGGCAATGCTGTAGAAGCTAACATAGACGGTGCCGGAACTGCCGTTTATGGTTGGGTCCCATCATTCGGAACAGGTCGCGCCGCCAGATTTGAAAACTTCAATGAAGACAATAATACCAGTGTGTTAAATGTTAAAAACGTTGGAAACGGCACTGCAGGAAATTTCATAGTTGATAGAATTACAGGGACATCACCGGCTGTAAAAGGGGAAGTTAACTCCCAATTCGCCAACTTCGGAACTGCTGGTGTTTATGGACTATCCTCAGGAACCGGTGGCTATGCCGGATTATTTTATGCCAGCAATACTACTGGAAACGGACCTGCTCTATTAGCTTTGTCAGACGGAAACGGCAACGGCATTACTGCCAATGCAGGAGGAACTGGAGATGGTCTAGAATCTACAGCCGACGGAAGCGGAAGTGCGATCTACGGCTGGACACCTAATTTCGGAACTGGCAGGGCTGGCAGATTTGCAAATTTCAACTCCGCCAATGGGCAAAATACCGTTCAGATCAATTCTAATGGAACAGGTAATACTTTACTGATTAATCATACCGGCGCATCCGGAAATCTTATGACTCTTCAAAGTGCCAGTTCGAATGTTGTACGGATCAATAAGGCTGGTAAAGGGTTCTTCAATGGCGGCACTCAGAACAGTGGTGCTGACATTGCCGAAGTTTTTGATGTAGAAGGTCATATCTCTCAATACGAAACCGGTGACATCTTAGTGATCTCGACTGATTCTGACAGGACTGTAGAGAAATCTTCCGAGCCTTATTCCAATCTTGTAGCCGGAGTCTATGCAACCAAGCCGGGCGTGCTTCTAACAGAAGAAAATGTTGACACCGATATTTCCGGTAAAGTACCAATGGGAGTAATTGGCGTCATCCCAACAAAGGTCTGTTTGGAAGGCGGCGAAATCAAACGTGGTGATCTATTGGTAACTTCTTCACTTTCCGGTGTGGCAATGAAAGCTGACATCAATAAAGTAAAAGTAGGACAAGTTCTTGGAAAAGCACTTCAGGCTTATAGTGGAAAAGAAGTTGGAAAAATCAATGTTTTGGTCAGTATCAAATAATTTTAAAATTCAAACAAAATGAAAAATCTATATATCACCATTCTATTGCTGGCAGGCACATCTGTTGCAATGGCTCAGGAAAATAAATCTAAGGAAGAAAAACAGGAAATCCCGAAAGAAGTAGTGGAAGCCAATCAGAAAGCCTACCAGGAGAAAGCTTCTGAAAAGAAAGTGGAGCGAACAGGTCTGGCGTCGGAAGAGGGATTGCCAAAAGCAAAAACTCAGAACAAAACTGCGTCGGCACCAGCAGGAAATACAATTCCGGGAAATTCTGACATCTATGCTATTAAAGCATCGATACCCGGTAGAAAATCTGTACCTCAAAAACAGGCTGCCCAGAAGAAACCGGTCAATGGTTTACCCAACACGGCGACATTGGCTGAAATCAGGAAAACAATTCCTAAAAATTAATCTCAAAACAGAGAAGGCTTATCGCGTTGATAAGCCTTTTTTATTTAAGTTAAAATTCATTCCCAATCTCGGAAACAAAACGATATTTTTGCATTTTAAATCTTCCTGTGAAACTTTTTAATTCCTATATCAACACTTTCAAAGGACTATCCAGAGAAGCATGGATGCTGTCTATTGTGATGCTCATCAACCGTTCCGGCTCGATGGTGCTGCCGTTTCTGGGTGTTTATATGACGGATCATCTTAAGTTTTCATTGGAGGATGCGGGAATCGTTTTGAGTTTTTATGGTATAGGCTCGGTGGTTGGTTCCTGGCTGGGCGGTTATCTTACAGATCAATTCGGGGAATATTATGTGCAGAGCTGGAGTTTATTTTTGAGTGCGCCGATTTTCATCATCATTCCATTTTTCCCCAGTGTAGAAATGATGGCGGTTCTGATCTTTCTGCAAAGCACCATCAGCGATACGTTCCGACCGGCAAATTCTGTGGCGATTACCAAATATGCGCGGCCGGAGAATCTGACGAAAGCCTTTTCACTGAACCGGATGGCCATCAACCTTGGTTTCTCGATTAGGCCGGCTCTGGGCGGAATCTTGTCCGGGATTTCTTACAACTTTTTGTTTGTGGTGAATGCGGTTGGCGCGCTCACAGCAGGCATCATCTATGTAATTTTCTTCCGGAAACGCAATAAAATCTTCCGGGCCAACAAGAAACTGGAGCCAGCGAAGGTGATTGACAACGGCATTGTAAAATCGCCGTACCGAGACTATCCGTTTTTGGTGTACAGTGTGCTGTGCACTGTTTTTGCGATTTGTTTTTTCCAATTTTTCAACACAATTCCTATTTTCTATAAAGATGTGGCGAAGCTGAGCCAGAGTACGATTGGCTTTATCCTGGGTTACAGCGGATTCATCATTGTGCTGATGGAGATGCCGCTGGTGAGTATGGCAGAGCGGACTTTGAAGATTCCACAGATCTTGTTTGTCGGGATTTTCTTATGTGGACTGGCGTATCTGACGATGGTTTTCGGGAGTTCTGTTCCAATACTCATCTTTTCTATGACGGTTTTGTCTGTCGGTGAGATCCTGGCGCTCCCCTTTATGTCTACGGTTACGGCGCTGCGTGCGGAGCGTGGTAACAAAGGGGCGTATATGGGATTGAACGGCATTGCATTTTCGTTTTCGTTTATCATCACACCTTTTCTGGGAACTTATGTGGTGAGCCGTTTTGGGTTTGATACGTTGTGGATGGGATCGTTCGCTGTTTTGGCTTTATCGGCGGCTTTGATCTATGTTGTTGTGAAAAAGATGATTGTAAAGAGTAAATAAACACAAAGGATTTCCAAAGAGCAAAGTATCCAAAGCATCAGAAAATTGAATTTTTTTAGAAATTATCTTTTGCAGCAAGCTTTTAAATCCGATTGTTGATTCTTTGCCTTCTCAAAGCCTTAGTTCTCAACAAAATCATTGCTTTTATAAATCAATAATCAATTTCCTCGATAAACCAATAAAAAAACTATTTTTGTTCCACTCAAATCTGAACAATGAATCCGGGAACTGTTTTATTACTATTCGTTTTTGCCTACTTTATCGGGCTTTTGGTGATCTCTTATTTTACGAGCCGCAACTCGGACAACCAGTCGTTTTTCATCGGCAACAAGAAGAGTAAATGGTGGCTGGTGGCGTTTGGGATGATTGGAACGTCGCTCTCAGGGGTGACTTTTATTTCGGTTCCGGGAACGGTGGGAAAATTTCTGGGCGGCGAAAATCCATACGGTGGTTTTGAATATTATATGATGGTAATCGGGTTTTTCATCGGCTACTTCATTGTGGCGGGCGTGCTGCTCCCACTCTATTACCGGATGAATCTGACGTCGATCTATACCTATCTGGGGAAACGGTTTAATGTGGAGGCGCATAAAATCGGGTCTTTGTTTTTCATTATTTCCAGAGCGATTGGGGCCACGGCGCGGCTGTACCTGGTGGTAAATATTCTTCAGATCTTCCTTTTGGAAGCGCTGGGTGTTCCGTTTTGGGTGACGGCTTTTGTGCTGCTGCTGATGATTTTGCTTTATACGTTTGAAGGCGGAGTGAAGACGATTGTGATTACGGATACGCTTCAGACCTCGTTTATGATTATCAGTTTGATTGCTTGCATTGTTTATATTTTATCGAATCTCAATCTGTCGTTTGGCGAAGCGTTCACGATTCTGGAGCAGAAGCAGTACACGCATTTTATCAATACGGATGTGAATTCTAAGACTTTTTTCCTGAAAACGATCCTGGGCGGTATGTTTATCACGATTGCGATGACGGGACTTGACCAGGAAATGATGCAGAAAAATATCTCTGTGGACAATCTGAAAAACTCGAAAAAGAATATGCTGACATTTGCCGGAACTTTGCTTTTTGTGAATCTGGCTTTCCTGTTTTTGGGCGGTTTGCTTTATCTTTTTGCGATGCAACACGGCGCGGATTACGGGCAAATCTCAACGATGGTGGATGGAAAAGAAGTGGTTACGAATACTTTCGGGTTCAAAGATGCTGCGGGCAATATCAAAAATATAATGGGCGACGATCTGTTTCCAGCGTTGTCTCTCAATCATTTTCCAATGGCGCTTTCTGTGATTTTCATCATCGGCTTGATTTCCGCTCTGTTTCCATCTGCCGATGGTGCTTTGACGGCGGTGACGAGTTCTTACTGCGTGGACTTGCTGAACCTGAATGATGATCAGCAAAAAACCGAGCAGCAAAAGAAACGTTTACGAATGAAAGTACATCTGACGTTTACGGTGATTTTCTTTGCCTTGATCATGGTTTTCAAAGCGATCAATGAGAAGTCGATTGTTTACCTGATTATGGAAATTGCGGGTTATACTTACGGGCCACTTTTGGGATTGTTTGCTTTCGGAATTTTGACGAAGTATCAGATCACGAAGAAATATTCGATTTTGGCAGTGACGATTCTGGCGCCAATTGCGACTTATCTGATTAATTATCTGGTGGCGAACAATACGTATTACAGAATTGGTGTGGAGCTGATTATTTTGAATGGGTTTTTGACGTTTGTTGGATTGTGGCTGGTGAAGGCGAAGAATTTAAAATTGTCTTAATGAAAACACTATCTACAATTTTTAAAGTTATTCTAATTATATTTTTATCGATTATAATTGCAAGTGTATTTGGAGCAATTCACAATCAAATTTCATATTCCGTTTCTCCAGAGTTTTTCAAAGATTTTTTATTTGGTAAGTTTGGCATTCAATATTGGGAAATCAATAACGAAAGAGTTGGCGCCACGCTTGTTGGAATATTAGGTTCGTATTGGGTTGGATTAATTTTAGGAATTATTTATTCAATTATTTTTCTCTTCCTGAATACTGAGAATAATTTTAAAAATATTCTAAATGCTATTTTAATAAATATTGCTTTTGTATTTTTAGGGAGTTTTGTTGGATATATAATTGGAAACTTTATAAATCTTGAAAATTCTGGAGTTTTTATAGAATTTGGAACTCGATATCCTCAAAATTATGTTGAAGCTGCATATATGCACACGGGAAGTTATTACGGAGGAATTGTAGGTTTGCTTGCTGGAATAATATATCTTTTCAAAAAGAATACATCAAAATGAAAACCCACACCACCAATTACACCGGCACCTTAATAGAAATCGCAGAAGATTCTCCGGTTTCCAAAGCGGTGATTCCGGTGGTGAAAAATGAGAAGAAAACGATTGCCAATTATCAATTCGAAAAGCTGTCGAAAAAGCCTTTGAAATATACTTCGGACGAATTGTTATTTGAAATTTTTGTGGAACGAAATGACATTTCGCCTTCGGAGTTTGAAGCAGAGAAACAGAAATTCTTTTCCAAAGGTCAAGCTTGTTTACGGACTTCGCCTTTGGCCAAGAAAAATGGATTCGGTATTTTTCATAATCAGGATTCGAAAATTAAGTTGGTTCCTGTGGAGTCGGAGGAATATCAGGAGTTGCTGAAGGATGCTGCAGTGGCAAAAGTGAAGGCGATGAGGTCTAAGAAGTGATTTAATGTGGCGCTTCGAGAGCCTCAGCCTGACATTCTAATAATTATTACATCGGCATTTCTATCTAAGAAATGCTTGAGAGAATTACCTAATTTTAACAAAAACTTATTTTTAAAATCATCACGATAGTCTAAATCTTGATGCCCTTTTGAAGAAAAAATCAATGTAAAGCAATAACTTGCAGTAACAAAAATGGATTAGCTCAAATGGAATATAGATTTTTAGGAAAATCGGGACTTAAAGTTCCTGTTTTAAGTTTCGGGACAGCCACGTTTGGTGGCGAAGGTGATTTCTTCAAAGCGTGGGGAAACACGCAGGTGGACGACGCCAAAAAACTGGTCAGCATCTGTATGGACGCCGGCGTGAATCTGTTCGACACCGCCGATATGTATTCCAACGGAAAATCGGAAGAAGTGCTGGGCAAAGCGATCGAAGGCTTTTCCCGTGACCAATTGATTTTATCGACTAAATCCACTTTTACTTTCAGCGAAGGCCCGAATAATCAAGGCTCTTCCCGACTAATAATTAAGCTTAAAACACTATTTTGTCAATCCGAAGGAATCTATCCTATTTTTTCAGTGTCGAGATTCTTTCAGAATGACAAAAACAATGGTGTAATTTAAGAATCAGTCTTATGAAATACTTAAAATATTTAGCATTTTTAATTTTATCAATTAATTATCTGTCAGCTCAAAATCGTCCTGTTTTGGATATTATGCTGACGAATTATAAATATCCTTACGACGTCAGTTTTCTGAATTTTAAAAGTCAGAATCAGGATTTGAAAATGGCTTATATGGATGTTCAACCGGAAAAACCAAACGGAAAAACGGTGGTTCTGCTTCACGGCAAAAACTTCAATGGTGCTTACTGGAAGACGACAATTGAGGCGTTGACCAAAGAAGGATTTCGAGTAATCGTTCCTGACCAAATCGGATTTGGAAAATCTTCAAAACCTACAGAATATCAGTTTACGTTTCAGCAGTTGGCTCAAAATACGAAAGCGGTTTTGGATGAACTGAAAATTGATAAAATTTACCTTTTAGGGCATTCTATGGGCGGAATGTTAGCCACAAGATTTTCATTGATGTATCCGGAAACGGTGGAGAAATTAATCCTCGAAAACCCAATCGGACTCGAAGATTGGAAACTTGTGGCGCCTTACACTTCCGTTGACAACAATTACAAAACCGAGTTGAAAGCCGATTACGAATCCACGAAAAAATACCAAAGTAATTTCTATTACGACAACCAATGGAAACCGGAATATGACGAGTGGGTTTACCTTTTGACCGGCTGGATCAAAGCACCGGATTATCCTAAAGTGGCCCTCGTCAACGCTAAAACTTCGGATATGATCTTCACGCAACCTGTGGTTTATGAATTTGAGAATCTGAAAGTTCCCACACTTTTGATCATTGGAACCAGAGACCGGACAGCGATTGGCAAAGCCCAAGTGAAAGATAAAAAAGTCGCCGAATCAATGGGTCGTTATGATTTATTAGGCAAAACGACGCAGCAGAAAATCAAAGGTTCTAAACTTGTGGAAATTGCCAACGTTGGTCATCTTCCGCACATCGAAGTTTTTGAGCAATTCATCCAACCTGTCAAAGCATTTTTAAAATAATGAGCGACAATTCCTTAAATATCGAATCTCAACTTTCCAGATCTCAGGTCCTCGGGATGGCCATCGTCGCCGGGATTTGTGTTTCCAATATCTATTACGCACAGCCGATTTTGCATATGATCGCGGAATCTTTCGGAGTCACGGAGAGCAAGATGGGAATAATGGTTGGATTAGGACAAGTAGGTTATGGTGCGGGATTACTGACCTTGGTTCCACTCGGCGACAAAGTCAATCGTAAGAAGTTAATTCTGATTTTGCTGGCCGTGCTCTTCTGTATTCTCGCAGGCATCGGAATGGTTTCTAACTATTACTTCATCTTCTTGTTCAGCTTGTTATTGGGTTTGACGGCCGTTGCCGCGCAGGTGATCTTGCCGATGGCCGCGGAACTTTCGGGCAACGAAAAAGGTAAGAACGTCGGCATTATCTTCACCGGAATTTTGGTCGGGATTCTGATGGCGAGGGTTTTCAGCGGCTATATCTCTGAGTGGAGCAACTGGAAAATCGTGTATTACATTTCCGCTGGATTTACCATTTTTTCATTGGCTTTCGTTTACTTCAGATTGCCAAATGTAAAGCCAACTTTCAGCGATTTTTATTTCAAATTAATTTCATCCTCCTTTTATCAGTTAAAGCGATTTCCGCAACTCAGACTGTATGCATTGATGGGCGGAATTGCATTCTCCATTTTTTGCTCGTTCTGGACAACCTTAACTTTTCTTTTGATCGAAGAACCCTATGAATACAGCTCGGATGTCATCGGACTTTTCGGATTGCTCGGGATTGCCGGCGCTCTGGTGGCACCATTGATTGGAAAAGCGTCTGACAAAGGCGGAGCCGGAAAAACACAGTTGGTGGCAAGCATTGTTCTGCTCCTCGGCTCAGTGGCCATTGCCCTGTTTCCAGGCTATTTGACTGCCATTATTTTCGCGGTGATCTGCATCGACGTTGGCGTTCAATCCATCCAGGTGACCAATGTGGCGCTGATCTACAGACTGGACCAAAAAGCAAACAGCCGGATCAACACCATTTACATGACTTCCTATTTTGCAGGTGGCGCATTGGGAACTTTCATCGGTTTAAAATGCTGGGAAATGGGCGGCTGGCATTATGTGGGCTGGCAGTTGGTCATCTTCAGTATTTTTGTATTTTTGATGAACGTATTTACAATCTTTAAATCCAATAAAAACCAACACTAGAAACATTCTCTATGAAAAAATCCATTACTTTATTAAGTCTTTTTTTAAGTATCCAGATGATGATCGCTCAAAAGCTGAAAACAGTTTCCTATAATGACGGTGGACAAAAACTTTTGGGAATGGTCACATCCAATGCCGGAAAGAAACTGCCTGGCGTTCTGATTCTACCTGCCTGGAAAGGGATTGATAATGAAGCTAAAAACGCTGCGCTGGAACTTCAGAAGCAAGGCTACATTGCCTTTATTGCCGATATTTATGGTGAAGGAAACATCCCGGCAGGTAATGAAAATGCGGCCAGACTCGCGAATACTTATAAAAAAGATTTCAGCCTGTATCAGAAAAGAATTTCCCTCGCGCTAAACGAACTCAAAAAGGCAGGCGCCAATGCCGATAAAATCGCAGTGATAGGCTATTGCTTTGGCGGAACGGGTGCATTGGAGGCAGCCAGAGGTAATCTCCCGGTTGTTGGCGTGGTTTCGATACACGGTGGTTTGGGCAAAGATTCCGAGAGGCCTAACAATCCCATAGCAGCCAAAGTTCTGGTAGAGCATCCGGCCAATGACAGGAGCGTTCCGCAAGTGCATTATGACGCATTGGTAAAAGAACTCAACGAGGGGAAAGCAGATTGGCAGATCATCACTTACGCTAATACCACACATACATTCACCAACCCGGAAGCGCCGGATTATAATGAAGTAATGGCAAAACGCGCCTGGAATCACACTTTGATGTTCCTGAAAGAAATATTGAAATGAGAGGTGAGAGGTAAGAATTAAGATGTTAAAAAGACAGCCTTTTGAGCTGTCTTTTTTATTTTTTAACGAGTAATGAAACGATATCCTGCAGAACTTTCTGAGAAACAAAATGCATAAAATCTGTTCTTTCCAGATGCGGAAGGAATAATTGGGACGTTACTTCTTCGTCCCTGATTCTAATCGTATAGAAAACCGTTCCGACATCTTTTCCATCTTCGCCTTTGCCAGGTCCTGCAACGCCTGTGGTAGAAACGGCAATATCTGTTTTAAATAAATCCTGGCAGCCTTTTGCCATTTCCGAAGCCACCTGCTCACTCACGACGGTAAATTCTTCAACGGTTGTTGGATGGACTTTCAGAAGATCGATCTTCTTGCCGGTAGCATAAGTGACGACTCCACCTAAGAAGTATTGCGAACTACCCGCTACCGATGTGATCAAATGTGCCAATTCTCCGCCGGTACAACTTTCCGACACAGACAAAGTTAAATTTTTATCGATGAGCAATTCGCTCAGGATTTTTTCGATTTTATCTTCGTGCGTGGCTACGATATTCTCGCCGATCAGTGGAAATAATTTGGCGATCTCATTCTCCAAATCCTGATTCAATGATTCCTGAGAACTTCCGGAAGCGGTCAATCTCAATTTCACCCGGGTTCCGACCGGCAAGTAGGACAGACTGATATGTTGGGGCAAAGCCAGTTCCCATTCTTCAATGGTATCAGATAAAATACTTTCAGGAATGTTGACTACTGAAACAATTCGTGATACGATATGTTCCAATTCCAGCTTCTCCTTCAGAAAAGGTATAATCTGATCTTTCAAAAACGGTTTCACCTCGAAAGGAACACCCGGCAAACTGAAACAATATGTTCCGCTTTTCTCCATCATCATACAAGGCGCGGTCCCGAAATGATTCATAAAGACCTTTGCCTTCGAAAGCACTACAGCCTGTTCTTTATTATGTTCCAGAATCCAAAGCCGGTCCCGTTTCTCAAGGTATGCGCGCAGATGTTCATAAACTTCATCAGAGAAGACCAACTCGTCCTGGAAAAATTTGGCATAAGCTTTCTTGGTAATATCGTCCATCGTAGGCCCCAATCCACCGGTCGTGAAAACCACATCGGCCATCTCAAAAGCTTTTTCTAAAGTAGAAGTGATCGCTTCTTCCCTATCAGGAATCGTAAAAATCGAAAGGACTTTGATGCCGATGTCCTTGAGCTGTGTCGCTATGAAATTGGAATTGGTATCTACGGTGTTTCCGGAAAGAATCTCGTCGCCGATGGTGATTAAGACTGCTGTTTTCATAGAGACAAATCTCGGAAATTTTTCCGTCTCAAATGAATTTATTGAAGAATAAAAAGACCGCTTTGTCATTCCGCAGGAATCTATACAGTTGAGATTGACTTCGTAGAACCACTTCTTTAGGTTTCCTCCGGAATGACGAAGTCAATGTTATTTTTTATAATTCATTTTGCGTTAAGAATTAATTATCTTTGATTAAAATTGAGGAATGAAATCATCTTTCTGGAACAACTACAGCAACATCATTCTGCTTCTCATCGGGATTTTCATTGGGAGTCTCGTTGGGATTTTCGCACCGGATTTTGTCATATATCTGAAACCAATAGGTGATATTTTCCTCAATCTGCTATTCGTCACCGTGATTCCGTTGGTTTTTTTCGCGATAGTTTCCGCCATCTCCGGCATCGAACAGCAGAATCAACTCGGCAAGATCATCGCAACAATGGTCTTGACCTTCCTCAGCTTCATCCTGATTTCGGCTACGTTTTGCATCATTCTGGTCTACTTCTTCCCCACCGAAACCCCGAAAAACATCAGCGCAGCCATCACGGAAAACATTCAGAATAACACGAGCATCAATGACCAAATTGTAGGCTTTTTTACCGTCAGTGAGTTTTATCATCTTTTCTCCAGGCAGAATATGCTGGCGCTTCTGGTTTTCTCATTTCTGGTGGGCATCTCCATCAGGAAATCCGGTGAAATAGCAAAGGCCTTTCAAAACTTCATCCTCTCAGGCAACGAGGTGATGAAACAGCTGTTGTTATTAATCATGAAAGTCGCACCGGTTGGATTGGGCGCTTATTTCGCCTACCAGGTCGGCACCATCGGGCCTCAGCTTTTTGGATTTTATGCCAAACCTTTGGGATTGTATTATATCGCCGGGATCATTTACTTTATTGTATTCTTCAGTTTTTACGCCTTCGTTGGGAAAGGCGGATACGGTGTGAAAGCCTTCTGGAAAGAAAGTCTTTTGCCGACGGCCACGGCCATCAGCACGTGTAGCAGTCTCGCCACAATGCCTGTCGCCATCGAGGCTGCCAAAAGAATGGGCGTCCCTGCTTCCATTGCCAATGTGGTTATTCCGATTGGAACCACGATTCATAAAAACGGCTCTTCCATTTCCTCCATCATCAAAATTTATGTCGCCTTTCAACTGCTTGGCTGGAATTTCTTTGAGCCAATGAATCTGCTAATGGCCCTTGGCATCACCGTTTTCGTAAGCGCCGTCGCTGGCGGAATCCCGAATGGCGGTTACATTGGCGAAATGCTGATGATTTCAGTTTACAAAATCCCGCCCGATGTGGTACCTGCAGTCATTATACTGGGAACTCTGGTAGATCCCCTGGCGACGGTTCTTAATTCCGTAGGAAATATTCTGGCGAGTATGATTGTCTCGAAGTTTGTGAAACTAAAAGAATCATCATACCCTAACACCCATTAATTGAGCTTCAATACATCCTTTCCATAGAATGGGAAGATGCTTTATTCTGCCAGTACCTCATCGATGATCTGCCGGATCTTGGTATTGTTCAGCTGGGTTTTAAACTCTACTTTGTAGCCGTCTACCGTCAGCTGCTTAAAGAATTCCCGTGCACAGTCTATCTTGGCATCTTCGATTTTCCTTAATGCAGATTCCTGGTTCATATCTTTGGTTTCCACAATCACGTTGAGGATTTTCTCGCCGTTGTCCTTTTTCACAAGGTACATAAAATCCGGGCTGTAAGACTGTCCTGTAACGGTGGGTATCGAGATACTGCTCTTCGGGATTTTGCCGTACACCACAATCTCATCAATGCCGGTGAGCATCATATTGTCTTTTTCCAGTGGGGAATCGAACGCATATACATCGTAGAGGTATTTGTCTGTGGGAGTTCCTTCCATAAATTTAGTTCCGATGAGCCCCTGCGTAATCTCGGGTTTTGGCGAGCCGTCCGCATACGTAAGCGATGTTGCCTTCTGCCCCAGATTGGCTTTGGAATAGCTGAACCTTCCGGCTAAGCTTTCAATCTTCCAGTCTGTGAAGGCTTTCACAAAGTTGGCTACACTCTGCTCGTTGATGCGGGCATCGTCCATTTTATGGTCTTTGCTGTACTCCAGAAGCACCTGGTGCAGAAATGCAATCGGCAGATTGGTCTGACGGTTGATTCTCTTCAGAAACTCGCCGTAGCTGATGGCCTTTCGTATCTTAAACTGTACACCTGAATCTTCCCTTACGGAAGCGGTGCTGCCGTCGGTATTGAGCTCTGCCCTGCGGCTGCTGATGTAGACTTCCGAAAAAACGCCTTTGCTGAACAGCGCAAGAACTTCATTAAAGAGAAAATTCTCACGTTCCACTTTTTCATAATGAAGGATGTATTTGCTGTTGATGGCCGTCCAGAGTGCTTTCATTTCATCGAAGACCCCTTTCCTGATCTTCACTTTGCGGTCAGGCTTTTTATTCCGGTCTGTTATTTTGCCCGGCTGAAGACCCACGGTGAAATCCGGATATTCACTGAAGAACTGCTCCGCATGTTCGGGTCTGATGTTTCCTTTTCTGTCGATATACTTCTTTGCGAGAAGTTCTCCGAAAAGATCATCCGGATCTGTGTTCAGCTTCATGGCAACGGCAGTGATCTGCTCATCACTGATCTCAAAACCTTTAGGCAGCTGCCGGTTGATCTCGCTGACCAATCTGTCTGCAAAATCAGCTTCGGTGAAGTCGATGATGTAGTTAAGTTTAAAAGTCTCGTTGGAGATTCTGTTTCCGAATTCATCAACGGGCAGCCTCAGGCCTCTTCCCACTTCCTGAAGTTTGGAGTTCTCACTGCCGCTGCTTCTCAGCTTGGCAATGGTGAAGACATTGGGATTGTCCCAGCCTTCCTTCAGGGTCCATTTCGAGAAAAGGAAGCGGCGGGTATTGTAACTGCCGTCTTCGTTTTTAAAGGATAAGAGTTTCTTTTTTTCAAACAGGATCTCCTGCACTTCCTGTGCAATGGCATCATCGGCACTGCTATTGTCCTGGGCAAAGTATCCGGCGTGCGTGGCATCTGCATCTGCTCTGGATGCAAGAAGAAACTCCCGGTATGCGTTTTCCTGCTCGGTAAGCTGAGGAAGCAGCTGGTCTATTTTCTCGGTCAGCAGGCGTTCGAACATCTCTTTCAGGTAGGGCTGCTTGTCCTGTCGGTCATTCACACGGTAGGAGTAGATGTCGTCTATGAAAAACAGTGCCAGTGTTTTGATCCTGGTATTGCGGCTGAAGTTGATGCGCTCGGTCTCGAAGTGACGTTCCAGGGCGAGTCTCAGCATGGATTCCTGATAGGATGATGAGTAAATGTCGGTATTGAACTCTTCGCCGGACGATTTTACCTGACCGTTCGACAGCTCTATGGTGGCGTTTGTAATAGCCTCAATCACCACGCCTTCCAGTTCTGAAGAGATGATCCCGAGGCTGTCGCCTTTCTGGAGTTCAAAGGTTTTGTTGGGCTGGTCTTTCTGAATCAGGGTAAACTTTGCCGAAGACTTGCTGCTGATGGCAGTGATCTTTACCTTGTCCTGTTTCTGCGTAATGGGTTCAAAGTGTTCTTTGGCAATACCTTTAATCAGGTTTTGGTTGAAAGCCTCAAAGGCACTCAGGTCATAGAGCAGATTGGTATAGTCTTTCCGGGTGATCTTGTTTTTTCCTTTTCCGACAGTGATTTCCGGGAAGGTAGCGCCGAGGCGGATGAGAGCCTGAGGCTGTATTTCTTTTTCGATAAACTGGTAAGCCTTCTGGGTTTTGCTGAAACGGTGCGGCTCATCGATGATCACGAAGGGCTTTGTCGCCCGGATGCCGTCGATAGGTTTGTAGAAGCCTTCCACGCCATAGTCGTAGGTATCGGTGAGGAGTTTGGAGGTACCGCCCAGCATCGACATGTTGGTGAGCATCACATAGATTTTGTTGGCATTCTGGCGGCTTCCGGAGACAAACTCACGCACGACGCTGGGGAAGAAGCTTTTGCCCTTTTTCTTTTTCGACGCATCCAGCACGAGGACATCCAGCTCGGTGCCGTAGCCACACTGGTCGCGGAAGTGGCGTTTGGTGTAGCCGTCTTCCATAAACTGCCGGGCTCCCGCTTTGATGGCGAGGGTGGGCACCACCACGATAAATTTATTGATGCCATAGCGTTTATTGAGCTCAAACATGGCAGCGGTATAGACATAGGTCTTTCCGGTGCCGGTTTCCATTTTAATATCGAGGTTGAGGGTAGCACCGATTTCGTTCAGTGCTTTATATTCACTGGCCACGGCATTGGTCTTCTGCACTTTGGTGATCTGCGTCATCAGCAGTTCGCGGTCCATCGTGAGCGACGGATTCTGGTAGTACAGGCTATCCTGCACCATAAGCTCTTCGTGCAGGGCATCTGCGATGGCCGTGTATCCTTTTTCCTGATGAGGAAGTCCTGTTTTTAATATGATCTCCACGTTGTATGAATGATGAATGATGGGTGATAGTTGATGGTTGATGGTTGATGGTTGATGGTTGAGAAATGATGATTGATGATTGATCGTTGATCAGTTGTCCGAGTTGCCAGACTTTATAAAAAGGCCGAATATCAAATCGCCGATCTCCAATCTCAAATCCTGGATCTTGAACTTTGAATCTCGGATCTTGAATCTCAAATCTCAAATCTCAAATCCCACTATCCCACTCTCCCACTCCCCTAATACCTTACGGCATAATTAATCTTCAGGTTTTTTTCGCCGTCGTTGAGGATGCGGAGGTTTTTCTCGATCATCTCGGTGATGCTCCATTCGGGGAAGCTGTAGCCGAAGAGGACGATGTTTTCGGGGTTGAAACTGCCGTCGGCATCGTATTTTGCGAGGAGTGCCTTCATGCTGTCGAGGGTAAAGCCTTCATCGATGAGGTAGACATGTTTCCCGTAATAATAAGCGGTATAGCCGGCGAGGTCTATGCTTTCCGGGGTGGCGGTGAGGCCGTAGCCGTCGGCATTGAGCCAGGTGGCGAGCACCGTGGGTCTGCCGAAATCTTCCAGGACGGTGGTGTCTACGATAAAGTTGGCTCTGTCGAAGCTTTCCAGTTTGTCCAGGGTGTTCTGGTTGGGCTCTGCGAGGGTGTAATGTCTGAAGCCTAAGTCTAAGGTTTGCACGGCACCATCCCCAAACAGATCCCCTTCTTTGGCTTTTGCTTTCTCTTCCTGCTCTGCCCTGATTTTGGCGGCGGCACGTTTGATGCGTTCTATGCCAATGTAGTCTAAGGTGGTGGGCAGTTGGTTTTCTTCTAAAAACTCATAGGCTGCTTTTTGAGAAGCATCTTCTTTACTGAGCACCTCCGGAAGCTGCACGGCGATGAATTTTCGGTTGCCTCCATCTTCTGCGTTGAGCTTCATGACTGCGTGAGCAGTTGTAGCTGAAC
The DNA here is from genome assembly GCA_002297505.1 of Flavobacteriales bacterium UBA720. Taxonomy (GTDB): domain Bacteria; phylum Bacteroidota; class Bacteroidia; order Flavobacteriales; family Weeksellaceae; genus Epilithonimonas. Next base: position 16,084 of record DBLQ01000065.1, read on the forward strand.
CGGAGAAAAAATCAAGGATAATATCATTTTCAAAAGCATTTGAATGATAAATTATTTTTTTTAAGAGCCTAACGACTTTCGGCGTTTGAAAAATATTTTCTGGTATCAAATTAAGTAATTCTTGTTTACCTTCTTGATTATCTCCTACATCCTTTCTGAACCACATTGTCATTGGAGTAATTCCATCTTTAACCTCTGAAAGAAAACGTTTTAATGCAGGAACATTATTCCCATCTTTGCCAAACCAAATTCGATTATCATCGATCAATTTTTGCATATTACTCTTACTTGTCATCCAGCAGCGTCCTTTTGGCAACTCAATACTTTTACCAGACGGAGTTACAATTGGATAATCATAATCAGGTGAATATGTTTTGACAGACAAATCGCTCATTTTCCAAGGTCCACGAGGGTCATTATCTGGATTCTTATATCTTGCATTTGCCTCTTTAGTTCGTTCAGATTGTCGAGGTCTCCAAATTTCTTTGTCTTTAGAGTAAATTGTAATATAATCATGTGTAGCACTGAACCACTTTGCATCATTTTGAGGCGAATATTTCTTCTCCCAAATAACATTAGCAACAAAATTCTCCTCCCCAAATACGTCATCGCAAAGCAGTTTGAGATTCGCCTGTTCGTTGTCATCAATCGAGATAAAGATCACGCCGTCTTTGGCGAGGACATCGCGGGCAAGCAGGAGGCGGCAGTACATAAACATAAGCCATGCGGAGTGCGAGGCAGAGCCGCGCCGGGTGAGTTCCAGGATCCTATGGGCTTCGTCTTCGGAAACGTTGAGCTTCTCCTGAAGGGTTTCTGCGGTGTAACCGAAGTTGTCGCGGTAGACAAAACCGTCACTCCCGGTGTTATAGGGCGGGTCTATGTAGATGCATTTGATGCTCTCGCTGTAGGATTTCAGGAGGTGTTTCAGCCCGTCCAGGTTGTCGCCGGAGATGTAGATGTTTTCGCTTTGGGCATTTTCGGGGAGGCTGTTGTGCGCTTCATCGGGTACGATGACGGTGGTGGTATCGGTACTGGCGAGGAGCTTGGCATAGCTTTTCCCGAGGAACTTCAGCTCGTAGCCTTCGTGTACGATATCGGCATGGTCTTTAATTTCTTCCTGAAAGCGGGTGATATCAAAACTGCCGTCTGCGGAGAAGCATGCCGGGAAGTGTTCTTTCAGAACGGCGATCTGTCTGGAGCTGATGGTGAGGTCATCATTATGGTCTTTTATATCCTGTATCATAGAGCGGGGCTGTGGGCGGTGCGGTGCGGGATGATGGGAGACAGCGTCCTGCGGCACATTGCCGTTAATGGTTAAAAAACGGGTTAAAGATAGGGATTTTGTGTGTGATTTTACAAGCGTACAGTACAGAAGAAGACAGAGCGCTGCGGCGGTGTTTTGTAAAACCTGCGCAGCTTTCATAAAAAACCTGCGCAGCTTTTGGGTGAAAGGTGCGCAGGTTTGGGTGAACTCCTGCGCAGGTTTTGGGTAAAAGCTGCGCAGGTTTTTGGGCGGCTACTTCTCTTTGGCGAAAGTGGCCACTGACAGGGCATCATTAATGCGCTTGCCGGGGCGGTAGTTCACCTTTGCGCCTCTGATGAGACTTACATTGAACTCTGCTTCAGAAACTGCACCCTCACTGCTGAGACTTGGGTAGAAACTGCCCAGTTTGTCGAGCCTGATGATCTTCCCGTTGGCCAGTTCTTTTTGGATGACATTCTCGAGGGCGATGATCACGCCCCTGATGTCTGCCTCACTGAGCGCCGAAAATTTTTCGATCTCATCCACCAGATCATCGATGGTGGTTTCACCATCTGTTTTCACCTGAGCATACCATTTCTTTTTACCTCCGCCAGCTACGCCTGGCTCACCGCGTTCGATTACTGTGTACTTGATGGACATTTGTGTGATTGTTTTTAAGTTAATGGGGTGAAATTAAATATTTTATTGATTCAAAATGCACCTGTAGACAAAAATCTACAACACCCGCATCATGCCGCTCTGTAAGGCTTTGTACAGGGATTACATTGGGCTGCACCGTCCGGAAACCTTGTGCGCTCCGGAGCGGGGACCAACCATTTTGCACCCGGAAGGCCATTTATTAAAAAATAATTGTTATATTTGAAACACACCAATGAGAATATAATAGTTAGTTATAGATATTTTCAAAAAGAAGACGAGCCAGTGGATTTGGCTCGTCTTCGATTTTTAACGCTACGGTATTTTGGGCTTTTTACTGCTGATACGTGTAATATCTGGCGCCCTTCAGAACCGGACTTTCTTTCTCGACTCCCGTGAGGCCGAAACCTTTATAATTCGGATTGACCGAGGCTTCCAACTGCTTGCGGTGGAGCTTTTCATACGTTTCAAAATCAATGGCCCGTCTGTTTTTCAAGTTGTCAAAGAGATTCCATTTTTCTACGATGGATTTCCATTCAGGAGAAACTTTTCCTACGAATACTTTGGATTTGGAACCGCTTCCGTAAGCCAGGAATCCGATTTCCTGCTCTGCCAGATCTTCATTTTCGTTAAACGAAGTTTGCAGTGCAGACAATAATGCCATAAAAATAGAAGCCGTGTACATATTCCCGATTTCAGAGGATGCCCTTTGAGATTTTTCAATTTTCTCATTAATGAAATTGATGTAATCTTCGGACTTTGCGATGGCTTTCTGTTTCTCAGCATCCGAAAAATCAAGATGATTCTCCAGGCTATAAATCTCGGTGAAAACCCTTTTCCCGTGATAGGCGTAAGGCAAATGGAAAATCAAATACCGCCAGTCTTCGTAAGGTCTAACGGTAAAAGTCTGCTCTTTATAATGCTGATACGCCTCACGGATCCTGTCCTGGTAACATTGATTGGAATATTGACCATCAAAAACAGGCTCGTCTGTGAACACTTCGATTTTGTCCGGGAAATTTTCAGGTGCCGTTGGAAAATCATCTTTTGAGAAATGACGTCTCGGCTTGAAGAAATCGAAGACGCTCTCCGTAGCCACGCCCCAATTGTTATCAATCTCAATCAATCTCGGATTGGCAGAAACCAAAAGCGCCACAGCACCGCCGCCCTGTGTATATTCCCCGGAGGATGCCAGTTCGTACTTGGCATAATCACTGGCAATGACGATGGCTTTTTTCAGCGGATTGGCTCTTACAAAATCTAACGAGTTATGAAGTGCATCCACAGCGCCTACGCAGGCAAAAGTCATATCCACCACATCACAGTTTTTGAAACTTCTTTCGCCAAATTCTTCGGTTAAGAATTCTTCCACCATTTGAACCGCATAGGTCGCCGTTGGTTTTGCAGCGTCCAGTGCACTTTCTGTCCCCAGATAAACTCTGGATATTTCTTTTGGGTTGATGTTATAATCCCGGATTAATCTGAGCAAAGCTTCTGCAGCAAAAGTCGCTGCATCCTCGTGCACATCGGGCAAAGCCATTTTGTGCAAGCCCAGGCCTTTCTCCAGTTTTGCCGGTTCTATTCCTCTTTTCTCCGCAAGGTCTCTGATTTCTAAATATAAAGAAGGCACATAAAAACTGGCCGCATCCACTCCGAATTTCGTCATCTTAAAAATTTTAAGACACGAATTTAGAGCTTTTTTGGCGGAAAGTGCGCAAATTTCCGGAGAAATTTAGGCTGTTAAGAACAGTTTTTGATGCCGTGTCAGGCTGCTTTCCTATCAAAAAGGATTTCTCTTCTAAGCACAGCTTTCATCGTGCTGGGACAAATCCAAACCTATGTTTTCGGAATCCTCTGCCACTCTGAGCGGAATGATTAAATCGGTCAATTTATATAAAACCAATGCGCCTAAAAATGTAAAGGCGGAAACCAAAACCAGCGCCATCATATGATGGGCAAATACGCCGAATCCGCCGTGGAGCAAACTGGCATTTTCACCTTGAGCTAAGATTGCCGTCAGGATCATTCCCATAATTCCCCCTACGCCGTGACAAGCGAAAACATCCAGGGTATCGTCTACCTTCTTCAGTCTTTTCCAGTTGCACATTAGATTTGAAACAATCGCCGAAATAAAACCGATAAAGATAGCATGCGGAATGGTTACGAAACCAGCCGCCGGCGTAATCGCAACCAAACCAACAACAGCACCAATACAGGCGCCCAAAGCGGAAACTTTTCTACCGTTTACTCTGTCAAAGAAAATCCACGTCAGCATTGCTGTGGCAGAAGCGACTGTTGTGGTTCCGAAAGCCATTGCCGCCGTCGCATTCGCCGACAATGCTGAACCGGCATTGAAGCCAAACCAGCCAAACCAAAGCATACCCGTTCCGAGAATGACAAACGGAATATTAGATGGCTCATGGTGTGGATTTTTACGTTTCCCAATCATCATCGCGCCAGCCAGTGCGGCAAAGCCTGCGCTCATATGGACAACGGTGCCACCGGCAAAATCCTTGACTCCAAAATATTTGTTCAGCAGGCCTTCCGGATGCCAGACCATGTGACAAAGCGGTGTATAAATGACTAAACTGAACAAAACCATAAACAGCAAATAGGAAATAAATCGCACTCTTTCCGCAAATGAACCTGTTATCAAAGCGGGTGTGATGACCGCAAATTTCATCTGGAACAATGCAAACAGTATAAATGGAATGGTTGACGCCAATTGGCTGTGAGGCAAAACACCAACATTATTAAAAAACAAGTAGGACGTAGGATCACCAATCAGTCCGTAATGCTGACCATTGATCGTGATACCGATAGAATCTCCAAAAGACAGGCTGAATCCCACGACCACCCACACAATACTGATAACGCCCAAAGCAATAAAACTCTGCAGCATGGTAGAAATGACATTCTTTTTTCCCACCATTCCACCATAGAAGAATGATAAGCCAGGCGTCATCAGCAACACCAGGCCTGAGGAAGCCAAAATCCATGCAACATCGGCACCCACAATATGATCTTCCGATAAGAATGTGCCTGGATTTACTGATGAAGTCGACTCGGGCCAGAACAAGGCAAGAATTGAAATCAATGTGATAACAGCAAAAGAAACCACCCAACGCTTTTCAATTTTCATATATTTATAAATTTAACCATACAAATATAGGGGGTTAATTTTAAATAAATGTATTTTTAATCACATCACCCTATGCTTTATAAGTGAATTTTTAATGATTACCATAATAGGCTTTCAAAAACGTGAAGGCATCAGATTTGATATATTCATTAAAATAATAAATTATGAGACCAGACATTCCAAAAAAAGACAGCGAAACGAACCGCGGACCGATGATTGCCATCATCATTGTAGTAGCATTATTCCTTTTAGGATATTTCATCTACATGATGTTCATTCCGCAGCAGGTGGAAAATATGAATCAGACTGACACTGTGCAACCGGTAGAACAAAAAGTGAAAGACTCCATATAGGAGTCTTTCGTTACTTTTATGATATCAATTTTAATGTATATGCTTCTCAGCATGATAAGAACTCCTTACCAAAGGTGAGCTCTCTACATGACGGAAACCTAAGCTTCTCGCAAAATCGCCGAACTCGTCAAATTCTTCCGGCGTGATAAAACTTTTCACTGGCAAATGTTTTTTAGTCGGCTGAAGGTATTGCCCGAGTGTAATCACATCTACATTGGCGTTTCTAATATCTTCAATCGTTTGGAAAACCTCATCTTTGGTTTCTCCCAAGCCAAGCATTACACCGGTTTTTGTGCGGTTCTGGCCTGCTTCCTTGAGGTATCTGAGAACGTCAAGACTGCGCTCATATTTAGCCTGGATTCTCACTTCTCTCGTCAAACGTTTTACCGTTTCCATATTGTGTGAAATCACTTCCGGAGCTACCTCTACCAATCTATCAAGGTGTTTTGTCACTCCCTGGAAATCGGGAATCAAGGTTTCCATTGTGGTTCCGGGAGAGATTCTTCGCACAGCGTTTACCGTTTCTGCCCAGAGGATGGAGCCCATATCTTTCAAATCATCTCTGTCTACAGACGTGAGAACCGCGTGTTTGATTTTCATCAATTTGATGGAACGCGCCACTTTTTCCGGTTCGTCCCAGTTCACGTCCAATGGCTTTCCGGTTTTTACGCCGCAGAAACCGCAGCTTCTGGTGCAGATATTTCCCAGGATCATAAACGTAGCCGTTCCCTCGCCCCAGCATTCGCCCATATTCGGGCAACTTCCGCTTTGGCAGATGGTGTTGAGTTTATATTTATCTACCAAATTCCGCAATTCCCTGTAATTCTTACCAGTTGGCAGTTTTACACGGATCCATTTGGGCTTTTGAGTTAATGTTTCTTCCATTTTTAAAAATTCAAAATTTAAAGTTCGAGGTTTTAACTCCAGGCAAAACCCTGACTGGTACCTCGCACTTCTGACTTATTCAAAGGTCTGTTTCGTCCTCCTTTAATAGTTCGGCCAGGATTTTCTTGGCTCTCATTATTCTGACTTTGGTGTTGGCTACGGAGAGGTTAAGTTCTTCCGCAATTTCCTTGATGCTTTTTTCCTCAAAAAATCTCAGTCGGATGATGTCCTGATTCTTCGCATCCATGGTTTCAATGATCTTGATGATTTTCTGCTGGTCTTCTTCCGAGATTAGAAGTTCTTCAGGTGACCTGGCGAACTCATTTTTCCGGTTATCCAGATCTTCTGTCGCATCCTCGTTTTCGCGGCTTTTCCTGCGCCAGAAATCGATGATGGTATTCTGAGCGATCGTCAGAATCCAGGTTTTGAACTGGAAATTCGGATCAAAGAGATCGAGCTTGTTCAGCACTTTTGAAAATACAGAAACCGTGATCTCGTCCGCATCATTTTCATCCTTCACCCTGTTCATCACAAAATAAAAAACATCCACCCAAAACAAGTTAATGAGCTGGGTCTGAGCCTTCTGATTCCTATCTCGGGCTTTCATGATGAGCGCAAGGAGCTGATCTTCTTTCATTTTTTCAATGAACAAAGATAACGCATAAAATTTAAAATAATATCTCATGGCTGAGATTGAGAATTTCTATAATTGATCAATCCTCTTGCAGCCACTTTTAGAGTGATTTTAAATAACATGAATCAAGATTGTAATCCTTATAATTTGAGTATTTTTACAGGCTCAATTTTTGATTGAGGTACGGGATTAAATAACTAAAAATCAAAATAATAAATGCAATTCTATAAATATCAGGGCACAGGAAACGATTTTGTGATGCTGGACAACCGCTCCGGAATGTGGGACGATCTTTCCATTTCCGACATTCAGAAACTGTGTGACCGCCGTTTCGGCATTGGAGCCGATGGATTGATTAAAATCAATGCCGCAAAAGATGTTGATTTTGAAGTCGACTATTACAATTCCGACGCCTCCAAAAGTTTCTGCGGCAACGGTGCGCGCTGCGCTGTAGCTTTTGCTCATTACCTGGACATCATAGAAGATACCACAGTGTTTACTGCCATCGACGGCATTCACGAGGCAGAAATCAAAAACGGTGTGGTAAAGCTTAAGATGGGTAATGTAACAAAAATCGAAAAAGACGGTGAAGATTTTGTCCTGAATACCGGCTCGCCGCATTATGTAAAATACGTTGAAATGTTAAATAATTATAATGTTTACGAAAACGGTAACGAAATCCGTAATTCCGAAACTTATAAAAAGGACGGCATTAATGTCAACTTTGTGGAAAAGCTTTCTGACAAAGAACTTTTTGTGAGAACTTATGAGCGTGGTGTGGAGGATGAAACCTACAGTTGCGGAACCGGTGTTACGGCGGCAGCTTTAACTTTTATGGAAAAAAATAATCAAACGTTTGTTGGAATAAAGGTCAAAGGCGGCCAGCTGAAGGTTTACGCGGAAAAAAGCAGTGAAGGCTTTGAAAATATTTGGCTGGAAGGTCCGGCAGTTCAGGTTTTTAAAGGAACAATTAATTTATAAACCTGATATTAAATAAACTATGAAAAAAACAGTTCTCATCATATCAATTTTACTCATTGCAATCCTTGGATTTTTCGGATTGAGATTTTACAGTAAATACCTTGGGAATAATGTGGAAAAAGACGGATTTGTTCTGATTCCGCATCAAGCAAGCTACAAGCAAATCTTGGATTCGATATCGCCTTACCTCAAAAATCGGGATAACTTTATCAGCATTGCCGAGGACAAAAACCTTAAAAATAATTACAAACCCGGCCGTTACGAACTGAAATCCGGAATGAATAACCGTGAAATCACCAATATGATCATCGCCGGAAACCAGACACCTAATTCCTTCAGGATCAAAGATTTTGACGATGTTTACCAGATGATCGGCAGAGTCAGCAAAAAAACCGAAACCGACTCTGCAAAATTTGCTGAAAAACTGGACGAAATCGCAACCGCAAAAGGTTATAAAAATGCGGAAGACCTCAAAAAATATTTCTTCAATAATACATATGAATTCTTCTGGACAGTGACACCGAAGGAATTCTTTGACAAATTTGAGAAAGATTATAATGATTTCTGGACTGCTGACCGCGTGGCCAAAGAAAAAAAGTCTGGACTTAGCCGAGATCAGATCTATGCGCTGGCGTCCATCGTTTATAAAGAATCCGGCGGCAAACCGGACGAACAACGAAGGATTGCAGGCCTCTACATCAACCGCTACCGAAAAGGGATGAAGCTCCAGAGTGACCCTACTGTGATCTACGCTGTGAATAAGGCTAATAACTTTACCCAGAAGATCAAGAGAGTCTACTTCAAATATTTAAAAGAGCCTTCTCCTTATAATACTTATGCCAACAAAGGTATTCCGCCGGGACCCATCTGTATTGTAGACAAAAATTCTCTGAACGCTGTGCTGGATGCAGAAAAAAACAACTACATCTTTATGTGTGCAGATCCTGCAAAGCCGGGCTACCATCAATTCACCGACAACGCCGAGGAGCACGCCCGAAATGCAAAAGCATACCAGGACTGGCTGGACAGCAGACAAATCAAATAAGAAATAAAGAGCGAAAGCGAAAAATAAACGATAATGAAACGAACGGAAATTGTAAATGTAATTCAGAAAAAAATCTTCCCTCTGGCGCTGACCGTCGGTGCTGCAAGCTTTGTCATGGCGCAGCAGAAGGTGAATGTTTCTGGAAATGTAAAAGACGCAAATGGTGGTGTAGGTTATGCATCCGTCACTTTTAAAAATCAGCAAAATGCCCAGCTCAGCGATGCGGCTCTGGCCGATGTCAATGGAAACTATACCGTAGAACTGGCGCCCGGCAGCTACGAAGTCAGTATAGAAGCGGTGGATTACAAAAAATTCACACAGACCATCCGCGTGGAGAAGGCAGGCCCTATTGCGCCCTTCGTTATAGTTTCCGATGGAAAAGCCAATCTCAATAATACGACAGATATCCAAGGCGTTACGATCACTGCCACATCCACCAAGCCTTACAAGGTGGAGCTGGATAAGAAGACTTATGATGTAAAGAGTGACTTAACTGCCATCGGTGGAAACCTCCAGGATGTATTGCAGAATGTACCTTCCGTTTCTGTAGATACAGATGGAACTGTATCCATGCGGGGAAGTTCTAATGTTAGATTTCTAGTCAATGGAAAACCATCTGCACTTCTAGGAATAGACGATGGTGCTAATGCTTTGCAGGCCATTCCAGCGGATCAAATTGACAGAATTGAGGTGATTACCAATCCTTCTGCAAAGTATGATGCTTCGGGTACTGCCGGTATTTTGAACATTATACTTAAAAAGACCACTAAACTCGGTTTCAATGGGAGTGTGATCGGATCATTAGGCTACTTGCCTCGTACCAACCTCAACACTAATCTAAGCTGGAAAAAAGGTAACTGGAGCTGGTTTCTGAATGGAGGCGGTGGCTACCAGGAAAATAAAAACACCAACAGGTCTACCACCACGTATACTTCCGGAGATTTACTGGCATTCACACAGAACAGTATCAGCAAGTCTAAAAATAGCAATTACAATGCAAATCTAGGAACGGTATATGACCTCTCTCCCAATACTTCGATTAATTTGAGCGGAACAATTCGTACATTCGAAAATGACAGTACCAATCCGATTGACTATGTGAATTACAACAGAGACGGAAGCATAGATTACACCAGCAGAAATGCAGTCGGCAGAAATACCAACACAGGGATGCAGGGCGATTTTGGCATTGACCATAAATTCGACGACAAAGGACAAAACATTTCCTTATCCCTGAGCCTTCAAAAAAACCAATCCAGTAACGACTCCAAAATTACGGCAAATGACAATGGTGCGTTTGAATCACTTACCAACTCCAAAACGAAAACCGATAACAAGTCTTTTATAGGAAAATTGGATTATGAATTGCCAATAGGAGAAAACTCGCTTTTTAATGCGGGCTACCGACTGGACCATAATAATAACGACTACGATTTCTTCGCTTCCAGGCAACTGGCCGGCGAGGCAGACGCCACGATTCTTAATAGATTTACCGGGCTATCCAACTACACAGAGACATTCAATGCTTTCTATCTCCAGTTCAAAAGTAAAATTGGCGCATTATCTTACCAGTTAGGTTTGCGTGATGAACTTTCTAACATATCATTCAGTTATCCTCGTGTAGATCCACTGAATCCTGACGCCGCTACAGGCACGATTGACAGCCGCAAAAAGAATTATAACAATCTTTTCCCGAGTGTATTTTTAAGTTATGATTTTGCTAAAAATAATCAAATCTTATTGAATTACTCCAGAAGAATTGACCGTCCGCGATCATTCTTCCTGATACCGATTCCATCTCCAAATGATGTCCGTAACGTATTCCAGGGAAATCCGGATCTCAATCCATCGTACATCGATTCATTTGAACTCGGCTACAACCTCTCGAAAAGTAAAGTGACCATTAATCCTACGCTATATTATCGAAAAGAAAAAGACAATGTACAATTTGCTATCATCCAGAATGCTGCAGATCCCGGCTCATTTACATTAGGACCATACAACGTCGGCAGCGAAGACCGATACGGTCTGGACTTCAATGGAACATACGATCCTTTCAGCTGGTGGAAGATTATGGGAAATATCGATTTATTTGGATACAAAACCAGAGGTAATCTTTATATTGGAGACGTTCTGGCGCAGGAATTTAATGGTGAAGGATTTTCTACCCGAGGAAGATTGGCAAATACTTTCAAGTTTGATAAAACTTTCAGCGTTCAGATTCAGTCCAATTTCCGAGGCGGACAGAAAAATGCCAGCCAGAATCAGAAATCCATCTACTTCTTTAATCTCGGTGCCACCAAAACCATCTGGAACGGTAACGGTACACTGGCCTTCAACATTCAGGATATTTTTAATACCAGAGCCAGAGAGGCTACCAACTATGGTATCAATTACACCCGTGATATGTATATGCAGTGGAGTCCTAGACAGTTCTCACTCTCTCTCACCTACCGCTTCAAACAGGGTGAAAAAGTGGATCAGCCTAAACGTAAAAAAGACATCAATGCCAACAGTTCCGGCGGCGATGATATTCCACCGATGTAACAATAAAAAAAAGCTGCCAATTAAATTTTTGCAGCTTTTTTTATACAAATTGTTTACTTTAGACAAAAAAATTTTATGAAACTAATAACATTATTGCAGCTGGCTTTTGTGGGGCTATTACTGATGTCCTGCAGTGCTTTGACAACAATTTCTAACGGAAAGCAGATTGACAAGCGACTGGTTGGCGCATGGGAAGGCTCAGAAAAGAATGAGCAAATGGAAGGCATGACCAAGGAATGGATTATGACCAGAAACAATGACGGAACCTTTGTCCTGGATTTTACATTCTATCAAGACGGAGAGCGTCGTAAGAATGTGGAAACCGGAAACTGGTGGGTGCAGGACGGGAAATTCTATGAAGCTCATACAGAGTCCGGAATGACCGATACTTACACGTATCAGGTGCTTGACAAAGATCATATCAAATTCAAATCGGATATGATGAGTATGGAAATGAACAAAGATTCTTATGAATTCATTGACACCCGCAAAACCTCTGCTTTGGAAGGTAAATCAATAAAAGACGGCTCATCCTACGAAAAAGCAATCAAGGTCAAGAGTGTCCCGGACGAATATAAATTTGCGAAGGAAAACTGCACAGACTGCACTATGCAAAGTCAATCATTATCCGAAAAAAATGGAAAAATGTACGACGTTCTCTCACTCAAAAAACCTGACGGTACGGAAGTGCGCTATTACTTTGACATTACCTCTTTTTACGGCAAAATGTTCTAAATAAAAAATCCGCAACCAAACAACTGGCTGCGGATTCTTTTTAACAATTATAATTAAAGGTCTATTATTTCTGTTTGTCTTTCAGTTCTTCTTTATCTTTATCAGAAGGATTCCAGACCTTGACCTCCGCATTTTTATCGATGCCGGAAAGAATCTGGACGTTTATCCCGTCACTGGCGCCAAGTTTTACATAAGTTTTCTTGAAGGTTCCGTTAGGTTGTTTTACTTCTACAAAAGCTTTGTTATTGCCCTTCTCGTACTGGATCAGTGACTCGTTCAAAAGTAAAGCATTTTTCTGAGAACTCAGCAAGATCTCACCATTGGCGCTGAATCCCGCTCTGATGTACTCTCCGGTTTTGTTGTAAACATCCCCTTCCACCGCAAATTTAATCGTGCCACTTTCCTCTTTTCCTTTAGGTGCAATCAAGGTTACTTTGCCTGGGAATTTTTTGTTCTGCAACGCCCCAATCACCACATTCATTTCCATACCCTGCTTTAGTTTTCCGGCTTGGGCTTCATCAATATCACCTTTGAAAATCAAGGAATTAAGATCTGCAATAGAACAGATCGTGGTTCCGGCATTGAAGGAGTTGGCTTCTATCACCTGACTCCCCACTTTTACAGGAATTTCCAGCACTGTACCTGCAGCTTTTGCGCGGATCTGGGTCGTTGCCATACTTTGCAATTCCGGGGTTGCACCTGTTCTCACAATTTGTAATTGCTTCTGCGCTGCATTCAGCTGTTGGCTGGCCAGTTTCTGCTGTTGCAAAGTGGTCTGCAGCTGCTGCTGGGCCGTGATGTATTCCTGCTTGGAGATAACGCCCTGCTTGTACAGCTTTTCCTGCATCGCGAACTGCTTCTGTTGATTTTCTACATTGATTTTCGCGTTTGAAAGCTGAATCTGAGAGTTGTTGATTTGCATCGTTGCATTATTCACCTCCGTGATGTTGGGAACAATCCGTATGGTAGCCAGCAGTTGTCCGGCTTCTACTTTATCGCCTTCTTTTACATTAATGGTCTGGATGATCCCGGCAATATTCGGCTTGATTTCTATCTCCTCGCGTGGTTCAATTTTTCCTGTCGCCATCACTTTGTCGTCCAGGTTTTGGATTGTTGGTTTTCTTGTCAGGAATACTTCATTCTCCTTAGAATTGGATTTGACGAGATAACCG
>DBLQ01000097.1 GCA_002297505.1 Flavobacteriales bacterium UBA720
GCAAAAGCATCATTTGCGCCACAGCCAGAATTGATGGCTGGAGCGTCGGCATTGTGGCCAATCAGCGGAAAATGGTGAAGAGTGGCAAAGGTGAGATGCAGTTTGGTGGCGTGATTTATTCTGATTCTGCAGATAAGGCAACTCGATTTATTGCCAATTGCAACCAGCGGAAAATCCCGTTGGTGTTCCTGCAGGATGTTACCGGTTTTATGGTGGGTTCCAAATCTGAGCATGGCGGTATTATTAAAGATGGTGCCAAGATGGTGAATGCAGTTTCCAACTCGGTGGTTCCCAAGTTCACTGTCATTACAGGAAACTCTTACGGCGCCGGGAACTACGCGATGTGCGGCAAGGCCTATGATCCCAGACTGATTATAGCCTGGCCCTGGGCTGAACTTGCAGTGATGGGCGGCTCGCAAGCTGGCAACGTTTTGTTGCAAATACAGGAGTCTGCACTGAAAAAGCAGGGCAAGGTCATATCTGAAGAAGAACGGAAGGAAATTCTTGACAAGATTCTTCAGGATTACAACCGTCAGACGCAGCCGACTTATGCTGCCGCAAGACTGTGGACCGATGCCATTATCAATCCGGTAGATACAAGAAAATGGATCAGCATGGGAATTGAAGCGGCGAATCATGCACCCATTACCGAGAAATTCAATCTCGGTGTCATTCAGGTCTGAAATTAAAATATTTTAAAAATAGTTTAACTTCCGCATTGCCGGGAGTTTTTTTGTGACCATTAATCAAATTATTTTTAATAAAATTAAAATTATTTTTAACTTTATTAAAATAATAATTACATTTGTGACATATTTGTTACCGATGAAACTTCCAATAATTTGTCCAAGCTGCGACCATACGCTGAATGTGAGTCAGATGAAATGTGCGTCCTGCGCCACGCAGGTGAATGGCGACTATGAACTGCCGACCCTTCTTAAACTGACCAGAGACGAGCAAGATTTTGTGCTGAACTTTTTCCTGTCCAGCGGCAGCATCAAGGAAATGGCAAAACAGGCAGAACTCTCCTACCCGACCATGCGAAACAAGATGGATGATCTGATTGACAAAGTCAAAAAATTGCAAAATTAAAATACACATGACGATAAATATCAAATCAAAAATTGGATGGGAGCTGCTTCTTCTCATTTTTGTTATCCTCAGCATTGCAAGTTTCCCTGACATCGAAAAGCAGCAATGGCGTAATCTTTTAGTTCCTTCAGTAGTTTTTGTGTTTGTACTGTTGATGTGTTTGTCCATCCGCTACAGGATCGATCATCAATATTTATACATTGTCAATTCGGTGTTTGGAACGGAGAAAATTAATGTTAATGCTATTTACAAGATAGAAAAAACCTGGAACATGCTTTCTGCTCCGGCACCGGGTATCTTCGGCAGAGTGGAAATCTACTACAACAACAGCAGTATTGTCATTGCACCAAAAGATTTTAGTGAATTGAAAAGTGAACTGCTGAAAATCAACCCAAAAATCACTGTAAAAGAATAAGCTATGAACTGGAAAACGATATTTAATCCATTTGAAAAATATGATGAGAAGACGCTTCTCTCTGTTGGAGTCGTATTTTTTATCTTCAATATTGCCGGATGCTATTATTCGGAGTCGGTCAACGACAGTATTTTTCATCTTTCGCTCCTGGATAAACCATTTACCATTTGGGACATTCTAAAAATCAATGTATTAAGTTCTATTCTTGCCATCGGCGTACTATTTATTCTGGCAATGATCCTCAACAGTAAAACCAGAATTATAGACATTTCCAATACTGTGTTGATTTCTCAAATTCCGCTGATTGTTACGATGCCGTTTATGTCACTTCCATTTTATAAAAGTGCTATGAGCAATCTTGCCCAAAATGCCGGGAATCCCATGGCGATGGAAATCAATGACCTTATCATTGTTACTGCTGGTGCCTTCGCAACCTTGCCATTGCTGGTTTACAGTTTCGTATTGTTTTACAACGGATTCAGGACTGCAACCAATATCCGAAAATGGCAACATATTGTCTTATTTGTATTCATATCATTTTTACTGACCATCTTCAGTCAAATTTTACTTTAAACAAAAATCTATTATCATGAAAACCAAATTATTATGGGTGCTGATTTTATTAGCACAGACTTTTTATGCCCAGGAAATCACGGGGACTTGGAAAGGCGAACTCGATCTCGGCAGCATGAAACTACCGCTGATCCTCAATATCAAGAAAGAAAATAACGCATTGCATTCCGTTGCGAAAAGTCCCAAGCAGAGCGACAAAGATATTCCTGTAGACAGAACAGAGTTCATCAATAACGAATTGACCTTTGAAATCAAAAATCTGAACGCATCATATAACGGGAAATTTCTAACCGATCATTTCGAGGGTTTATTTACGCAGAACGGTCATTCGCTTCCGCTGAATCTCTATCAGAATGAGGCTCAGAAATCCGCCGAAACCGTTATCGCTCCCATCGGAAAAAGAACTATTAACACTGCGAAAATTGATGATTTTCTGGACTATATCACAAAAAACAAGCAGAGTGTGGGCAGTCTTTCTATCTTCCGCAATGGCAAAGAAATTTATCAGCGGAGCTTTGGACAAGATCAATTGCCTGAAGCCGGTTGGAATGCTAAAACAGCTTACCAGGTTGGGTCTATCAGCAAGCTGTTTACAGCGGTCATGCTAATGCAGCTGGAAGAAAAGGGCCAGCTAAAACTCAACGATAAACTTTCCAAATATTACCCTGATATTCCCAATGCCGACAAAATTACCATCAGAAATATGATGAATCATACCAGCGGACTGGGTGATTATGTAGGAGCCGATTACCAATGGCTTTTCAAAAAACCTGCTGGTCACCAAGCAATTCTGGACACCGTTAAAGCGCAGGGCGTGGAGTTCCAACCGGGTGAAAATACGAGATATTCTAATTCGGGTTATTACCTGTTGAGCAGAATTTTGGAAAACATAAGCAAGAAACCTTACAATCAATTACTTAGGGAAAACATCACTTCCAGACTCGGCATGACCCGTACCTTCTCTGTCCTGGATCATCCTCAAAATATTTTTAAGCCATACGAAAAAAGAATGGGAAGTGGACTGAAATGGAAGACTTCGATTTTGTTAACTGCATCGGCTTGGGCGACATCAGTTCTACGCCAACGGATCTCAACATTTTTCTCAACGGTCTCTTCGGCAACCGGTTGTTAAAAAAGGAAACCTTGCAGAAAATGCTGCCTGATCCCAAAAAGCCGCGTGAGTTTGGACTTGGCATCATGATGACACCGTTCTACAATCAGTTTTCGTACGGACATGGCGGCGACACTGCGGGTTCGCACTCCGTTGCAGTCTTCAATCCGGATGATCAATATTCTTTGGCAATGACCATCAATGGCGAGGAATTGCCTCATAATCAGATGGCCATTTTCATCAACAATATCATTTACGATAAGCCATTTGAATATCCAAAATTTGAAACGGAAAATAAGGAAACCGACAGCGCTTATCAGAAATACATTGGCAGTTATCAATCGGACGAAATTCCGATCGGGCTTAAGGTATTTGCAAAGGATCATCAGCTTTTTGCACAGGGCAAAGGTCAGCCCGAATTTCCTTTAAATCTAATCTCTGCTGATCAGTTCGGATTCGAGAAGGCCGGGATTGTGATTGAATTTTTTCCTGAGAAAAACCAAATGCAATTGAAGCAGAACGGCAAAGTCTATCACTTCAAAAAAGAATAGATCTTAGTTGCCCAATACAAAAAAAGAGGCTTTCCTGTGGAAGTGCCTCTTTATTCATTCTTGTTATGATTGACAAGTTATTACAAATTACCTTAAAGCACCGAACTTTCTAATATTTTCCCGGTGATTTTCTTTCGATGCTCAATGCCCCAATCGGCGAGGTGCTCGATAATGTTCTTTAGTGTTCTGCCATAAGGTGTCAGCTCATATTCTACACTGATGGGCTGAGTGCTGAGAACTGTTCTGGTAATGAGTTGATTCATTTCCAGATCTTTGAGCTCACTGCTCAGCATCTTGGCAGAGACGCCTTCCACCTCTTTCTGCAGATCGGAAAAACGCATCTTGTCATAGCAGAGCGCTGCAATGATGTGTATTTTCCACCGTCCTTTCAGGATATCCATTGTATCCTGAACACCGATCATATTGGCTTTCGGACATTTTGAACCCATATTTTTAATTTTGAGATTAAAACAGTTATAAATCTTTATTATTCCAATTTATTAAATCACTAACAATCAGATTGGTTACCTTTTCGTAACGCTAACTTTTTGTAAGTCCATTACAAAAATAAACTTTTCTTATTTAACTTTGATAATTCAAATTAAAAAATCATCTCAAAATGAGTTTATTAGAAGACCTAAACTGGCGTTACGCAACCAAGAAAATGAATGGAACAGCCGTTCCTCAGGATAAAATAGATTACATTGTGGAAGCGGCGCGATTAGCACCGTCATCATCCGGCCTGCAGCCTTATCGATTATTCGTGATCTCCAATAAAGAGTTGCTGGAAAAAATCCGACCGATTGCCTTTGATCAGGCACAGATCACAGACGGTTCGCATCTGTTGGTTTGGGCGGCTTGGGACGGCTATTCGCACAACAGCATCTCAGAAGTTTTCGAAAAAACCACGTCCGAAAGAGGTATTCCTAAGGAAACAATGGACGATTACAAAACCAGACTTTGGGGAATGTACGAACCGCTCGGGAAAGATTGGCATGCCACACACGCTGCAAAACAAGCCTACATCTCTTTCGGTTTAGCTATTGCAGCTGCCGCTGAACAAAAGGTGGACGCCACGCCAATGGAAGGCTTTAACAATCAGGCTCTTGACGAATTATTAGGATTCGCCGAAAAAGGACTTAAAAGCGTTGTGATATTGCCTCTGGGCTACAGAGAAGAAAGTGGAGACTGGCTGCTTAACCTGAAAAAATACAGAACAGCAAAAGAAGAATTTGTTACGGAAATCAAATAAAAAAACAATAATTTCTCTCGCTGGTTATAGAGATTAAATCGACTGCTAAAATCATCAGATCCACGACGAAAAACCAAATAAAAAAGCGGAAATTATTTCCGCTTTTTATTCTATTATCTTTTATCTGAAAGTATGTAATCTAATTAATATCCTAAAAGCTTCAAAACATCTTCAGGCTTCTGCTCTTCCCGGAACAGCTCGTAAGTGATATTGCCGTCTTCATCCTTATCAATCAAAATATGTTTGGGCTGAGGCATCAGACAGTGGTGAACGCCACCGTAACCACCTATCGTTTCCTGATAAGCACCTGTATGGAAAAAACCAATGTACAAAGGTTTCGTTTCGTTGAAAACAGGGAGGTAAATCGCATTCGTGTGTTGCTCAGAATTATAGTAATCATCGGAATCACAAGTCAATCCACCAAGAAAAACCCTTTCATAAGAATCTTCCCAACGGTTGAGTGGTAACATAATGAAGTGACGGGAAATCGCCCAGGTGTCCGGCAAAGTCGTCATAAAGGAGGAGTCAATCATATTCCATTTTTCCCTGTCGTTCTGGCGTTTTTGAGAAATAATTTTATACAAATGTCCTCCACTTTCGCCAACGGTAAAGCTTCCGAATTCCGTATAGATATTTGGTTCTTCAACGCCTTCTTCCTCGCAGAATTTCTTGATTTGAGAAACGATTTCGTTCACCATATACTGGTAATCATAATCGAAATTCAATGAAGTTTTGATAGGAAAACCGCCGCCGATATTCAAAGAATCTACTTCCGGTGCAATTTTTTTCAACCTTGCATAAACACGGAGACATTTGTACAGCTCATTCCAATAATAGGCTGTATCCTTGATTCCCGTGTTGATGAAAAAGTGAAGCATTTTCAACCTAGCATTCGGATGTTCTGCGATTTTCTGGCTGTAATATGGAATAATATCTTTGTATCCAATTCCTAATCTCGAGGTATAAAATTCGAACTTCGGCTCTTCCTCGGAAGCGATCCGGATGCCGATATCAAAAGTTCTGTCGATGCTTTCCGTCAGCTTATCCAATTCTCTATAATTGTCAAGAATCGGCGTAATATTTTCGAAACCGCTGTTGATCAAATCTGAAATTTTCGCCAGATAATCATCGGTTTTAAAACCGTTGCAAATCACCTCGATACTTTTATCAACTTTACCTTTTTCATAAAGCGATTTCACGATGTCCATATCGTAAGCAGAAGACGTTTCCAGGCTGATGTCATTTTTCAGCGCTTCTTCTACCACGAAGGCAAAATGGCTGGACTTGGTGCAGTAGCAATAGCGGTAATTTTTCTGATAATCGTTCTTTTCAAAAGCTTCTTTGAACCAGAATTTTGCCCTTTCAATATTCTGAGAAATTTTTGGCAGATAATTGAACTTCAAAGGAGTTCCGAATTTTTCCACAACTTCCATCAGGTTGATGTCGTGAAACTTCAGATTATTCTCTTCTACATTGAATTCTTCTGTAGGAAAATAAAGCGTTTGGTCAATTAGTTCAGAATATTTGATCTTCATTTCTGGCTAAAAAAATTTTAATTGTTTTACGCTACAAAAATGATGAAATAAACTGAAATACTGCGTTAATAATTTGATAAATGTTCCTGATTATTTCCCGATAAAAATCAGCAGATTGCCATCGTCATATCGGATTGAGACATCATTCTCTTCCGCCACATTTCGCGTTCCGATTCTTTCTCCTAAAATCAAATCTTCCTGATGCAAAGGCCATTTCAACCCTTTGGTTTCGATATTTTTAGCTATCGGAAAAGGCATCAACGAAATCATTTTATCCTTAACTCCAGAAATCGAGAAATCTTTTGGAATGAAGTAATAGGAAGAATATTCATCAAAAAAACGAAGATGGACTTGATCTTTAAAAGCAAATGCAACGCTCAGGTTTCCCAGAAAATGGTCTTGTTCTCCTCCACTTCCGCCGTAAACATCGATGTTTTCAAAACCTTTTTTAAGTATAATTTCTATCGCTTTCTGAAAATCGGTTTTATTCTGGTCAGGCGTTTCGATGATTTCAAAACCGAAAGAATTGTCATCCTGAGCGGAGTCGAAGGATTCTGTGTAAGAATCAAAATCGCCGGAAATAAAATCCAGCTTATTCAAAGGAAATTTAAACTGTTTCAGATAATGAAAAGCGCCGTCTGTACAAGCAATCAACTCATATTCTGATAGATTTGGAAATTTTTTTGGTGATTCACCGTTAATGAAAAGAAGTGATTTTTTCAATTGCTTATTGATCTATAAAATTTTAAAATTTGTTCCCATTTGTTATTCGACAGAAAATATAAGTATCCATTTGTACTACAACAATCTCTATAATAAATAATTGCAAATTTTTTATCCAAAGAAAAAAATGGACTTGATATGGAGTAAAAGTCTCGATTTTCAAGCTTAATGATTTCTTCTCGCTTTTTTAATGCTTTTTGACACTCTTTTTTTTTCTTTTCTTTACTCCATTTAGGGTTAATTTTTACCACTATTTGATTATACTTTTTATCATTGCGAATACCATCAAATTGCTTTTGACTTATTTTTTTATCAACTAAAATATATTCATAAAGTGCGCTCTTAAATTTGGGAATTTCATCATATGGAAAAATATGCGCTTTCTCCAAATTGTAATCCTTCCAATTAATTTCAGATTTTGAAATTATAAAATCTTCTTTTCTGAAAAATGAAATTTTAGCTCCCGAATCTTCAATTATTTCGTTCAGATACTCTACATCAAAATCTAATTTGAAACTTTTATCTAACAAATTGTAATATTCAAAATCTTTGGGAATGATGTCTTTTGTGAAGGAGTTGACAAGACTTTCCGTTTCAACTTTTTGAGAAAACACAAAACTTGAAATTAGTAAAAGAAAGAAAAGTGGAGAGTTATTCATTAATAAAAAAAATATTTCTAACTTCTCTCATTAGGATTCCAATATTCCTCCGCCTCATCGTGAAGTACGGAAACATATCTCGCCAAAACAAAAAGATAATCCGACAAACGGTTCAGATATTTGATGAGTTCTTCGCGCACTTCTTCAGATTGATTGAGGAAAACCAAACTGCGTTCCGCACGTCTGCAAACCGTTCTAGCTACGTGAAGAAACGTCGAAGCTTTTCCACCGCCCGGTAAAATGAAGTATTGCAAAGGTTCTACTTTCGTTTCCATTTCGTCCATCCAGTTTTCCAGTTCTTCAATTTCTTTTTCGGAAATCACCAATGGCAATCGTGCTTTTCCATTAGCCAAAAACAATTTGTCAATCGGCGTGGAAGCTTCTGAGCCAACTGTAAATAAATCAAACTGGATTTTTTTGAGTTGATTGATAACATTCTCATCATCAATATGAGATTTTGCAACGCCAATCGAAGCGTTCAGCTCATCAATATTGCCGTAAGATTCTACTCTTGCGCTCGCTTTGGAAATTCTGCTTCCGCCGTAAAGGCCGGTTTCGCCTTTGTCGCCGGTTTTGGTATATATTTTCATTGTTAATTTTCGAAAGTTTAAAATTAAGGTTTTTATTTTTGAACGCGCAGATTTTGAACCACAAAAGTCACAAAAGCAGTAGCTCTTTATTAGTAATTCAAAAGAGCAAAAAGAAAAGTGTTTATAAGGTTGTCTTTTTTCTATCTCAGTAATTCTTTTGTGCCATTTGTGGTTAATTAACATAGTTTAAGTGTTAAATTCCAACGTCTCTATTTGGTTTTTAAATAAATCCTTAAATTGCTGTTATGAAAAAACCTTTTCAGAAAACCACCAACCTTATCCATATTTTCAATCAGCTGAAAAGTTTCATAAAACCTTACAAATGGATGGTTTTCGGGACTTTGGCTTTGACTTTTATCGGCGCATTATTCGCGCAGGTCAATCCGTTGGTTTTAAAATATACAGTTGACGAGGTCACAAAATTGGTTGGTTTGCCAAATCCAATGTTGGAAGGCATTCACATTTTGATTCTGATTTCTATTATACTATTGGGAAAGGAATTGGCGAATATTTTTATTCAGTTTGGACAGAAATTTTATGGCGAAAAAATTAGAATTAATGTCAGTTCAGAGTTGGCACAAGCGGCGATTGACAAAATTTTAACTTACAGAATTGCCTATTACAATGACGACCGACACGAATCCGGAAAACTGCAAATCCGCATCGACCGCGGCATTGAGAGTTTGACCAAATTGGTTCAGAATTTTTTCATCGATATTTTGCCTTTATTTTCAACTGCAATTATCGCATTGGTTGTGATGTATATGCAGAATCTTTACGTTGGTTTGGTTTCAACTTTTGTGATTCCGATTTACTTTTATGTGACCTCAAGACAAGCCAAAAAATTAGGAAACGTCAGACGGATTTTGAGAAATCAGCGTGAGCAAAAAACGTCAGGACTTCTGAATCTCATCAATTCCATAATGGTCATCAAAAGTTTTGTAAGGGAAAAATTCGAAGGCCGAAAACAGTACAATCTGCAGATGCACCTGATGGAAAGTCAATTGTATACACGCCGAACGAGTTTTATTTTTGATGGTTTGAAAACGTTCATCGAGCAATTTGGTGTGGTTCTGATTATCCTTTTGACGGTTTATCTGGTTCTCGACCAGCAAATGACAATTGGTGCGATTATGCTTCACATTATGCTGTTCAACAACGTCTCTGCGCCCATTCGCCAGCTTCACAGGATTTATGATGATATGAATGACGCCTTTATTTACGCCGAAGGTTATTTCGAAATTCTGAACGACGATGACGAAACAGAACCGAACGGAACCATTAACAATATTCCCATCAAAGGCAACTTCGAAATCAAAAATGTCAATTTCACTTATCCGAATGGAATGAAAGCCTTGAAAAATGTTTCTCTCAAAATCGAAAACGGAAAAACAACTGCTTTGGTTGGCTTAAGTGGCGCAGGAAAATCGACCATCATCAATTTGCTTTGTAAATTTTACGAACCGGATTCGGGAGAAATCCTTTTGGATGGCAACAACCTGAATGATTTTGATAATGATTATCTGCGCGATGATCTTGGTCTGGTGCTGCAGAAAAATCATATTTTCAAAGGAAGTATTGAGGATAATATCCGTTACGGAAATCTGGAAGCAACGCTTGACCAAATTAAAGAAGCGGCGACCAAAGCTTATCTTCACGAACAGATTATGGATTTGCCCGACGGTTACAATCACGATGCCACGCAACTATCCGGCGGACAACAACAGCGGATTGCGATTGCAAGATTATTCCTGAAAAATCCGCCCATCATTTTTCTCGATGAACCGACTGCAAGCCTGGACGCGATTGCCACGGAACAAATCAAAAACTCTCTGGATGCGATTAAAAAAGGCCGAACGGTGATCATTATTTCCCATTCTTTGTCGCAGATCTTGGATTCGGATATGATTTATGTGATGAAAAAAGGCGAAGTGGTGGAAAACGGAACGCACGAAGAATTGTACGAAAAAGACGGAACTTACCGGGAGATTTTCGACGCTTCAGCCAGAAGTCTGAATCTTGATCGATTGGTGAAAACTTATAGGGATGAATGAGATTTTAGCGAAAACACTTCGACGCCGCTCAATGTGACATCTCTAATACTAATTATTAACATTGTCAGTCTGAGCGGAGTCGAAGACTTTACTTATGTCCGTCTGAGGCTCTCGAAGACAAATGAAATATAACAATGAACGAAGACCTTTACATCAAAAAAATAGACCGCGTCACCTCTATTCTGACACAATTGCAAACGAAGTCGATTGTCCGTGCGCAGGATTTGGCAGAGAAATTTGATGTAAGCATCCGGACGATTTACCGGGATATCAAGACTTTGGAAAATGCCGGAATTCCGATTTTTGGCGAAGCTGGCTCAGGCTATTCTTTAGTGGATGGTTATAAACTTCCGCCTGTGATGTTTACGAAGGAAGAAGTTTTGAGTTTTATCACGGCAGAAAAACTGATGCAGAAATTCTCTCACGAAAGCCTCGATGCTCACTACAATTCTGCAATGGAAAAAGTGAAAGCGGTGATTCGGAATACGGAGAAAAACCTGGTTCAGAACATTGAAAATCAGATTGATGTCTATACACATCGGCCGGAAAAGGCGGATGCTGCCAAGAATATCATTCCGACCATCCTGGAAAGTATCGCCGAAAAGAAACAGCTGAAAATCAGTTATCAAAATGTAAAAGACGAACCAAGCGAAAGAATCATCGAAGCGGTTGGGATTTTCTACGAAATCAATTATTGGTATATGATGGCGTATTGCACGATGCGAAAAGATTTCCGGCAATTCAGAATCGACAGGATTTTGAAAATCGAAAAAACCGAAAATCTGTTTTTACAGAATTACGGGAATATTACTGATTACAGAAAAAAATCGGACGATAGAAAAGTGGAAGTCAAACTTCTGGTCGAGAAAAAAATAATGCCTCACCTGGTGAATTCCAAAATATATTATGGTTTGATTGCCGAGGAAGAAACCGAAAACGGAATGCTGCTGACCTTCGAAACGGAATGGATTGACGAAGGTTTTCCGCGTTGGCTGATTACGTTTTTGGATAACGCTCAAATCATAGAACCTGAAAACCTGAAAGTGATTATGAATAATTTGATTGCCAATATTTCGAAAAATCTTAAGTAAAATTACAAAACACTTCGACTCCGCTCAGAGTGACATTTCCAATACTAATTTCAATATTAAAAAAATGTCAGTCTGAGCGGAGTCGAAGACTTTTCAAAGTTGTTTCCTTATCTTTCTCTTTCCCAGAAAAATGGCGGCTCAATTCCCAAAGCTCTTAAGTAAACATAGCCTTGACCTCTGTGATGAATCTCATTATCAACAAAGTAAAGAATATTCTGATAGATCGGAAATTCATATTGACCAAAAAGATTGAACATTTCCTGAAACCGTTCTTCGGTAATCTGAGTAAAATACTCGTTAATTACTTCCGTTTCTTCGTCCCATTTTGCCAGAAGTTCTGCTTTGGTTGTCGGATTGAAAGTTTCATCGAATTCATTAATGGTTCCTTCAACAATAGATTTCAATGCCGGTCCGCCAATAGCAATCAGCTCAAGAACCAATTTTGAAAATGGTCTCATTCCACCAATTGAAAACTCGAATAAATCTTTCTCCGGAAAAGCTTCGATCACTCTTCTGGTGAGATTTCTATGGCCTTGCCAATGGATTAAAAGCTGTTGTGAATCCAGGACTTTTGCGTTTGCGTTCATAATAGTTTGTTTTATTTGATACAAATTTATGGCGCAGTTGTGACAATAGCTTGTCAGTAGTGTTTTTGAAATTTATAAATTTTTTGGGCAAGTCAAAAAAGAGTTTTTGTTATAGACGAAAAAAGTCGCAAATAAAAATCTGCGACTTTTTAAAAATATAATTATCAGTAATTTACTCTACTAATTTTCCGACTTTATAAAATTGAATAACTTTATCTTTTCCTTCGACTTTATACATTTCCCATTTTCCATCATAAACTCCATTCTTCCAATTACCAATCGCTCTCAAACTCCCATCATCAAACCAATATTTATGAGTCCCATTTGGTTTCCCATCGATAAATTCTCCTTCTCGTGCTTTATTTCCATTTGAATGCCAATATTCCCAAATTCCGTTCTCCTTCTTATTTTCGATTTTACCAATAGAACTGACTTTACCATTCATAAAATAAAATTTCTTAGTTCCATCACTAATTGGTTTAAATTCTAAAGTTTTTGATTGCTCTTCAGTCAGATTATTACTATTTTTGAGAAAATCAGATTTTTCAATCAAAGTATTATTAATATAAATCTCATATTCATCAAGATTAATATTTTGAGCATTGACTTTTATTAATGTAGAAAAGATAAAGACAAATATCAGAAAAGACTTACACATAGATTTCATTAAAGCAAAATTTAAAACTTCTCAAACCTAAAATTCTCTCCAAGATAAGCCTTCCTCACATCCGGGTCATTCGCCAAATCTTCAGGAAGACCTTCTTTCAGGATTTTGCCTTCGAACATAATATAAGTTTTATTGGTAATTGCCAAAGTCTGCTGAACGTTGTGGTCAGTAATCAAAATACCGATATTTTTCTCCACCAGAGACCTCACAATTTTTTGAATATCTTCCACCGCAATTGGGTCTACGCCGGCAAAAGGCTCATCCAAAAGAATAAAATTCGGACTGGTCGCCAGACAACGCGCAATTTCCGTACGACGTCTTTCACCTCCGGAAAGCAGATCGCCACGGTTTTTACGGACATGTTCCAGGTGAAATTCTTCTATCAACTCATCGCACTTTTTTTGCTGCTCCTTTTTAGAAAGCTTCGTCAATTGCAATACGCCAAGAATATTATCCTCCACAGACAATTTCCGGAAAACCGATGCTTCCTGCGCCAGATAACCGATGCCATTCTGTGCCCGCTTGTACATCGCATCCTTCGTGATATTTTGATTATCCAGGAAAACATTTCCCAATGTAGGCTTCACCAATCCGACAATCATATAAAAAGATGTCGTTTTTCCGGCGCCGTTTGGCCCCAGAAGTCCGACGATCTCGCCTTGCTGAACCTCCAGTGAGACACCTTTCACTACCTTTTTCGGTCCATATTCCTTGATTAAATTTTCTCCGCGTAAAATCATAAAACAAAGATATATTTTTTTGTTGGATGTTGGAAGATGGATGTTCTTGCCATTATTCCGTTAATGATTAAAATTCGGGCGTGCCCCTCGCCAAAGCTTGTCATCCTGAGATTCTCTAAGGACCACCGCTCGGGTCGGGCTATCAACTGCAATCTTTTTTTGCATCACGTTTTGTCAGGCTGAGGCCCTCGATGCCATTGCAAAAAAAGGATTTCCGTTACTATCCCTCACGCGCTTCGCTGTCATCCACGCTTCCACATTTTACAACATACATTTTACATTGTACATTTTACATTGTACATTTTACATTGTACATTTGCAAAAATCCTAAAATGCTCATAGAAAGCCTTCAAAACGAAAAAATCAAAAAACTGACCCGACTGTTATCCAAAAATCAGGATAGAAGAAAAGCCGGAGTTTTCATCGTAGAAGGTCAGCAGGAAAACGAACGCGCGATGCATTTCGGTAATCAGCCTGAGGAATTTTACATCTGCGAATCTATTTTCAAAGGGAAATTGCCGGTTTCCAAAATCCATTATGTCTCGGAAAAGCTGTATGAAAAAATTGCCTATCGCGGAACAACGGAAGGCATTATCGGGATCTACAAACTGGAGGAAAGAACGTTGGATGATTTCAGTCCCAAAAAGGATTCTGCCGTTATTATTCTGGAAAGTGTGGAAAAGCCGGGAAACCTGGGTGCCATCCTGAGAAGTTGCGAAGCGTTCGGCATTAACGCTTTGATTGTGACGGATCCAAGAACCGATTTTTATAACCCGAACGTGATCCGTTCTAGTGTGGGCTGTCTTTTCGGGATGAATATCTTTCAAGCTTCCAACGAGGAAACTTTAGAATTTTTGAAAACCTATGAATATAAAATCTTCACAACCTTTATGAGTGAAGATGCCAAAAATATTCAGACAAAAAACTTAAAAGAAAAATCAGCAGTTTTGTTCGGAACAGAACATTCTGGCTTAAGTAACTTTTGGAAAAACAAAGGTGAAAATGTTTTGATCCCAATGGCCGGAAGCATTGACTCGCTGAATCTGAGTAATGCGGCCGCCATTACGTGCTACGAAATTTTAAGACAGAAATTAGCGCAATAAAAAAACCGTCTCGTTGTTGATAACGAGACGGTTTCAAATTCTTAACTGGGTTAAGATTATTTTTTAGCAGCAGCAGAATCAACTTTAGCAGCAGCACCTTCTACTTTAGCAGCAGCAGAGTCAACTTTTACAGCAGCTGAATCAACGTGAGCAGCAGCAGAATCAAGAGTTGCAGCAGAAGAATCAACTACAGCAGAATCAGCAGCAGCAGTATCAGTAGTTTCAGTTTTTTTACAAGCTACAAGAGCTACAGCAGCGATAGCAGCTACGAAGAATGACTTTTTCATAATCAATAAATTTAAATTGTTAGTTAATAGATTGTCCTTATTTGAACGGGACAAAATTAGGTCAACAAATAAATCTTGTATTTGAAAATTAATTGTAATATATTTGTAAAACACGATTTACAATTAAGAATCACTGTAAATCAAACAATTAAGACAATTTACAATTTTGAGCGATAACGAATTTTTACATTTTCAGTCCTTAAAAAAGGCCGTTCAGGAAAAATATCTTGAAACCCATTCCCCATCTTATGATGATATTTCCAAATGGAAGGGGATTGACATTATTTATTTTCAGGAGGATCTGCGTCAAAAGGCTAAAGGGAATATCAGCGAGAAAACTTTTTACACCTACTTTAAAAATAATGCTCAGGAAAAAATCCCGAGAATCGATATGCTGAATATTCTTTCGGTATATTCGGGTTATAATTCCTGGTCGGATTTTAAGAAGAAGAACAAGTTGGAAAGTGCGTTGACTGATGCAGCAATCCATCAGGAAGATGAAACTTCTGACCAATTAATCGAGAAAGTGCAGGACGAAGTTATCACTACGATTCCTATTTCCATTGACAATCAGCCAGTAGATGAAATTATCCAAAACGTTGATTTCAAAAAAGGAAATCCTGGTTTTCTGAGACGCTACTTGTGGCTGGGAATTTCGGCATTTCTATTTGCTGTCGTATTAGTTCTGGTGTTCTATGATAATCTATTTTATAAAAAATACACTTATGCTTTTACGGATGCTGACAGAAACTCATCCATCAAGGGTGAGCTGGACGTGAAAATTGTCCGCGACAATGAATCACCAATTCTTTTTAAAGTCAAACCCAACTCCAAATTTGTCTATGAGACCAAGAGCAAGAATCTGAAAATGGTCATCTCATCTCCTTTCTATAAGACCGATACTGTAATGAGAGATCTGTCCACAGCGCCGGCGTCCGAGAATATCGAGCTGAAACCGAATGATTATGCGATTCAGCTTTATTATTATTCCAAATCTATTATCGACTTTAAGAAAAAAACAAACGAACTCAACAAACTCATCAGTGACAATGCCCTGATTTACCAAGTGGTAGACAGCGATATTTACGGCATTGAAACTATGGATAAACAAAAATACATCTCGCTGGTCACACTTCCTACAACGTCTTTGGAAAATTTGGAAGTCATTGACTCTCAGATGAAAAACGGAAAAATAGTAATGATCAAATTCAAAATCACAGACGATGGAAAAGAGAAATAACTTAGTTAAATGGATAGCGATTCCTGCTTTGGCCACCATTGGCATCGTGTCCTGCAATAAAAAATACGACGGCGTAGACAACTCGCTGGAAACACTGCGGAATGCCAATAACAATGCGACTTACAGCAAGACCAAGCTGGACAGCATGCAGGCTACCAACATGATCACATCACAAAAAGTCCAGGATCTGCTGGATTTATCCGCTTTGTACACCTCGGGAAACAAGGATACCGAAATAGATTCTGTGATCTACACCCAGATGCAGGCGCATTTCCTCACGAAAGACTCTAATAATCTGAAACCGCTTCTTAAAGAAATGGACAGCCTAAAGGTGCGCTATGCCAAGGTCAACAATCTGACGACGTCCAAAGAAGTGAAGGACCAGGATACATTGGACTTTGCAACCTTTGATGTGGAATACTATGATAATAAGAAAACCTTTATCACCACGGTGAATCGCAAAGCGGAATATATGCTCAAAGCTTCTCCAGTGAAGTTCCAGAAGGAATTTAAGTTTTACTTTACGAGCTTCTATCCCAAGAAAACAGACTCCATTAAAACAACAAAACCCGCCAGATAGGCGGGTTTCGTTTTAAAATTAGATGAAGATCTAATTATTTTTTGATTTCTTCTTTAGCAGCTTTCTCGTCAGCTTTTACTTCAGCTTTAGCAGAATCAGCAGTAGCTTTTACTGAATCAACAGTAGCAGTTTTAGTAGAATCGATAGCAGCAACAGCTGAATCAGCTTTTGCGTCTACTGAATCAACAGCAGCAGCTTCTACGTTATCAGTTTTTTTACAAGCTACAAGAGCGATAGCAGCGATAGCAGCTACAAATAATGACTTTTTCATTTTCTAAAAATTTAAATTATTAATATATTGATTTTCGTTAATTATTGACTCATAATAACAAGACAAAGGTAGGACGGCGTGACAAAAATCATTAATAAATAACTTGTAATATCATTGTAAATCGATTTACAATTTTATGATACTGAAATATAAGTATTTAAATTAAAATCCAAAATATTTGGAAGGTGTAATTAAGCCGTTAAGTGGTACATCCGTTGCATCTACATCGGCAATATCTTCTTTTGGATCGAATAGATTAATGCCTATTTTATTACGAATCTTCCAATGATCAGAAAAGAAGGCATCATAGAAACCTTTTCCATAACCAATCCTATTGCCGTAAGGATCACAATACAACATAGGCGTTATAACATAATCCAGATCAACATCTTCTGTATAATCTGAAACTGGCTCTTCAATTCCCCAGTGATTGGTTGTAAATTCTGAATCCCGGAAAATTTCAACAGAGATCATTTTATGATTATTAATTCTTGGCACGAAAACCCTGATTTTTTTATCAAAAAAATAATTTATGAAAAGCCAGGTATTTATCTCCTTCAATCGAGTGATCGGTAAAAAAATATTAACCTTTTGATTTTCAGTAATATTAAATTGTAAAATGAAGTTTTGGAATATCTTTTCCGACAAAAAATTGACCTCATCTTGCGATAAGGCCATTCTTTTTTCTTTGTAAAGCGCTCTCAGTTCTTTTTTTGTAAGACTTCGATTCATCTTCAATATTTTTAATGCTCAAGAATTTTGTACAACTTATCCGATAAACGGACTCTGAACGGAAGCTCGAAGGTAATCTGATCTCCAGCTTTCGCTTGGTCGCTATAAGCACCATTGACATAAATACTGTTGATGACAACTTCCTGCTCCCCGGTCGTTGGCCCGGAAATCAAAATACGGTCACCCAATTTCAGCTCGCCAGCCTCAATAAGGAACTGGGCGATTTTTGACTTAGAATAATAATGCTCTGCCTTGCCAATCAATGTTTTTTTGACTTTGATTTTTTGACGGATGTCTTTAGACTCTGCCAGCGGAGTAGCTTTGGCTAAAGGTTGTGCAGAGATATCTCCTGATTTTTTAAATTTCAAAGCATCGGACTTGCCTTTGCGGAAAATCTTATTGCCTACCTGCAGGCCTTTTCTTTTGGCCACCTGTTCTTCCCAAGGGAGATGGATGGTTTCCTGACACTCTGTTGAACAGCAGTTTTCCATTAGTGCTTTACAATCATCACATTGGATGAACAACAAATGGCATGCATCATTTGCACAGTTGGTATGATTATCACAAGGTTTCCCGCACTGGTGGCACTGGGAAATAATATCGTCTGTGATTCTCTCGCCTAAACGGTGATCGAAAACGAAGTTCTTTCCTATGAACTTACTTTCAACGCCTTCTTCTTTGATCTGGCGGGCGTATTCTATGATTCCGCCTTCCAATTGATAGACATTTTTGAAACCTTGGTGTTTGAAATAGGCACTCGCTTTTTCACAGCGGATTCCGCCGGTGCAGTACATCAGCAGGTTTTTATCTTCTTTGAAATCCTGCAATTGCTCATTGATGATTGGCAAACTTTCGCGGAAATTCTCAACGTCTGGTGTGATGGCACCTTCGAAATGGCCGACTTCACTTTCGTAATGGTTTCTGAAATCGACGACAATTGTATCCGGATTTGCCAACATCTCATTGAATTCCTGGGCTTTCAGGTGGATGCCTTTGTTGGTAACGTCGAAGGTTTCGTCATTTAAACCGTCGGCGACAATTTTGTTTCGGACTTTAATGGTTAATTTGAGAAAAGAATGATTATCCTGTTCAACAGCGACATTCAGGCGGATGCCTTTCATAAAATCATAGACTTCCAGCGTGTCACGAAAAGCTTCAAAGTTATCGGCGGGAACACTCATCTGGGCATTGATCCCTTCTGTGGCAACGTAGATACGGCCAAGCGCATCCAGGGCGTTCCAAGCTATAAAAAGGTCATCACGAAATTTCTTTGGGTTTTCAATTTTGGCGTACGCATAGAAAGACAACGTAAGGCGTTCCTTACCGGCTTCATCGATTAGTCGAGCTCTTTCTTCTGCGCTTAAGGTGTTGTACAGTTGCATGCTATAAACGGTTTAAGTGAGAATATTACTGGTGCAAAGATAAGGATTTTTGGTTGATGGTTGATGGTTGTTGGTTGTCAGGAATTGATTAAGATACTAAAAGAGTTAATTGGAGAATGAAAGATCTTATTAAACTGTCAAAGGACTGAAGTTGATTGTCAAAGGACTGAAGTAGACTGTCAAAGGACTGAAGTAGACTGTCAAAGGTATAAAGTAGACTGTCAAAGGACTGAAGTTGATTGTCAAAGGTATAAAGTAGATTGTCAAAGGACTGAAGTAGACTATCAAAGGTATAAAGTAGACTGTCAAAGGACTGAAGTTGATCGTCAAAGGGCTGAGTAGACTGTCAAACGACTGAAGTAGACTGTCGGACAACTAAAGTAGACAAAAGGACGACTAAAGTAGACTGCCGGACGATTGAAGTAGACAAAAGGACAACTAAAGTAATCTGCCGGACAAGTGAAGTAGACAAAAGGATGACTAAAGTAGACTGTCGGACAACTAATGTAGACAAAAGGACGACTCAAGTAGATTGAAAGAGGGCTTCAGTGGACTGGCATAACATTAATTTAGATTTTTAAAATTGCTCGTTAAACTGATAGAAGGGTTAATTGGACTGTTTTTATTAAGAAAGCAGAGTGTTGCAGGAAAAAATTAAGCTCAAGAATAGAGTCTGCTTTAAACCCATTAATCTTTATTATATTTACGTCATTAAAATCTTAAAAATGAAACCGAAAGGTTCGTGAATTCCATTTAAAAAAATAGAAAAATTATGAACAAAAAAGTTCTCTTATCTGTTGTGATGCTGACGGCAGTTTTCTCACAAAACACTATTGCCCAGGAAATTACATTGGATAAAATCTACTCCGGCTACTACCGTGGAAAGGGAATCGCTGGCATCGCGTCTCTGAATGATGGTGAAAACTATGCAACGATTGAAAAAGACGGTATCGCCAAGTATAATTATAAAACGTCTCAGAAATCCGGCAACATCGTGGATGGAAGCTTTGAATCTTATATTTTTTCTGCTTATGAATCTAAGATTTTGTTGCAGAAAGAAAGTCAGGATATCTACAGGCATTCATTTTTGGGGAAATTTGATGTGAAGGATCTGAAGTCGAACAAAGTGACTGCTCTTAATAACGGGAATTGGATTCAGGAGCCGAAATTCTCGCCGGACGGCAGCAAAGTGGCTTTCATTGTGGATAATAACTTGTTTTATCAGGATTTGACGTCGGGGAAAATCACTCAGATTACGAATGATGGAAAGAAAAATTCCATCATCAATGGGTTGGGAGACTGGGTTTATGAGGAGGAATTTGGCCACGCCGACTATTACCAGTGGAACAAAGCGGGTGACGCAATCGTTTTCGTTAGATTCGATGAGTCGAAAGTTCCGGAAATCTATATTCCGATCTATGGCAAATCGCTTTATCCAACGGAGATGCGCTATAAATATCCTAAAGCAGGCGAAACCAACTCTACAGTGACGGCGAATCTTTATCAATTGAATTCGGCAAAAACAACGGCTCTGAATCTGGGAAGTTTTGAGAATTACTACATTCCGCAACTTTGGCAGACGAACGGCAAAGACGAGATTGTGCTGGCCACCAGCAACAGACATCACAATCACGTGGACCTGCTGAAAGTGGACACCAGATCCGGGAATGTAACCAAACTGCTGACGGAAACCGACAATGCGTGGATAGAAACCGACAACCTGACTTTGGAATTTCTGGATGACAACTCATTCCTTTGGGCTTCTGAACGTGATGGCTACAGACAATTGTACTGGTACGATCAAGCAGGGAAACTGAAAAAACAAGTTGCGAAAGGCAACTGGGAAATCACCGACTACTATGGCTATAACCCAAAAACTAAAGAGGCTTACATCCAAACTTCTGAGAAAGGCAGCCTGAACAAAGTGGTTTCTAAACTGAATATCAACTCCGGAAAAACGACTTTGATCTCTTATCCGGAAGGGAATAACTCGGCGAGTTTCAGTAAATCCTTCAATTATTTCATCAACACAACTTCCACCGCCGGAACGCCTTACAGGTATGTATTGAAAGATGCATCCGGGAAGGAAATCAAGGAACTTCAGAATAATAATGAGCTGCTTTCCAAACTGCAGAAAGACAACTTTGTGACGAAGGAATTCATTACGATTCCAAACTCGGTTGGCGACCAACTGAACGCGTGGATCATCAAGCCAAAAAACTTTGACCCGAATAAAAAATATCCTTTGTTTATGTTCCAATATTCTGGTCCGGGCTCTCAGCAGGTTTCCAATTCCTGGGACGGCGGCAACGGCATCTGGTTCGAGATGCTGGCACAAAAAGGTTACGTAGTCGCTTGTGTGGACGGACGCGGGACGGGTTACAAAGGCGCAAAATTCAAAAAAGTCATTTACAAACAACTCGGGAAATATGAAACGGAAGACCAGATTACGGCTGCAAAATGGTTTGGGAATCAGTCTTACATTGATAAATCGAGAATCGGAATTTTCGGGTGGAGTTTCGGTGGTTATATGAGTTCATTGGCAATGACGAAAGGAGCGGACGTTTTCAAATTGGGAATTGCTGTGGCGCCGGTGACCAACTGGAGGTATTATGACAGTGTTTATACGGAGAAATTCCTTCAAACACCACAGGAAAATCCTGAAGGTTATGACCAGAATTCACCGACGACATTTGCGAATTTGCTGAAAGGAAAATTTCTTTTGATTCACGGTACGGCTGATGACAACGTGCATTTCCAGAACTCGATGGAGTTTTCCGAAGCTTTGATTCAGAATAAAAAACAGTTTGAGTTTATGGCTTATCCGGATAAAAACCACGGCATCTATGGCGGGAACACCAGACCTCAGCTTTATGAGAAGATGACGAATTTTATTTTGGAGAATTTGTAGAAAGCTGGAAGTCGGAAGACTGAGGCTGGAAGATAAAAAAACCGCAGAAGATATTTTCTTTTGCGGTTTTTTAATACGGAT
Organism: Flavobacteriales bacterium UBA720; assembly: GCA_002297505.1. Taxonomy (GTDB): domain Bacteria; phylum Bacteroidota; class Bacteroidia; order Flavobacteriales; family Weeksellaceae; genus Epilithonimonas. Next base: position 22,228 of record DBLQ01000097.1, read on the forward strand.
GTGAACTTTTATTATCGATTAAAGAAACAAGGAATATTTTATCATTAATTTCCTGATATATTAAAGAGTTGTTTTTGTCAATCAGACATTTGCGAAAATTTAAAATTTTGGACTTTGGACAAATCCTCGTATTGAGTCTAATCCTTTCAATCAGTCGGTCAAAATTACTTTCAAAATTTTCAATTTCAGTTCTGGACCAATTATCGAAAAGATAGTCTAAAACTTTGAAGTAATTACTCAGAGCCTCTTCTGACCAAACAATTTCCATTATCTTGATTTTTCAGAAAGATAATTTTTGATTCGTTCCTTGGCTTCTTCGTGCGAATAGACTTTTCCATTATCAATATCTTCTAAGCCTTTACTAATTGATTCTTTTTGTTTTTCAGATAAATAATCCGCCCAATCTTCATTGATCTGTCCTTTATATTTCATCTTTAAAAAAGCCACATAATCGCTCACCTGCTGAAGAAGTTCCGTTGGCAGCGATTTTAAATCGTTTTCCAAGTCTTTAATTGTGATTTCCATTGTTCCAATGTTTAGCTTAATCAAAGTTAGCAATTTTTTTTATTGAGTGTAAAATAGTATCTTTAGTCAGATTCTAAAAATTATGATTCGCAAAATATCCTTCGTCATTTTATGTTTAATTTATAGTATGATGTACAGTCAAAGTGATCAGGAAATGGTGTTGCTTTATAAAAATGTGATTGAAAAGTCAGATTCTTTATTAACCATTGGCAAAATTTCACAGATTGATCTACAGAAAGTCCTGGCCGATGCCAAATTAGCAGATAAAGCCTATCCTGAGTTGTACTTCAAAAAATCGATGACATATTTTAAGAATTCTCAGTACAACGAGAGCGGATTTCTCTTTTATCTGGGGAAAATGCGGGCGGAAGACCTCAATCATTTGGGAAAGGAACATTACACCACGGGCAGTGAATATGATACTGTTTTGGAAGAAGGCCTGTTCATCTACTTGTCTGCCGACGCGGAAAACTACGCGAAGATTCTCAAATTGGCAACGGACTATTACAATGAAAATCCTTACAATTACATCAGCCTTTCAAAAGGATATCAGAAGCTGAAAGATCCTAAAAATTACTCACAACTGATTAAAGTTTTGGAAGGCGAAAAAACAAAAGTTCAAGCCGAACTAAACACACAACGGGAAGATATGAAAAATCGGATAACGCCTTATTTTCAAATGCTCAGATAATAAAAACTTTGTAAAGCCTTTCAAATTTGAGAGGCTTTTTCGTTTATTAAATTTAAAATCCTATTTTTGGGAACGTTGTGAAAATTGACACTATGAAAACCAAACATCCAAAAGGTTTACCTTTTTTGTTTTTTACCGAGATGTGGGAACGTTTCGGATATTATCTGATTCTCGGGATTTTTGTCCTTTATCTCATAGAGCCGCAGGGCGTAGCCGGCGGATTGGGAATCCCGGATAAAGATGCGGACGATATTTTCGGGACTTTCATCGCGCTGACTTATTTGACTCCTTTTCTCGGAGGCTTTTTGGCCGACAGGGTTTTGGGTTACATCAAATCGATCTATCTCGGCGGTATTCTGATGGCTGCCGGCTATATTGGTGTCGGGATTTTCAAGGATCTGCCTTTATTCTATGGTTCTCTCGCTCTGATTATCATAGGAAACGGTTTCTTTAAACCAACGATTTCTACACTGCTGGGAAATCTCTACTCCGAAGAACCTTATAAAGCCAACAAAGATTCCGGCTACAATATTTTCTATATGGGCATCAACATCGGAGCCTTTATTTGTAACATCATCGCGGCATTTATGCGGAATAAATTCGGCTGGGGCGAGGCTTTTATCACGGCGGGCGTTGGGATGTTGCTGGGACTGGTAATTTTCACCATCGGAATGAAACATTACAGACACGCAGCAGTGATGAAGCCAAGCCAGGAAGGCGACACCAAACTGTCTGAAATCCTGATGAAAGTATTTGTTCCTGCGATTATAGCCGGCGTCATCGGATGGTTTGTTCCAACAATGATTTTAGGAACTAATATCTTTGGAAGTACCAATACAGATGCCTTTATCTTCGCTTGCATTCCGGTGATTTACTTTTACGTTTCACTTTATTTCAAATCCAATCCATTGGAAAAACCAGCGATTGGCGCGTTACTGTCGATATTTCTCATCAGTATGTTTTTCTGGGCGGTTTTTAAACAGAACGGAACAGCACTAACACGCTGGGCGAATTATTACACCGACCGAAGCGTATCAGAATCGGTAGAAAAACCTTTGGCGTCGATTTATCTGGTTGAAGAAAAAAGCTATGCTGATAAAAAAACACCCATTTTTGATGAGCAGTTCCGTTCTCAGAAAGATGCAGACGGAAAAGCTCTGAAAGAGACCGGAAAAGATATTTATTTCAGAAACGTTTCCAAGGAACGAAGAGCTGAACTGGAAGCTAAAGCTGACAAGCCCGTTTTCCTCTATAACACAGAATTATTCCAGTCCATCAATCCGTTTTGGGTCATTGCTTTGACGCCGGTGATCGTGGGCGTTTGGGCATTTCTCAGAAAACGAGGGAAAGAACCTTTGACACCAAGCAAGATTGTTTTGGGATTGTTCATCACCAGCTTATCTTGCCTGGTAATGGTCGCTGCCGTTTATGCCGGAAATAATGGCGCAGAAAAAGTGTCTGCGTTGTGGCTCGTAGCAGGTTATGGTGTGGTGACCATTGGTGAACTCTGCCTTTCGCCAATGGGATTATCCTTTGTTTCGAAACTATCGCCGGCAAGATTGACGGCCTTAATGATGGGCGGATTTTTCCTCGCCAACTCCGTTGGGAATAAATTGTCGGGAATCCTGGCCAGCACCTGGTACAATTATGAAAACAAAGCCAACTATTTCCTGGTTAATTTTGGATTGTTAATCTTCGCCACGTTGTTGGGATTGATGATGCTGAAGCGACTGAACAGAATAATGAAAGAAAGTGGACATTAAATCGACAAAGACCTATTCATAGAAAGCAAAAGCGAAATTAATTAGACTAATTTCGCTTTTTGTTTGCTTAAATTTCAATAAAGTCAAAGCACTTTTTCAAAAGCCTTTCTTGCACTTCCCCGGAAATGAACTTCTCCGCAATATTGATAGCCTAATTTATCCAGAATCGCCAGCATTGCCGGATTATCAAAGTTGGTATCTACTTTTATACTGAATGTATTATTCTGTTTTGCAACATCTTCTATAAAACTAAAAATCTTTTTAGACAAACCTTTTCCCGCGAAGTTATCTGAAATCGCAACTCTATGAACTACCAAAAAGTCTCCATTAGTCAGCCATTCTCCTTCGATAGCGTCATAAGCAGGCTCATCATTGAAAATTAGTGCACTGTAACCAGCAATAATCCCGTCGAACAGTAAAACATAACCCAATCCTTTTTCGATATCAGACTTTACAGTTTCTAAGTTCGGATAACCATCCTGCCACTGCCGGCTGCCATCGTTTTTTCTCCTTGTAATAGCGTCCTGTAATATTTCCCAAATCACCGAAGAATCTTCGGTAATTGCCTTTCTAAATTCTAAATACATTTTCATAAAAAGACAAAATTAAATCAAATCTATAAAATATGAATTATTAAATCTTGCATAAACAGCAACTTGAATCACTTACGTTTATGAAAAAAAACTATATTTGTTACCTTTAAGAAAATTTAACAATTAATTTATATGGATACAGCACAACCCAAAGGTCATCCTAAAGGACTTTACCTTTTGTTTTTAACTGAAATGTGGGAAAGATTCTCATATTATGGAATGAGAGCAATTTTCGTTTTATATATGACAAAAATGCTCCTTATGGGAGATGCAGAAGCATCACAAATCTATGGTAGTTACACTGGACTTGTTTATCTTACTCCACTTTTAGGGGGTTATCTTGCTGACCGTTTCCTAGGAAACAGACGAAGCATAGAAATAGGCGGTCTTTTGATGGCGATAGGACAGTTCATACTTTTTTTTAGTGCTTCAACAACGGGGGCGAGTGCAATCACATTAATGTGGATGGGCTTGACAATGTTAATAATTGGAAATGGTTTCTTCAAACCAAATATTTCCACAATGGTAGGACAGTTATATCCACAAGGTGACCGCAGAGTAGATTCAGCTTTTACAATCTTCTATATGGGTATTAACTTGGGTGCTTTTTTATCACCATTGATTTGTGGAACATTAGCTGAAAAAGTAGATTTTAAATGGGGATTTTTAGCTGCTGGTATAGGAATGTTAATTGGTTTAGTTACATTTATAACGCAAAAAAACAAAGTTCTTGTTGATGCAGATGAAAAACCAATTGGTATGCCTACCAATAAATTCGGAATTGCCCAGTTAGGAATTGTCCTAGGCTCAATCGCATTAATTTTCTTTTTGATGAATTTTAAAACAATGTTTAATAGCGATTTAGATGTAATTGGATATCTCATCTATGGTGCTATGGTAGTAATGCCACTAATTGTTTTGACAGATAAAGGTCTTGCCAAAGATGAGAGAGATAGAATTTTAGTCATTTTCATCTTAGCTTTTTTTGTAATATTTTTTTGGGGTGCTTTCGAACAGGCTGGCGCATCATTAACTATATTTGCAGACAGACAGACAGACCGCAATATTTTTGGATGGGAAATGCCAGCAAGTTACTTTCAATCCGTTAATGCATTAGCAATTCTACTTTTAGCTCCTATTTTTTCTTCAATATGGTTAAGATTAGGTAATCGAGGAAAAGAACCTTCATCACCAAAAAAAATGGCAATTGGTTTAGCGCTAGTTTCTGTAGGTTATGCTGTTATAGCATATGCTGTGTATGGTCTAGGAATGATGGATAAAGTATCGATGTTCTGGTTAATATCTCTTTATGTCATTCATACAATGGGGGAATTATGCTTGTCTCCTATTGGATTGTCAATGGTATCCAAATTATCACCTGTACGTTTTTCATCTATGCTTATGGGCACCTGGTTTTTGGCTAATGCTGCCGCTAATAAATTTGCAGGCACATTATCAGCGCTTATTCCAGGTGGAGGTGAAAATGGAGAAGGTTCAAAAACAACACAATTTTTAGGGTTTCAAATTGAAAATCTTTTCGACTTCTTTATTGTATTTGTTATAATGTGTGGCGTGGCAGCATTGATTCTTTTTGCAATGAGTAGATGGCTTGAAAAGAAAATGCACGGGATAAAATAATTAAGATTCAATAAAATTCTAAACCTCTGATTTTTCAGAGGTTTTTTCGTTAAATTCGTAAGACGATTTGCAGTTGCTGACACAATACGTCATCAATTAAAATCATTCATCACTTATCAAATATCATTTATGAACCTTACTCTCGACGAAATTCAAAATTTCAAAGGCAAATACCCGAAACAAATCTTAAGTCTCTTTTTTTCAGAAATGTGGGAACGTTTCTGTTTTTACGGGATGCGTGGGATGCTCGTCGTGTTTATGATTACCCAATTGGGTTTGGGCGAGAAAGAGGCCAATCTGCAGTATGGTGCCACACAAGCTTTCGTGTATGCATTTACTTTCGTGGGCGGACTTTTTGCAGATAAGATCTTAGGATTCAGAAAGTCTTTATTCTGGGGCGGCATCTTGATGATTGTGGGAAGCATTATTCTCTCGTTCAATCCTCATGATTATTTCTTCTTCGGCATATCATTCACCATTATCGGAACCGGGTTTTTCAAACCGAATATTTCGACAATGGTTGGCAAACTTTATAAAACCGGTGATCCGAGAACCGATGCCGGCTTCACGTTGTTCTACGCGGGAATCAATCTGGGCGCTTTACTGGGCGGCTATCTTTGTGTGGCCATAGGTCAGGGCGATCTATTTTCTTCAGTGATTCCGGCAGATAAAACCTGGAATGTGGCTTTTGGTCTGGCTGCCATTGTGATGGTAATCAGTCTTATTAATTTCTATTTTACCCAGCACACTTTAGGTCCTATTGGCTATCAGCCTGGTCATCCTCTTTCTGATGAGCCTGGGAGAAAAATCCAGAAATGGCAGGAGATACTGGTGTACGCCGGAACTTTGGTCATCATTCCACTGATTATGACAATGGTTTCTAAAACGCAATACACGGACTATTTCATGTACACCATTGGCCCATTAACCTTGCTCTACCTTTTCTATGAGATGACAAAAGTAAGTGCACCGGAGCGTAAGAGACTCTGGGCTGCCCTTATTTTTATTATTTTCTCAATTTTCTTTTGGGGTATTTACGAGCAAAGCGGCGGCTCGCTTAGCATTTTTGCAGAACGAAACCTGAATCGCGACCTGCTGGGACTCAATCCCAATGGGGTCAACAATTCGGGAGGGGCATTTTTTATCTTGCTTTTAGCCGTTCCCATTGGACTGTTCTGGATTTGGCTCAATAAAAAAAGAATAGAGCCGAATACAATCATCAAATTTGGTCTTGGATTTTTGTTTTTGGGATTGGGATATTATGTCATTTTTGCAACGAAATATTTTGCCAATGCTGCCGGTGTAACTTCATTAAGTGTTTTTACGATTGCTCTTTTCGTCATCACTCTAGGCGAGATGTGTTTGTCACCAATCGGATTATCGATAATGACCAAACTTTCTACTAAAAACCTTCAGGGAATGATGATGGGCATGTGGTTTCTTGCCTCGGCTTACGGTCAGTATGTGGCAGGAATTATCGGTGCCAATATGGCAACTGCAAAGGAAGGCTCTACCAACCTTGATGCTTTGCTGGCTTATACCGATGGCTACAAACAGCTCGGACTCTATGCTTTGGTATGCGGTCTTATCTTAATTTTAATTTCACCTCTCGTCAAACAACTGATGCATGGAGTAAAGTAACAGCATTCCTTAAAACGTCTTTACAATATGTGAAGTAATAAAAAAACACCAATGAAAAAACTGCTTTTATTAACCTTATGTCTGATTCAGGTCTCAGGTTTTGCTCAGGTCCGCTGGATGACTATGGCTCAGGCGCTGGCAGCCCAGAAAAAGGAGCCCAGAAAAATCCTCATCGATTTTTACGGTGATGGCTACGCTTCCTGCAAGGAAATGGACAAAGCTACATTTAATCATCCTGAAATTGCCAAAATCATTAATGAGCATTTTTATGCCGTGAAATTTGAGAGCGATGGCAACGAAACAGTCAACTTTGCCGGGCATACTTTCACCAATCCTGACTACAAAGGAAAGAAGGGAAAATCCGGGCTGCATCAGTTCTCCAAATACATGAACATCAACATCATCCCAACCATGGTATTTCTCGATGAGAAGGATGAGCCCATCACCAGTCTGTCGGGTGCATTGAAGGCCAAAGAAGTGGAGCCTTATTTTACAATGATTGCCAATAACGAGTACAAAACCATCAAAACACGTAAGAGCTGGGAAAGCTATCAGAAAAAATTCAAATCGAAGATCAAAGACTGAAATTGTCAATTCACATGATGGTTATATTTGGAATGGATGTTAGCAAGACAGATTGTATCTTTTATCCCAACATAAAACTTAAATATTAAAGATTTAAGTCAAATTCTTCAAGAATGATAAAGAGGAGGTTTTCTTTTTATGATTTTTGCGGTTTCCTTTAAATTCCCGAAATTCGTCAAGTTAATTTTCCCTCTTTGACTTTAGAAACTTCCATAGAATTTCTCAAAACCATCGGTCCCGAACGCGCCAAACTTATCAAAAGTGTTCTGGGACTTGCTACGGTAGAAGATCTGCTGACCTTCTACCCGATTCGTTACATCGACAAAAGCAAAATCTACAAAATCGGAAGTCTGACGAAAGATTCGGAAACCGATATCCAGCTGAAAGGAAAAATTACGGACCTCCAGGAAATTGTTTCTGAAAAAGGAAAACGTCTGTCCGCCAAATTCCGGGATGAGACGGGAACGCTGGATCTGGTCTGGTTCCGGTATTCCAAATGGATGAAGGACGCCATCCCGCTTAACAAAGAGATTTTTATTTTCGGCAAAGTCAATTTTTTTAACGGCAATTTCTCGATACCACATCCGGAAATCGAAATCGACGAAAAAAAAGCGTTGTCCGGCACGCTGCTGCCGGTCTATCCCAGAAGCGAGAAGCTGGCTAAACGCGGAATCAACAATAAATTATTCCAGACGGTTATTTTTAATATTTTAAAAGAGCTACCCCAACTGCTCAGCGAAAATCTCCCGGATTATCTTTTAAAATCCATGAAGCTGATGGGACGTCTCGGCGCCTATTACAATGTGCATTTCCCAAAAGATTTACAACATTTCGAGAGCGCCAACCGCCGGCTGAAATTCGAAGAGGCATTCTTTTTCCAGCTGGGCTATGGTCTTAAAAAACTGCATCAGAAAACCAAATCCTTCGGCAATCCTTTTCCGATTGTCGGTGATCATTTCAACAACTTTTATAACAATCATCTCCCCTTTGCACTTACCAATGCTCAAAAACGTGTTTTGAAGGAGATCAGGACCGATATGAAGCGTCCGACGCAGATGAACCGCTTGTTGCAAGGCGACGTTGGCTCCGGAAAAACCATGGTGGCTTTATTGACCATGCTGATTGCGATGGACAACGGTTTTCAATCTTGCCTTATGGCTCCCACAGAGATTCTGGCGCAGCAACATTTTAATTCGATCCGTGAATTGTTGCAGCATACAGATGTCAATGTCAAACTATTGACAGGCTCCACCAAAACCAGGGAACGCAGAATCATCCACGAAGAATTGGAAAACGGCGAACTCTCTATACTGATCGGAACACATGCACTTTTGGAGGACAAGGTCAGATTTCAAAACATCGGCCTGGCCATTATTGATGAGCAGCACAGATTCGGAGTAGCTCAGCGGGCGAAACTCTGGGCCAAAAATAATATTCCGCCACATATTCTGGTGATGACAGCGACGCCGATTCCGAGGACATTGGCAATGAGTTTTTATTCGGATCTGGATGTTTCTGTGATTGATGAAATGCCTGTTGGAAGGAAACCGATTATTACCGCTCACAGGCGGGAAAAAGACAGACTTTCTGTTTATCAATTTTGCAGAGACGAAATCGAAAAAGGCCGTCAGATCTATTTCGTTTACCCTTTAATTGAAGAGTCCGAAACTTTGGACTACAAAAATCTGATGGAAGGTCTGGAAAATGTAGTCACCTTTTTCAAAAGTTATAATGTTACAATGGTGCACGGCCGGATGAAGCCCGCAGAAAAAGATACCAATATGCAATTTTTCGCAGCAGGACATGCTCAAATTATGGTGGCTACCACGGTAATTGAAGTTGGTGTGAATGTGCCCAACGCTTCTGTCATGGTCATTGAAAGTTCGGAACGATTCGGACTCTCGCAGCTCCACCAGTTGCGCGGACGCGTGGGGCGCGGCGCGGAGCAGAGCTATTGCATCCTGATGACAGGCGACAAACTAAGTAAAGAAAGCCGTACCAGAATCAAAACAATGGTGCAGACTACGGACGGTTTCAAAATCTCAGAAGTGGATCTGGAATTGCGTGGTCCCGGCGATATCCTGGGTACACAGCAAAGCGGCGTCCTGGACTTCAAAAAGCTGAACCTGGTAGAAGATTCTGCCATCATAAAAGCTAGTAAGCTGACCGTGGAAAGAATTCTGGAACGCGATGCATTGCTGAATCATCCTGATAATCAAATTATCAAGCAATATTACATCCGTTATTACAAAGGAAAAAACAAGTGGTCACAGATCAGCTAATCAATTTTCATCATACACTAATTAACAAAAAAAAAGCATCTTATTTCTAAGATGCTTTTACTTTTGGGTGAATGAGGGGTCTCGAACCCCCGACCTTCGGAACCACAATCCGACGCTCTAACCAACTGAGCTACAATCACCGTTTTGCGTGTGCAAATATATATAAATTTTTCAATTATCAGCAAACAATACCTTCAAAATTTTTGAAGGCCAGCAATTTTTCAGTCGTGAAACCTTCAGCAAATTCAACCCCTGAAAGTCTGCCAAGATCTTGTGCTCTGTAAGTCAGGCTTTCCAGAAAATCTTTCGTGGCAATGGGTGTCATCGGCTCATCCGAATCCGGGTTGTAAAATTGGGTTTTGTATGCCAGACAGGCTTCGATTTTTTGATCCATAAAACCCGAAATGTCCATTACAAAATCCGGAACTACGTTTTTCCACTGGATATAATGAAAGATCTGCTTCGGCCGCCATGCTTCCTGCAAATGTCCTGCATCAAAAGTTTCGACTTTTCTGAGGCCCGAAAGAAAGCAAGCATCCGACACCAGTTTCGCAGCCTTTGCGTGATCCGGATGTCTGTCGTCAATGGCGTTTGCCAAGACTATTTCCGGCTGATATTTCCGGATTACTTCAACAATTTTGAGCTGATAAAACTCTGAGTTATTCAGAAAGCCATCTTTGAGCTTCAGATTTTCCCTGAAACTGATGCCCATGATTTCCCCGGCTTGCTTAGACTCTTCTGCCCGGGTCTCTGCCGTTCCTCTGGTTCCCAATTCGCCTTCTGTAAGATCGACGATTCCCACTTTTTTTCCTTCGGTAATCAGCTTGATTACGGTGCCGCCACACCCGAGTTCTACATCATCCGGATGTGCGCCAATAGCTAATATATCACATTTCATAAGTATTAATTCTGATGTAAAACAAAACTTCCCAATCTTTTCAGTTGGGAAGCTTGTTATCCTATTCAATTAATTATTGATTCAAAGTTTTTTGCAGATTGATAGCATCCTGGTAAGTTGGATCATACTCCAATGACTTAGCTACATCCTGCTTTGCTTTCTCCTTATTCGTATCCTTTTCCATGAAAGCAATGAAATAATAGGCATAACCTAAACTCTGCTTACTAGCTTCCACCTCTGCAGGTTTGGTTTTAGCAATAAATGTTTCGTAGGATGACTTTGCCATATCGTTATTACCAGCCTGCTGGTAGGCATATCCCTGGCTGTAGTAAGCCGGTGCCCAGTCTGGTAAAGCTGATGACATCTTGCTCCACGTCAGTATTGCACCATTCCAGTTTTGAACATTCTGATATTCCTGTGCCAACTTGTAAAGTGAGTCGGTATCCTGCGGATTGGCAGCAACTTTGGTTTTAAGCGCTTCAATCGTAGCATTGGTTGGTCCCTGATTAGCCGATGCGGTGCTAATTCCACCTTTAATTTTCGCTAATTCTTCGTCCCATTTCAAAGTTTCGTCCTTCGCAGCTTTCGCAATTGCTACCTTCTGCTGGGCGATAGCTTCCAACTGGGCTTTAACAGCAGCATCTTTTTCAGTTTTAGCCATTCCTGCCGCAATCAGACCCTGAAGCCCTTCATCCGAAGCCTGAACTCTGCTTTTCTCAGCCTGAGAAAGGAAAGTATCCATATTCTGTTTAGCTCCCGCATAATCACCATCTCCGTACAGAATGTAAGCTCTTAACTTGTACTTGATCGGATCATTAACTTTATCAAAAACCTCGTCCAGCGTTTTCTTTGCATTGGCATAATCCTCATTGGTAAAGTACAGCTTTGCGATTTCCAATTTAGTATAAGGATCATCATCCGCATATTTGGTATAGTTAATCAAGTTCTGCGTTGCTTCAGCGTTTTTCTGATACTTGATATTGAAACCAGCTAACGCTTTATATGCCGGCGCGTAAGTCGGATCGACTGCAATCGCTTTATCGATATTCTCCTTCGCTTGCTGCCATTGCTGGGCAGCAATCCATAATGTTCCTTTTCTAGTAAATACGGAAGCTTTATTTTTGGCTACCGCTTCAGCTTTATCATAAGCAGACATGGCATTACCCGGATCTTTCTTCAGTCTGTAAGCGTCACCTAATGAGTAATAATAGTTCGCCGGAACGCCTCCTTTTTGGGCCTTCTCAATTGCTTTATTAAGGTATGTGATAGCCAAATCCGGTGAACTGTTTTTTTCAAACAATGTCAATGCTTCACCTGCACGGAAAAGTACTTCTGCATCCTTTTCTCTGGAATCCTTCACAATCTGCTGAATCTCCGCAATAGCAGATTTATCACCTTTTCCAAGTTTAACGGAAGCCAAACCTATCTTATTAAGATAACTTTTTGAATCCACTGCTAGACCTTTGTTGAAACTATCCTGAGCTTCTGTGAAGTTAGGATCAAATTGTGTAAGATATGTATTACCTAAGTAGAAATAGTTATTTGCATCCTTAGGATTTTGGTTGATTAAATCGGTATAGTTTTGTTTAGCCTTAGCATACTTCTGGCTGTCTACATAATTGATTCCATCTTGAACGCTCTGTCCAAAAGTCAGGTTCATAAAGAAACCTGCAGCTGCAGTTAAAGCAATTTTCTTCGTTAAATTCATTATATATTTTGTTTTCATTATTCTTTCTATTCAATTCAAAACGCTGGAATGAAACACAATATTCAGACCATTTTTTCGTAAAAAAAAGTTTTTAAAGTTAAAAATTTATTAAAGTTTATCAGCGCATCTGGACTTCACGCCTGTAGATGTTATAAGGTTGCAAACCTTCTTTCTCCACCACAATTTGCCCAAGTTGCGTGCAAGAGAAACGGATGAAGCCATTTCCCAAACCATAATAACCTTCGTTGGTGAGAAAATACAAAACCCTTGTAAACGGATACGTCATTTCCTTAAGATTTGTAAGTGATGGTTCATAAGTTTTGTTATCCTTGATGACTTTGAGAATTTTTACCTCATCCCGCAGTTTCTGTGCCTCCTTGCCAAATGGCCTGCTGATGGTGTTATAACTGATTACTCCGATTTTATCCGGGTACTTATTCAATTGTTCTACCACATTCTCATTACCGTTGATAATGGAAAATTTAAGCTCTGAAGGTTTTTTGTTAAACTTCTGAGCCACAAAGTTGAGATTGCTGGAGTTGGTGCCGTCGAAAATAAGACGCTTGTCCTCGGAGAATAAATCTTTGTACAGCTCTTCCATTGAAATAGATTCCATAGGAGAGTTTTTAGGAACCACAAACAAGACCGCATCTGCCGCAAATCTGGCAGGCTGCCATGGCAAATCAATCTTCTTATCAAACGTCTCCTTTTCTTTAGCCGTTAGCTCTCTTGATAGTACAACTACCCGAACTTTACGTTCGAAAAAATCCAGCAGTGCCAGATCTTCTTTTTTGACAACAAGATGGATTTTCGTCTGAGGATTCAGAGCCATGTATCGTTCCGTCAGTGCTTCTGTTACACTTTTGAAAGACTCGTCCACTTCTATGGTGATTTCACCTTTATTAGGATGATCCAGTTCCGGCTTGTTATCTTTCGAACATGACGCGAAGACCACACCGACAAATATCATTAAAAATATATTTTTCATTTACTCTTTATTCTTTAACCTGATGACTGCTCTGGAAATTCTGAAGATGCCGTACAAAATCAGTAAAGCACCAAGTGGATAAGCCACGTTAGGCTCCAGAACGATGATAAAAAATTTGTAGAGGATAACCACGACGCCTAGAACAATATAGAACAGACCGGTTACAAGGGATAGCCAATTAAACATATACAAATCTAATAAAAAAAGAGAAGTTATAAAAACTTCTCTTTTATATAAAATGTTATCATTAAGATCCTTATTGGAAATTCATGGTAACCGGGAATCTAAATCTGGATCTTACCGGCTGTCCATTAACCTTACCTGGCGTCCATTTGGTTCTGATACCTTTCACCGTTGCTTCTGCTTCTCTGTTGAAGTCTGCGTTAGGACCTGTTGCCTTAACCTGAGTTAATGAACCATCCTTTTCTACAACGAAAGTCACTTCAGTTTTAAGAGTTCCCTCTCCTTCAAGACTTCCGGAATCAAAATTATTACTGAATTTCGTTCTAAAAGAGTTGATACCTCCAGGATATTCAGCAGACTGATCTACTGACTCGTATACCTCGTTGGTCACCGGCTTAACTTCTGCGGTGGTAGATTTACCAGTAGAAGGTGGCGGTGGTGGCGGCGTATACGCAGGAGTCTTAACACCTTCCTGTGCTACCAGACCTGTGGTGGTCTCCAATTGCTTTGTGATTGGCGGCGGTGGTGTCTCAATTTTCGGAGCTCTCTTAGGCTCAGGAACTACGTTCTGAATAACCTCCTGCTTTTCCTCCTCCTTTGGTGGCGGTGGTGGCGGTGGTTCTTCTTCTTTCGGCTGCTCAATGATTGGCTGCTCGTCCAGGATCTCTACCAACTTGGCATCAACTTCAGTTTTATCCTTCTCGTTCATTTGCTGGATCTTCATATAAATGAAGGGTGACAATGAAACGACAAGAAAAACTGCAGTACCAATCAGGAAAGATTTGGTAAGCATTTTCGGATAGGTGTGTCTCAAATCGTACGCACCATATTCCTTATTTCTATGTTCAAATACAATCTCATCCAAAGTAAGATCAGAGTTGTACTTCAAATTTTCGTCTGCCATTTTT
>DBLQ01000086.1:0-3057 GCA_002297505.1 Flavobacteriales bacterium UBA720
CGCACTGCTGATGATGGCTGACGCCCGGCCGATAATTTTGTAGGCGTTCACCCATTTGTCTTTTGGGAAATTCTGCGGATTGTGATTGTTGACTCCATAAGGCGTAAACCAGGTTCTGTGAAGGCCAAGATCTGTGGCGGCCAGGAAAAAGACATTCGCCTGCAGATTGGTATTGTCCCCGGCCGGAGCATTGTACTGTCTCATTCTGTTATACAGGGCATTCACGCCCACCGAAAGACCTTCCGGAGTGGTGTAGATATAGTCTACCGAGACCTGATCTATGATTTCCTCCTCCAGAAACTTATCACAGGACAGACAGAGTAATATGAAAGATAAGACGGAAAGGATGTAACAATTTGATCGTTTCATAATGTAACATTTAATATTTTTAATTTCTAAAACCCGAATTTTAAACCTGCGACCATTGTTACCGGTTCAGGGTAGTCATTCGGACTTTTTTCAGGACTGTATGATTGAAAATTGGTGATGGTGAAAAGATTGCTCCCGGTGAGGAAAATCCGGAGATTGCTGAGTCCTATCTTGGCTGTAGTCTCAGGCTTAAAGGAATAACCGAATGTAATATTCTGCAGTCTGAAGTAGGAAGCATCCTGTAATCCTATATGGAAAATATTGGGTGGATCATTGCCTTCATTCGGTCTTGGCCAGTTGCCTCCCGGATTTTCCGGTGTCCAGTAATCCTGCTTGATACCGTTTTTGATACCTCGCAGAGATCCGCCTTCTGCATAACCGTAAAGAAAAGGATTATTTCTGATCACGCCCTGAACGGTGTAGAAATCAGCATTGAGATCAAAACCTTTGTATTCCAGGCCGAGTGAAAGCGTGCCATACCAATCCGGCATCTGCGAAGTGATGACGCGGTCTTTATCATTGATCACACCATCGCCGTTCACATCTCTAAGCTTCAGGTCACCTGGCAAGGCCAGCGGCTGCGCAGAGTTCACGATATCTTCACCCTGCTGAAAAATGCCGATGACATCGTACTGATAATAAACATTAATAGGCTGGCCAATGAATCTTCTGTTAAGGATATCGTCATCTTCCCTGCCGTCGCCGTTGGAATCTCTGCCGTAAAGGCTTATGATCCGATTCTTATTCTTGGTATAAGACATTCCCAGTTTGAATTTGAAATCCGTGGTTTTGATCACGTCCGCATTGATGGTGGCCTCAAACCCTTTATTCTCCACTTCGCCGATATTGCTCCATCGGTTGGTATAGCCCGATGAAAGATCCAGCTGTTCCTGCACCAGCAAGTCTTTGGTTCTGGTATTGTAATATTCCACCGTTGCCGTGATCCGATCTCGGAACAAACCGACATCTACTGCAGAGTTGAACGTGGTAGAGGTTTCCCACTTCAGATTCGGGTTGGGAAGCGTAGGCCCGGGAATGTAACCGGAAACCTGACTGCCGCCGATGACATAATTGCTCTGATCTGCCACACTCTGGCTAAGCCCCGGCGAGATGGCCTCATTCCCCACACTTCCGTAACTGAATCTCAATTTTAAATTATTGATGAAATTCAGCCTGTCCATAAAATCTTCGCGGTGGATGTTCCAGCCTATGTTGGCAGAAGGAAATGCCGCCCATTTATTATTCTTGCCGAAAACCGTAGAACCGTCTACACGGCCTGCAATCGTGAGGTAATATTTGTTATCGTAATCGTATTCCAGCCGGCCTACTGCAGAGACGATGCCTCTGTTATATTCGGAAATGGTCGGCGTGTTGAGCAATGCAGACTGCAAGCCATTGATACCCAAAATATCATTCGGGATATTGGTAGACTTATTCTCAAAATCATTGCGGTTGGTCTTCGAAATACTCTGTACCACAGTGGCTGCGAAATGATTTTTTTCCGCAAGGTTAAAGTTATATGTCAGAATATTCTCCAATTGCCATTCTACCTCATCCTGAAACTGGATGCTGCCGCTTCCCTGATTGTTATTGGCAATCCCGGAGATGGACTGTGTGGAACTGTAAGATTTTCTTTTGTAATTCCAGGAACGGCGGCTGGCGTTCATCCTGTATTTGAAACCCTGAAACGGCGTAAAATCTACAAAAAGATTGAGAATGTCATTCCTGTTCTGCACAAAATTGGTGGTCTCATTGAGGTCGATAAGCGGATTTTTATTCTCGGCAAAACCGCCCGGCAACAGCCGCAGTGATCCATCATCATTATAAACCCTACCCAATGGTGAGGTGGTGATAGAACTCAGGATAACGCCGGCATTATTAGGATTATTGGTCTCAGAAAACTGAAAGGATGTGTTAAGACCCACCTTAAGGGTATTGCTGATTTTCTGGTCGGCATTGAGACGGATTCCTGTTTTGTTGTAGTCCGAATTAGGAATAACACCTTTGGTTCCGATGTAATTCACACTGCTGAAAATGCTGAATTTATCCGTTCCCGAGGAAAAGTTAATCGCGTGATTCTGCGTTTCGCCGGTTCTGAGAACGAGCTTTTCCCAATCGATGTATTTCCCGGTGCGTACACTTTCCAGTTCCAGCGCCGAAAATATCTGCTCATCGGGTCGGTACACGCCGCCATTGTTGGTCCGGAAAGCTTCCCTTTTGAGCTGCGCAAATTCCTCTCCGCTGTAAATGTCAAAATTTCGGTTAATGGTCTGGTAACCGGAGAAACCGTTGTAGGTCACTCTCGCTTTGCCGCTTTTTCCGCGCTTGGTCGTAATCAGGATGACGCCGTTGGAAGCGCGCGCGCCGTATATCGACTGTGCTGCAGCATCCTTAAGAACTTCCAGAGATTCTATATCATTAGCATTAACATCATTGATGCTTCCTACGCGCACACCATCCACAATTACAATTGGATTATTACCTCCGGAGATGGATCGCTGTCCACGGATCTGAATGTTGGACGAGCTTCCCGGCGCGCCATTGGCCAAAGTGACCTGCACACCCGCCGCCTTCCCACGGAGCATCTCGCCAACGTCGGACGTTGCTACTTTGGTAAGATCTGCAGCATTGACCTTCACCACGGAACTGATGACATCGCTTTTCTTTTTGGCACCGTATCCGATAATG
>DBLQ01000086.1:3188-7755 GCA_002297505.1 Flavobacteriales bacterium UBA720
TATCCGATAATGACGACCTGCTCTATCTCCTTCGAAGGTTCATTAATGGTATCGGTCACGCTCACTGTAGCCTGCTGAGCGACCAACACGGCCTGTGCAGAGATCATCAGCACCGCTATGCCGAGTCCGAACTTTTTGACACTGTAATGCTTTAAGGGAACAATATTATATTTGATTTTTTTCATATTGCTTAAGTTTAATAGCCTTGTTTTTACAAATATGTCTGTAAATGAAACCGGCAGGGTGTCCGAAAATGTTTTTTGAGGGGTTGATTTGTACTTAATTATTTAATCGACTGAAATTGAATTAATTACAATTGATTATTATGATTTCAAGTCGAAAAATTATTTCAATAAGGAATGAATCATCCTGTGACATGAATGCATGACACCTCTATTCCGCACCATTTTTATAGGCAGACGGCGAGACATTATACACTTTTTTGAACTCGCGGCTGAAATGTTTACGGTCATTGAATCCTACCATAAATGCGACCTCGGAAATCGGATGCGTGGTGTTGAGAATAATATCCGCCGCTTTCTCCAGTCTGATCTGTTTGATGAGATTGGCCACAGACTGATTGGTGAGCGCCGTCACTTTTTTATAGAGAATCGTTCTGCTCATTCCGATTCTGTCGACCAGCATATTGACATCAAATTCGGAGTTTTCAAGATTTTCCTCGATGATCCTCATCAGCTTTTTGATGAATTGCTCCTCCGGCGTACTGATGGAACTTAAATCTGAATCGATGATGAAATTGCCACTGTATTTTTTTCTCAGAATATCCTGCGCCGAAAGCAGATTGGCAATGCTAAGCTTCAGTTCCTGCGTGCTGAACGGTTTGGTGATGTAGGCATCTGCGCCGGTAGAAAGTCCTTCGATTTTATTGTCTATCGACGCTTTTGCCGTGAGGAGAAGTACAGGAATATGATTGGTACTTTCATTGGTTTTGATGATGCGACACAGCTCTATACCGTCCATCTCGGGCATCATAATATCGCTGATGACGAGGTCCGGCAGCTCATTGTCAAGGAAATTCACGGCTTCCAGTCCGTTGCCGAATTCTACCAAATTGTAATCCAACTCCAGAACGCTGGCGATGAAACGGCGGACATCTTCATTATCCTCCACCACCATCAGGGTTTTCTTGGTTTTATCCGGGAAATCTGGAAACTGAACTTTTTCCGGCTGAACTATTGTTGCAGGCTCCACTTTCTGTGGCTGTAGCTCATCTGCGGAGACATCTACAATCTGATTTTCCGATAGATGCTGATTGCCCAGCCGGAGCTTGATCTGGAAAACCGTTTTGGCCCAGGTGCCGGGTTCATCAGGCGTTGTGATTTCGCCTTTGTGAAGTTCTACAATATTTTTAGAAAGCGCCAGTCCCACGCCGCTTCCCATATTCTACACACCGCGATCATCCACCTGGAAAAACCTGTCGAACACACTATGGCGATTATTCTCCGGAATGCCGATGCCATTGTCCTTCACCTTAATATAAACCGCATTTTCCTCCGGAGCACCTTTTTCCACAGAGAAAACAATTTTTCCATTTTTCTTAGTGAATTTAAAGGCATTGGAAAGCAGGTTATAAATCACCTTTTCCATCTGATTTTTATCGAAATACGCGATGATCACATTGGCATTAAGGACAAATTTGAAATCGATATTTTTTTCATCGGCAAGTCCGCGGAAAGATTCAAAAATCTCGAAAGAAAACGCCACAATATCCTGACGCTGGCAATAGATTTTCATATAACCTTTCTCGGCTTTCCTAAGATCCAGCAATTCATTCACGAGTTTCATCAGGCGATCAGAATTTTGCTTGATGGTCTTGAGTTTTGCATTGGTTTTTGGATCATTATCATAAGACAAAAGTTCTTCCACAGGACCTTTGATTAGGGTAAGCGGTGTTCTGATCTCGTGGGAAATATTGGTGAAAAAGTTGATCTGCGTGGTAAGAATCTCCTCCTTTCTTTCATTTTCCACCTGCTCCATAAAGATTTCACGTCTCAGTTTCAGACGGTATTTGATGAAGCGGTAGACCAAATAATTGGCCGCTGCAAAAACAATAAAATAAAAGAGATACGCCCACCAAGTGCGGTACCAGGGCGGCAATACGATGATTTCCAGCGTCCTGATATTGCTGTTGCCGTTATCATAGCCATTGGTAGATTTGATGGAAAGCGTGTAACTTCCGGCGTCCAGATTGGAAAGATTGATCCTGTTCTGCGTGCCGATGTAATGCCATTGGTCTTTATCATTCGAGCTTTCCAGCTTGTAAGCGTATTTGCTTTTCTGAGGGTTGATGAAATTTAGACTGCTGAATTCCAGCCCGATATAACCTTTGCCATAATCGATGGTAATTTGCGACGTTTCGGAAATCGGTTTTTTCAGAATTTCGTTGTCCTGGCCGGCTTCTACCACTTCGTTGTTTACAATCAGTTTGGTGAGAGTAATCGGCGGGTTGCCCGAAGGTTTGATGAGTTTTTTCGGGTCAAAAATCAATAAACCTTTGGAAGTCCCGAAAACCAAAGCCGAAGCGTTCAGCGTAGTTGCCGAGTTGTAAAGAAACTGTTTGACAGCAATCCCGTCTGTGCCGGAAAATCTGGAAATCTCGAAGTCGGAATCTTTTAGATTTCTGCCGTTATTTTTGATTTTAATTTTAAAGAGAAAATCCTCGGCACCTACCCAGAGATTACCTTCTGCATCTTCTGCAATACTTTTGACGGCAGCATCGGTAAAGCCTTTTTCTTTGTTAAGGACGAGAAATTTTTGGTTGAGTTCATTGAGATAATACAGGCCATCGTAATCGGCACCAATCCAAAGCCTCTTTCTGGAATCCGTGAACATCACCGTTAGGCTGTTATTGTCCAGTGGTTTGGCATTGCTGGCTTTATAGATTCTCGTGATCTCGCCCCGTTTTTTATCCAGAAAATTAAGACCGTTCTGCGTCGTGATCCAGATGCCGCCGGATCTGTTTTCCAGTGCCATCACAAAATTATCAGACAATGATCCTGGTGCAGATCCGCTGTTGTAATGGATGAGCTCGCCGTTTGGCAATATCTCGATCAATCCATTCCCATCTGTTCCCACCCAGATGGTTTTATCATCCACCATAATGGCTGTAATTGGTCTCTCGGGACTTCCGGAATAGGCCGACGCCAAGGCAATCTGTGTAAACTGTTTGGACACCGCATCGAATTCAAACAATCCGTTGTACGTGCCGCAAAGCAAGGTGCGATCATCCCTTCTGGCAAGACAGGTTATGATATTTTTGATATTTTTCTCATAAGCTCCGTCAATAGCATAGGAACCGGAAATGCTGCGCGATAGATCCAGAAAATTGAGACCGCCGCCCGATGTGCCAACCCAGATGCTGTGGTCGTTTTCCCTGAGAACAGAACTGGCGCTGGCATTGCTGAGACCAAATCCAGACTTGGTGCCTTCCGAGATCCTGGTAACATTCAGGTTAGACGGATTATAGATGTTGATGGCGCCCGCAGAAGTGCCGATCCAGACGGAACCTGTGCGGTCTTTCATAAAACATTTCAGGTTGTTATCGCTGAGACTGTAGAGATTATCCGGATTATGTTTGATTCTGGTAAATGTACTTTTACTGGTGTTAAAAATACTGAGACCACCTTTGGTCGCCAGCCAGATCGTATGACTGTCCAGCTGAATCACGTCATCTACCCAATTGGAAGAAATAGAGCCGGGATCTGCCGGATCGTGCCTGAACTGTAACAGCCGTTGCCCATTGTCAGAAAGCCAAAACGCGCCGGAAGTCTCTGTCCCGAACCACAGATCGCCTTTCCTGGTTTTTACTATTTTTTTGACTTTGGCATTTTTAAGTTCAGAATTCGCGGACAAGTTCCTGGGCAGCTGTTTCTGTTTCCCGGTCTTCGGGTCAAAGCATCTCAGGCCGGCAGACGTTCCTGCAAAAATGCCATAATCGGCATCATAAAAAAGGGTCAGTACACGGCTCTTACTGAGCTCCGACCGGCGGTCCAGGTTTTCTAGATTCTTTGCAGACTTTTTAATCTTCTTAATTCCCCCAAATGTTCCGACCCAAAGATTACGATCGCCATCCAGAACCAATGATGATACATAGTTGCTTCCACCTTTCACATTACTAATCCCGATTGGCGTAAAATCATTGGTGTTTTTATTGTAAAGATTCAGGCCGTGGCTGGTGCCGATCCACAGATTCCCATCCTGGTCTTCCAGCAGAGCATTGATATGATTATTGCTGAGGTGTCCCTGCGTTTTTCGGTCTCTTGAGAATTTCTTAAAGGTATAGCCGTCATAGCGGAATAATCCGTTGTCCGTGCCAATCCACACGAATCCGGTTTTGCTCTGGGCCATTGCAGAAATGACGCTAGGAGAGAAATCATCGTCATAATTGATTTGGTTAAAATGCAGCGATGATTCCTGTGCCGGAAAAACGGCAATGATGAAAACAAAGCTTACAATTTCGATGATTTTCTTAAACAGACTCATAGGCACATTGAGCAATGATTGACATAAATGATTGGAGCTTACAGACTTTTTAAAATACCCATTT
>DBLQ01000086.1:7908-8202 GCA_002297505.1 Flavobacteriales bacterium UBA720
AGCATCTGATGGCCGTGATCAGGACGCATCGGGATAAGATAATCTTTTCTTTCACTTGCTCTCCTGCTTTGCTCTTCCAGCACAACCGCTTTCACCAGGCCAAACATATCCACATCACCTTCCAGATGATTGGCTTCATAAAAATTGCCAAGTTTATCTCTTTTGGTACTTCTGAGGTGAAGGAAATGAACCCGATCTGCAAAGCGCTTAAAAATCCTGATGAGGTCATTATCTCCGCGGACACCGAGTGAGCCGGAGCAGAATGTCAGGCCATTGGCCAGATCCGGAACTTCC
>DBLQ01000086.1:8411-9288 GCA_002297505.1 Flavobacteriales bacterium UBA720
TGGCCAGATCCGGAACTTCCGAAAAGAGATATGCCAAATCCTCTTCCGTGCTCACCACTCTTGGCAGGCCTAAAATCGGATATGGCGGATCATCAGGATGGATGCACATCCGGACGCCGGCCTGAGCGGCAACGGGAATGATCTCCTTCAGAAAAAGAACCAGATTTTCCCTCAGCTGATGTGGACTGATACTCGCATAGGTATCCAAGACGGACTGAAATTGCTCCAAAGTATAACCTTCCTCAGCACCCGGAAGCCCGGCGATGATATTGTTGATGAGTTTCGTTTTCTCGGCTTCGGAAAGTTGATCAACATAAGTTTTTGCAGCGGTTTTGACTTGATCCGAATAATCTGATTCGGCGCCCGGTCTCTTTAAAAGATAGAGTTCAAAGGCGGCGAATGCGGTATAATCAAATCGCAAAGCACGGGAACCATCTTCCAGTTCGTAATCCAGATCTGTCCGCGTCCAGTCCAGAACGGGCATAAAATTGTAACACACCGTTTGGATGCCGCATTCGGCAAGATTCCGGATACTTTCTTTATAATTATCAATGTAAATCTGAAAATCACCGGTGCGGGTTTTGATATTTTCGTGCACCGGGACGCTTTCTACAACGTTCCATTCCAGTCCGGAACTTTTAATGGTATTTTTTCTGAGATTGATTTCCTCCACAGTCCAGACAGCACCGTTTGGAATATGATGAAGAGCGGTCACTACACCTTCTGCGCCAGCCTGTCTGACATCGGAAAGAGAGACCAGATCCTTCGGTCCGTACCATCGCCACGATTGTTTCATATATTTCTATTTAGATCTTTGTTAAACACCCGAGAACGCACTGAAACCACCATCTACAGGAATCACAATACCTGTAACAAA
>DBLQ01000100.1 GCA_002297505.1 Flavobacteriales bacterium UBA720
TCATAAACATCGCAGCCCACTCATTGGCCACATCGCCCACAGGACGGCCCACCACCTTGGATTTGACCTTGATGGAAGGCGCTTTGTCCCTACGTTCCAGCAAGCTCGGACCGGAGCCCATTTTGACATCGGCAAATTGACTCAGTCTGATCTGTTCGCCTTTCGGATTCGTAAACATCAGGTTTTTGACGTCGTCAATGGACTGTCTGTTGACATCGCCAAAACGGATATTGATATCATATTCATATTCTCCGGCACGGAACTTCCCATCGGTGTTACCGTTGAAGGCTGTCTGCATCGTCTGTCCCACGCTGGAAAGATTGAGTCCGAGCGCGGACATTTTATCACGGTCGATATTGACCTGTACCTCTGGACTTCCGCTGTCGCTGGAAAGTTCTGCATCCACTGCGCCTGGAACTTTCTTCAGCAGCGCCAGGATTCTGTTGGCTTCTTTATTCGCGGTGGCGTTATCCGGTGCCGTAACCACCAGTTCAATCGGTGCGTTATCAGCGCCCATTAGACCAATTGGCGCGGTCTTAAATTCTACACCCGTAAATTTTTCTGCCAAAGCTCTTTTGATTTTGGCCGATTTGATATCCGTACTTTCGGAACGTTCGGATTTATCTGTGAGATTCACCTGGATTTCCGATTGGTACAATGTGGCCTGCGCACCGCCAAAACCAGTCGACTGCTGACCTACTGTGGTAATCAGATCCACAACATCTTTGTCATTTCTCAGGAATCTTTCGACTTCCAGAGTGACCTGGTTTGTTTTCTCAACAGAAGCATCTTTCGGCAATTCCATCTGCACGAGGAACTGTCCTCTGTCCATTTTCGGGAAGAATTCTCCTCCAATGAATCCGAATGCAACGAGCATAAAAGAGGCAATCAATACAAGGAATGTGACGATAACGGTCATTATCCTTCTCAATGTCGTCTTGAGACACCATTCCAGAATTCCTGTGATCCAGTGGGTAAATTTGTCTAATTGTTTCTCGAACCAAAGGATAAATTTCTCAAAAGGATTTTTACCGGTCAAATGAACCAGCTTTCCGAATCTTGAGGACAGCCACGGAATGATCGTGAACGACGCCAATAATGAGAACAATGTTGCAATAACCACCGTGACACAGAACTGCGCCAGGATATTGGCCACCAGACCTGTACTCATCGCAATCGGCAAGAATACCACCACGATTACCAACGTAATGGCGGAAACTGTAAATCCGATTTCAGCTGCACCATCATAAGCAGCACGGATTCGGCTTTTGCCCATTTCCATATGCCGGTAAACGTTTTCCAATACCACAATCGCGTCATCCACAAGAATACCTACCACCAATGACAATCCGAGCAAACTCATTAAGTTCAAGGTGTAGCCCATCAGATTCATCCCGATAAAAGTTGCAATCAACGAGACTGGAATGGAAACCATTACAATAAATGCATTTCTGATGTTATGAAGGAACAATAACATCACCACAGCTACCAGAACAATCGCCAGAAACAAGTCAAAAATCACGTGATTTGCGGCTTCCAGGGTAAAGTCTGTACTGTCATCCACAATTTTAACTTTTACACCTTGCGAAGCATAAGTTTTCATCACCTCATCCACCGTTTTTGTAATGCTCTCGGACACAGCCACCGCATTGGCATCAGACTGTTTCTTCACCTGCATCAAAATCGTTGGCAGCTGGTTGAATCGCGCTACTTTTTCTACATCCTTCTGAGAGTCGAAAACGGTAGCAATATCGGACAATCTTACTTGCGCGCCGTCCTTGGACGAGATCACAAGATTGTTTAGTTCCGCAACAGATTTATATTTTCCCTCCAGTCGGATGGTCGATTTGGAAGTTCTTGTTTTTAAGGAACCTGTGGGGAAATCCAGATTGGAAGACAGGATCGCCTGCTGTACATCGGAAATGGACAGACCATAACCCTGAAGTTTGTTTTCATCCAGACTCACCTGAATCTCACGCTCCTGGCCACCAACCAGATCCACCTGAGCCACACCATTAACCCTTGAAAAAATCGGTTCGATCTTTTTATCGAGAAGGTCGTAAAGCTGTTTGCTGTTCAGTTTGTCACTGGAGATACTCATCGTGATAATCGGGAGATCGTCCAGGGAAAATTTGTTAAGTGAAGGCGCATCGGCATCTTCCGGAAGGTCTGCAATAATGGCATTCACCTTACGCTGCGCATCATTCAGAGCATAATTGACATCGGCGCCGGCGTTCAGCTGAACCATAATCACGGAAAGACTTTCGTAGGATGATGATTCTACTTTTTTCACATTTTCGAGGGAACCCACGGCATCTTCAATCTTTCTGGTCACCGACGTTTCTACCTCTGCCGGCGAGGCACCCGGATATACCGTGGAAATGGTTACCATATTGGTTTCGAATTTTGGAATCAATTCGTACCCCATCATGGAGTAACTCAGGAGACCACCCAAAGTCAGAATCGTAAAGAGTACGATTACCAGAGACGGTCTTTTAATGGATATTTCTGCTAATTTCATCTTCTGCTTACTTTACGATATTGATTTTTGACCCGTTGTCCAGGTTGATCTGTCCGCTGGTGATAACCTGCTCGCCGCCATTCAGCCCGCTGAGGATCTGAACTTTATCTCCGTACACTTTCCCTGTTGTTACTTTGATCAATTTGGCAGTTCCGTTATTCACGATAAACAACTGTCCGGAACTTACACCATTCACGAAAGCTTCTGCCGGAACTGTAAGCATGTTCTGAGTTTCCGCGCCATGGTTGGTCTTGAAAACTGCTGTGGCATACATACCGGCCTTCAGGTTGCCTCTGTTTTGGACTTCGATCTCCACCGGGAAATTGAGCGACGCATCACTCTTCGGTGCAATGAATGTGATTCTTCCCGTAAATTTCTCATCCGGCAAGACATTCACATTGATATTCACTTCCTGACCGATCTGGATGCGGCCTACCTGACTTTCGTCCACCAACACAGAAAGTTTTAGTGAATTAATATTAACAATCTCGAACAAAGCTGTTCCGGTAGCCACCACCATTCCGGGTTCTACCATTTTTTTGTTGATGGTACCGCTGATTCCGGCTCTTACGCTGGCGTCATTGATTCTCACGCCTTGTGCCCGCACCGCAGCCTGAGCATTTTTGAGCTGAAGTCTGGAATTATCCAGCTGCTGCTTGGTCACACCGCCGGTTTTAAAGGCATTTTCATAACGCTGATTATCAATAATCGCATTTTGCAAATTATTCTTGGCCTGTGTCGCATCCACTTCAATCGCGTCTTTTTTGATCGTCGCCAAAACTTGTCCTGCGCTCACACGCGAGCCTTCCTTCACAAAGACGCTCACCACTCTTCCGGCAATATCTGCCGACTGGTTGGATTCCTGTTTCGGAATAAAGGTTCCGTTCGCCGAATAATCCGTATCCACGTTTTGTCTGGAGACGGTCACCACATTGACATTGATCTTGTCTACCTGCTTGGCCACTTCCTTCACCTCAGTTTCCTGCTTCTTCTTGTTGTCGGCGATTTTATATGCAGCCAATCCTACAAGAACTGCCGCCACAATGATATATATTAGAGTTTTTTTCATTTTAAGGATAATTTATATTCGTAGTTTATTTCAGATAAGTTTTAAGTTCGCCTTTAGATTTATAGTACTGAACTTCGGCAATTTTATAATCCAGGATGGCATTGGTATAATTGTTCTTGGCCTGTACCAGAGCATTTTCTGCATCCAGCAATTCTGTGAGCGTTGCCAGTCCGTATTGATAATTGCTTCTGGTGTTGGCAAGAACATCTTCTGCCAGTGTTACGTTGGCCTTTTGATTTTCAAGTGTAGACAAGCTGTTCTCGATCTGTGATTTGGCATTTTGATAATCCAAATCCAGGCTCAGCTTGGTTTCCTGAATATCCAAATTGATTTTATCCAACTCTATCTGCGCCTGTTGTACTTTGGATTTGGTCGCAAAACCGTTAAAAATCGGAATGTTAATACCTAAACCAATGGCCGAGTAATCGGACCAATAAACACCATTGGATCTCCCATTGGTCAGCGGAAATTTTTCCCCAAGACCTTGCCAGTTATAATTCGCCGTAAGATTGACGGTAGGATAATACGCGGCTTCGGTTGCTTTTTTATTGTATTCCAGCAATTCCTTGTTTTTCAGCAGGACCTTCACTTCCGTACGATTATCGGAGCTGAGGCTATTTTCCAAAAGATGCGGCGTAATTTCCATATCCTCCTTCACCAGTTGAATATCTTTCTCGATCGGCATTCCCATGTAAAACTTTAAAGCATTTTTGGCCTGATTGACACCATTCTTGGTTTGCTTGATGTTGGTTTCGATGTTGGTAAGATTGACATTCGTACGGTCCAGATCAATCTTTTTTGCCAGTCCGTTATCAAAAAGACTTTTGATCACATCTCTGGCTTTTTCCGTGCTGGCATAGCTGCTTTCCAGCGTTTCCTGATTTTGCTCTACTGTAAAAACCTGGAAATAGGCATTAGAAACCCTTTCAATGATTTGCTCATCAGTAAGGTCCGCATTCAGCTGATAAAATTCTTTTGTAGACCTCGCCGCTTTCAGTCCAATGAATACCTGTTGATTAAAAAGCGCCTGTTGCAGCTGGACACCAGCGCCGGCAATCCATTTCTGTCCGAAAGGAACCAGCACCGTAGTTCCGGGAGCTCCGAAAAAATCACCCGGCAATGCGCTTTTCTGTAAAATCGGGTTATAGGTCAGATTTGCAACCCCATTGATTTTTGGAAGTGCGCCGGCTTTGGCTTCTGCGATTTTATAATCTGCATTGGTCACTTCCAGTTTGGCTTTCAGCGCGTCGGTCTTGTTTTGCAAAGCGTATTCTATCGCCTGCTTCAGGGTCACCGTCTGCTGCGCAAAACCGGAAGTAAAGCCGAAAATCATAAGCACCGCGGATAAACCTGATTTCAGGATCGTGGCAGTTATACGTTTTCTATTCATAATTTATTATAAGTTAATTTTTTCTATTAGTTGTCTTAAACGTTTGTAGCAGGGAAATACTTTAAGCCTATGCTCTAATTTTTAAATAAAAGTTTCAGGATAATGTCTTTTCTGTCCGCTATGAGCCGGTTGAATTCAGCCTCGCTGATTGCCATATTTTCCATGATCAATGGCCGCACAGCGCTGGGAAAAACCAAAAGCGAAATCATATTGAGGACAAACTGCATGGGTTCCATTTT
The DNA here is from genome assembly GCA_002297505.1 of Flavobacteriales bacterium UBA720. Classification (GTDB taxonomy): domain Bacteria; phylum Bacteroidota; class Bacteroidia; order Flavobacteriales; family Weeksellaceae; genus Epilithonimonas. The sequence goes on from DBLQ01000100.1 coordinate 5,220, forward strand.
CTCAATAATTCCGGATTCCATGGCCTGCTCAATATCCTTATAAAATCTTTTGAGATCCTCCTCTTCCACATCTCTCTTATGACAGTTTCCGTTATTGATCTGCGAAACGATATACGTTTCCAGATACGGATATTGCAAACTGGTCTGCAGACTTTCTTCGATGAATTTGGAAATCTTGTCCTTAAAATTGAGGTCCGACCGCATAATGACCTCGGACTTTTCCTTCTCTACTTTATGGGCCTCGTCAAAAACAATCTGAATCAGATTATCCCGCGAACGGAAATAATAATTGATCAGGGTTCTGTTGACGCCAGCTTCATCCGCAATTTCCTGTGTGGTGGCAGCAAACCGTCCCTGAACAAAGAATAGGTTTTTCGCCGTCTCCTTGATCAGCTCCTGAGTTTGATCTTTTTTGGATTGATTTGACATTTTTGTTAAACAATCTTGTGCAAATTTAAATCGAATTTTATTTTTGACAAAATTGTTAAACAATAAAATTAAACGAATTTGATAATCTTAACACAAAATTAATACGGGAAGCACGCTGGCTACTTTTCATAAGGCAAGAATTGAAATCAGATGTCAGATTAAATTCAGTAACTTTGCAAAATCGATAAAAATAAGTTTCCAAATCGGCATTAACCGAAAAGGCAATTTTTTTCGAGGTATTAAAATCTTATTCAAATTCAATGGAATTAATTCACAGAAATCTCCTGATCGGGATTCATGATTCGCTTCAGGAAACTTTTTTTGAAGAAAAAAAATATGCGGACAAAGTCATCGAACGTCTTTTGAAATCCCACAAAAAATGGGGAAGCGAGGACCGTAAAGTGGTGTCCGAAATCTTCTACAATATCATCCGCTGGAAAAAGCGTCTGGAATATTACATGGGCGAAGGTGTGAAACCGAACAATGTTTATAAAATGATCCTTGCCTATCTCCTTTGGAGCAAAACGCACTATAAAAAGTTTGAGGAATTTGACGGCATCAAAGTGGCTGACATTCTTACCAAACTGAAAAAAGGAACAGTTCCTACGAAAGCTATTGAATTTTCTATCCCAGACTGGCTCGCAGAGACCCTGGAAAAAGAGCTGGGAAGAAACTGGGAAAAAGAAATGATCGCCCTGAACGAACAGGCGCCAACCGTACTGCGGACGAATACGCTGAAAACCTCACCAAAAGAGCTGATAGCCGACCTTAAGGATGAAAACGTAGAATCTTTTGCTATCAAAAATTATCCCGATGCGGTGCAGCTGGAAGAGAAGAAGAACGTGTTTCTGACCTCGGCCTTCAAGGATGGCTTGTTCGAAGTTCAGGATGCAAGTTCTCAGAAAATCGGCGAACTTCTGGATGTGAAGGAAGGCATGCGTGTGGTAGATGCCTGCGCCGGTGCCGGCGGAAAGACATTGCACCTTGCTGCATTGATGAAGAACAAAGGCCAGATCATCGCACTTGACATTTACGAATGGAAGTTGGCAGAACTGAAGAGACGTGCCAAGAGAGCTGGCGCTCATAATATCGAAACGAGACTGATCTCGGACAATAAAGTCATCAAGAGGCTACACGAGAAAGCTGACCGTCTCCTGATTGATGCACCATGCTCTGGATTGGGCGTCCTGAAAAGAAATCCTGATTCCAAATGGAAAATTGACCAGGAATTTATCGATAGAATTAAGGGTGAGCAGCAACAAATCTTACAGGATTACTCGAAGATTCTGAAAAAGGGTGGCCAGATGATTTATGCAACTTGCTCCATCCTTCCGTCCGAAAACAATGAGCAGGTGAAAACTTTCCTTGAAAACAATCCGGATTTTTCTTTAATAAAAGATGAGAAGATTATGCCGAGTGAAGGTTATGACGGATTTTACATGGCGCTGATCCGCCGCGATGCCTAAAAGAAAAATCCCTGAGATAAACAGATTATCTTCAGGGATTAAAAACACAAATGATGAAAGTGCAAATTTAAGCTAAATATTTCGAAATTCTTATCATTTGGTAATAAAACCAAACATTTTAATGAATAAAATCACAAAAAAGCGATTCAGTTGAATCGCTTTTTACATTGGGTTTAATTAAAATTCCTTTATTAATGCTTCATTTTGAAGCATGTTTAGTTTTTGAAATTATATAATCTCAATATGTTAATTTTTTATAAATTTTGAATTAATGATATTACTGGCAGTATGAATTTTAATCAGATACAATCCCTTCTCCATATCTGCCACACGCACAGCCTTTGTTTTTCCCGACACCGTTTTCAGGATTCTTCCGGACACATCAAAAATTTCAATTTTATTAATCGTCTGATCGG
>DBLQ01000110.1:0-1852 GCA_002297505.1 Flavobacteriales bacterium UBA720
GCGGCGAAGAAGTTGATCGAGTCGGAGACGTCGGGCGGGAGCACCTTGATGCCCATCCGACGGCACTCGTTCAGGTACAGCGCCATCTTGTCCTTGGAGTCGCCGACGCTCGTGAGCAGTGCCGCCATGTACTCGGCGGGATAGTGCGCCTTGAGATACGCGGTCCAGTACGACACCAGGCCGTACGCGGCAGAGTGCGCTTTGTTGAAGGCGTAGTCCGAGAACGGCAGCAGGATGTCCCACAGGGCCTTGATGGCCGCCTCGCCGAAGCCGCGTTCCTTCATGCCGCCGGCGAAGCCCTCGTACTGCTTGTCGAGCTCGGACTTCTTCTTCTTGCCCATCGCGCGACGCAACAGGTCGGCGCCGCCCAGCGAATAGCCCGCCAATATCTGGGCGGCCTGCATCACCTGTTCCTGATAGACGAAGATGCCGTACGTCTCGGACAGGATCTGTTCGAGCAACGGGTGCGGGTAGATGATCTCCTCGGTGCCGTGTTTCCTGTTGATGAAATTCGGGATATATTTTATAGGACCAGGTCGATACAATGCGTTCATGGCAATCAAATCCGCAAAGACTGTAGGTTTTAGCTCTCGCATGTATTTTTGCATGCCGGGACTTTCGTATTGGAAAATCCCAATGGTACGGCCTTCCTTAAATAATTGATAGGTCTTGGCATCATCCAAAGGAATGGCATCCGGATCAATGTCGATGCCGTGGCGTTCTTTTACCAGTTTTACGGCATCTTTGATGATTGTTAAAGTCCTGAGTCCTAGAAAGTCCATTTTCAGAAGACCGGCGCTTTCCGCCACCGAGTTGTCGAACTGGGAAACCAGAATGTCCGCATCTTTTGCTGCAATCGTGATGGGAACCAGATTACTCACCGGTTCCGGGGTAATAATCACACCGCAGGCATGGATTCCTGTGTTCCGGATACAGCCTTCCATTTTCTTGGCGCTTTCCAAAACGGAAAAACGGGAATCTTCCGGATTGTTGAGAACTGCTTTCATTTCATCTACCAGCTGCTGCTCTTCCGGCTTCAGTTTGTCATATTTGGATAATGCTTTGGCGATGTTCATTCCCGGCGTAGATGGGATCAGCTTGGCAATCATGTTGGTCTCGGGAATCGAAACATCCAGAACTCTTCCGGCATCTTTAATGGCTGATTTCCCGCCCAGGACAGAGTAAGTAATGATCTGAGCCACCTGGTCCTGGCCATATTTGTCCACTACCCATTTGATAATCTTGTCACGGCCTTCATCATCAAAGTCGATATCAATATCCGGCATTGAGACCCTTTCCGGATTCAGGAAGCGCTCAAAAAGTAAGTCGTATTTTATCGGATCCACATTTGTGATGCCGATACAATAGGCCACAGCCGATCCTGCCGCCGATCCACGCCCAGGACCTACCCAAACGCCCATATTCCTTGCCTCATTACAAAAATCCTGAACAATCAAAAAATATCCGGGGTAGCCCGTGTTGGCAATGACGTCCAGCTCAAAATCAAGGCGTTCCTTAATGTCTGGTGTGATTTCTTCATAACGTTTTTTGGCGCCTTCGTATGTAAGATAGGTCAGATACGCCATTTCACCACGTTTGCCGCCATCGATGTCATCTTCCGGATTGATGAACTCTTTCGGAATGTCAAATTTCGGAAGCAGCACGTCGCGCTTCAGAGTATAAGGCTTGAACTTTGCAAGGAACTCCTCGTACGCCTCAAACGCATCCGGATAAGCCAGAAAAGTTTCTTTGAGTTCGTCGGCATTTTTGATGTAATATTCGCTTGTGGTCAAACCTTTTCTTTTTCCGAAGCCTTTACCAACCGGCGTAGATAATTTCTCGCCATCCTTGA
>DBLQ01000110.1:2025-2346 GCA_002297505.1 Flavobacteriales bacterium UBA720
CCTTGATGCAGCTCAGAATGTCCTGGATATTCGCATCGCTTTTATTGGTATAAAAAGTCTCGTTTTGCGCCAGGATTTTAACATTGTATTTATCAGCAAACTGAAGCAGGACCTCGTTCAGGTGCTCTTCTTCGGGCAATTGATGGTTCTGGATCTGGACATAAAAATCATCACCGAACGTATTTTTCCACCATTGGAACAGTTCTTCGCCACGCTGTTCTCCGATATTGAGGATGGTACTCGGTATGTCTCCAAATATCCCGGAAGTGAGGGCGATGATGCCGTCTTTGTATTGTGCAATCAGTTCCCGGCTGATCCTCG
>DBLQ01000110.1:2466-82222 GCA_002297505.1 Flavobacteriales bacterium UBA720
CAGTTCCCGGCTGATCCTCGGGACACCGAAATAAAAACCTTTCTGAAAACCAATGCTGGATAACTTGACTAAATTTTTATAACCGTTAAAATCCTTAGCCAGCAGTACAACCTGTGTTCTCCGGTCCGGATCATCTTTGGTAAATTGTTTCTGCTCATAGCGTTCGGAGATGTAAAACTCGCAGCCTACAATCGGAATCAAAGGCGTAGCGTCCGGTTCCTTTTCGGTGTATGATTCACCTTTTTCTTCGGCTTCCTGTTTTTTTGCAAGATATTCTTTGTGCTTTTTGCTGATGTCGGAATTGGCACTTTCCACAGCAGACACAAATTTGAATGCGCCCATCATATTACCCAGATCCACCATGCCGACGGCCGGGAAATGATCTTGTTTGGCTTTGCTGATGAGGTCGTTGATATTGGTTGTAGCCGTTAGCGTAGAAAAAACACTGTGATTGTCGAAATGGAAATATTTTCCCAAATCAATTTCGTCCACACTGCCAAAGTCGGTCTGTTTTTTCTTGTTATTAAAACTGGCAACCTGTCTCCGGACGATAATCCCGAACGGCTGAATCGGGTTCGGATGATTGTCCTGATATCGCTTTAGTTGAGCCTCGGACACTTTCAGGACGTCTGCAGGAATCACGCCGATTCTCATCATCTCGAAAAAAACCTGCGCCGTTGCATTCACGTCGGCTGCCGCATTGTGCGCTTCATCAAATTTATGGCCGTATAATTTTTCGTAAAGTTCTTCCAGTTTTGGTGATTTATATCTGCCGCCACGGCCGCCTTCCAGCTTGCAGTAATCCGTTCCCAGGATCATGGTGTCGGCCTTCGGCTTTTCCTGGAGATTGTCCTGGATGTTTTTCCGGATCAGCTCGGCGCCTACGATATTGTAGTCAAATTCTACATTGTGGCCGGAGACCACGCGAACTTGATCCAGAACCTGAGTGAATTCTCTCAAAACTTCTGCTAAATCGCGGCCTTCATCGTTCGCAATTTTCGTGGTGATTCCGTGGATTCTGGCTGCGTTGAAGGGAATATCATAACCTTCCGGCTTAATGATATAGTCCTGATTTTCAATTAAATTTCCATCATCATCATGCAACTGCCACGCAATCTGAACCATTCTGGGCCAGTTATCCGAATCGGAAAGCGGAGCATTGAAATTTTTTGGTAAACCGGTGGTCTCAGTATCGAAAACTAAATACATCTAAATTAGAAATTTGTGTAAAGTTACAGTTTTGAAAACCAAAAAAAAAGTCTTACCACGTGTTATTGATTTATTAAAATAGTCAAAAAATAACTTGTTGATTCATTAATGATTATCTTTGCAAAAACAGTTCTATGAAAAGAAGTTTATTAAGTATAAGTCTCGTTTTTTCTTTTTATTTTGCTAATGCTCAGGATCTTAAACTCAAAAATGAGTTTACGGCGCAGCTTCTCCAAAATGAAAACAGACTACAGAATTATTTTCAAAACAATACCTCTAAACATTCCGGAGAGCGTTTTGAAGATTTGAAGCGCAGGTTGGCCGGATTTACAGGACCTATTCCTGTCTTTTATTCGCCGGAAGAAACCGGAGCCAATGCCAGCTCTAATATTGATGAGTTACAGGACGGGCTGGTTCCCGGCATTGCACAGATCAACGGAAGCGGAGTAAAGATTACCATTTTCGACGAGGGAAGAGTGCACGATACGCATGAGCAACTGACTTCCGGCAGAGCCGTGAATAAGGAAGCTTCCAACCTCACCAAAAGTGCGCATACGACGAATGTAACGGGAATCGTGATCGGAAATGGCACGGCGACAGGTACTTTTACGCAAAGCAATGTGACTTATCAGAAAGCAAATGCCAAAGGCGTGTTACCACAAGCTTCCACGGAAAATTACCTTTATACAGTCACGGCTCTGGGTAATAATTTCGAGAAACTCAGCACTTTACCGGGACTCAATATTTCGAATCATTCCTACGGTGCCAACAACGGTTGGAATAAGCCGGGCGCGGCCAATACTTATTATTGGTACGGAAATTATGATTACAGCCATCTCGATACCTATTCTGGATCCTACGGAACCAATGATCAGAATTTTGATAAAATTGTTTATGCGCAGCCGCAGCAGATTATCGTAAAATCTACAGGAAATTACTATGGTATCGGTCCCAATACAAGTTCCATTAAGTACCGTTACGATACAGCAGCTGGAACATGGGTACAGTTTGGAGCCAATGATGAGCTTCCTCCCGCCAACTGCAGCCTGGGCTACAATTGTATAGGTTATGGCTCATTGGCAAAAAACATCATTACCGTGGGCGCTGTAAAGCAACTGACGACACCGGGACAAAAATATACTGGTCCTTCGGACGTAGAAAAAGATGCGTTCAGCAGTGCAGGACCTAGAAAAGATGGCGCAGTAAAGCCTGATGTAACTGCGGTGGGCGTGGATATGGTGATGCCTAATTATGTGGCAGGAAGTCCTAACGCTAACAATCTGTATCTGGTCTCCTGGGGTACATCCTATGCCTCTGCTGTAGTCAGTGGTGTGGCTGGAGCATTAACGCAGGTGCAGCGCAACATTCTTGCAGATAACAGTTTTGTTTTCAGAGCCGATGAAATGAAAGCATTGCTAACTCATACTGCCAACGACGCAGGGCGGCCTGGCCCAGATGTTTGGTATGGCTGGGGATTGGTGGATGCCAAAAAAGCCGCGCAGGTGCTGGTTAATAAACTGACAGAAAATGCAGTTTTTGAAAAAAACACCTTGCAAAACAATGTAAGCTTTACAAAAAATATTACGGCTGAAGGCAGCGTACCACTGAAAGTCAGCATCTCGTGGATTGATCCTGCCATTGCACCATTTACAGCAGATGCGGACATGCAGAATAACCATGCATCCAGACTGATCAACGATCTGGATCTTCGGGTGACGGATGAAGTCTCGGGAACAGTTTATTATCCTTGGCGACTGAATATCCTTGATCCTAATGCAAATGCAACAAAGGGTGATAACATCGCAGACAATGTGGAGCAGATCCTGATTGATACGCCGCAGGCAGGACGAACTTATAAAGTGGAAATTACCAGCAAAAATCCATTGGTCAATCAGGAAGGTAATTCGTTGGTACAGGATTTTGTATTATTAGCCACAGGCGTCAAGAAAGAAACCTTGGCATCGCAGGAATCCAATAACTTATCTCATGTTGCCGTTTCTCCGACCAAGACACGAGATTTTGTCCAGATCAGAGCTGATGAAAATATAGAGAGAATTGCTTTGTTCGATACGAACGGCAGATTGATTTTAGAAAATAAAAACAGCTCTAAAGAGAATCGGGTAGATGTGAGTCTGCTGCCAAAAGGTATCTACATCTTAACTGTAAAAACCAAAAGTGGCATTAACTCTAAAAAAATTATAAAAGAATAATCTAAGTTGCTTTTATTGAAACAAAAAACCATCGAACGCAATTCGATGGTTTTTTTGTTATAGTAAAATCCGATCTTTATTCTTAGATCGTAGATAACCTTAGTGTATTGGTCTTTCCACCGTTATGAACAGGCATGGCATTAAGATTTACCACATAATCACCTTGCTCTACAAAGCCGTAATTATGCGTCAGCATGTTGACCTGGATTACGGTTTCGTCCGTAGATTTCTGCATATCGTAGTAGAATGCACGCACGCCCCAAAGCAGGTTCAGCATGGTGATAACACGTTTGTTGGAACTGAAAACGATAATGTGTGAAGATGGTCTGTGCGCCGAAATCTGAAAGGCTGTATAACCCGAAGCAGTCAGTGTTACGATAGCTTCAGCACCGGTAGATTTTGCAATGTCCACAGCAGAACGGCAAACTTTATCGGTGATAAAACGCTCATCCACGCAATTGATTTTTTCTTCAATCACGTGATTCAGTTTCGTATAGAGCGTTGTTCTTTCGATATTCTTCACGATTTTCGCCATGTTGCGCACTACATCCACAGGATATTTTCCTACGGAAGTTTCTCCGGAAAGCATCACGGCATCGGCACCGTCCAATACGGAGTTGGCAACGTCATTTACTTCCGCTCTGGTAGGTGTAAGGCTGGTAATCATCGTTTCCATCATTTGAGTTGCGATGATGACCGGCTTGGCATACAATCTGGCTTTGTTCACAAGATTTTTCTGGATTACAGGCACCTGCTCCATAGGAACCTCCACACCCAGGTCACCTCTGGCCACCATCAGGCAGTCACATTCCATAAGGATTTCGTCGATGTTTTTCACACCTTCCGGTTTCTCTATTTTGGCGATGATCGGTGTTTTGGTTTTGTTGGTTGGATGTTTGGCCATCAATTCCTTGAGGTCGATGATATCCTGAGCATGGCGCACGAAGGAAAGTGCAATCCAGTCAAACTCATTATCGAGCATAAAGTTGGCATCCTCAATATCTTTCTCTGTCAGTGCAGGAAGAGATACATTCGTATTCGGAAGGTTAACCCCTTTTTTAGAACTCAAAGGTCCGCCCTGGACCGTTTTTGCTCTTACGGTGTCCAGATTATTGGTTTCGATAACCTCAAGAACCAGTTTACCATCATCAATAAGGATTCTTTCGCCAACTTTTACATCCTGAGGAAATCTCTCGTAAGTCATGTAAACTTTGGTAGAGTCGCCTTCCATCTTTTCATTCGTGAATGTCAGAACGTCGCCCGGATTAAGGAACGAGCCTTCTTTTACAACACCTACTCTCAATTTTGGTCCCTGAAGATCTCCAAGGATTGAAACCGAGTAACCGTATTCTTGATTGATCTCACGGATGATGTTAACGTTTTTCATCACCAGATCATAATCGGCGTGAGAAAAGTTAATTCTGAAAACATCAACACCAGCCTGGATCATCTGAATCATCGTCTCCTTGCTGGAAGTCGCAGGTCCGAGTGTTGCAATTATTTTTGTTCTTTTAAGGTTTTTATTCATAATATTGAATTAGTTGATAAAGTTCTTCTTCAGAACTTAGTGGATACTCCTGGATTTGAAATACAAAATTTTCCGGGAGCAAAATTAACGAAAAATCCGCAAACATATCGGAATTAGTTAATAAGTAATCTACATCCTGATGCAGATTTAGTAAAAATTTAATATTTGATTCATCTGAAAATAGTTCATTCTGTATTTTTTTTTGTACCGAAGTGATGGACTTATTGGAGATGAAATGGTAGCAGTTTCGGGTGAAGCGGTCGTAGGCCTGGTAGCGTGAAAAAAAGTGATCGTAATGTTCACCCTCGATCTTGATGTCACCGATCCGTTTGAAATTAAAGTCGTTGCGCTGGTTCAGCATAAAAAACAATTCGTGCTCTGGGATTGTTTTGATAAGTCTTATCAATCCGATGACGATCTCCGTGTGATCTTCCTCTAGCTTAAGAAATTGTTTTTTGATTTTCAATAATATTTTCTTTTTTGCTCAACATGTAAAAAGCGCGCTGCGCAGCCTTCTCCTCAGCCTTTTTCTTGGAAGTTTCCACGGCATTGGAGATTTTTTCGTTGTGCAGCCAAACATGACAGCGGAACACCGTAATCTTATTGGGCTGAATTTCCTCACAGGTTTCGTACTTGATCGGGATTTTTTTCTTCTGACTCCATTCCAGCAGCAGGCCTTTGTAGCTGATAATCTTATTTTCCAGCTTATTGATGGTGGTGGGTGTCAGGATTCTTTCCAGCACTATTTTTTTACAGAACTCATAATCAATATCCAGATAGATGGCACCAATCAGCGCTTCCAGCAAGTTGCCGGAGATATTCTCACTCAGGATGGTCTGGCTGGTATCTGCCTGTAGCAGCTGGCTCAGCTTCAGATCTTCGCCCAGTTTGTTCAGGTTTTTCCTGTTGACAATCTTGGATTTCATCTGCGTGAGGAAACCTTCGTTTTCATTCGGGTAGGTCTGAAAAAGATGGCAAGAAATAATGGTTCCTAAAACAGAATCCCCTAAAAACTCAAGACGTTCGTAATTTTTTTTGCCTGTGCTCTTCGAGGAAGATTTTAATGAAAATGCCTCTTTAAAGATTTCCAGGTTGTGGATGTTGTAACCAACGATTTCGGAAATTTTTTTGCGAAAAATAATGTCGTTTTCCGAAAGTTTTTGTGTTCTGTTTTTTGGAAGTAATTTGAAAAAATAATTTTTCAACTCCATAAAAACATCAGATTATATTTTTTTGAAAAGAACGCAAGCATTGTGACCACCAAATCCGAATGTGTTGCTCATCGCAATTGTAACATCCTTTTCCACAGCTTCATTGAACGTGAAGTTTAGTCTGCTGTCAATGTTCTCATCGTCTGTAAAGTGATTAATCGTCGGTGGCACGATGCCGTGGATGATGGTATGTAGCGCTGCAATGGCTTCAATAACACCTGCCGCTCCCAGAAGGTGGCCAGTCATTGACTTGGTAGAGTTGATCTGAATGTCAAAAGCGTGCTCGCCAAATAATCTTGCAATTGCGTTGGATTCTGCGATGTCTCCTAGTGGAGTAGACGTGCCATGCATATTGATGTGATCTACTTCATCAGCAGTTACACCGGCATCTTCCAGACAATTTTTCATTACAAGGTAAGCGCCAAGACCTTCAGGGTGCGGTGCGGTCATGTGGTGCGCATCGGCACTCATTCCGCCGCCTGCCAACTCTGCGTAGATGGTTGCGCCACGTTTTTTTGCGTGTTCATATTCCTCAAGGATGATACATCCTGCACCTTCGCCCAGTACAAATCCATCTCTGTCTTTGTCGAAGGGTCTTGAAGCTGTCTTAGGATCATCATTTCTTGTAGAAAGTGCATGCATTGCGTTGAATCCGCCCATTCCGCTGGCTGTAACAGCTGCTTCCGAACCACCGCAAACGATAACGTCTGCTTTGCCGAGGTTAATCAGCATTTTGGCATCAATCAAAGCGTTAGCCGATGATGCGCAGGCAGAAACCGTAGTGTAGTTGGGTCCGTGGAAACCGTACTCGATGGAGATATTTCCCGGCGTGATGTCCGCAATCATTTTCGGAATAAAGAAAGGGTTGAATCTTGGGATGTTGTTAGAAGCGGCCCAGCCCAGAACTTCCGTCTCGAAAGTTTCCAGTCCGCCAATTCCGGATCCCCAGATCACGCCCACACGGTCTTTATTCACGTGATCTTCTATCAGTCTGCTGTGTGCGATGGCTTCTCTGGCGGCAATCTGGCCGAACTGAGAGTTTCTGTCCATCTTCTTGGCCTCTTTCTTATCGAAATAATTAAGGGCATCGAAGTTTTTGACTTCGCAGGCAAACTTGGTTTTAAAATTTGTGGAATCAAAAAGAGTAATAGGAGCAGCGCCGCTCTCTCCCTTTTTCAGGTTTTCCCAGTATTCTTTAGCATTATTTCCGATAGGCGTTATAGCGCCGAATCCGGTTACAACTACTCTTTTTAATTCCATAAATTTTTTTGTCTAGTAAGATATTATTTATTTACAACTTCTTCGATGTAAGCAATAGCGTGACCTACAGTTGTAATTTTTTCTGCTTGATCATCAGGAATCTGAATGTTGAATTCTTTTTCGAATTCCATGATCAATTCTACAGTATCCAAAGAATCAGCTCCTAAATCATTAGTGAAGCTAGCTTCTGGAGTTACTTCTGTTTCTTCAACGTCAAGCTTATCAGCGATGATAGCTTTTACTCTTGATGCAATGTCTGACATAGTATTTTATTTTTAATTATGTTAATTTGGTGCAAATATATAAAATTTCAAATCATTACAATTTTTTTTTAGTTTTTTAAAGTTCCGTAGAATCTATCTTTTTTATAATCAAATCTTTAAAATTACAATGGTTAAGGTGTAAAAATTTGCTTATTTTTGCGTCTTATTATGAATGATATGATGGAACAATTTCCTGATAACGACGATGATGTGTTCACAGGTAAGGAACATACGCCGCTCAGAAAAGATGCTTTCGAACTTACTTCTGCTGAAAAAATTGAAAAGATCGAAGGACTTTTCGGTGAGATTATGCACACGCTGGGCCTGGATATGACGGATGATTCTCTGAAAGATTCGCCGAAACGTGTGGCGAAGATGTATGTCAATGAAATATTTGGCGGGCTTTTACCAGAGAATAAACCAAGCGTTTCCACATTCAAGAATCAGTATAAATACAGACAAATGTTGGTGGAGAAGGATATCACCGTTTACTCTTTCTGCGAGCATCATTTTCTGCCGATTATCGGAAAAGCGCACGTGGCTTACATTTCTAATGGTGAAGTCATAGGTTTGTCAAAAATCAACAGAATCGTGGATTATTATGCAAAGCGGCCGCAGGTTCAGGAGCGATTGACCATGCAGATTGTGGACGCGCTGAAGGAAGCTTTGGGAACCCAGAATGTCGCCTGTATCATCGATGCAAAACATCTTTGTGTCAATTGCCGCGGCATCAAAGATACGGCGAGTTCTACAATTACAGCGGAATTAAGCGGGATTTTCCGAACCAATCCAATTACCAGACAGGAGTTTCTGCATTATGTAGGAAGTCACGCAAAATTTGATTAATAATGATAAAAAGTATTACCCTAGAAAATTTTTTCAGTTTTGCTGAACCCACAAAAATTAATTTAAATTCTGAAGCCAATATTTTAATTGGCATTAATGGAAGTGGGAAATCTAATTTTCTAAAAGCTATTGAACTATTGTATGAATCTATTTCAGGAATAGGTTTGGAGAAATTATTTCTGAGAGATTGGGGTGGTTTTAAAGAAGTTGCGAATTATTCAACAAAGAAAGATTATATTAAATTGATTTATGAATTTGATTTGCAAAATCTTAAAAAAGTTAAAGGATTTAAATTTCAGACTGATATAATATATGAATTGACCATTCATAAAATTGGTGAAACAAATTATTCATTATCTGAAAAATTATTTACAGTAAATAATAATAAAAAACCTCCTTTTGTTTATATGGAAATTTCGAACTCAAAAGGACAAGTTTCAACAAGGGAATTAGATGGTAAACCTGGTTTGCAATATTATTCTAAAGTAGATTTTAAAACATCTGAGCCGGTTTTACGACAGTTGTCTGACCCTGAGAGGTTTTATCCACAATTTACATTAAGAAATGCTATTGAGAAAATGGTAGTTTATGGATATTTTGATACAGGTAAAAATAGTATTATTAGAAAACCAGCTCCATTTTCCTTAGATAAAACTTTACTTCCTGTGGGTTTAAATATTGCTTCTTTATTGAATGATATTAAAAATAATAATTCTCGTGAATACGAAAAAATACAACTAAAATTAAAAAAAGTAAATCCTAGATTTAAAGAAATATCTTTTAATTTATTTAGTTCAAGTATTATTTTAGCCTTATTGGAAGATGGTTTAGATAAATCAATCTCTGTTACAAATTTGTCAGACGGTACATTAAGATATATACTTTTAATGTCTATATTTTTTAATCCTAATCGAGAAAGTTTAATATGTATTGACGAGCCTGAAATTGGTTTGCATCCTGATATGATTGCAACAGTTTGTGAATCAATTTTAGAATCTTCTAGTAAATCACAATATTTTTTGGCAACACATTCACCATTGGTTTTAAATAGCTTTAAGATAGAAGATTTGTTGATATTTGAGAAAAATCAAAAAAATCAAACTCAAATCAAAAATATTCTTGAAGATGAGAAGATTATGGAGTTGAAAGATAATGTATCATTAGGTCAATTATGGATGGCTGGCTTGTTAGGAGGTGTGAGATGGTAACTGTAAGTATTTTTATCGAAGGCGATAATCCCGAAAATAGTTTTTTTGAGCAAATTTCTGAAGCGAGAAAAAGTGTATTAAGTGCTCTGGAAACGGTTTCTGCTCAGAGTACATTTAGAGAGGCTTTCAATATTCTTTTTTCTCAAGCCATTAATAGAGGTTCTGAAATAAAAATTGAAACATTGTCGATAGGAACAAAAAAGATGTCAGAGGTTAATAAAAGTGCTTTAAAACTAAAACTAGAAGAAAATCCACAATCTTGTTTATTATTGGATTTAGATACAGCTAATTCAGAAAGGGAGAATATGATTTTAAATAACTTTAATGAATTTGAAACTAACAGATTATTTTTTATGGTTCAGCAAATGGAGTCTTGGATAATCTCACAACCGAATTGTGTAATCAAATATTACAATCTTTTTTATAAAAAAATAAATAGGAAAATAAATTTTACTGAACATAAATTTTATTACAGTGAAGATTTTGAAAATATAAATAAACCAGAAGATAAATTAAGCGAATTTATAAAGTATTTTTGGCAAGAGAATACAAGTAACAAAAAAGCAAAATATCATAAAACAAGAATTGCTCCATCTCTAATTAAATTATTAGACTTTTCAGAATTGACAATTAATTTTGTGGATGCCAAACTAATTAACGGTTTTATTAAACAAAGCTAAAAATCAATGCAACTAAAAATATACAACTCGCTTTCAGGCGAAAAAGAAGTTTTCAAACCGATTTTAGAAGGTAATGTCGGGATGTACGTCTGCGGCCCGACGGTTTACAGTAATGTCCATTTGGGAAATGTGAGAACTTTTTTGTCTTTCGATTTCATTTACAGGAGCCTTCGGTTTTTGGGCTATAAAGTCAGATACGTCAGAAATATCACCGATGCAGGGCATCTCACGGACGACGGCGATATCAATAACGACCGCTTCATCAAGCAATCCAGATTGGAGAAGCTCGAGCCAATGGAAATTGTCCAGAAATATACCGTCGATTTTCACGAGGTTTTGAAGAAATTCAACTTGCTACCGCCTACGATCGAACCGACTGCAACGGGGCACATCATCGAACAGTTGGAACTCACGAAACTTTTGGTAGAAAAAGGGTTTGCATACGAAAGTAATGGTTCTGTTTATTTCGATGTTTTGGAATACAATGCAAGAGGACTTAATTACGGAGAATTATCCCGAAGAAATATCGAAGAATTATTTGCCAATACAAGAGATTTGGATGGGCAAGGCGAGAAAAAGAATCCACAAGATTTTGCCCTTTGGAAAAAAGCATCGCCTGAACATATTATGAAATGGCCGTCACCTTGGGGAGAAGGTTTCCCTGGCTGGCATCTGGAATGTACTGCGATGAGCACCAAGTATTTGGGCGACCAATTTGATATTCACGGTGGTGGAATGGATTTAAAATTTCCGCATCACGAATGTGAAATTGCTCAGGGAAAAGCCTGCAACGGCGTAGAGCCTGTGAAATATTGGATGCACGCCAATATGCTGACAATGAACGGACAACGAATGAGCAAATCGACAGGAAATTATATTTTACCGATGCAATTGATCACCGGGAATAATGATTTCTTTGAGAAAGCTTTTCATCCAAGTGTGTTAAGATTTTGCTTTTTACAGGCTCATTACAGAAGTGTTTTGGATATTTCCAATGATGCGATGCTGGCGAGTGAAAAAGGTTTCAACCGATTGATGGAAGCTGTGAAGATACTCAATACTCAAACTCAGGTCGAAGGTGTAGAAACCTCTTCTTTTGATTATAACAACTGGAAAGAGAAAGTCTTGGAAGCTTTATCAGATGACTTCAATAGTCCGATTCTGATTTCCCATTTATTCGAAGCGGTGAAATTTATCTCGGCATCTAAACTCGGGAAAGAAAGTATCTCGACAGAAGATTATGAAGATCTGAAACAATTTCTGAACGCCATTGTTTTCGATGTTTTAGGTTTGGAAATGATCGAAGAATCCAATAATGACAAGCTGGACCAGACTTTGCAGGTTTTAATTGATTTGAGAAATCAGGCCAGAAAAGCCAAGAACTGGGAACTGTCTGACCAGATTCGCGACCAGCTTTTGGAAAAAGGAATTGAGCTGAAAGATGGAAGAGACGGAACGAGTTATGTACTGAATTGATTCCGGAAACTCCCAAATAATTACAAATACGGTTAACGAACGTTAAACCGTATTTTTATTTGAATGAGGAAGATTACTTTTGACAAAACTATAATTGTTTGAAAAGACTTTTACAATTTTGCTTTCTTTCGGCTTGGGCATTTTCCTTTTCACAGACGGTTTCCGGAACGGTATTTTCTGAGGAAGGTCTCGCGCTTCCCAGGGTTTTGGTGGTCAATATGGCTTCCAGCCAAAAGGTGTACACCGATGGCTTTGGAACATTTTCAATTTTGGGCAAACCCGGGGATGAACTGCGCTTTGCGAGGGAAAATTACAAAGGCGAGAGAACGATCATTTCCGCAAGTCCGCTTACGATTCATCTTGAGAAAATGCCGCAGGAAATAGAGGAGGTCAGAATTGTGGACAAGCGACTTGCTGAATCTCAGGAAGAGAAACTCAGAAAAGATATCGGACTGCCAAAAGGCCCGGACAAGCCCTTGAGAAACCGGCCGACGCGGTTGATGACATTCTAAAACCACTTATAAGGATTCCGCCAATGGTCAACATTCAGGCAATTTATGATGTGCTCAGCGGAAAATCCAGACGCCTGAAAAGACTTTACAAATATGAGGATTTACAGGAAGGCCTGGCCTGGATTCAGAATAATGTGGACTTGGAATATTTTGCAGAAGCCGGGATTATGCCAGACAAATTCAATGATTTCCTGATGTTTTCCCTGCAGGATGAAAAGGTTCTGATGTATATGAAAGCCAAAAATATCGGAGGCCTTACGGTGACGCTGGATGGTCACATCGCGCCCTATCTGGAGGTTCTGTCCCGCAAAAAATAAAAAATTTTATATCTTTCAATAAATCATTAAATTGCGTCCATATTAACAGACCTTAATAATGAAACTATACTTTAGTGTTAACTTCGGGACAAAAGTTGGCCAGCGTCTCATTTTGCGCCTTTATGACGAGAAAAATGAGCATCGGGACTACGACTTGAGCTACTCCGAAAATAACAACTGGACCACCGAACTGGATTATTTTTCCAAATCGATTCTTTACAAATATCTGCTGCTGAATGATAATGGTGACGTGCTGGACGAGGAAATTCCTTTCCATAAGCTCAATCTCCCAAACAGCTTTAAGGAATTTATGATTTTTGACCAATGGAATCTCAAAAATTTTCCGGAAAATTATCTTACCAACAAAATTCTTCACAACCGTTTGCAAGGTTTCAAACCTGCAAAATCTCCGGTCATCAAAAAACATACGCATCTTTTCCGGATAGAAGCACCGCTTTATCACCCCAATTGGCAATTAGTTCTGATTGGCAATGTAGATGCTCTGGGAAATTGGAATTATGACAACGCTGTCGAACTCTCCGAAACAGATTACGGCGTTTGGGAAGCCGGCGTGGAGATTCATTCGCATCAGACGATTCTTTACAAATATGCCATTAAGGACCAAAATACCGGCGGTATTTTTTACATAGAACCAGGTGAAAACCGTTGGATTTTCGCAAATCCGAACAAGGATATTCTTTATGTAAAAGCGGACCATTATTTTAAATTTGATAATCACACACTTTGGCATTCAGCAGGTGTCGCAGTTCCGGTTTTTTCTCTGAGAACGGAAGACGGTTTTGGCGTGGGCGAATTTCCTGATCTCAAAAAATTAGGCGACTGGGCCAATGAAACGAAGCTTTCCATTGTTCAGATTTTGCCGATTAACGATACAACTGCGAATTACACTTGGACAGATTCTTATCCTTACGCCGCGATTTCGGTTTACGCGCTTCATCCGCAATATCTTTCGATTGAAAAGTTAGAATACGCTTTGCCAAAAGATTTGGTTGAAGATTATAGATCGAAAAAATCAGAACTGAATGCGTTGTCTTTGATTGATTATGAGCAGATGATTGCCGGAAAATGGAAATATGCAAAGGCTGTTTTCCAGGAGAATAAAGACGCCATTCTGAAAGATAAAAATTTCAAAAAATTCATTAAAGATAATGAGGAATGGCTAATGCCTTACTCCGCATTTTGTGTGTTGAGAGACAAATATAAAACGCCCAACTTCAATGATTGGAAGACGCATAAAAAATATGTTGCCGGAAAAGTAGCCACACTTTATGCTCCTAAACATAGAGAATATGCTCAATTGATGCTTCACGCCTGGGTTCAGTATCAGTTGCATCTACAGCTTCAGGATGCGGTAGAATATCTTCACCATTTGGGGATTTCCGTCAAAGGCGATTTACCGATTGGGATTTACAGACATTCTGTGGAAGCCTGGACAGAACCGGAATTATTCGGAATGGATTTCCAGGCCGGAGCTCCGCCTGACCAATTCTCGGATTTGGGACAAAATTGGGAATTCCCGACTTACAATTGGGAAGTGATGAAAGCCGACGGTTACCAATGGTGGAAAAAGCGTTTCAAAGTTCTGGAACAGTATTTTGACGCCATGAGAATCGATCATATTCTTGGGTTTTTCAGAATCTGGAGAATGCCGATTTCTGCTACTCAAGGCTTATTGGGTTATTTTTATCCGGCGCTTCCGGTCACAGAAAAAGAATTTGCAGACCGTCAGATTCCTTTCAGTTATGACCGTTATGTAAAACCTTTTGTGAATGACCCGATTATTTGGGAAAATTTTGGCGACTTTAAAGAAAAGGTTCAGAATCATTTTTTTGATGCTCAGCAGAACGGAATTTATACTTTCAAGCCGGAATTTGATACACAAAGAAAATTAACCGATTATTTCAAGAAAGAATCCTGGGATTGGGCCGAAGAAAAACTGATTTCCTTGGCTGGAAATGTTTTGTTCTTGACGGAAGAAACCGACAATGGCATTGTTTATCATCCGAGATTTAATATTGCAAAAATAACATCGTTCAAATATCTCCCCGATTGGGAAAAAGCCAAACTGAATGATGTTTATAATGATTATTTCTTCAAACGTCAGGACGGACTTTGGTACCAGAAAGCCATGGAAAAATTACCGGCTTTGCTGAATTCTACCTCAATGCTGATTTGTGGTGAGGATTTAGGATTGGTTCCGGATTCAGTTCCTGTAGTGATGGACAAATTGGCAATTACCGCGCTCAAAGTTCAGAGAATGCCTTCCGAGAACATTCCTTGGTACAATCCTAAAAATGCAAGTTATCTTAATGTTGTTACCGCTTCTTCTCACGACAGTTCTACGCTGAGACAATGGTGGCACGAGGATAGAAATCTTACACAAAGTTATTTTAATAATCAGCTGGGACAGTATGGAACGGCACCCTGGGACCTCACGCCGGAACTGTCGGAAATGATTATGAAACAGCATCTTTACACCGATGCAATGCTGGCCATTTTCCCGATTCAGGAGTTTCTGGCCACTGATGAAGAATTGATGAACCCGAATATGGATGAGGAGCGTATCAATAATCCTGCGGTTTTCCCTCATTATTGGCGATACAGAATGCATCTGAATCTTGAGGATCTTAAAACCAAGCAGCAATTCAACCAAAAGCTGGCAGGATGGATAGAGGACAGTGGTAGATTTTAACTGTTATTGATCCGCTATTATAATTCGATTAAATCTTAAAAAAACCCTTCAGAGTTTCATACTCTGAAGGGTTTGTTTTTTTAGGATCAAAAAAAAATCATCCTGATTATCAATGCAAAATTAAATTTCTGCGTCTCGTTTTAACTCAAAGATAAATCTTCGTTTAACTTTTTTTATCCTTCGCTATCCAAAAGATAGATAGTTTCATTTCAATGAACCAATGGATTTTCTGATTAATTTAATTTAAAAAGTTATGAAAACAATATTTATTACCCTGGCAATGATTTTCGGAGGACTTGTTTCTGCCCAAGATTATTACGACACGTATCCGGCAGATTATAACGGCTACGAATATTATAACAATTCTTACGATTATCCGGACGATTATTATTACAATTATCCTACGGATTATTATCCAGACCAGTACTACCAAGGTTATTACAATGATTACAGACAAGCTGTCTACGGCATTAACTGGAATCAGTTTTTCTCGCAGTACCGGCTGACACCTTGGCAGATGGATCAGATTATTGCGCTCAACAACCGCTTTGCCAGCTTTGCTGCATGGGATATGTATTACCGTTACAATCCGGATCGTTGGTATTATGACCGGTTTTTTGCCTTGCAGAATATTCTTGGCCCACAGATTTTCGTGATCTATCAGAATAATTATTTCCGAGGCAGAAGTCCGATTGTTTTTTACCGAAACAGGTTTGCCAACTTCTATGCGAGACGATATCCCGTGAGACCTGTTTACAGAAACGTGAACATCAACATCTACAGAGTAGACAGAAACAATTTCCGCGAAGGATTCAGAAATCAGCAAAGAAATATGGGAATGATAGACACCAGAAACAACGGTATGATCAATTCTCAAAACCCGAGAAGCGGCGCCAATGGTAATAATATGGGAGCTATCCGGAGTTCAGGAAACAGTGGTGTCAGAAATCAGAATGAGAATATCCGGAATAATGGTAATGTCAGGGTAGAGCCGCAGGTCAGAGAAAATTCAGGTGTCCGAAATTCGGGATTCCCAAGAGGAAATAGTGAGGTCAGAATGCAGCAAATGCCAAGCGTGCGCCAGCAAAGTCCTCAAAACAATGGCGGCTTCCGACAGAATCAGAATTCAGGTAGAAGTATTGAAAATAGAAGCAGCGAGGGCTCTGGTCAAAGAAATTCGGCGCCTGCTGAGCGCGGTGGCAGAAGCTCCGGAATGCGTCTGGCATCAAAATAATAAGACTTTAACAAAATTTTATAATTATCAGTTCTTAACCTTATAATTATTAGAATATCAAACTAACAAATAAGAAAATATTAATATTAAATTTAAAAAAATGAAAAAATTATTTTTAACTGCAGCATTTCTTGGATTAGGTGTTTTTGGATTTGCACAGACTACTCAAGCTAGAAAAGCAGATTTCGAACAGAAAAAAGCAGAACGCCTTCAGAAGATGAAACAGGAGCTTAATCTGAGTGACGCTCAGGTAGCGCAGATCAAAGCTTTACACGAGCAAAAAGCTGCAGAAAGAAAGCAGGAAATGTTGGCTAAAAAAGAGGATCGTATGAAAATGATGAAGGATAATGAAGCTGACATGCAAAAAATCCTTACTCCGGAACAATATAAAAAATTCCAGGAACTGAAAGCCAAAAAAATGGCTGAGAGAAAAGGACAATATCAGAAAAGAAAGGCAGCACAAACAGCTGTAGTGAGATAAGTTAGTTGTGTAAGTTATTTTTTAGTGGTTAATTTTGTGAAAGAGTGGATTTTTATCCGCTCTTTTTTTATATTTGGGAAAATTTAACATTTATGGTAAGCGAAAACATTATAAATCTCATCAACATCCAGATTGCAAAAGAACAATACGCTGCACAGCTCTATCTGTCCATGAGTGCGTGGTTCTACACGCAGGATCTGGAAGGCATTGCCAATTATTTCCGTGTCCAGTCTAAGGAGGAACTGATGCACGCCGATAAGATGTTCGATTATGTGCATGACATCGGAGGAACCATCATTCTGCAGGAGATTCCGCAGCCGCCGCACGAGTTTTCCAACGCCCAGGAGATCTTCGAAAAAGCGCTGGAACACGAAAGGCTGGTGACGAAAAGTATTTTTAACATTGTGAAAGCAGCGAATGACGAAGGCGACTTTGCCACAACAAGTTTTCTGCAATGGTTTATCAACGAGCAGGTGGAGGAAGAATCCAGTGCCTCGCTGCTGGTTACTAAAATCAAAATGGTGAAAGATAATCCGTCTGCACTTTATCTCTTCGACCAGGAACTGGCGCAGCGCGTTTTTACGCCTACACCTTAATCTTTAAAATCAATGAAAAAACTAATACCAATAATGGTGCTGATGTCCGGCAATATACTGGCACAGACCTACGCCATCTCAGATATTCCTGATGAACTCAAAAAAGATGCGAACGCTGTTATCCGGAATTACAGCTCGGAACATCTGATCAAAGCACCGGACAATATGGAAGTGAAAAATACAAAAGTCATTTCCATACTGAACAAGGCCGCGGCAGATTATTCCTATGTGTACATTCCTTATGATAAAAACACTAAGATTTCCGATGTCAAAATCAGAATTCTGGATGAGTCCGGAAAACCGATAAAGACCTATTCCAAAAGTGACCTGAATGACATCAGCCAGTCCAATGATTCTTATCTTTATGTAGAAGACCGGGCGCTGGCTACACGGATCATACAGCCGGTCTATCCCTATACCATAGAGACCACTTATACGGAGAAAAGTTCGGACACCGCATTCCTGCCGGTGCTCCAGCCATTCCGCTCTGCCAATATTTCGGTCCAATACTGGGGCGAGGAGTTCCGAAACGAATCTGGCATTAAGCTTAGGAAGAAAGTTACAGATGCAGCATTCGGAAAAACGGAAATTGAGGAAGACGGTACTGTGCTAAAGGCCTCGTACAAAAATATTCCTGCCATCAAAGCGGAGAAATATGCACCCAATCCGGAAACAGTGTATTCCAAAGTGGAATTTGCGCTGGACAAGGCTTGCCTCAAAGGGAAATGCGGCGACTTCTCCACATGGAAAGATTTTGCCAACTGGTATAATGGTCTTTTGAATGAAGTTTCCATTGTTACACCGGAAATTCAAAAAGAGGTTGATGCGCTTAATCTCACCGGTAGCACGAACGATAAGGTGAAAAAAATCTACCAGTACATGCAGAGCAAGACGCGCTACGTCTTCGTAGGAATTGGTATTGGCGGCTGGCAGCCGATGGTGGCGGAAGATGTTCGGAAGAAAGCTTACGGGGACTGCAAGGCCTTGACCAATTATATGCGGGTACTTCTGAAGGCCGCTGGCATTCCGTCTTACTATTCGGTGATTTACAGCAACTCTACGCCACGTCTGTTTGATGAAAAATTCCCGAGAATGGACGGAAATCATGTGATACTCTATGTTCCGACAGAAGATGGCGGTATCTGGCTGGAGAACACAAGCCAGAACATTGCGTTCAATCATCTGAGCTATTCCACCCGAAACCGCAATGTGGTGATGGTGAGTGAGGATGATGCCAAACTGGTCAACACCCCGGTTTATAAGCCCGAAGACAGCAAAGAAGAACTTCACCTAAAGGCGCAGATCGGCGAAGATAATACACTGAAAGGCAGTTCTCAACTGCTTTATACCGGCGGAATTTATGATTTTAACCTCAGCAAGGTAACCATGAGTCAGCAGGAATTCAAGGATTCGGTGAAGGATGATTTTTCCGGTCTCAATCTCTCAAAAATAGATTACAGCAATCTGAAAAACGACCGTGATGCTGGACAGCTCACGTATGACTTCAGTTTTGAGGCACCTAATTTTTCGAAAACACTAGGAAACGACATCTATTTCCGGGCATTGCCGGTTTCCGATCTGGGCTTTTATCTGGATAGTCTGGATGAGCGCAAGCTGCCGCTGGAAGTCTATTTCGGCTATAATAACGAATACGATATCGAATATACCATTCCGAAAAATTACAGATTCACGGAACTGCCTGCTGGTAAAACTATTGAATCTCCTTACGGAAGTTATGCTATTTCTTTTTCTCAGAAAGACGATAAAATTACCATCAGAAGAACATTCAAGATCAACAAAGGCATCATCCCGGTAGAGAAAATTCCGGAGTATATGAACTTCCGAAAACAGATCAATAAAATCGACGCGACTAAAATTCTAATAACCAAGCTATGAAATTCAAATTAATTATGATTAGTGCATTGATTTGCTCTGCATCGGTCTTCGGCCAGTACAAATTTCTGGACATCCCGAAACTTGATATCAAAGATATGAGTGCGACTCAATATCAGAAAAATCCGGATGAAGCGGCCGAAGTGCTTTATCGTTCCTACCACTACTGGATCGAAACCAGCGGACAAATGAATCTGGAGGTGGTGAGCCGTGTGAAAATCTATAAAAAAGACAAAGCTGAAAAATTCCTGAACCAGGAAATCTATACCTACAACGGCAAGAACAACAATTCCGAAAGAGTGAACGCCCTGAAGGTTACCACTTTCAATCTGGAGAATGATAAAATAGTTCCTACCTTGGTAGATAAAAGTTCCAAGTACAAATCCAAGGAATCCAAAAATTATACGGTGACGAAGTTTGCCTTCGAAAATGTGAAGGATGGCTCTGTGGTGGAGTATCGGTACAATGTGATCTCACCTTTCTATTGGCTGGTGGACCGCGTGGCAGTGGAAGACATTGTGCCTGTAAGAAAGTTTGAGTACGTTTTTGATTTTCCGAAGTTCCTCGGCTTCAACATGGATTACAAAGGCTCATTGACACCCAATAACCGAGACGTCTCCGAGAAAACCCTCTATGGAAGCGATTACTACACCTACCGTTTTGCCTATGACAATATTCCGCCGTACAGAAACGAAAAGTATGTGAATAACATTAACAATTACAAGACCTCCATCCGCGCTGAACTCAATTCTACCAATGTTACCAAATCGCCACAGGCCTACGGCAACTCGGATCTTGGCGGCTTCAAATCCTACGCGGTGAATTGGTCAGACATCCGCAAGCAGCTCTACGACTCTGAATATTTCGGGGAAGAATTGAAACGCAAATCCCTCGTGAAAGATGTTTTGCCGGCTGACATCAAGGCCATTGAATCGGACGAAGAGAAGGCTGCGGCCATTCTGACATTCGTCCAAAAGAATTACACCTGGAACAAAAACTATGGCGATGGAATAGAGGAGGGCAACGGCATCAAAAACCTGCTGAATACCAAAGTCGGGAACTCTGGCGAGATCAATCTACTCCTGGTGATGCTAATGCGGAGCGCCGGGCTGCAGGCAGAGCCGGTGGTGATGTCCACCATTGCCAATGGCCTTCTGGTAGATCATTCGCCGTCCCTTAACCAGCTGAATTATACCATTGCCTATCTGGATGTTAAAGGTAAGCCATTCCTGTATGATGCCACGTCCAAAATGACTGTGCCGAATCTTATCCGTCCTAATGCCTACAATTACAGCGGATTTATCATGACCGATAAAGAGGCTAAGAAAATGAACATCTTTCCTCCGGGCAAGAGTACCACATACCTCACCATAGATGCCACACTGGAAGCAGACGGTACAGTTTCCGGGAAATTCTCGGACCGCGATACGCAGCTCTACGCCCTGATGAACAGCGAACTTTATGACGAAGACAAGGATGCCTACCAGAAAGAATCCTATAGAGACCGGTACACGTTTCCATTTACCAACATCAAATCCGAAGCGCTGGATCATCATGAATTCCAGACCAGTTTCGATTTCAATGCAGATACTTTTGTAGATGGCATCGGCGGCAAGTTGATTTTCAATCCGCTGCTGTTCCTTTACAACAAGTCCCATGAGTTCGACCAGACCGAGGAAAGACGTTCCCCGATAGAACTCTACACAGGATACGATAAGATCAAAAAAGTAACGATTAAACTGCCGGACGGCTATGTTTTCGAGAATGTGCCGAAGTCCAAAAAGTTCCGAACGGAGGACAATGCCATCCAGTATGTTTATAAAGTAACGCAGGAAGGCGATCAATTAACGCTGGAAACCACCACCACGGTAGAAGATCCGGTTTATCCCAAGGAATATTATCCTGCTTTCAAACAGATTTTTGACAACATTACCAAGCTGGAAGGTCAGCTGGTGACTGCGGTTAAGAAGCCATAATTATGATCCCGGAAGCTCAACTTCCGGGATTTTTTATATCGGTTTCACGAAACTTTCCTGCACCCCTGCAACAGGGTATCAACCTTATGTAGAAATCTTCCTGCACCCCTGCGACAAGCTTTCACATTAACCTGAAAGCTTGTTGCACCCCTGCAGCACGCCCTCCGGAAGCCTGTTTTGCCATTTTCAGCCCTGCAATGGATTTTCCCCCGGGATTTAGATATAAATCACGTCTGTTTTAATGACTTTTTTACCAAATTGTTCCAGCCTGGCTTTGTAAGTCCCGACCTGTTTCTGGTCTTTATCACTTTCTTCTCCGGTTTTGAAATCGACGATGATCAATCCTTCAGCCGTCTCCACCATCCGGTCCGGACGATAGGTTCTGATGGCGTCGTTTTCAGTGGCAAACATTTCTCTTTCATTAATAGTTTTAAGTCCTTCCTTAAAATAATCCGCGTAGCGCACATCATTCAGCACGGCGTCAATCCTTGCCAGGATACTGGTTTTTTCCTCCGCGGTAATCACGCCTTCCAGAAGATAGGCGTTCAGAACTTTAGCCACGTCTTTTCCTGTTTTGATCTTAGCCAAAATCTCGTGGGTAAAAATTCCCATGCGCACATGCTCCACCCGGTTCTGGTAATTCTTGGAGGTCGTCGCAATTTCGATATTCGAGGCTTTTTCCGGAGAGGCGCCCAGGGAACTGATGTTTTCCGAACGATAGTCGGTTTTTGGTTTTAATTTTTGTTTAGAAGGGTTGCCGACAGGAAATAGATCAAACGAGTCTGCTTTTTCCCCATTCTCGATAGGTTGAAATTCGGTCACGAAATCGTAAAGTTCCAGATGATTGGCAGACTTGCTGGGTTTTTCCAGATACAGATAGAGCTGTTCCACAGGCCGTGTGGTGGCCACGTACTGGATGCAGTAGCGGTCAATTTTGTTGCGGTAGGCATTTTCAAAATTAAATTGTGCCAGACCTTCGTCATAGGTTTCCAGTTCTGAGGAGAACTGGGTAAGGATGACTGTCTTCAGCGCATCCTCGCTGTCCAGATTGTACCATTCCGAGAATTTCTTGTCATTATTCTTGTTTTCCATGGGAATCATCACCACAGGAAATTCCAGGCCTTTCGCCTTGTGGATGGTCATGATCTGGACGGCATCAATATTTTCACTGGCCTGGATACTGATCTTCGAGGCCTCATCGTCCCAGAATTTCAGAAATTCCTTCAGGGTAGCTCCGGCGTTCTGTGTATAATTGAAAAGCATCTCCAGGAAGTTCAGCAGGAAATCCGTTTCCTTATTTGCTACGGCAAATTCCTGAACGTAATATTCGATATAATTGTAAAGGTTCAGCTGAGGCACATCATTTTGAATCAGTTGGAGACCATATTTTCCATGGATATAACTCTCAATTTCCGATTTCTGTTGCAGGCTGAGAATGGCCTTCATCTCCGCGGTGAAATCCGGCATGCTGATGCGGCCGGAGATTTTGAGGAAGTACATCATTTTCACCAGAAACTGGCGGTTTTTCGGATTGATTTCCCACTTTAGGAATTCGATCAGTGCTTTCAGTGTAAAGGACAATTCCAGGGTCAGACCTTTTTCCGAGATGGTTTTGATATGTGTCTCCTCAGCCTTGTATCTCACCTTCAGATTACCGAGTAACTGGGAATAGTTGAAGATGTCATTATTGCCGCGGCAGAGGATGGTGATATCGGAAAAAGTAAAACCGTTATCCAGGCATTCCTGAATATCGCTGCGCATTTTCTCCGCCGATTCCTCGTAAAACATGGCCTTCACGGAGTTTTCCAGCAGATGCACCTTTACACGGCCTTCCAGCTCAGATTGTGCCAGCTGCAGGGCGTTCTCGCCAAAGATTTTCTGATGCTCCTCGCTGAGACTGCCGGACATGAAATCGTAGAGCCGGTTATTAAAGTCGACGATATTTTTGGCACTTCGCCAGTTGTATTTCAGGTGTTCTGCCGTGGCATATTTGGGTGTGATTTCTTTCTGGTTGATGATATTCAGCATCAGTTCACTTTCGCCACCACGGAATCTGTAGATGCTTTGCTTTGGGTCGCCAACAATTGTGAAGCTTGTATTGTCCGAAGTGATGCTGTTGTCCCGAAGCGGCAGAAAATTCTGCCACTGCATGGCGGAAGTATCCTGAAACTCATCAAAAAAATAGTGCTGAAACTGGGTGCCGACTTTCTCGTAGATGAAGGACGACGGCTCGTTGCGCAGATTTTCATTGATGATGATGTTAAACTTGGAGAGCAATACCAGGTCATTTTCTTCCTCTATCTCCAGCAATTTTTTCTGAATATCAGCATTGACTTTCAGCGGCAGAATGGCTTCCAGGATTTTTTCCTTTTTCTGAGAGTCGATGTAGAGCTCTATCAGCTGCTGGCGCCAGGACATGAGCTGAGGGAGGATCTCCTCAATGTCGCCCTGTTTATGTTTGGCTTTTGCGGCAGCCCCTTTCAGATAATTGGTGAGTGCAGAATCTTCATTGGAAGGAAAAGGGAAGCTGTCTCTTTTTTTCTGGTAAAAATCCTGAACCTTCTGGAAAAATCCACCAAGTCCGTTTTTGCCCTGCGCAAAATCCTCAATGTCGATTCCACGGTTTCTGATGAGTTCCAAAGCCTCTGTTGCAAGACGAGAAGACTGGCTTCTGTTATCGCTGATGGCCTTGCGCAGTTCATTTTTCTTTTGTTCATAGGCTTCCCATTCAAAATCCTTGTTGGCCTGCAACGGATGGTAGTGGATATCGTTCACAAACTTCTTCGCCGAGTTGTAAAGCGTCTGATTCAGGTTGACACGCTCGTTATTGTCCAGATTATAGTTTACAAAATCCATAAACGCTTCGGAAACCGTCTGTTCTTCACCGATTTCATCCAGCATTTTATCCACCGCTTCTATCAGGTACGGCTCCGGCTGAATCTCCAGATTGAAGTTCTGCGCCAGCCCCAGTTCGTATGCAAAACTCTTGACCAGGCGGGAATTGAACTTATCAATAGTCCCGATATTAAGCGTAGAATAGTGGTGAAGAATATAGTCCAGAACTTTCTGTGAGCGCACGCTGAGATCTTCCAGCGTCACGCGGTAGCCTTGCACAGAGAGCGCATCCTGGATGTTTTTAAGATCACGGTTTTCGGCGTAATTGTATTTAACAAATTCGCCAAGATAGAAGAGTATTCTCTCCTTCATCTCGTTGGCAGCCTTGTTGGTAAAAGTGAGGGCAATAACCGTTCTGATGGCATCCGGCTGATTGGGAAACCGCAGGCAGATCATCAGCAAACGCTGTACGAGTGTATAGGTTTTTCCGGAGCCGGCCGAAGCGTTGATAACAGAATAAGTGTTTTGCATAGTAAACAAATGTAAGAAAATTGATTACAGACTGCAAGGTGTTTTGTGAGGTGTTGGGTTTGAGAGTTTGAGAGTTTGAGAGTTTGAGAGTTTGAGAGTTTTCTGATTTTAGAAGCTAATAGTTGATGTGAAAAATTTTAACTTGCGTTTGTTAAGGGTTTGTATATGCTATCATCGCCCTTTGTTCGCTCTAAACGTATTCAATTGGTTTTAATAATAAATAAGGTTTTGTATTAAAACTATAAACCAAAATTTACTTTTGCACGAAAATGTCCCATTTTCAGATTTCAATATCATATTCCAGTCGGAACGATCTTCTGTGATGGATATTGGGCCCGAATTTTTTTAGCGCTTTCTGATGGCTTTTGGTACAGTAGCCGAAATTGGTATTCCAGCCATAGTCCGGGAATTCATCGTGGAGACGGATCATCAGGTTATCCCTGTAATTCTTGGCCAATATGGAGGCTGCAGCAATAGAAAGATACTTGCTGTCGCCTTTGACGATGCAGTGATGTGGGATGAAATTGTAAGGATGGAATTTGTTGCCGTCCACGAGAATCAGTTCCGGTCTAGTGCTGAGCTGATCCAGAGCTCGGTGCATGGCATGAAGGCTGGCGTTGAGGATGTTATGCTGATCTATAAAATCAGGTGGCAGTTCTGCAATTGCAAAATCCACCGCGTGCTCCCGGATATACTGATCCAGGTTTTGTCTGGTGTGGAAATTCAACGCTTTGGAATCATTCACCAGATCGTGCTTAAAATTTTTGTCTACGATCACCGCTGCAGCCACCACTGGCCCGGCAAGACAACCTCTTCCGACCTCGTCGCAGCCGGCTTCTATATAGTTTTCTGAAAAGTATTGGAGTAGGGGCATATAATATTGGTGGTAAAATTAGGGAATTTATTCTGTTAGAACAGAGGATTACTTTATAAATGAATTTCTTCCTAATGACATTTTAATAAACTCATAATCTATTCTTAATCTCGTCTGTTAAAAGAATTAACATATTTGTGACTGAAATATTAAAAATTGTTAATATGAATGTGAAATTAAAGGCGCTAAGCGTTGGAGTTCTATTCTTTACCGGCCAGGCATTGCTGTCACAGCAGACACCTCAGGATTCTACAAGGACTCAAGACATTGAAGAAGTTATGGTCGTGGGCTATAGCAAAATTAATAGGAGTGAGTTCGTGGGAACTGCCAGTCAGGTGGATATGACATCGCTGGACAATAAATCTGCAAGTAACGTTTCGCAGGCTTTGGCAGGTGAGGTAGCTGGGGTGCGTGTCATTAATCCGACTGGTCAGCCAGGTGCCAATGCGCAGATTAGGGTAAGAGGTTTTGGCTCTGTTAACGGAAACAGGAGTCCGCTGTATATATTGGATGGCACTCCTTATGAAGGGAATATCTCAGTCATCAATCCCGATGATATTGAGAGTATGACTGTTCTTAAAGATGCATCTGCAACGGCAATCTATGGTGCCAGAGGTGCAAATGGCGTCGTGATCATCAACACCAAACGAGGTAGATCTAACCGTTCTTTTATTCAGCTTGAATCCAAGATTGGAGTGAACACTGCATTGATCCCGAGGTATGATGTGGTGCGCTCGCCGGAAGAGTACATCGGACTTGCTTGGGAGGGTTTATACAATCAGGCTCGCGCACTCGGTAATGCTAATCCTATCAATGCTGCTAACAACGGATTGTTTGGTGGTACCGGAATCAGTAATGCTTACAATCTCTGGAATGTACCCGGAGCAAGTCTTATAGATCCTGTGACCAGACAAGTAAGAGAGGGTGTGCAGAGAAGATATAATCCGGAAGATTGGAGAGATTATGCCTTTAAGCCGGGCTTACGATCCGAAACGAACCTCAGTATGAGCGGTGGTGCTGACAAAACTACTTATTATACCAGTTTTGGATATCTAAAGGACGAGGGTTACTCTATCAATTCCAACTTCGAAAGATATACAACGCGCATGAATCTCAATTTCCAACCAAAAACCTGGTTGAAAGGGACATTTAATATGGGATATGCTTTCACAAAATCGAAGAATAACGGACAGACTGCTGATTCAGGAAGTATTTTTTGGTTCGTAGATAATATACCATCTATTTATCCACTATTCCTGAAGGATGCGAATGGCAATAATGTTTATGATCCAAGAGTTGGTGAGGTATATGATTATGGTAATCAGGCAGGGAGGTCCAGAGGTTTCGGATTAGGGACCAATGCAATCGCAGATGCTAATTATAATATCAATAACTACAGAAAGCATGAGTTAAATTACAACGCGAACATGGATGCCACTCTTGCACAAAATTTAACTTTTGAAACCAGATTTGCTGGTCAATACTATAATAATAATCGGGACTTACTCACGAATCCATACTATGGCAGCGCAGTTTCTACCGGCGGATCTCTTTATAAGACCAAAGCAGAAATGTTTACCTGGAACTTCTTACAATTGTTAAGATATAAAAACAGATTTGGTAAGCATGGTTTAGAGGCTTTTGTAGCACATGAATCCAATTACTACGAATACAGGTTTCTTGCAGGTAGCAAAGCTGGTTTAGTAGATCCCTTCACACCGGAATTCAACAACTCGATTACCAACACGGGTTTGGGATCTTATATCTACGATTATAAACTGGAAAGTTATTTTGGACAATTAAATTATGATTTTGATAACAAATACTACTTGCAGGCTACAGTAAGGAGAGATGGTTCTTCCAGATTTCTACAAGACAAATGGGATGTGTTCCCATCACTTGGTTTAGGATGGCTTGTATCCAGAGAAGGTTTTATGAATAATGATATTTTCCCACTTTTAAAACTGAAAGCAAGTTACGGTTTGGTAGGAGATCAAGCGTTGGTTGCCTCCAATGCTACGGATCAGAATATTGGTTATTATCCAGGCTATAATGTTTATGACGTAGGCAGTATGATGGGCGCTATCGCAACGACCTTCAACAGATATGGATATCCGGATTTAACTTGGGAAAAGAAGAAGAAATTTCAGGCCGGGGTCGAATTCTCTTTATTTAAAAACAGAATCATAGAAGGAGCTGTAGATTTCTATAGTGACCGGACTGAGAATCTGATCTTTGATACCCGACTGGCGCCATCTACAGCGGAAGCGATCCGAAAAGCCAATAGCGGTGCTTTATTAAATCAGGGTGTAGAATTTTCCGTTACGGGTCACATTATAAAGAAGAAAGATTTTTATCTGGACTTAACTGTTAATGGCGAACATACCAGGAACAAGATGGTAGAAATGCCATTTGACCCTGCCACATTAGCGCCGAAGATTCTGGATGTTTCTGGAGAAGCTGGATACGGTAGAGCACAAGGTTACTCCCTTTACGATTACTACATGAGAGAGTGGGCAGGTGTTAATTCTCAAACAGGTGCAGGTCAATGGATAATCAATTATGTTGATACTAATGGAAACGGCGTTCTGGACGCCGGAGACCAAAGAATCACATCTTTATACGAATTTCAGCAAGCAAATCCTAATGCTGTCATATCCCAGGGTGTTACCGAAAACTACGCCGAGGCGACTCAGAAGTTTGTAGGTAAGTCCGCAATTCCAGATCTCAGAGGCGCTGTTAATTTGGCCTTTGGATATAAGAATTTTGCCATCGGTGCTCAGATGCTTTACAGTATTGGTGGCTACTCTTATGATGCTGCCTATGGAACTCTTATGGGTAATATGGTAGCAGGGAGTGGGAATTGGCACAAAGATATCCACGGTAGCTGGAAAAATCCTGGAGACATCACCGATATTCCAAGATTGTCTAATGCTAATGGTACGGACATCAATTATGGTGCAAGGTCAACACGGTTTTTAACAAAATCTGACTATCTGCTTCTGAATAATGTCAATGTATCTTACACTTTTACGAAGGATATTCTCAATGGAACAGGTCTGAACAGTCTTACATTGTCCGTAGCGGGAGATAATCTTTGGCTGAAATCCAAGAGAAAAGGATTTAACCCATTGACCTCAGAGACAGGACAGTCAGATGTTTATAACTATGCTCCATTATCAACTTTGACTTTTGGAGTTAAAGCTAATTTTTAATTAACAATACAATGAAAAGAATATTTTTTATATTATCACTTGCAACCCTTGCAGTTTCTTGTAATGAAGAATTTTTGGACTCTGCACCTACGGAAACGATAGCAACACCACAGACCTCATTTAAATTAAATGGTCTCTATGTAATGATGATTAATACAGGTACTGGTGGTACCACAGCTCATGAAGATTTTGGGCAGAAAGGGTATGATATCATCAGTGATCTGCTATCGGCCGATATGGCTTTGGCAAGAAACGGTTACAATAGATATCTGCGTGTTGCAAACCTTAGTGCAACCGTAGACTTCACACAAAATACCCCGAATTACATTGGCTGGAGATATTATTACAGAGTTATTGGCGGTGCCAATGATATCATTAATGATCTCGGAGGGAATGATGCTGTACCTACAGCCGAATCGGATAAATATATAATGGGCCAGGCAAAAGCCCTCAGAGCTTATGCATACTTTTATTTGGCGCAGTTTTATAATACTTCTTATAAGCCAGAAGAAGCTTCGCTACCTATTTACACAATGCCTCAACAGGCAGCACAACCTAAATCGAAACAGTCAGAAGTTTATAACCTAATCATTTCTGATCTTACAACTGCCATCTCGCTGCTTGAAAATTATGCGAGACCGAATAAAGGTTACATTGATAAGAACGTTGCGAAAGGATTGTTGGCATATACTTATGCTGCTATGGGAGAGAATGCGAAGGCAGGGGCATTATCTCTAGAATTAATTAACACCACTACTTATCCGGTCACTAGTCAGGAGCAGGCTGTTGGTGGTTTTGAGGATAAATATAATGGTGGTTTCAACTCGATTTCTACGCCCAGCTGGATGTGGGGCTTTGATCTGACTAATGATAACGGACTGGATCTGATTAGCTGGTGGGGTCAGATGGATATGTTCACATACAGTTATCAATCTGTTGGAGATTACAAAACTGCAGATGCAGGACTGGTGAGCTCTATTCCAGATTACGATATCAGAAAGCAACAATTTGCCGGAGAGTATAATGGTTACAAATATTTCCCAACCAATAAATTTTATAATGCAGCAAGAGAGGTTCAGGGTGCCCGTAATGTAACCGATGATTATATTTATATGAGAATTGATGAGTTTCACATGCTAGCTGCAGAATCATTAGCCAAATCAGGAAGTGAAGCACAGGCCAAAACAATTTTAAAAAATTATTTAAGAAATAGATATGTTGGGACTGGCGATACACCAGCCGAGATTGCTGCAAATCTAGAAGCCAAGCTTGATTCAGATATAAATGGCTTAGCAGGACAGTCTTTGTTAGATTTTATTTATAAAAATACCAGAATTGAATTCTGGGGCGAGGGTAAAAGTTACTTAGCAATGAAACGTAATAGGGCAACGGTTACTAGAAGTGCCAACCACCAATTTTTCCCAAACACAAGCTATAGTTATGATGATCCAAAATTGAGTTTCAAAATTCCTCAGGCAGAAATACAAAATAATCCTTATTTAGATTAATCAATAAAAAAGCTTCTCATTAGAGAAGCTTTTTTATTGATTGATTAGTGAACGTGTTAAAATTTTGAAAATATTTAAGGTAGAGTGGAAATTTGTCTTAAGGCATTTAACGATCATATTTGGGAAATATCTTGCAGATTTTAGATTAATACTTATGTAAATTATCTCGAAATAATTTCATATTTAAATTAAATTAATAAGTATTAAATAATTTATCAATTATGAAACGTGCAATTATTTAGAAACTATTTAGAAAAAAATGCAAATTTCAAATTATTATTAACAATAATTAACAATTTGTATTGCATATCTTAATAATGTTTTGCATTTTTGTTCATTGAAAAATTTGATTTGATATGAAAAAATTAACAACGAGCGTGTTGGCAGTAGTTCTTTCGTCGTCTTTTGCAGTGGTTTCTGCACAGACGGGTCAAGATACTGTTAAGACACGTAACATTGAGGAGGTTGTGATTACGGGTGCACTAGGTCTTAAGAAGACGGCGGATGCAATCACGAATGCTCAGCAAATTGTAGGAACAAAAGAACTTAATCAGGCTGCAGCACCAAGTGCGGTTCAAGCGCTGACCGGTAAGGTTTCTGGATTACAGATTACCAATACCAATAGTGCAGTCGACGGAAGCTATAAGATTATCCTTAGAGGTTCCAAGTCCATAACAGGAAACAATCAAGCATTGGTTGTAATTGACAACGTTATCTCTGATGCAACTGTACTTGCCTCACTTTCGCCAGAAATAATTGAGAATGTTAACGTTGTGAAAGGTTTACAAGGTGCTGCTCTGTATGGATCGCAAGGGGTAAATGGTGTTATCATTGTAACAACTAAGAGAGGATCAAAATCTGACAAAGTTCAATTTAGCCTTACTTCAGCAGCAGAAGTTACACAAGGATTTAAGTTTCCGAAAGTACAGACTCGCTATGGTAAGGGTGTACAAGATGATTCTTATAGTGATGTAGATTACGGTGGTACAAACTACGTACCGTGGGAGAATACATCATGGGGACCAGCTTATAACTATCCAGGATTTGGCGGGACATCTGTGATAAGTGGTCTTCCGCAACCAGGGGGTGGTTTCATCTATGAGAACTATGCTCCAGTTAATGATCATTTTTCAAAATTTTTCACTAATGGAGTGAATTTCCAGAACGGTATTAGCATGAACGTGGGAGGTCCGGATGCTTATGCTTACATGTCCTTTAATAGACTTGATAATGGTTTCGTAGTAAAAGGAGACCAGTTGAGACAGAATAACTTTTTGTTTAAAGGAGGGAAAAAATTAGGCAACTTAAGAGTTGACGGTCAGTTTAATTACATTGGAAGATTGGTTAATAAGACTGATTCTGGTCTATATGATGATATTCTTCAGATGCCAACTACAAATGATGTAAGAAAATACAGAAATTCAGGAATTGGTGGCTATTTAACTGCTTATGCTACGAATCCATATTGGACTGTAGATCATGTAAGATATAATACTAACAGAGATTATCTTAATGGTATTTTATCACTACAATATGAATTTAACAAAAATATTAATGTTACATATACTGGTAATTTAAGCCTGGCCAAGACTCAGCAAGATAACTGGAACGACGGATCTACTGGAACGATAGCATATTCTAATACAGGTGTTCCATTTCTTGATTCGCATACACTTAATTCATTTGGTTCTCCAGATGTAACAGCATACTACTATAATAGAATTTATAATGATAGAAAATATTATGGTGATTTAATGTTGAATTTTGATTATGATCTTACTGATGATTTAAATTTTAAATTAAATGTGGGAAATAATATTCAAGATAGTTATGTTACAGCGAGAACGGTAGGAGGTACTGGACTTTATATACCAGGTTGGTACAACTATAATAACGTTTCCAATCCGGCGCAATATGGTGATTCCAATACAACTGCGCAGGCAGATGGAGGCTATATGGATAACTATACTACCAGATATAGAGTTATAGCAGGATTTGCAAATTTAGACTTAGCTTATAAAAACTTCTTATTTGCAAACGGAACATTCCGATATGAAAAGAACTCCGTGTATACTTCAATCTCAAGAGATCCACTAACTAATGATCGAGTAGTAGATAATAAGCCTTATGCTTATTACTCAGTAGGTTTATCTTTCATTCCTACAAAAGCTTTTGACTTTGGCGGAAATGTATTAAATTACATGAAAATTGCACCAAGTTTTACCAAAGTAGGTAATTCATCTGGTATTAATCCTTACAATGTTAATGCTACCGGAATCATTCCTACGGGATACCCATTCGGAGCGTTGCCTTCCTACATCATGTCAACGTCTATCACAAATCCTACGATTAAGCCTGAATTTGTGAATACTTTAGACTTAAATGTTGCATTAGGCTTCTTAAATGATAGAATTACTTTGGAGGGTTCTGTTTACCAATCAACAACTCAAGACCTGATCAGTAGTATTACTCCATCTAATACTTCAGGACTGTCTTCATATAGAGATAATATTGGTAAGTCCAGGATGAAAGGTTTTGAGCTTGACCTTGGAGTGACTCCTATAAAAACTCAAAATATAACTTGGAATTTGAGAGCGGGATACGCCATGTCCAGAACAAAACTTTTAGAACTTAGCAGTGGCGCGGAAAGAGTTCCAATTTTGACATATACAACACCTTCTGTAGGACTAGCCGCGGTAGTTGGTGAAAATTTCTATTCAATCGTTGGTACGACTTACCAAAGAGATCCTAATGGAAATATCATCGTAAATGCTAATGGTGTGCCTCTTGTTAATTCAGCAACAAAGGTTTTAGGTAGCTTAAATCCTGACTATACGATGAATTTCAGCACTTCGTTTAAGTTTAAAAGCTTTACTTTATCTGCCATTGCTGATTATAGAAAAGGAGGTAAATTCGTATCCTTTACCAAAAGACTTTTGGCCTTTACAGGTGGTTTAGAAGATACTGCAGATCAGGACAGAACACAAGGATATGTTGTCCCTAATTCTGTACAATTGGTAAATGGAAACTATGTGAATAACACTACGGCAGCATATGGAGCTAATTATGGTGGTACGGTAACATACTGGACTGGTTCAATTTATAGAAACGTAGGTGAAAACTTGGTTGTTGATGCTACTGCCTTCAAGGTGAGGGAAATTTCGTTGGCTTATGATATTCCAAAGTCATTCTTAGCATCAACATTCTTGAACGGTATGTCCTTTAGTGTATATGCTAGAAATCCAATTATTATCTATTCAAAAGATAATAGAAATTTTGCAGATCCGGAAACTGCTAGTTACAATGATAATGCAGCAGGTATCGCTTTGACTACTCAATATCCAACTACGCGAACTTTTGGATTCAAAATCAATGCAACTTTTTAAATAAAAAAAATGAAAAACAAATTATATTTAATAGCTTTAGCTGGAGTCCTGATGGGAACTACAGCCTGTAATGATTACATGGACATTAATGAAAGTCCAGACAGAATCGCAGTTAGTAATTTAACACCAAATTTCGTGTTGCCGGGAGCTATTTCTAATAGCTACTACGTTCAGGCAAGAAGATTGAACTTGTTCGGTGGTTTAATGATGAATAGTGTTGCAGGAAATTCGTATTCCTATGGTACACCATTCGTTGATGAATATTCTCCAAACATTACAAGTGCATTTTATGCTGACGTTTGGGACCAATTATTTCGACAGATTTCAAATTTTCAGTTTATCATAGACTATAGTGATCCTACTGGTCAGTATTCTCAATACAAAGCGATTGCTAAAGTGATGAAGGCATATTATGTACAAACTCTGACTGATCTCTGGGGTGACATGCCATACTCTGAAGCATTTAAGAGAGAGTTGAATTTGACACCAAAGTATGATAAAGGTGAAGATATTTATAAGGCATCAATCGCAGATATCGAAAACGCTATTCAACTCATTGATGGTAAAAAAGGAGATGTTCCTGCAAGTGCCGATATCGTTTTTAAAGGATCAATGGCGAAATGGAAGAACTTCGCAAATACCTTGAAGTTAAGATATTTATTAAGAATGTCTAATGTTACTGGCGACTTGGCTACTTATAGAAATCAGAAATTAGCTACTTTACAAGGAGCATCTTTTGTAGATGCAGATGTTACAGTAAACCCTGGTTACTCTCAGAGTTCTGACGCGCAACAAAACCCTTGGATGAATTACTATATTTATACAAGTGCTGGTGCTCAACCTCAGAACTGGACACTGGTAGTTCCTTCTGAACATATTTCTATTGCACTAAATGGTAATAAAGAAAATGACAGCAGAGACGTTTATCAAAAATTTAAGAATATTGTTGATGGACGAAGAGGTAGAATGTTTACACTTGTAGGAGGAAATGTTGAGGGAGTAAGACAGGGTGCCACTCCTGGTCAACCTGGTGCCGCATCTGGAAGAACAGTCTCCAGAACTGGTGATGGTTTAATTATTGGATCTCAAACTATCACAGCTACTGATGCTGCGGGAAGAAAAGCTGAGTTAATCCAAAAAGGATCTGCAAAAGCTGGCGTTTTGATGACAAAGGCTGAGGCAGAGTTCTTGCTTGCTGAAGCAGCATTGAGATATCCAAGTGTTGTTTCTAATGCTCAAGGTCATTTCGAAGCAGGTATTACAGCTTCATATAACTATTTAGGTGCTAATGTAGATGTTGTTA
This sequence comes from Flavobacteriales bacterium UBA720, assembly GCA_002297505.1. Classification (GTDB taxonomy): domain Bacteria; phylum Bacteroidota; class Bacteroidia; order Flavobacteriales; family Weeksellaceae; genus Epilithonimonas. The sequence goes on from DBLQ01000110.1 coordinate 37,732, forward strand.
TAGATCCCAATACTACACCTCCTACAACCAAGAAAGCAGCGGCTATTTATATAGATGCAATTAATTCTGTTCCAAAATTAGGATGGACTGGGTCAGATGATAATAAAATTGAGGCTATTATGACTCAAAAATGGATTGCTCTTACAGGAATTAATCCAGAACAATCTTATTTTGATTATACAAGAACAGGATACCCTGTGACGCCGCTTCCAACGATTTCTTTAAATCCGGTTAAGCCAAACAGATTACTTTATCCTAACTCGGAATATCAGTCTAATGCCAATAATGTACCTAACATGGCTGCGGCAGATGTTTTTGCTAAAAATAATTTCACCCCATTCTGGGCTAGATAGTTTTTTCTAAAATGCTATAAGGACCGGCTCTTAAGAGTCGGTCTTTTTTATTTATTATTTTTAATTATAATAACTTTGTATATTTGAAACACTTGTTTACTATTTCCAATCACTAATGACCATCATAGAAAGAAATTTGCCATGAAAAAATTACTATTTATAAACATCTTGTTTTTTTTTCATTCATTCATATATGCACAATTAGACCTTGAACATTGGTTTCCGCCTGTTCTAAGTTCGGGTGCTAATATTGATACTGCAATTTTATCAATCTCAACGGATAAAACTGACCCTTTTAAAGTTTACATATACAATGGTAATCAAATAATTGATTCCATAATAATTGACAAATCGAAACCAATAGAATATGATTTGGTTAATGCTAATATAATACAAGCTGTATATACCACTTTTATTGGTGACGCAATGAAACCTATGGATAGAGGACTGCATCTTGTTGGTGAAAAGAGTTTTTATGCCAACTTAAAATATAAAGGTAGAAATACAGAAATAATCTCTTCCAAGGGTAAAAGTGCTTTAGGAAAATCTTTTTTTGTAGTCAATGATCAAAATCTACTGAATGGCAGTTTTAATCCTAACCCGTTTAACTACCAAGCTAGTATAATGGCATATTTTGATAATACGAAAGTGACAATTAAGGGATACAAAAGTGGTTTGAATTTTACTGATGGATCTGCTCTGAATGAAGTTACATTTACCCTTAATAAAAATCAAAGTTATATTGTAGCAGCCTTAAAAAAAGATAACACTACAGGAGCTCTCAATGATTATTTTGATGCAACTTTGATTGGGGCCACTATTACTTCCGATAAACCTATCGTTGTTAACAATGGCAATCTCTTGAGTCAAGACGCAGCAGTGGAAGGGGGTAGCGTTAACATTGATCAAAGTATGCCTGTCGAAAGACTTGGTAAAGAGTTTTTAATAGTCAATGGAATGTCGGAGGGAAGCTTTTTCATGGAAAAATCTATTATAGTAGCTACGGAAGATAACACTGCCGTATATTTTAATAATGAAGCTAATCCTCTATTTGTACTAAATAAAGGAGAGCACTATATTGGACCATATCAAGGTGATAAAAAATTTGTAATCGGCTCGGAGCCGGCATTTACCAATGAGGAAGGTAGATTGGTAAGCACCTCGGCAATGTTTATCAGATCTTCAAAACCTATCTATTGTTATCAGCTGATGGCCACATTTCATGATAAACCTCTGGATCCAAGAAACTATGAATATAAAGTAGGAAAGACAAGTGCGATGCTTTTTTCATACCCACTTGATGTTCCTTATGATATTAAAAATATCATTATACCCTCGGTAGATGACATAGGTGGATTTGAAATGAGAAGCAAAATATCCATTAAATCAGAACGAAATTCAAATATTAAAATCAATGGTGTCCCTATCGGTGCAGGAACCATCATTCTAGGTAAACCAGATTGGAATTACCATACTATTCAAAATCTTAAGGGAGACATTTTAATAGAGTCTGATAAAAGTCTGAATGTAGATTTTGTTGGTGGCACTACAAAAACATATTCTTCCTCTTACTCCGGATATGCCGCAAGTGTGGTAAGCTATAGTAATGACCCTGTCATTACGATGAATGGTACATGTATAGAGGAAGGGATATTGCTTAAACTTAACAATACTAGTTTTGATGTTATACAATGGCAAAAGGATGGAGTTAATATTCCTGGTGCAAATGCGGCTACACTTGTTCCTACGGTTCCAGGTATATATTCATGCACTGTCACTTACTCTGGAATTGATTTTACGACGAATAGTTTTACGATTGTAAACTGTCCTTACACCGTTGTAGATAAAGATTTCGGACAAATTTGTGATGATTTATCTATAATCGTAAAATTTTCTCCACCAAATGAGAATCAATCAATTTCAAAATTGGAAATATTGGCTCAGCCATATAATGGTAAAGTTTCTGTAGATGATTTAAATTTAAAATATACTCCAGACTCAAATTTCACTGGTGAAGATAGATTTGTTTACAGAATTTGTACATCAACTATGGGACTTTGTGAAACCATAAAGGCGAATGTTTTTGTTAATGAAAGACCTGTTGCAGAACTAAAACCTGAATTATATCCCGTGTCGGAAAATGCTGGAAAAGGAATATACAATCTTATTGAAGCAATCATCAACCAAGGTACCAATGAATATGTATTTTATAAAGATTCTGATTTGACTCAAATCATTGATAAACCTGAGGAATATCAAACAGAATTGCTTACTGCCTACGTTAAAATCACATCATCAACAGGTTGTTTTATTAAAAAAGAAATAAAACTTCTGACGTTGCAGGAAAATATCAATCTTCCAAACTTTTTTTCGCCCAATGATGACGGTATCAATGACTTTTGGGATTATAGTGAACTAAAAGATTACTCTGACTTAAAAATATCAATATACAATAAAGTAGGTGTAAAGGTGTTTGAGCATAATTCTTCAATTCAAAATTTCAGATGGGATGGAAAGGATTCTAAAGGTAAACAGCTTCCAAGTAGTACCTATTGGAGTTTGTTAAATTGGAGTAATGCAAGAACTGGAGTTCCTGTTTCAAAGCAAATGTGGATATTACTAAAGTCTAGAAATTAAAATAAAAAGTGTGACTCATTTGAATCACACTTTTTTACTTTATATTTTACCTCCCAAACAATCCGCCACCCATTCCCGGGATATTCGGCATCTTGCTCATCATCTGCATCATTTGCTTACCTTGAGGGCCTTGCATCATTTTCATCATTTTGCCCATTTGGTCAAATTGCTTCATTAATGCATTCACGTCTTCCAGCTTTCTTCCTGCACCTTTAGCAATTCTTTGTTTTCTGGAAACGTTGATGATTGAAGGTCTTCTTCTCTCGTCCGGAGTCATAGAGTGGATAATCGCCTCAATATGTTTAAAAGCATCATCATTAATATCCACATCTTTAATGGCTTTTCCAACGCCCGGAATCATCCCCATCAGGTCCTTCATATTACCCATTTTCTTGATTTGGTTGATTTGCTTCAGGAAGTCATCGAAACCAAATTCATTCTTAGCAATTTTCTTGTGAAGTTTCTTAGCTTCCTCTTCGTCAAATTGTTCCTGAGCTCTTTCTACCAGGGAAACAACGTCTCCCATCCCAAGAATCCTGTCCGCCATCCTTTCCGGGTAGAAAAGGTCCAGTGCTTCCATTTTTTCTCCGGTTGAGATGAATTTGATTGGCTTTTCAACCACAGAACGGATTGTCAACGCAGCTCCACCACGTGTATCACCGTCCAATTTGGTTAGAACAACACCATCGAAATTCAAAGTATCATTGAAGGCTTTCGCCGTATTCACAGCATCCTGTCCAGTCATAGAATCGACTACGAAAAGCGTCTCCGTCGGTTTAATCGTCTGATGAACCGACCTGATTTCGTTCATCATCTGCTCATCAATCGCCAAACGCCCGGCTGTATCCACGATAATCGTATCGAATCCGTTTGATTTGGCATAATTGATCGCATTCTCCGCAATCGCAACAGGATTTTTATTGTCGAGTTCTGTATAAACTTCAATATTGATTTGACTTCCCAGAACCTTCAGCTGATCGATCGCCGCTGGTCTGTAAACGTCACAAGCCACCAAAAGTGGTTTTTTGCTTCTTTTCTGTTTTAGATAGTTCGCCAATTTTCCGGAAAAAGTGGTTTTACCGGAACCTTGAAGACCGGCAATCAAAATCACCGTGGGCTTTCCGGAAAGGTTGATGCCTTCCTGGGAACCACCCATCAGATCCACCAATTCGTCGTGAACAATTTTCGTCATCAATTGTCCCGGCGTCAGCGATGTCAAAACGTTTTCACCAATCGCTTTATCCTGAACTCTTTTCGTGAGGTCTTTGGCCACTTTATAGTTCACATCGGCATCCACCAATGCTCTTCGGATTTCCTTTACCGTTTCTGCAACGTTGATTTCCGTGATTTTCCCACGGCCCGAAATATTATGAAGCGCTTTATCTAGCTTGTCTTGTAAACTGTTAAACATAACTTTAATAAGATATTTAAGGTTGCAAAAATAAGAAAATTTAAACGAAAGTTACAGACTCAGTTGTCACTATTCAAACATCATTTATCATTTATTTTATTTGGGCAGCTTAATCCGCCTTCCGCTATTATCTTTTTGCTCGGCATAGCCTCTCGCAAAAAGGATAACCGCTCAAGTCGGGCTGCAGATTCAACATAAAACAATATTTGACATCAATACAATTTTGTCTTTCCGTAGGAAACCTAACGGAGTGGTTCGACGGAGTCAATCTCTACAGCTAAGTTTAGATTCTTTCAGAATGACAAAGTGTAAGAATATCCTTGCTGAGCGAAGCGCCCTTGCGAACCTTGAAATATTTTCAATAATATCAAAAAAATCATTGCGCTCTTTGCGTTAAAAACTCCCAAGCAGATTTTCCTTACTTTTGCAAAAATTAAAAATTGGAAGACCAAAAAAATAACGCCTCTAATTCCTTACGTAAGTATGGAAAATACTCATCCGTTGTTTTTCAGATGCTATTCATCATTGGAATTGCATTTTGGGGCGGTCATCAGCTGGATTTGTATTTCCACACCGGTTCCAATGTTCTGGTGCTCGTGATTGGACTCAGCGGACTTTGTCTTTCACTTTACACCACCTTGAAGAGACTCGAAATTTTAAATAAAGAAGAACAGGACAATGCCAAACAAAAGTAACCTCATTATCAGTGTGATATTTTTTCTCACATTTATTATCCATTTCGCAATCTGGAAATTTGTTTTTCATCTGGATGAAGTTACTATCATCAAGTTTTATCTGTTCCTCGCCATTATTTTTATGATGATGATTACACTCATTGTGCTCATCAACAAAATTGTTCCGCAGTTTCTCGGATTGGCCGTGATAGGGCTGATTCTGGTGAAATTTGGGATGATGTATCTGATTAAAAACAAACTCCATTTCGAGGAAATTCCGGATTACAAATTTCATTTCATTATTCCGTATTTTGTTCTTACAGCGTTGCTTACCTACTACGCAATTGGCTTAATTAATTATGACAAAAAACAGTAAAAATATTCTTCGAAAGAGAAAAAATAGTCTATTTTTGCAAAACGAAAAAAAAATCTACCGATGCTAAAGAAAACGGCAATTTTATTTTACAGTTTATTGATGTTTGCAAGCGCTTTTGCTCAGCACGAAAATGTTGAAAATCAACACGGTAAAGCTGTAACTGAAACTCCTGAACTTTCTGAAAAAGACCGCGCGACCAAAGAAGTTAAAGAATTTGTAGACCATCACATTTTGGATGCTCACGACGTGGCGATTATGGTAGATAAGGAAGGTCATCACATCGGTTTTCCATTGCCGGTGATTATCTATGACGAAGGTTTCCATACCTTTATGAGTAACACCAAAGGTGCAGACGGACATGAATTCATCCACGGTTCTCCGGTAGAAAGTAATGGGAAATTCTACACGCTTCACCACGAAAAAATCTACAGAACAGATTCTAAAGGAACCATAACTCTGGATAAAGATCATCACCCGACAGAAAAAAGAGTCTTGGATTTGTCCATTACCAAAAGTGTTTTAGTGATTATCCTGGTTGCTATTTTAATGATTGTATTGTTTGGAGGGATGGCGAGGTCTTATAAAAAGTCTTTGATTCCTTCCGGCGCAGCTAAATTCCTGGAGCCAATCATTATCTTCGTAAGAGATGATATTGCGATTCCAAACATCGGACACAAGTATAAGAGATTTATGGGTTATTTATTAACGGTATTCTTCTTCATCTTGTTTCTGAACGTTCTAGGTCTGATGCCTTTCGGGATTAATGTTACCGGTAATATTGCCATTACATTCTTCTTGGCAATTATGACTTATCTCATCACCACGTTCTCTGGTTCCAAGGATTACTGGAAACACATCTTCTGGATGCCGGGAGTTCCTGTACCGATGAAGTTTATTATGTTGCCCATCGAATTGTTGGGAACATTGACCAAGCCATTTGCTTTGATGATTCGTCTTTTTGCGAATATGACAGCGGGTCACATCGTGGTAATGACCTTGATTGGTTCAATATACATTTTCAAGAACTGGATTGCAGGTGTTGCATTTCCGTTCCTGACATTGGTTATCTACTTATTAGAAGTATTGGTAGCATTTCTTCAGGCTTATATCTTTACAATGCTTTCTGCTTTGTTCATCGGTATGGCAGTGGAAGAGCACGAGCACGATCATAATCACGCTCATTAATTAAATTAGAAAAAAAACAATTTTTAAATTATATACATTATGGAAATTCCTAGAATTATTGGTGCAGGTCTTATTGTACTAGGTGTAGGTATCGGTCTTGGAAAAATTGGTGCGGCGGCTCTAGAAGCTATCGCTAGACAACCAGAGCAATCTGGAAAAATCCAAACTGCTATGCTTATTGCTGCTGCACTAGTAGAAGGTGTTGCTTTTGCTGCGTTATTCGCATCATAAGCCAAACAAACTCTTAAACATTGTTGCAGCGGTTGGCTGCAGCAATGTTTGAATTTAAAAATTTAAAAATTTAAAAAAATTAATCTAACAATATAATGGAATTACTTCATCAGTTTTCATCAGGATTATTTATCATTCAGTCCATCATCTTCCTGGTATTGCTTTTCATCTTAGGAAAGTTTGCGTGGAAACCAATTCTTAAATCTATCGACGAGAGAGAAACATCAATCATCGATGCGCTGAATCAGGCAAAATTGGCAAAGCAGGAGATGGCTCAGCTGAAAGAAGACAACGAAAGAATCCTGCGCGAAGCAAGAGCCGAGAGAGACGGTATCTTGAAAGAAGCGAGAGAAATGAAGGATAAAATTGTAAACGAAGCTAAAGACAGCGCCAAAGTAGAAGGCGAGAAAATGATTGAAGCTGCCAGACAGTCTATCCAGACGGAAAAGAATGCGGCAATGGCTGATATCAAAAATCAAATCGGAACTTTGTCTGTGAACATCGCGGAAAATATCTTGAGAGAGAAATTGGATAACGAAGGTGCTCACAATGCTTTGGTAGAAAATATTCTTAACAAATCTAACCTTAACTAATCAGGATGCTGACATCTAAAGTAGCTAAAAGATACGCACAGGGTTTACTGGATTTCACACAGGAATCCGGTAACACGGAAGCGGTTTTCGGTGAGATGAAGGACGTGGTGAAAATTATGTCTGAATCTAAGGAATTAAATCAATTTCTTAATACACCTTTTATTGATGCCAGAAAAAAAGAGGCGGTTGCACTGGAGATTTTTAAAAGTTTTTCGACGGTAGCACAAAACATCATCCGATTGGTTATCAAACAAGGCAGAGAATCTCAGCTTAAGAATATCGCCCAGGAATTCATCAATAAAGTGGAAGATATCAAAGGAACTCAGAGAATAACTTTGGTTACAGCTACAAAATTGTCAGAGCAAAATATTCAGAAAATCATTGCGGATTCCAAAATGGTGAATGTTTCCAACTATGATTTGGAAACGATAATTAAACCGGAAATTCTCGGAGGTTATATCCTGAGAGTGGGCGACCAGCAAATCGATGCTTCAGTGAAGTCAAAACTGAATCATATCAAAAAAGAATTTCAACTTAACTAAGAAAAAACAACCATATAATGGCAGAAATAAATCCGGCAGAAGTATCAGCGATACTGAAGCAGCAATTAGCAAATTTCGATACTCAATCTAATGTAGAAGAAGTTGGTACTGTTCTTACAATCGGTGATGGTATCGCGCGTGTTTACGGTTTAGAAAACGTACAGTACGGAGAATTGGTAAGATTCGAAGCTGGAGTAGAAGGTATCGTTCTTAACCTGGAAGAAGACAACGTAGGTGTGGCACTTCTTGGTGAATCCAAAATGGTAAAAGAAGGCGATACTGTAAGAAGAACTAACAGAATCTCTTCTATCAAAGTTGGTGAAGGAATGCTTGGTAGAGTTGTGGACACTTTGGGTAATCCAATCGATGGAAAAGGACCTATCGAAGGGGAACTTTACGAAATGCCGTTGGAAAGAAAAGCACCAGGTGTTATCTTCCGTCAGCCGGTAACTGAGCCGCTTCAGACTGGTATCGTTGCGATTGACTCGATGATTCCTGTAGGAAGAGGACAAAGAGAGCTGATCATTGGTGACAGACAGACTGGTAAAACAGTTGTGGCTATCGACACCATTATCAATCAAAAAGAATTTTATGATGCTGGGCAACCGGTTTATTGTATATATGTTGCAATTGGGCAAAAAGCTTCGACTGTAGCACAAATCGTTAAAACATTAGAAGACAAAGGCGCTTTGGCTTACACAGTAATTGTAGCTGCTAACGCTTCTGATCCGGTTCCAATGCAGGTTTACTCTGCAATGGCAGGTGCTTCTATTGGAGAATACTTCAGAGACACTGGTCGTGCCGCTTTGATTGTTTATGATGATTTGTCCAAGCAGGCTGTAGCTTACCGTGAGCTTTCTCTTCTATTGAGAAGACCACCGGGCCGTGAGGCTTATCCGGGAGACGTTTTCTACTTGCACTCCAGATTATTGGAAAGAGCGGCAAAAGTTATTGCTGATGATTCTATCGCAAAACAAATGAACGATTTGCCGGAATCTCTCAAGCCAATCGTGAAAGGTGGTGGTTCATTAACAGCCCTTCCAATCATCGAAACTCAGGCTGGTGACGTTTCTGCATATATCCCGACCAACGTGATCTCTATTACAGACGGACAGATTTTCCTGGAGTCTGACTTGTTCAACTCGGGAGTTCGTCCTGCGATCAACGTTGGTATCTCTGTATCAAGAGTTGGGGGTAATGCTCAAATCAAGTCAATGAAAAAAGTGTCTGGTACTTTGAAACTAGACCAGGCTCAATATAAAGAATTGGAAGCGTTTGCAAAGTTCGGTTCTGACCTGGATGCTGCCACATTGGCAGTAATCTCTAAAGGGGAAAGAAACGTGGAGCTTTTGAAGCAACCGGTGAACTCTCCGCTTCCGGTAGAAAGTCAGGTAGCAATGATCTACGCAGGAACTGAAAACCTGATGAGAAATATTCCAATCAGAAAGGTGAAAGAATTCCAGGTAGAATATGTGGATTTCTTGAGAAACAAGCATCCGGAAGTAATGGCTGCGCTTAAAGCTGGTAAAATTGACGATTCAATTACCGGAACGCTGAAGCAGGTAGCAACAGAACTTTCTGCGAAATACAACTAAACTTGGTTGTCGGTTGTTAGTTGTCGGTTGATGGACATTTCCTTGGACTGACAACTATCAACTATCAACTATCAACCAGATTATAAGAATGGCAAACTTAAAAGAAATACGAGGCAGGATTTCATCGATATCATCTACGATGCAGATTACCAGTGCTATGAAAATGGTTTCCGCAGCGAAACTGAAAAAAGCGCAGGATGCAATCGTAATGCTGAGACCTTATTCCGAAAAACTACAGGAGATTATTGAGAATGTAAGCGCCGCTTCTGATGCAGACAACATTTCAGAATTTGCAGTGGAGCGTGAGGTGAAAAAAGTACTTTTCATCGCCGTAACTTCCAACAGAGGTTTGGCCGGTGCCTTCAACTCGTCTGTAATTAAGGAATTGAATACGCAGTTTTCTTCCCAAAAAAATGTAGAACTGGAGATTCTCACGATTGGTAAAAAAGCTTTCGATGCGATGAGAAAGAACAGAACAGTTTACGAAAATCACAGTTCGCTCTTCGATAATCTTTCTTTCGACCATGTTTCCAACATGACGGAAAAGGTAATGGCCGATTTCAAAGCTGGCAAGTTTGACAAAGTATATGTAGTTTACAATAAGTTTATCAATGCTGCCACTCAGGAAGTCGTAACAGAGCAGGTTTTGCCAATTTCTGTGTCCGCAGAAAAGCAAACTTCCGATGTGAATGTAGATTACATCTTCGAACCGGGCAGACAGGAAATCCTGAAAACCCTGATTCCAAAGTCTATCAAGACACAGATATTTAAAGCGGTTCTGGATTCTGTAGCATCAGAACACGGTGCCAGGATGACAGCGATGCACAAGGCGACTGACAATGCAGAGGCTCTTAGAAATGACTTGAGGATTTTCTACAACAAAGCCAGACAGGCCGCCATCACCAACGAAATTTTAGAGATTGTTTCCGGAGCAGAAGCTCTGAAAAACAGTTGATATATTTATAAGTTAAAGTTAGTAGTTAGTTATAAAAAGCATTGGAGGGCAAACTTCAGTGCTTTTTATTATTTTGGGCAGCTTTATCCGCCTTCCGCTCCCAATCTTTTTTGCAGAAAGTTTCTACATAAGTAGAAATTGAGAACCAGCAAAAAAGGATTTCCGCTCAAGTCGGGCTGCAGCTTCGCAAAGTATCAATCTTAATCCTTTTTTCGATTTTACAGGAAAAGGAAACGAAGTCTCGGTATATTGAGTAGAAGTAATTACTTGTAAACAAATAAAAAAAAACTTACTTTTGCAACCATTAATTTTTAAAAATAAAAACACAAAAATGAAAAAATTATTTTTATCTTTTGTTGCATTAGGTAATCTATTATTGGCTCAAACTGTTGTGATTAATCAACCTGTTTCATCTATGCCATTAGATTATGTTTCAAGTTATAGTTACAATCCAAGTCAAAAAGGGATTTTTACAGCAGATGATTTTGAACTAACATCAATTTCAACCATTAAGAAAATTACCATATTTGGTAAAGGTGATTCGAACTTTCTGAGTAATTTGCAAGGCTTTACTGTTCATTTAATTCCTGAGCAAAATTCACTTCCAATGGGGATACCTTTTAAGACTTATACAGGAGGGTATTTCTCTTTGGCTTATCCCACAAACTCAAAATTGGTGATTACTGATTTAGGGAATGACGTATTCAAGGTAGAGCTAAATAATATCGATACCTATGGAATATGCCAAAATAAACCAATTGGTAAATATTGGTTAAGTGTTGCTGGATTAGTAAACGCTAATTCCAATTTTTTTGCACAAGCGAATTGGTACTCATTTTCATCTAGCCAAAATAGTTTTAATAACGCTGTATTTGTTGATCCGGATGATTTGACCTTTTCTGCTAATACGACTTGGAAACCCATTTCAACGCAAGTTTCAAATATGAATTCGCTTGCTTTTATAATTGAAACCGCAGATAATCTTGGTACCAAAGAAATAAAAAATACACCAGACTTTTTTATTTCAAATGATAAAAACTTGCTAACTATTACAGAGCTTATTGGAAATAATTTTAAAGAATGTGAAATATTTGATATGTCTGGAAAAAAGTTAGGTCAATATAAAAACAAGATTATTGATATTTCTTATTTGAATTCTTCTATTTACGTATTAAAAGTAGTAAACAAAAACGGAAAATTTAATACGTTCAAATTTAAAAAATAAGTTTACAAAAACAGACTTTCTGTAATATTTTGCGAAGTCTGAATTTTTATAGCCACTACTTATTAACTACAAATTTTTATTAATTTGGTCGTTAGAAAGTAATGGCTTTTTTATTTATTTTTTTCTAAAGTTATTGTTGTTTGGGTATTTCACTATTGCTAAATTTCATTTTTATTAACTTCAAGATGTTCTAAATCGAAGTTAAAAAAAATATATATCTTTGTAGGGATTGTATATATAACAACATTAAATGGACCCCGATAGTTTAGTCAAACTTCTCATTGCATTATTTTTAGTTCTTTTGAATGGCTTTTTTGTAGCCGCCGAATTCTCAATTGTTAAAGTACGTTATTCCCAGATTCAGCTCAAAGCTGCCGAAGGAAACACGATGGCCAAGCAGGCCGAAAATATCATTAAAAATCTCGATGCCTATCTCTCGGCCACTCAGCTGGGGATTACACTTGCTTCCCTTGCCCTCGGTTGGGTAGGAGAGAGCGCGTTGCATCATATCATAGAAGCCACGTTTCATTCCCTCAATATCGAATTGGCGGCCACTACGGTGACTACGATTTCAGTCGTCTGTAGTTTCCTTTTGATTACCGTGATGCACATTGTCTTCGGAGAATTGGTTCCAAAATCGATTGCGATCAGGAAATCTGAGGCCACAACCTTATTCATTGCCTATCCGCTGCATCTGTTTTACAATATCTTCCGCCCGTTCATCTGGTTGATGAACTCCTTGTCCAACGGGTTTTTGAGAATTATCAAAATCCATCCGGCCTCGGAACATGATATTCATTCTACAGAAGAATTGCAATTGTTAGTAAAACAATCTGCAGACAGTGGTGAGATTGAGGAGGAAAATTATGAGATCATCAAGAATGCTTTCGATTTTACAGATCACAATGCGAAGCAGATCATGATCACCCGCCAGAACATCTCTTCGATTGACATCGAGGATGATAAGGAGGAAATCATCTCTCAGATTATGGAAAGCGGCTACTCGCGTATCCCGGTTTACGAGGGTTCCATTGATAACATCATCGGTATTTTTTACACCAAGGAGATCATCAGGGAATATATCAAAAGCAAGGGCGAATTGACGCATGAAGATTTGAGAGGTCTGATGCGGGAAGCCTTCTTTGTGGTCGGAAGCAAAAAGATTTCTGACCTTCTAAAAGTGTTCCAGCTGAAGAAGCAGCATATGGCGATTGTCATTGATGAATTTGGCGGAACTGAAGGTATCATCACGCTGGAAGATATCCTGGAGGAATTGGTAGGCGAGATTCAGGACGAGGAAGATGAAGAGGATAAAATCGTAGACAAGGTCGGCGAGAACACCTATTGGGTGAAAGCCACGCAGCCATTGGAGGAGATCAACGAAAGCCTGCCGAGAGACCTTCCGGTTTCCGAAGAAGGCGAGTATAATACTTTAGCCGGATTTATCCTCAACAAATTGCAGGATATTCCGGAAGAAAATCAGGAGTTTGAGTGCGACGGCTACCACTTCAAAATTCTCAAAATGCAGAACAAGGGTGTAGAACTGGTGGAACTGGTATACGAGAAACCACTCCTCGAAGATCTTACCGATGAAATTACAGATGCGTAATGATAAGTATTAATAACAATAAATCTTACGATCAGCCAAAACGCCAGTACGATGAAGATGTTCTGGTGCTGGAACAGGAAGACGAAGTCTACAAATTGGTTCTTCATAATGATGATGTCAATACTTTCGACTTTGTCATTATGTGCCTGATGGAAATCTGCGAACATACGCTGGAGCAGGCAGAACAGTGTACGATTCTCGTTCATTACAAAGGCAAATGTACCGTAAAAACAGGTGCGTTGGAAAAACTTAAACCGATGAATCAGGCATTGCTGGACAAAGGATTAAGCTCAGAAATACAATAAACGGTTACTTTTAGTAATCGTTTTTTTATTACGAAATATATATTTGTGTCATATTGATATTAGCAGTAATTTGTTTAGATGTAATACGACTTATTTATTAATCTAGAAATTCAATAATGATTTATGAAAATAATTATTTTAGTAATATTTGTAATCTTAAGTCCTCTAAATTTTTTTGCTCAAACAGAATCATTAAGTGATGAAAAATATAAGACGGCCAAAATAATTTTTGATAATGCTTATTCTCAAAGAAATAAAAATACTAACTATAAACTCTCAAAAGTTAAATCCAGAAATAATAAAGTTATTCTAAACAATTTAGAGACTATAAAATTCGGGAGAGTTGATTTTAAAGGTCTGTCGATAATCGAAAAAGGATTACTGAACCCAAAAGAAATCAATGGTAATAGTAGAATATCGGTTTGTTGTATTCAAGAATTACCATTATTAAATCCCAACATAATAACAAGGAGATTCAGGATTTGGGTATTTCCATATAATGAAAAATTGTATAATTCTCTTGAGGATGAATCTTATAGAAATAAAAATCCTTCCGAATATTATTTTGAATTGATGAATGAAGATTATACTGAAAATATGACTTGGAAAGACTTTATTAAAAATGCAAAATTAACATTTATTGCTTTTGGTCAAAAAGTAGAGTAAATAATTGAAATATAGGAGTTATCAATAAAAGATAATGATCTTTTTAACTGAATTTCTGCCTCGGCAAATTGATCTCGTGCGCCTGCGGATAAGGCTTGCGTGAGGTCATACTGATGTCTTCTTTCATTTGTTTATGAACATCAAATTCCCTGTCTTTGTCATACGCATACCTCGGATCCGGGATCATTGGCAGCTTCGCCATTTTATGAATCGTGATCGTCGGAAAATGATAATCCACTTCCACTGTTCCCAGCAAGAGATAACAGCCTCCACCCTGAAAATCGTATTCTTTCAGACTGTCCGGGAAATGAGCGGTATCAAAATAATCACCATTGGCATCAATCCAGGTTCCGAAGAACATCGCACCTTTCTTCGTAGGAACGTGTTTCCGCGAAATCAGATAAGCCAGCATTTTGACCTGAAGTTTGTGAAATTTCAATAAATCTTTTACAAAAACCGAACCTCGGAATTTTGTTTTTAACAAGTCAAAAGGACTGCAGGAAACAGGAAATCCGATGATCTCCAGCTCATCAAAGGCATCTTCAAACGCTTCTCTTTTCAGTTCCGGCAGTTTGAATTCACGCGCAGGCTCATCAAAAAGGGCAATGTTTCTGTTTTCGATTTTATAGTTGATCAATAATAATCTGGCTTCCACCAACAATTCATTTTTCTGCTTTCCTGTAAACCTGAATGCGCCAATAAAAATCAAAATCTGAATGGTTTCAATCCCTACCGGAATGCGCTTGATGAAGTTTTCCAGAGATTGGTAATCGCCGTTTATTTCGCGCTCTTCAGAAATCATTTGGGCAATTTTCGTCTCCAGAGATTGCAGTAGCAGAAAGCCCAAATAGATGGTTGTTCCTTTCAAGACCGATTGATATTCGCTGTGGTTCACGCAGGGATTTTGGATCTCAGCGCCGGACATTCTCGCTTCGTGAATATAAACTTCTGTCCGGTAAAAACCACCTTGGTTATTGATGACCGAAACCATAAATTCCAGCGGATAATAGACCTTCAGATACAAACTCTGATAACTTTCCACCGCATAAGACGCCGAATGTGCCTTACAAAATGAATAACCCGCAAACGACTGAATCTGCCGAAAAGCCTCTGCGGTCATTTGCTCAGAATGTCCTTGATTTTTACAAGATTCGAAAAAGTTGACTTTTACTTCATTCAATTTCTGCATCGACCGTTCCTTTCCGCTCATTGCCCGTCTTAGAATGTCACCATCGGCGTGAGAAAGTCCTCCAAAATATTGCGCAATTTTGATCACATCTTCCTGATAAACCATAATGCCGTAAGTTTCTTTCAAATTTTTCTCAAACACGGGATGAAAATATTCGAATTGATTGGGATGATTGTGGCGGAAAATATATTCCCGCATCATTCCGCTCTGTGCCACGCCGGGACGGATGATAGATGACGCGGCGACCAACGTTCGGTAGTCACTGCATTTCAGCCGTCGTAACAATCCACGCATCGCCGGACTTTCGATATAGAAACAGCCGATGGTTTTTCCGATGGCCAGATATTCATTGCAGACAGACTCGTCTTTAGAAATAGAAGTGTCCCGGATATCCACTTCGATGCCTCTGTTTTGTTTAATTAATTCTACGGTGTCATTGATCGTTCCAAGTCCGCGCTGCGAGAGAATATCAAACTTTTCCAACCCGATGTCTTCTGCCACATTCATATCAAACTGAGCAATAGGGAAGCCTTTTGGAGGCATTTCCAGAGCCGTGTAAGTGGTAATTGGTTCTTCAGAAATCAAAATGCCGCAAGCGTGCATACTTCTTTGATTCGGGAATTTTTCCATCAATTTTCCATATTGATGAACCAGTTTTACAATCGAGTTTTGGTCGTGGTTTTCCATTGATTTGCCAGCCAATTGATCTAATTCTTCTTTGGGCAAACCAAATGCTTTACCTACTTCCCGAAAAATCGATTTGTATTTGAATTCCACATTGGTTCCGCAAAAGGCCACGTGATCCCTTCCGTATTTATCAAAAATATATTGGATGATGATGTCGCGGTTTTGCCAACTCCAATCGATATCAAAATCGGGTGGAGAAGTTCGGTTAAGATTCAGAAACCTTTCA
Organism: Flavobacteriales bacterium UBA720; assembly: GCA_002297505.1. GTDB lineage: Bacteria > Bacteroidota > Bacteroidia > Flavobacteriales > Weeksellaceae > Epilithonimonas. The sequence continues at coordinate 54,191 of DBLQ01000110.1, forward strand.
AAATATAAATCTAATTCAATCGGACAAATATCTGTAATGCCCAGGCAATAACTGACGATGGAATTGGCGCCACTTCCTCGACCGACGTGCATAAAACCCATTCTGTTGCTGTACTGCACGATATCCCAGGTAATCAGAAAATACGCCGAAAATTTAAGCTCACCAATCACTTTCAGTTCTTTTTCAACTCTGGCTCTGGCAACATCATCATTGGCGCCATACCGTTTTTGCAAACCCGAATAAGCGAGCTCGGCCAACAGTTTCATATCCTCTTCCAGAGATTCTTTAAAATATTTTTTGTTTTTATTTTCAGTGCTTCCACGTTCTTTGTAAGTAAATTCAAAGCTACATTCTGCAAGGATTTTTTTGGTGTTGCTAATGATTGAAGGATAATGTTCAAATGATTTTAATAAGTCAATTTCGGGTTTGAAATGTTCGGATTTTCTGCAAATCTCATCTTCCGCAAGTTTAGAAATCAAAGTATTGCCGTCAATCGCTCTCAGGATTCGATGAAGATTATATTCTTTTTTCGTGCTGAAGGTGACAGGCTGAAGAACAACCATTTTGTTGATTTTATTTTTAAATTCAGGCCGAATCAACAGATTCAATTCCTCTTCACGGATTCCTATGAATTCATTTTCTTTTAAAGTTTCAGGCATATTTTCGATGGGATAAATGACAAATACCTGACTGTAATTCGGAGCCGTTTCCGAAAGTTCAATACCGTCACAATGATGTTGAGTTAAAATCTGGTTCACTTCTCCAATTCCGCCGAATGCCTTCGCAATAGCAATGTATAAGAGTTTGTTTTCTTTTCTCACTTCGATGCCGGCAATCGGTTTTATTCCTGCTTTTTCACATTCTTTTTTGAAATCATAAATGGCGGTTACGGTATTGATGTCGCTCAAAACCAATGTTTTGATTCCAAGTTCGGAAGCTTGCTCTACCAGATTCTGAACCGATAAAGTGCCGTAACGAAGGCTGTGATAAGAATGACAGTTGAGATACATTGAAATTAAAATTTTAAAAATTATTGACCAAAATCAAATCCCGAAGCTCTGCCTAAAGCATTGGCGCCGAACCTGTTTTTGAGATAATCCATCGTCTGATAGAGGCTCATCTGCTCTTCAGTATCTTCAAAAAGATTCATCTGGTGATGACCGTGAACCAAATCTGTGAAGCGCAGACCAACGAGCCGGATGCGCATTCTCCTCGTATAAACTTTGTTGAAAAGTTCCAAAGCAACTTTGGATAAAGTGTGGTCGGCAGACGTGTAAGCGATTTTGTGTTGTTTGGTTTCCGTATCAAAATTGGAATACCGGATTTTGATCACAACCGTGGATGTCAGCCATTTTTCCTGTCTCAATTGATAAGCTAACTTTTCTGCCATTCCCGATATCAGCCTTTTGATTTCCAAAATGTCGATGGAATCTGTCGCAAATGTCCGTTCCGTAGAAATGGATTTTCTTTCGGAGTAAGGAATCACGGGATTGTCATCGATACCATTGGCTTTTTTCCAAAGCTCTTTTCCGTTCACACCCATCATCTGCTGCAGCACCAGAACCGGCATTTCGGAAAGTGTATGAATCGTTCTCACACCAATTCTCGAAAGAAGCTGAAAAGTTTTGTCGCCCACCATCGGGATTTTTTTGACGGAAAGCGGATTGAGAAATGGTTGGATCTCCGTCTCTCTGATCTGGAATTTCCCTTCGGGTTTTGATTCGCCCGTTCCGATTTTTGAAACGGTTTTGTTATTGGACAAGGCAAAACTGATCGGAAGTCCGGTTTCCTTTTTCACCGCAGATGCAATTTCCTGGGTCCATTGGTAACAGCCGAAAAATTTGTCCATTCCGGTAAGGTCAAGATAGAACTCATCGATGCTCGCCTTTTCCATCACGGGCACTTTTTCCTGGATCACTTCGGTCACCAGATGAGACATTTTGGAAAAGAGTTCGTAGTCACCTTTTACCACTTTGGCATCGGGACAAAGGCGGAGCGCCATTCTAATCGGCATCGCAGAACGCACCCCGAATTTCCGTGCTTCGTACGAGCAGGAAGCCACCACGCCACGGTCGCCACCGCCGATGATGAGTGGGATTCCGTTCAGTTCAGAGTGGTTCAGCCTTTCGCACGAAACGAAAAACGCATCCAGGTCCATATGTACAATAGCACGATTCACCTGACAAAATTAGATTCATTTTGTATCATTTTTATTATATTTGCAGATACAATTTGTATCAATGTCAATATTTTCAGATAACATCAGGGTTTTAAGAAACAAGAGGAACTTATCTCAGCAGAGCTTTGCAGAAAGTCTTGGGATGAGTAGAGTCCGTTATTCGAAATATGAAGATGGCCGCTCGGAACCGCCTTATGAGATTCTGATTACGATATCAAAGTTCTTCCACATCAGCATCGATTTGCTTCTGACCGTCGATATCCGGAAATATCCTCTGGAAGACATGATGAATCTGCCGGACAGAGAAATGGTCTCGGAAATCAGAAAAGATATTAAAGAATTGGATAACAAAGTTTCAAATGAGAAGTAATTTTAGAACATACAGCACCGATATGCAGCTCAGTTTGTTTGATGCCGGCGATTATTACCAGTTTCCAACCGAATTATTGGATTATACTGAGCATTTTCTGTCTGAGGAAAGAGCTACAGAAATTGAAAAGAATCTGATCGAGAATGTGCCATGGAAACAGAGCACGCAGAAGATGTTTGACAAAGAAGTCCTGACGCCACGTTTGACGGCCTGGTACGGCGATGATGAAAAATCCTATCATTTGGGAGGCAACGAATTCAGTGTCAATGCCTGGACGCCGGAACTTCTGGGACTGAGATACAAAATCCAGAAACTGACAGGTCATCAGTTCAATTCTGTTTTGCTTAATCTTTACAGAGACGGCAATGATTCTGTTGCCTGGCATCGGGATAAAGAAAGCGAGTTGGGGAATAGACCGGTAATTGCTTCGGTCAGTTTCGGACAAGTGCGAAATTTTGATTTCAGGAATAAGGATAATCATAGGAACAAATATTCTTTGCCACTTCAGCACGGTTCCTTACTCATTATGAAAGGCGATTTACAGACCAATTGGGAACACCGGATTGCCAAGTCCAGCCGACCGATGCAGCCACGCATCAATCTCACTTTCCGTAATATCCGGGAATTGTAAATTAATTGCTAAAAAAACCGACTGCATCCAAGTCGGTTTTTTTTATTGGCCTAGTTATAATTGATTTGTTATTCTGAATGGTGCTCATCGGATCGAGACTGTATTTTATACGATTAAGACCATGCCTTGTTCGATTGAGACGGAGCTTTGTTCGATTAGGATTATGCTTTGTTGGATTAAGACGGGGCCTTGTTGGATTGGGACTATGCTTAATTTGATGGAGACCGGGCCTTGTTGGATTGAGACCATGCTCTTTTGGATTGTAATTGTCCCTTAAGACACTGAAACGCAATAACAAATTGTGCTACTGTCTTTATTTTTATGAGCACGAATTATAAAATCATCCATCGGGATCCCTGCACCGCTCAGTATGACATATCTGATACAAACGGTTAAGATCAAATTTGTCAAACTGGGCAAAGCCGAAATAAGGTATCAGTGTTATTGTTATCTTTTTTTGAATTTTATGCGGGCTATTGCTTTGTACTGTGCCGAATCTGAGTCAAGAATGGTGAACAGATAGTCTTTTGCAGTGTTGGCAACATCTACCAGGTTATCTTCTGCCTGGTAAAGCGTGGCATTTCTAAGGCTGCGAGCGTTATTGAGCGGAATGAACGTATCTGCTACGGACTGCGTGGTCGCCAGCATCTGGTTTTTTTTGGACTGATAGGTCTTTACCTGGTATTCTATCTCGTTCGGGTTGTAGTTTGGGGTGTTCTGCAACAGGGAAATGAGCGCGTCCATATTATTGGTACGCTGGTCATAGCTGAGCTGGGACACGGAATGGATGTCATCTGCCTGGTCCGGCTCTGTGGGCGAGGTGAGTTTGGTTTTCCGTACACCTTTGAGTTTCCGAATAATGGTCATGAGGTCTTCCAGCTGCTGTGTAGTGACACCTTCCGTGGCTTTGTATGCCTTACGGAGTTTGGAAAGGTCTCTGTTGAGAGGTTTGAATACGGCTTCTCTTGCATCTACTGCCAGGGCATAGGGCGAGAGTAGGCTATTGACATCTTCCTGCTGTGCGAGGGCTGTGTCATACAAATTTTGCAGGTTTGAGAGCTGAATTTTTGAGTTGGCTGGCTTGTAAATGCTGCCAAGTGCTGAGATGTTGCTGATAAGCAGGTTCAGATTTGCAATGTTTTTTGCGTGCCCTGTTTCTGAGGATGATGCCATAATTTGTGTTGTTTGGGTTTATGATATGTTTTGTATGACTTGTGTGAGGTCTGCGAGGGATAGATTAAAGAGATTACACGCAGCAATCATGAGCGGTAGGCTGGCATTGAGATGGCCATTTTCTATTTTGGAAAGCTTGCTTTGGGAGATGCCAAGCTGTACTGCTAATTCTTCCTGGGAGATGTTTCTCTCTTCACGAAGTTTTTTGATACGGAAACCGATATCTTTTGTGTTTTTCATCGTTTTTATGTTTTTGTAGTACAAATGTATATAGAATCATTTATTTTAAGGAAATTAGTTTAGGTTAAATATTGTTAAATTTTTCATTCTTCTTCCTTTTATTCCAAAATGGAATATTTTATCAGAAACTCCCCTTATATTTTTGTTCTTTGATTTACGATTTTATGGATGGATTTTATATTGTGGTTCTGGTGGTTATTATAGCCGCAGCCTATGGGCAGAAAAATAAGTTAAAGAAATAGTGATGATCAATCGAAAATATGCGAAATACATTTTTATATGTGTGGCTGTGATCAATTTTATTGTGATGGTGATTGATAAGAATCATCCATATTGGCTGTCGGCAAGTATTTTTCTTGTATTGGCTATTTTGCACTTTTTTGATGTCAAATATTAAAGGCTGTACGATTATTCCAAAATGGATTTTTGCTTTAGCCAGATTATAACCTTATTGGCGTGATATTGTAGCTATCCGTCAACACTTGTATTAACGAAACCCTTCGACAAGCTCAGGGTGACATTGCTAATACTAATTGTAATAATGAAGTGTTTTTTTGCTGATCTCAGTTTATTCTGAGCCTGATGAAGGAAGTTATTAGTAGGCAAAAGGATAAGGTATTGCCTAGTCAAAAGTTTAAGCCATTTTTAAGAATTTATAATTAATTCTTAATAAAATACTATTATTCCAAAATGGAATAGGAAATTATCAATATTCTTTCAAAATTTGTTCAACGGTTTTCACGAGGAAAACACAAATAATAAATTAAAATTTTTTACAAATGAAAAAATTAGAAATTTCGCAAATGGAGAGTTTGCAGGGAGGAAAAATGACTTGGAGAGAGTGTATGACTTGGGCAACAAGTCAGCCAGAATCATGGTTTTTAGGTTTAGCGGCAGGATTAACAGGAGGTGGAGCAGTAGTAGGTATGGCTATTGGATATTCTGCTGCTTGTGCATATATAGCATCTTAAAATTTAAAAAATGAAATCTTACAAAGAAATATTTGGACTTATTTTATTTGTTCTATTAGGCTTTTCTTTAGTTTTATTATTATTTGAAACTAGAAGTCATCAAAACTATAAGTATGGATACTACGGTATGGTATTGTCTTTTTTAATGGTTTTTGTCCTTTCTAATTTTTTTCCAAAATTAAAAAAGATGGAAGTAGGGACAATCAAATTTTTTCCAAATCTTTTAAAGTTTTTATTTTCGAAGTTTAAAAATTAAAAAGCTATGAAAGCATTTTTTTGCTTTCATAGCTTTTATTATTATGAAAAATATCTTACTTTTTACTATCATAACAGTAGTTTATTTTGCACTTGTTTTTCTTGATAGAAGTTTTATTTCAACACAATCAAAAATCTTCGATTTTCTTTCCAAAGATTATCCAAATGATATAGTCCAAAACTATATGGAAAGCCAGAAAAAGTGGTGGTGGGTAGGTTATGCAGTAACGCCTGTGCTTATTGGTATAAAAGTTTTATTGGTGGCTTTTTGTCTCAACTTTATAAAGCTTCTGGATCTGGAAGGATTGGAGAAAGTGAAGTTTTCGGATTTTGTTTTCCTGGCGCTCATTGCGGAGTTTGTCTTTGTGCTGGCGGGTGTCTATAAATTTGTTAATTTTTATTGGATCGATACGGATTATACTCTCGAGGACCTGCAAACGTATTATCCCATCTCACTCATCAATCTGCGGGAGCATATCTCTATGGAAAAATGGCTGGCTTATCCGCTGCAACTGGTGAACCTGTTCGAGCTTTTCTATTGGGGGATCCTGGCGTATGGCATCTACGAACTGTCTGACCAGAAGATAAAGCCTCTAAAATCTTTCGGACTGGTAGCGATGACCTATGGTGTGGGATTGCTGTTCTGGACGGGAGTAGTTTGTTTTTTAATTCTTAGTGTGCAGTATTAATGATGATATTTCATAAAATCAGAAAAAAGACAGTTGTATTTTGTTGCGCAATACTTTGTGCTGCAGTCACAGTATATTTATCCATAAAAACCTTAACGGAAAACAAAATCGGCTGGAGAGATTGGGTGTTACCCATCGTATGGCTCAGCATTACCGTATCATACTTCTATAATTGGAAAAAGTCTGCTTAATCATAAACATAAATTCTTTCGGTATTTATAGTCTTGTTTTGTATATCTGTATAAAGCTGTCCGGAATCTCATTAAGTGATTACTATAAGGAAAAAATATGACCAATAAAAAAACATTAAAAATAGTTGCAGTGATAATTCCTGTCCTGATGGTAGGTATTATGATATACCTTTTCCTTAATTTCCAAAAGAAGAAACAGAAAGTAGAGGCATTGAAAAGTATTCCTGCTTTTTCAGTGCAAGATATCCATGGCAAATCTGTAACGAATACGAATCTCCCGGAAGGCAATAAGGTTTTCGTGTACTTCAATCCGGAGTGTGAATATTGCCAGGCTGAGATGGATGAACTTTCTGAAATTAGTCAGAAACATCCGGATATCAAGTGGATCATGTTTACAGATAAGCCACTTTCTGAGATCAGGGCTTTTGCACAAAGATATAAGCTGGATAATGCCGAAAACATCCGGTGGTGCAACGATCCCAAATCTGAAGTGTATCTTAAATTTTCTATGACAGGGATTCCTTATTTTCTTGGCTACAATTACCAAAACAAGCTTGTCCACAGAAGTACTGGTGCTATAAAAGTAGAAAAAGTTCTAGCCGATTTTGATGAAAAAAAATAAGTTGATCCAAAAAACATTTACGCTGCAGAAAGACCAAACCGACTGTGGTGTGGGATGTTTGCAATCTCTGGCACGATATTATGGAGGCGATGTTTCTTTAGAAACTTTGAGAGAAAAAAGTGGCACTTCCAAAACAGGAACCACCTTGCTGGGACTCTTCCAATGTGCTAACGAGATCGGTTTTGATGCCGAAGGCTGCGAGGCAGACACGGATGCCCTGATAGAACATGGAGAGCCTGTGATTCTGCACATTATTATTGATCAAAAACACGAACATTATGTTATCTGCTATTATTATGATTCTGGTGGGAATTCTCAATTTTGTATTGGAGATCCTGCAAAAGGTATAGAATACTGGAGCAAAGACCAGCTGGAAAAGGTGTGGATTTCAAAAAGTTGCCTGACACTGCGCCCCAACCAGCATTTCCAAAAGTCGCAACAAACCAATAAGGAAAAAATCAACTGGCTCAAAGACTTGATCCGTGAAGATCACGAATGGCTCTACACCATTATTTTTCTGGGTGTCATTTTTACATTGCTTGGAATGTCTATGTCTGTTTTTTCACAGAAATTAATCGATGATATTCTTCCCAAAAAGAAGCTCAACTTACTTTTTCTTAGTATAGGTTTTCTGGGATTTCTTTTGTTAGGAAGAGTAATGGTGCAAGCATTACGGGAGCTTTATATTATCAAGCAGAGCAGGGCGTTTAATCTAAGAATCAATGAGAGATTTTATTCATCATTGCTATACTTGCCAAAGAAGTTCTTTGATAGCAGAAAAACAGGTGATTTTGTAGCGAGGCTAAATGACACACAAAGAATACAGAATGTTATAAAACTACTGATCACCAATACAGCGACCGATATATTATCTGTTCTGATTTCTATCGGTTTTCTATTTTACTATTCGTGGAAATTAGCCATTTTCTGTCTTCTGGTTTCACCTATTGTTTTTTACATTATTTTCCGGTTTAACAAGAAAATAATTGAGTCCCAGAAAAATGTAATGCAAGCGTATAGCAGTAACGAAGCCAATTATATCGACAGCATAAGAGGAATAGATGTTGTTAAAAACCTTTCTAAGCAGGAACTTTTCTTGAAGAAGAATCAAATTATTTTTGGAAACTTTCAGGGAAGGATTTTTGATCTAGGTAGACTAAATCTGAAGATAACGCTTTATTCCGGGCTGGTTTTGGTTTTTGTCTTGCTCGGAATCTTAGGATTCTCTTCCTATAATGTGCTTAATAATGAGATTAGAATCGGTGAACTTATGGCTATTATAGGGATTGCCAGTTCGTTGCTAAGTGCCATCACCAATCTGGCCTTGACAAGTATTCCCATTCAGGAAGCAAGAGTCGCATTTGACAGAATGTTTGAATATTCTTCTCTAAAACCTGAAAATGACGGGATAGAAAACATCTCTGCACTCAGTTCCGTTGAGTTAAAAGATATAGATTTCAGATTTAATTGTAGAGGTAAGCTATTGGATGGTATATCTATTAAATTTGAAAAAGGCAAAGTTGTCTGCTTATTGGGTGAAAGTGGCAGCGGGAAAACCACAATTACTGAAATTTTATTGAAGAATTACCATCCTGAAAAGGGCAGTGTTATAATTAATAACGCCCAGTTTTTGGATAATATGAGTGTGGAAAAATGGAGAAATTTTGTAGGTGTTGTTCCTCAGAACATACAACTGTTTAATGGTAGTATCATTGATAATATTGTTTTGGATGATATTATCAATGAGGATAAACTGGCCTCACTGATTTCTTTGGGCTTTAAAAAGTTCATCAATTCTTTGCCGCAAGGTTTTATGACACTCGTTGGCGAGGAAGGTATTAATCTATCTGGTGGACAAAAGCAATTACTAGGCTGGATGAGAGCCCTGTACCATCAGCCGGAATTTCTGATTCTAGATGAGCCTGTTTCTTCTCTTGATGAATCAAATCGAAATTTTATTTATCAGCTCATTGATCAACTTAAGGGAAACAAGCTGATCTTTATTATAGGTCATCAATTCGAAGATCTCAGCAAGATCTCGGATCAAGTATTCATACTCAAGGATAAACAAATTATCAATTATAGTACATTACAATTATACAATTAATCAAAAAAACCGACTGAATCCAAGTCGGTTTTTTGTTTTAAGCTATTCTGTTTATTGAACAATAATTTTTTTCGTTAATTGTTTCTCGCCAGAAATCACCTTGGCCAGATAAACGCCGGGCTGCAGATGGGTGATGTCAATTTGAGATTGATTTTCCAGATTTAGTAGCTGTTTTCCGCTCATGTCGGAAATTTCAACTTTAAATTGCTTAATGCTGTCATCAATTTTTAAATTCAAAATTGTACTCGCAGGATTAGGGTAGAAGTCAATGGATTCCGAGGATTTTGAAACCAAATCTTCTGCAGCCAAAGTCACCTTGGATGCCACGGCAAAATGCTGCACAGCTCCCACGACGGCTTTGCCAATGTTGAAAACATAGACGGGATCCATATTAACCAACAAGTCATTGGCTGTGTGTACAAAAGGATTGTTGTAACCACCCTCATATTCCCAGTAGCCGGTAATGACTTCTCCATTCAGCTGAAAAGGAACATAATCCGTGCTTTCTGCCGGATCAAAATCCACAGCTAACGGAGAGTAGAGCAGGGTGCAGTTCGCCAGTTCCTGCACGGCGATGGCTGCTGCGGCATTATTGCTGGCTGGGTTGCTCTGATCTTTGTCGTGATAAAGTTTGGTATTCGCTTTAGTCGCCAGTCCACCTACCTGATCCAGATTGATCACCAATTTAATGTCCATTTTCGGATTGGTTCCGTTCACGATTTGAGAAACATATCTCGAGCTTCCCAAGAGCCCCTGCTCCTCGCCGGAAAAGTGGATGAACTTGATTGAATATTCAGTAGGAATATCTTTTAAAATTCTTGCGATTTCCAAGATAATAGAAGTGCCACTTCCATTGTCATTGGTCCCTGGCCCATTGATAGAATCAAAATGACCACAAACGATGACGAATTTATTCGGATACAATGTTCCGGTTTTTGTTACGACCAGGTTTTTTGAAGATAATCCATTGGCTGTCCAGGAATGTTCGAAAAAATCGGAAGCAGTATAGCCTAGCGTTGTATATTTATTTTTAAGCCAATTGAAAGTATTGGTGTTCTGAGTTGTTCCAGTCCTTTTTACGCCTAGATTTTCAAATTCTTGTAAATACGTATGGATATTGGTCGGGGAGACCAGATTCGCTCTGTCCTGGTAAGCCTGCACGAAGGTCTGGGCTTTCGGAAATAATGCAGTCAAAACTGCAGTCAACAAGAAAATGGATTTTCTTAACATTAGGATTTAAATTTTGCCAAAAATAAAAAAATCCCGAGATATTTCTCAGGATTTTATATTGATAACAAAGATTTGTAATTATTTTACTTGATCTACAACAGCTTTGAAAGCTTCAGGATGGTTCATTGCAAGATCTGCAAGAACTTTTCTGTTCAGCTCGATGTTGTTTTTCTTAAGAGCTCCCATAAACTGAGAGTAAGACATTCCGTGCTCTCTGGCACCAGCGTTGATACGTGTTACCCAAAGGCTTCTGAAATTTCTCTTTTTCTCTTTTCTGCCACGGTAAGCATATTGCATTGCTTTTTCTACCGCGTTTTTAGCTACAGTCCAAACATTTTTTCTTCTACCGAAAAAACCTTTAGCTTGCTTAAGTACTTTTTTTCTGCGCGCTCTGGACGCTACAGCGTTTACTGATCTAGGCATAATGTTAATTGTTTTTTTGAAGTGGGCGGCAATAGTTTCATTGCACTTAGTAGCACCATTTCAGGGTTAAAATTTTGAATTTGTTCGAATTCTTATAAACCGAAAGATTTATAAAAACTACTTAATTGCTAATTGTCTCAAAACACTTTTCGTGTCCACAGCAGCAACGTAAGAAGTTTGCGTTAGATTTCTCTTTTGCTTAGTTTCTTTCTTTGTCAAGATGTGGCTTTTGAAAGCATTCTTTCTTTTGATCTTTCCGGTTCCGGTAAGAGCAAAACGCTTTTTAGCACCTGATTTCGTTTTTAATTTTGGCATTGTTCTGCTTTTTATGGTTTGTTATCAATATTTTAGGTATCAGCTATTAGCTTAGGGCTATTAGCATTTTGGGCGTGTCCCTCATTCGCTCATTCCGCTGCGCTGCATTCGCTCATTCGGGTCGGGCTATCCATTACAAGTCCTCGCACAGCCGCATCATCCGCCGCCTGCTGTGGGCTTTTCATTACTATCCCTCACGCAATTAAGTCTGCAAAAGTACAAAAAAATGTTGAAAACAGAAAAACAAAAAACCTCAAATTAAATCTGAGGTCTCTTATAATCGGTATTCGTGATCTTATTTTGCAGGCTTCTTAGGGCTCATCATCATAATCATCCTTTTTCCTTCCAGTTTAGGAAGTTGGTCTACTTTTCCTACGTGTTCCAAATCCTGAGCCAGCTTCAGAAGAAGAATCTCTCCCTGATCTTTGAAAACGATAGAACGTCCTTTGAAGAAAACATAGGTTTTCAGTTTAGAACCTTCCTCCAGGAATTTCTCGGCATGCTTCTTCTTGAACTCATAATCGTGATCATCCGTCTGTGGTCCAAACCGTATTTCTTTCACTACGACTTTCACCTGCTTCGCCTTCAGTTCCTTTTGTTTTTTCTTCTGCTCGTAAAGGAATTTTTTGTAATCCAGAATTCGCGAGATGTAAGGCTCTGCCTTGTCCGAGATTACCACAAGGTCCAGCTCCTGCTGTCTTGCAATCTCCAAAGCTTTAGACAGTGGATATACACCGGGTTCAACATTGTCTCCCACCAGGCGTACTTCCTTGGCACGGATTTTCTCGTTGATTTGATGAAGGTCTTCCTGGACTGGACGTCTCATCGGACCTCTGCTGTTGTTTCTTTTTAGTGCTATGGTTTTAAAATTTTAAAATTAATAATCTATGATTAAGGCTAGTGGCTGCCACCCAATTCAAAGGTTGGCTTGGCCTGCTCCTTGAAATAGCTGATAAATCCATCAATTGACATCTCTCCAAGGTCGCCTTCGCCTCTTCTTCTAACAGAAACTGTACCATTGTTCTCCTCATTTTCGCCCACGATGAGCATAAACGGAAGCTTTTTCAATTCGGCATCCCGAATTTTCTTGCCTGTTTTTTCGTTTCTGTCGTCTATCAGTCCACAAATATCGTGATTTTCCAATAATTGTGAAACTTTTTTTGCATAATCTCCAAACTTTTCACTGATCGGCAATATCGTGAATTGCTCAGGGCTCAGCCATAACGGAAAATCGCCCGCTGTGTTTTCTATCAGAATTGCGATGAATCGTTCCATAGAGCCGAATGGCGCTCTGTGAATCATCACCGGACGGTGTTTCTCATTGTCATTCCCGGTGTACCAGAGGTCAAAACGCTCCGGTAAATTGTAGTCTACCTGAATGGTTCCCAGCTGCCAGCTTCTGCCCAAAGCATCCTTTACCATGAAGTCCAGTTTAGGACCGTAGAAAGCGGCTTCGCCATATTCTGTCACCGTTTTCAGACCTTTGGATTTTGCGGCAGTCACGATAGCGTTTTCTGCTTTTTCCCAATTCTCGTCGGAACCGATATATTTGGATCTGTTTTCCGGATCACGAAGGGAAATCTGAGCTGTAAAGTCGGCAAAACCTAATGAACCGAAAACGTAGAGAACCAGGTCAATCACTTTTTCAAATTCCTGTAACAATTGATCCGGCGTACAGAAAAGATGCGCATCATCCTGAGTAAAACCACGAACCCTTGTCAAACCGTGCAACTCGCCGGATTGCTCATATCTGTAAACAGTTCCGAATTCTGCATAACGTTTTGGCAAATCTTTGTAAGACCATTGCTGCGCTTTATAAATCTCGCAGTGGTGCGGGCAGTTCATTGGTTTCAACAAAAATTCTTCGCCTTCGTTCGGAGTTTTGATGGGCTGGAAGCTGTCTTCACCGTATTTTTCCCAGTGTCCGGAAGTGATATACAATTCTTTCGCGCCAATGTGCGGAGAGATCACGAATTCATAACCTTGCTTTTTCTGAGCTTTGGAAAGGAATTCTTCCAGCTTTTTTCTCAACGCCGCACCTTTTGGCAGCCATAGCGGAAGACCTTGACCCACTTTTTCTGAAAATGCGAAAATGCCTAATTCTTTACCTAATTTTCTGTGATCTCGTCTTTTGGCTTCTTCTAATCTTTCAAGATATTCAGCCAATTCTTTTTGTTTAGGGAAAGATATTCCGTAAACTCTTGTCAGCTGAGGGTTTTTCTCATCGCCTCTCCAGTAAGCGCCAGCAGCATTTAGAATCTTAACTGCTTTTACAATGCCTGTGGAAGGAATGTGACCACCTCTGCAAAGGTCTGTGAAATTATCGTGCGTTACAAAAGTGATCTCGCCGTCCGGCAGGTTCTCGATCAATTCAGTCTTGAAAGGATTGTCTGCATATTCTTTCAGTGCATCTGCTTTGGAAACTTCACGAAGGTTGAATGTTGAGTTTTTCTTGGCGTTTTCCAGGATTTTTTTCTCCAGTTTCTCAAAGTCATTCTCGGACAAAGGTTTTCCTCCGAAATCCACATCGTAGTAAAAACCGTTGGCAATTGCCGGACCGATGGTCAGTTTGGCATCAGGATAAAATTCCATAATCGCCTGCGCCAGAAGGTGTGCGGACGAATGCCAGAATGCTTTTTTCCCCATATCGTCATTCCACGTGAGAAGCTGCACGGTAGAATCCTCGGTGATGGTGGTGTCTACCTCGGTCTGTTTCCCGTTTACGACGGCAGAAATGGTGTTTCTTGCCAAACCGTCACTGATACTTTGTGCAACTTGCAATGGAGTAACTGCTCCTTCATATTCTCTGATGCTACCATCAGGAAGTGTAATTTTTAGCATAATGGTTTAAAAATATTGTCAGCAAATTTACGAATTTCTGAGAAAGCGGCAACGTACTAATTTAGCAAGAGAAATCATGTACAAAAAAATAAGGACCGGAAAATTCCAGCCCTTATTCTTAAGTAAAGTTATATATCAGGATGTTTGGTTTTTTAATCTTTTGCGCCCTGAGAGTCCATCTCATCGGACATTCCTTTTTCTGGTCTGTACGCCGCTTTTCTCTCGTCCGTAAAGTACAGGTCATTTTTTGCTTTAGCAATAATTCTTGCCCGGGTCGATTCGGAGATTGGATACTCATGATGCGTGTCGGGATATTTTTCGGATAAGTAGCTTCTTGTTTTTTCTTCCACGTCAATGGCGCCGTTCTCATCCAGGATTCTTTTGGCAGCATTGGCATCGTCTTCCTCTTCGGCATACACCGTCACAGTATGGCTGTCTATGCTTGCATATTCATAGCGGTCTTTTTCTACGACGTCGCGGTCAAACAGCCAGTCAAAAAATCCGGCTTTCCTGTCGGTATCAACTTTTTCCAAAGCTTCTACCTCGGACGTGGAGATGGTGTAATCATATAGTCCGGCTTCTTCCAGTTTTCTCACCACATCGCGGCTTTCTGTTTCGTTGGGAAAAATCCCGATAATCGTGTAAGACATAATGTTATTTTTTGATGTTAATATTGGTGCTGAGAACTAAACAAAAATTATGGCAGATTAACAGCTTCACCGGATTTTAACTTAATTTTAATATTTGAACAAAAAAAGCTCCTGAGTGGGTCAGGAGCCAATTGAGAACATTTAACAAAAGAATCTACCAATTCACCGTTCCAGAACCGTCCAGTTCCTCACGATGCTGATGGATCCAATGCGGTTTCCTGTCATTCACAAAGAACAGACTGTTTCTCGCTTTTGTCAGTATTCTGGCACTTTGGTCTGCAGGCTTGTAAAGAAGAGAATTATTTTTATCCATAGCGTGATTTCTGATGATGAGATCTGTGGCACCCAGGTTCTGAAGCATATTCTTAGCCCGCTGCGCCTGTGATGTGTTCTGAACTTTCAGCGTAATTGAAATATTGTCCTGATAAGAAATGGGCGAACTGTCTTCCAGGTCCAGAAACCAATTCCAGAAGCCATTCTTTTTTTCTACTTCCGATTCTGTTTCCGCATGAGATGGCGAAACGGAATAATCGTAGTAACCTGCGCTTTTCAAATTTTCCAGGACTTTGTCAACTTCCACCTGATTGGGAAAAAGTCCTATAACGAGATAAGACATAACTAGGAAATTTTAAGTGAGACAAACGAATCAAACACAGTGAAAATCCTACTTGATACTGTTGGATTTCCTGAAATAAATTTAAAATTAATTTTTGAAATTAACAAAAATTCCTCCCAAAATTTGAGAGGAATTGATAATTTTATTGGCAAGCTGTCTATTCATCGGTGTTATCCGTTTTGCCATCTTCAT
Source organism: Flavobacteriales bacterium UBA720 (assembly GCA_002297505.1). Lineage (GTDB taxonomy): Bacteria > Bacteroidota > Bacteroidia > Flavobacteriales > Weeksellaceae > Epilithonimonas. The sequence goes on from DBLQ01000110.1 coordinate 69,886, forward strand.
TGACGTCGGAACTTTCTTTAACATCTTCTTTATCAATGTCTGGCGGATTTTTCTTGTCCGATGCAGCAGGGATATTTTTGAAGTCTTCATTCTGCTTCTCGTTTTCTGCAGAATTGTTGTTTTCGATTTTTTTATCAGATTCCATAACTTAGATTTTTATAATTCTTTGGAAGAAAATGTGTTCGTTTTGTCTTCCACCGAATAATGCAAGGCTTTTGCCAAAACAAAAATTTCGTTCAGATTATCTTTCAGCTGCTTTTTGCTTTCCTGTTTCAGTTGATTCTGATTGACACTCTTGACCATATTTTTCTTGGCCGATTCCATAATTCCGTTGATGTCTTTCTGTTTGAATCTGTTCACGGCATAATCATCCATAAAATGGATTTTGACATCCGGAAAAATCTTGATTTCAGGCTGAGGAAGTTTGTCAATAATCAATTTCTTATTCACGGTATCTACATCGATTTTCATTTTCTTCAGATCGTAAGAAACCTGTGCTTTTGCAGTCGTGTAAAGCACCATTTCTCGCGGCAGAATATCGAATCCTGCGATGCTGGCTGCAGAACTTTTGTGCGTCTGGAAGCTGGAAAAATCCTGTTCCAGAACCACCAGTTTGTTCATCTTCTGGATTTGATTGGTAATCAGATAATAATCCTGATTTACCATTGCACCTTCCTCCTTTTTATTGCAGCTGCGCCAAGACAGAAAGATGAAAACGGTCAGAATGATGCCGAAAATGAAAGAGAGTAGGCCTGTATATTTGTTCATTGATGTGGAATTTGTCAGCAATATTTAATTTGATAAAAACACGTTGGCGAGCCCGGTAAGAAAAGTTTTGATAATAAAAACTTCCTTCAGATACTCTACAGGACGTTTGAACTACTTAAATAAACCTGAATTATTATCTTTTTTCAGGATGTTCAGCAAATCCTTTTCCAAATAGCCGGTTTCCGGCATCTCCGTAATTCTTCCGATTTCTTTGCCGTATTTTTTGACAATAATTGTAGGAACTCTGGACACATTGTAAAGACCTTCTTCACCCGCCGGCGATTCTTTTTTACGGTTCACGGCGATGATCTGCATTTTTTCGGTGTTGTACTTCAAGGCGTCCAGAATTTTGATCAACCTTGGGAATTCCCGGTGGCTGTCCTCACACCAGCTTCCCAAAAAAACCACCAGACTGTAAGAATTCAGTTTTTCTTTTTTGAGTTCCGCCAGGCTGTTCTGGTCTATTTGGTAACGGTTGTATTCCTCATCAAACCAGGTTTTATAAGGCTCTTTTTTGAATTGGTCCAGCGTCTGCGTTCCCAAAAGCATTTTGCCATCATTTTTGGATTCCACTTCACGGTTGACGATGACGCGTTCTGCGCAGGAATTAATTGCAGTCAATGCGACGATTCCGAGTAATATTGAGATTTTTTTCATTATGTTTTTATTCTTTTAAACACAAGCCTCACGAATTTTTGCACAACGAACACAATTTCAAAACTTAACAATTTCATTTGTGAACCTTATCAAAATCCTTGTGTCTATTGTGGTTAATTATTAATGATGTCTGCTAGATCTGCGGCAGAGTAATATTTGTTCTTCAGGACTTTGTTATCTGCCACGCGGTGAACATTGTATTTGTCGCCGGACTTTTCGTAATAGGCATCGGTTCCTTTGGCTTTGTAAAATTCTACAGTTTCCTGCGCCTGGACTTCGTTATCACAAGCTTTGGACATATTAGAACGCTGAACTTCATTGAACAGTTCCACGAATTTCTCTCCTAAACCAAATTCCAAAACAGCGCCGCTCAAAACGTATTGCAAATCGCAAAGTGCATCGGCCACTTCCACCAAGTCATTGTCCTCAATCGCTTTTTTCAGTTCGTCCAATTCTTCCTGCAAAAGGCTGATTCTCAGAGCTGCACGTTCTTTCGAAGGAATCTGAGGCGTATCCAGAATGGGCGCATTGAAGGTTTTGTGAAATTCGGCTACCTGATTTAGGCTATCTAATTTATCCATTATTTTTCTAAAATTTTAACAAATATAAAAAATGCCGTCCAAGAAGACAGCATTTATAAAATTTTAATATTTTAATTTTTCGATTAAGAGGTAATATCTCTACCGATCACCAATCTCTGAATTTCAGAAGTTCCTTCGCCAATCGTACACAGTTTAGAATCTCTGTAGAATTTCTCAACAGGAAAATCTTTCGTATAACCGTAGCCACCGAAGATTTGAACTGCATTGTTAGAAATTCTGACGCAAGCTTCGGAAGCGTAAAGTTTAGCCATTGCACCTTCGCGTGTCATTTTTTGTTTCGCATTTTTCAGGTCAGACGCTCTTCTGATTAATAGTTCAGAAGCGTCAATTTCAGTCGCCATATCAGCCAACATAAAGTTAACCGCCTGGAAACTTGAAATCGATTTTCCGAACTGATGTCTTTCCTGAGCATATTTAAGAGCAGCCTTGTAAGCTCCTCTAGCAATTCCCAAACTCAAAGCCGCAATAGAAATACGACCGCCGTCTAGAATTTTCATTGCTTGTTTGAAACCGCTTCCGACTTCGCCCAAACGATTGGCGTCAGGAACGCGAACGTTGTCGAAAATCAATTCAGCGGTTTCGGAAGCGCGCATTCCCAGTTTGTTTTCCTTTTTACCGGAAGTGAAACCCGCCATTCCTTTTTCCAAAACAAAAGCTGTGGAATTATTTTTTGCGCCTTTTTCTCCAGTTCTTGTCATTACCACTGCAATGTCTCCTGAAATAGCGTGAGTGATAAAGTTTTTTGCACCGTTGATAATCCAGTCATCGCCATCTTTTACCGCTGTGGTGGACATTCCGCCAGAGTCGGAACCTGTGTTATGTTCAGTCAATCCCCAAGCACCGATTACTTTTCCTGAAGCTAATTGAGGCAACCATTTTCTTCTTTGTTCCTCATTCCCGAATTCATAAATGTGATTGGTGCACAGTGAATTGTGCGCAGCAACAGATAATCCAATAGAAGGGTCCACCTGAGAAATCTCGTCCAAAATGGTCACATATTCCTGATAGCCAAGCCCCGAACCGCCATATTCTTCAGGAATGACAATTCCCATAAAACCCAGTTCTCCCAGTTGATGAAACAATTCTACAGGAAAAGTCTGGCTCTCATCCCAATCCATAATGTTAGGGCGGATGTTTTTTTCAGCGAAGTCTTTGGCCGTTTCGGCTATCATTTTTAAGTTATCCATTGTGTCGGAGTTCATATTTTTATCTTTGACGGTAAATATAGAAAAATTAGCATAAGGTCAAATGTTTTTTAAAATTTGTTTTTTCCTCCGGTATCATCAGGGTTTTCATTATTTTAGCACCGAAAATTTGTCTTATGAATCCAAAACTGAAAACCCTGTTTTTCTTTCTCATCGGAGCATTTGCCGGAATATTGACAATGTATCTGATCTCGAATTACCGAATCGAAAGGAAGTCGGATGTTGGAAGTCAAAAGACCGAGGCTGAAAATGTTGATTTAAAGCTGGATGAAAACTTTGAAATACTTGATGAAAAGGAAAATCCGATAGCTAATGTGACATACGCAAAAGTCGTTATTGATTATTTAAAAACAAAACACAAACTTCCCGATTTTTACATCACAAAGTCGGAAGCGAAACGCCAAGGCTGGATTCCATCCAAGGGAAATCTTTGTGATGTTTTACCGGGAAAAGCTATTGGTGGCGACAAGTTCAGCAATCAGGAAAAGAAGCTGCCGAAAGGCGAACAATATTACGAAGCCGACGTCAACTACAATTGTGGAAACCGAGGTTCTGATAGAATTGTTTTCACAAAAAAAGGAGATGTCTGGCTAACGAAAAATCATTATAAAACGTTTGAGAAAAAATAAGATTTTAGAGAAGTAAGAAGTAAGAATTAAAAAGTAACTTTTAAAATTCCTGAAATAATTTTCTAATCATTATTTTCATCTAACATCTAACATCTAACATCTAACATTCAACATCCATCAACTATCAACCATAAACTAGCATTTATGAAAACCATATACATAGACTTCGCCAGCATCGGCGATTACGAAGATTTTTATACAGAACTGAAATCCAAATTAGAATTGCCGGAGCATTTTGGCGATAACCTGGATGCGCTCGCTGACGTCATTTCCGGAGGATTGGAAATGCCGCTTCATCTCGAATTTGTGAATATGAGTGTAGACCAATTGGAAACTTTCGAGGATCTTCTGACCACTTTGGAAGATATGGAAGATGAGGTTGAAGGTTTTACATTCACTTATTATCTGGAACAGTACGAAGATGAAGAATAACATCAGAAAAGCAACTCCGGAGGATTTGGTTCAGCTTTCACAATTGTTTGATGAATACAGAATGTTCTACCACAAAACATCTGATTTATCTGGCGCAGAGCAATTTTTATCGGAAAGATTAGAAAAAAAAGATTCCGAAATATTTGTAGCCGAAGATGAAGGAAAAATGGTAGGATTTGTTCAATTATATCCATTGTTTTCATCCACAAGAATGAAACGCTATTGGTTGTTGAATGACCTTTATGTTAATGCAGGTTCTCGTGGAAAAGGTTTTTCCAAAGCGTTGATAGAAGCGGCGAAAGACCTTTGCAGAACTTCCGATTCTTGCGGAATGTACCTTGAAACCGGGAAAGAAAATATAATCGGCAATCAATTGTATCCCAGCGCAGGTTTTAAAAAATATGATGAGGTTAATTTTTATGAGTGGGAAGTTGATTAAGATTCAAGAAAAAAGTAAAAAGAATAAAGATAAAGGACTTCCCTTCGTCAAGCTCAGGATAAACTTCGCCTCAGTCTGACAAAGCTTGTCATCCTGAGGTTCTCGAAGGATATAAAAAATAAAATTCCATAAAAAAACTATGACAGAATTCGAAAAATATATACAGCGTTACCTGGATTTGGTGCCTTCCGGAAATTGGATTGAAGAACTGAAAATGGCTTCAGATGCCACCTTGGAAATCTATGAGTCGCTTTCTGAGGAACAAGGCAACTTTGCTTACGCCGAGGGAAAATGGAGTTTGAAAACATTGCTGCAACATCTCATTGATACGGAAAAAGTCTTTGCTTATCGCGCTTTGAGGTTTTCCAGAAAAGACCGGTCTTTGGTGTCCGGATTCGATGAAGAAGCCTGGGCAGATCATTCTTATGCTGACAGCCGAACTTTGAAAAGCCTGATTAAAGAATTTAAATTAACCAGAAAATTGTCCGTTAAATTCTTTAAAAATCTCCCTGATGAAGCCTTACAGCTTGTCGGAATCGTGAATGGAAATGATATCAAAGTGGAGACGATTGGTCAACTAACCGTTGGTCACAACATTCACCATTTGAATATAATCAAGGAAAGATATTTGCCGAATTTGTAAAACCGTTGATTTGTAAAATTGAAAAAACAGTTTTACAAATCAACAATTTTTCGATTTTTACAAAACTTATTTCTTCCTTGTTAAATACTTCCTCCCCGGAATAAATAACAACAACGCACCAATCACAAAAAGACAAATTCTGGAAAGGAAATCACCACTTCTGGTGTAGAACGTTTCTTTGTTAATCAAATTAACTTTTGCGGTCAATGCGCCTTTTGCGCCGTAAGGTAATTCATCTACGATATCACCTCGGGAATTGATGTGTGCGCTGGTTCCGCTGTTCGCTGCTCTGGCAATTTCACGTCTTGTTTCTATCGCACGAAGTTTGGCGTATACTAACAATTGTTTATGTCCCTGCGAAAATCCCCACCAAGAATCATTAGTTACAATGGTCAAAAGATTTGCTCCCTTTTTTACATAACCTGTCACAAATTCGCCGTAGATGCTTTCGTAGCAAATGATAGGCGCAATTACCGATTGGTTGTAAGGATTGGCGAAAACTTTTCTTTCGTTGGAAATTCCTAGAGAACGCGTGGTTCCACCCAAATCTAACATTGCATCGCCGAGAATCGGCTTCAGAACTTTGATGTAAGGGAAGATTTCAACGCCCGGAACCAGCATTGCTTTGTGATAAACTTCCGGCAGCTGGTTAGTTGGCAGGATTTGAACCGCCGAATTGTACTCATCTACCCAAATGCCTTGTCGCTCCAAATAACTTGCTGTCGATGATTTTTCTTCGTCATCTTTGTAAACATAATAACTGGAAATTCCGCCCATATAAACGGATTTCGGATGATTAGCCAAAAAGGTTTTGATGTTATTAATCAACAGGCTGTTGTGAAATCCTCTTTCGCTGAAACCGCCAATTCCGGGAAGTGACGTCTCGGGAGCCAAATACAAATCGATATTCTGAGGTGCTATTTTTGCATCTTCTGGTGGATTTGGGTCGACAAATTTTGAGTTTTTTGCAGCAATTGACAGCAGATCGCTTTCAATCGTCAAACTGTCTTTCTGATATTTTTCATTGTACGGATCCAGCGCCGGCTGAAGCATCGTCACATTGACTGTTCCGATTGGTTTTACAGAATAAGTATAATATTTAACCAACGAAATCACCATTGGTACAATGATAAAACCAGCCGTCATCAAGACATTTTTAACCAGCGATTTTCTTTGTCTTCCGGCTTGCCAGATTCTTACCGTATAAAAAACTAAAACATTACAAATCAAAATCCAGAAACTCCCGCCGGTGGCACCCAAAGTGTCGTACCACTGAACGAACTGATGGTAATCAGCAAAGACATTTCCGAGATTCAGCCAAGGCCAGGTGAATTCCCAAACAAGATGCAACTTTTCAAAAGCCATCCAAATCGCGACAAAAAATACCAAACCGAAATACGTTCCCTGACTTTTTTTATAAAGGTGATAGAACACAAAAACCAATGCCATAAACAGAGAATTGGTGAGAACCGGAAACAAGACCGCCAGCAGGGATTTGCTGCCGTCCGGCAATTGCGAATTGTAAAGCCAGCTTGTGGTTACAGCGTTCCAAATCAGAAATGTAAGGTATGAAAAACAGAAAACTGCCAGCTTTTTCTTTTTGATGTCGCTGAATTTTGCAATGTTATGCTCCATCATTAGAAGCGGAACCCACGCAAAAAATATGAAGAACGGAAGCCCGTAAGTCGGCCATGAAATGGCCAGCAGAACTCCGGAAATTAAAGCTAGTAAAAGGTTTTTCATTGTAATCAAATTCAATAATTTTTGTAGAATATTTGCCAATTGATTTTCTTAGTTTCCCCAACCCTAAAGGGAGCGAAGAAAATCATTGACTCCCTTTAGGGTCGGGGAAATCAATTGATTTTTCATTTACGAAAACATTTTCCTCCTCAGAAAATAAAATGCGGCACCCAAAGCTCCCAGAATTCCCAAAGGCAAAAGCAGATTAAACCATTGCCAGTCGGATTTTTCTTCATCAATTCTTTGCCGGTCCAGCAATCGCACTTCGATGGTTCTGTCGCGCAGTTCCATCAGATTGCTATCATCCAGAAGATAATCCAGAGCATTTCTCAGGAATTGTGCGTTGCCGTAATGTTCTTTGGTAAGCAAATCTTCGCCCAAAGGCAGCGGCTGTCCTTTCCATATTTGATTTCTGGCAATGTCGCCGTCGGCAATAACGAGCATTTTATTCTCAGGACTCTGCGCTCTGAAGCCGGGATAAGAATTTTTCTCACTTCTTGTCGCATAAGCCGATTGAAATTTTCCTTCCAAAGCCACCGCAAAAATCTTCGGCTGTGATGGTCGTTCCATCTCGCCAATGCTGTCGGTTCTCACGATTTCAGAAAGCGCGACATAGTTCGGAACGGTTTTGCTCGTTGTTCTCTCGCTGGATTCGAAAAGGACTTTGGTTTTGATATTGGGTCTTCCCAACGTATCAATCGACGTGGGAAATTCGAACTTGACAGGATTGATGTTCTTCGTAATCGGATTTTTGGTTTCAGCGATTCCTAAAGGGAAATAAGGCCAGAGAAAACTGCTATATTGCGGATTTCCGGCCACTTCTCCCGACACGATTCTTACCAATGCCGACTTTTTCATATCCTTGGTGAGCGCCGGATTGATTCTCAGTCCATAATTGAACATAAAATCGGTCAGGTTAAGGTCAATCGGGTAAGCCATAATTTTCTTGGCCTGAAAAAGCGTGTCCATTTCGGCATTCACGGCGTCAATCATCCACAATGTTTTTCCGCCATTCATAATATATTGGTCGAGAATCACTTTCTCATTATCGGTAAAGGCTTTTCTGGGTTTTGCGATGACCAAAGCGTCCATTTGTTTCAGTTTCGGAACATCAGCCAGGGATAATTCGGTTTTGTTTTCCGGAATGATCGGGCCGATGTTGTAATTCTCCATTGCCAGATCCAAAAATCCACGGAATTCATCCGGTCCCAATTCCTGCTGATTGACCAAAAAACCAATATTCTTCGCCGTTTCTTCTGTCATTCCTTTTATAGTGGAAACGAAATTATATTCTAAGTTCTCTATCGATTTGCTGAGTTGTGTTGCCGCATCAATTCCGGATTGCTGAACGATCAATGGAACCGAAGTGCCGTATCCATTATATTTGATGGCAGCGTAAGGAAACATCACGATTTCGGAGATTTTGCCGTCCTTCATATCAGGAAGGATCGACGGCTGCATTCCCATTCCTTTCAGTGTATCCTGTGGAATTTTCTCGGCAATCGGGTCACGGAATTTGTAATCGATTTTTGGATTGATTTTCCGGAACTCGTCCAGCATAAATTTGGTTTCGTTCGAAAGTTGCTTGAAAGAAGCCGGAAAATCACCTTCCAGATAAACTTCAATAGTCATTGGTTTCTTCACCTGTTCCAAAACCTTAATCGTCGATTCCGAAAGTGTGTAGCGCTTTTCCGCTGTCAAATCAAAACGTTTATAAACAATGCCACTCATCCCGATAACAAGGAGAACAGCGATGATAATCAAAGTGATTTTATTTTTTTTATTCATCTTTATTTAGTTGACAGTTTTTAGTTGTCGGTTGATGGATTTAATACTCAATTTTGAATCTTTTTTACTCATCGTTGAGTCTTTTACACTCAAATTTGAGTCTTTTTTATTCACCGACGAGTATTTTTATTCATCGATGAATGTTTTTTACTCTTGATTGAGTCTTTTTAACTCTTCGTTGAGTCTTTTTTATTCAACAATGACTGTTTTTAATCAACGATGAATGGTTTTTACTCTTTGAAGAGTCTTTTCGACACGTTATTAAGACTTTTATACTCGTTGTCGAATGTTTTATACTCGTTTTCTATTTCTTTTTCCAGACAAACCAGCTCGCCAATCCCAATCCTGAAAATATCACAAAAAGAAAATAGCAGACATCTCTGGTGTCAATTTGACCTCTTGTGAATGCCAGAAAATGCTGGTAAAACCCGATATTCTGCAAAATATAATCGGCGCCGCCCATTAATTTATAACTTGCCAGTTGTTCAATCCCAAAATAAAGAATGAAACAAAGAAAAACGCCCAGCAGATAAGCCATAATTTGGTTCGATGACAACGAAGACGCTAAAATCCCGACTGCGGAAAAAGCGGCAATCAGAATAGTCAATCCGATGTAACTTCCGAAAGTCATACTGCCGTCGATATTGCCTTCCGGAACGCCTAAAACGTAAATCGTGTAATAGTAAACCAACGACGGCAACAAACATAAAATGCCAACCAACCAAACGGAAAGAAATTTCCCGCCAACGATTTCGGTGATTTTAACAGGTTGGGAAAACAACCAAAACAAGGTTCCGGATTGTTCTTCCTCCGCCAAAGTTCTCATGCTGATGGCCGGAATGATAAACATAAAAAGCCAGGGCGACAGCACAAAGAAACTTTGCAGCGTGGCACTTCCGATCTCGAAAAGATTAAAATTGTTCTCGAAGAAGAACAGGAACAGAGCGGAAATAATACTGAAAGCCGCAATGATAATCCACGCGCTCCAGTTTCCGAAAAAATTCCAAAGTTCTTTTTTGAATATTGCTATCATAAATGGGTTGTAGGGTTTGAGTGTATGAGGGTTTTTGAGAGTTTTGCTGGGTTATAATCAATCTATTATCTATCTGTCTATTATCTCCTGTCTTTGTTTTTATTCTTATTCACCAATTTTACAATCGAAGTGATCAGAATAATTATTCCGAAAAATCCGAGTAATAATTGCCACCAATATTGTATAACGGCATATTTTAGGATTACTGTAAAAACCACGGCGAATAAAATAAAAGTTGCAATCTCATTGAACTGCCGAAGCTTAATATTGGGAATCGAAAGTGTGTTTCCGTTGAGGTTTTTCAATTCCTTCACCCGCTTCCAGCACCAGAAATGATAAACTCCAAGACCAAGCAGAAATGTTAATTTCAAATGAAACCAAGGTGTTTTCATCAATCCGGAATTAAGAACAATCATTGTCAGTCCGCTTAATAACATTAGAATTCCGGCTGGAATGGTAATGATATTCCAGAGCCGTACGGCCATAAAAGTGTATTGATTTCTGAGAATCTGCTGTTTTACTTCATCAAAATCATCGGTATCTTTATAGTAAACGAACAACCTCACAAGATAGAAAATCCCGGCAAAGTAGCTTACCATAAAAATAATGTGAATCGCCTTGATAATCGTATACAGCATCCGCGGAGTTTTTGCAAAGATACTTTTTATTGGGTGAAGATGAAACAGGAAAAATGCAGTGATAAATTCAGTATATTTGAATGATATTGTTACTAATGTGCTGATTCTTCAAAGAATTACGCTATTTTAGCTGGAAAATTATAACTATGAAATTAAAATTACTGATTCTTTTTTTATTGACGTTTTACCTTTCAGGTTTTTCGCAGTCTGCGAGATTCGTCAGCAGACAGATTAATGACTATCATTCCAAAAATATTGCATTTCAGCCTGTCAAGCTGTTTTCATTGGATCACTCTGATAAAAATCTTGCCTATCAGAATGCTGCAAGGGATTTAAAAGTTTTAAAACTTGACAAAGACAAACTGTCTCAGCTACTTGCAGAGAAACCCGAGGCTTTGCAGTTTTCTTTTCCGTTCGAAGATCTGGAACTTGTGGTAGAAATGGTCCGTGTGGATATTTATGCACCGGAGTTCACACTGGAAACCAATAAACAGAAGACAGCAACTTATCATAAAGGCGTTTTCTACAGAGGTATCATTAAGGGTGATGAACGATCTGTAGTGGCATTCAGTTTTTTTGAAGATGATGTTATTGGTGTGGCTTCTGCGCTTCATATCGGGAATGTCACTCTTGGAAAGGCAAAGAACTCCGGGGATTTTGTCGTTTATAACGATCAAAAATTGACAGGCGTAAGTCCATTCATTTGCAATACGGATGAATTGATTCAGTCTGAGCAGCGCAAAATCAGTTATGATCCCCGTACTTCCAAATCAGCTACTCTTACTAATAACTGTGTGAGGATCTATTATGAGATTTGCAATCAACCTTTTTTGCAGAATGGTGCCAGCGTGCAGAATACATTGAACTGGATATCAGCGGTTCATAATAATATTAATACTTTATATTACAACGACGGTGTAAAAATGTCGCTCAAGAAAGTTTTCATCTGGGAAACGGCAGATCCTTACACGGGAGATTATAATGATAATCTTTACAATTTCAGGATCAACAGGCAATTCTTTGACGGAGACCTTGCGCATCTTGTGAATTATCCTTCCACCACCAGCGTGGCATTTTTGAATTCTCTTTGTGGGGAAAACCGTTATGCTTATTCGGGGGTCAATATGACGTACAATAGCTTGCCTACCTATTCCTGGATTATAGATGCAATGACGCACGAGATGGGCCATTCCCTGGGCTCACCCCATACGCACGACTGTGCTTGGAACGGCAACAGCACACCCATAGATGGCTGTGGTCCGGTTGCGGGTTATCCGGGGTTGTTTTGTGAAGAGGTGGCGCCTCTTCCGGAAAACGGCGGAACCATTATGAGCTATTGTCATCTGCTGAGCTATGTAGGTAAGAATTTTGCCAAAGGTTTTGGAGAGCAGCCTTCTGCACTGATCAGGCAAACGGTAGATGGCAAAAGTTGTCTTTCACAGGATTGTAATAATATGTGTACCTCTGCATCCACATCATTCTCGGTTGCAGATGCTGCCAGTACGTCTGTAGGCGTTTCGGTAAGTACAGCGCTTGCGGATGGCCAGTGGAACTATCGTGTGACCACGCCTACAGGAGATCTAATAAAGGACGGTACTGCTTCCGGAAGCAATTTTACCATCAGCGGACTCAGTCCGGGTACATTCTATATAGTTGAAGTTGGAACGGCTTGTTCCGGCACTTTTCAGCAATCTCAAATTGTATTGACGGACGATAACTGGTGCGGCAAAATCATCACAGATGCCGGTGGTCCCAATGCCAAT
>DBLQ01000110.1:82331-89297 GCA_002297505.1 Flavobacteriales bacterium UBA720
GAGAAAACTGGGTCAAAACTTTTTATCCACAGGAAGAAGGTCAAAAAATGAAAATCACCATTCAGGAATTTGATTTGCAGCAGAGCAAAGATGTTTTGTCCATCCGGAACGGTCCAGCTGCAGACTCACCTGCATTTCCTGGTAGTGCTGTGCTGACAGGCGCCTTCATCCGGGGACCTTTTCAATCTACACACTCTACGGGTGCTATCACTTTAGTTTTCAAAGCAGATGCTACCATAAACAGACCGGGTTTCAAAGCATTATTGAGCTGCGAAACATTAGGTGTCAAGGAGCAGAGTTCTTCCAAAGCGGTTTCGGTGATTCCGAATCCTGTGAAGTCCCATTTTTCTTTGCAATCTTCCGACGGTATCTTATCAGTAGAAGTTTTGGACGGCTCAGGTAGATTGATGAAAACATACAGTAAAATTTCATCCGATAATCGATACGACGCATCGTCTCTCAAGCCCGGAGTGTACACTGTAAAGATAAAAACCAAACGGGAAACGGTTATTCAGAAATTGATTAAAGAGTAGTGAATGTTTCAAATGTTACTGAAAACCGCAATATTAATTGCGGTTTTTTATTTTGACAGAATCTGATTGTTTTTAAATCAAAAGTGTTAAAATTATTGTTTAGGTGATTCTTCTGAAAAAAAAACTGTTTTTTTGTACCATAAATTTAATATTAATCAAGATATGAAGAGAGTTTTACAACTGTTATTCTCTGCAGGTATTTTTACAATTGGTTTTTCTCAGAACCTGAAACCCGTAGCACAGAGAGTAGCAGCTCAAAAGACAGCAAAAAAAACATTTGTTAAATTCAGTCCTTTTTCTAAGGAAATTGCGTCCAAAAATGAAGAGATTTATAAAAATGAAGCGGAAGGCGTTACTGTAATGCATCTCAAGCCGCAGGCTCTTGAGCAGATTGTTTCCCAGAGACCAGAAACATTGGAAATGGATTTTCCGTTTGGAGATCAGAATCTTACAGTAGAGTTGGTGAAGAATGATATTTTAGCAGGCGGATTCAGTGTTACTACCAACAAAGGTGATTTTAATTATGCGCCAGGTGTTTATTATCAGGGAATTATAAAAGGCGACAATACTTCCGTAGTGGCGTTCAGTTTTTTTAAGGACGATGTAGTTGGAGTCGCATCTACAAATGAGTTGGGTAATGTGGTGGTTGGTAAGACCAAAAATACCGGCGATTTCGTGTCTTACAGCGATTATAAATTAAAATCTAAAAATCCGTTCTCCTGCAGTGCAGACGAGCTTCCAGAAAATAATGTCAATAAGATTTCCTTCGATCCAAATAACAAAAAATCCTCGAAAGATTCAAATAGCTGCATCCGGATTTATTTTGAAGTGGGTTATGGCCCGTACACACAGAATCAATCCAGTGTAACCAACACCTCTAACTGGGTGACTGCGCTTTTCAATAACATCAAAACTCTTTATGATAATGAAAACGTGAAAGTTGCTATGAGTCAGATTTATGTATGGACTTCTGCCGATCCTTATGCAGGCACGCCTTCTGTTATTCTCAATCAATTCAGAACCACAAGAACGACATTCAACGGAGATGTGGCACAGCTCATCAGAAATCCGGCAACAACCAGTGTTGCATACGTTAACTCTATTTGTGGTCCTTACAAATATTCGTATTGTGGTGTCAATAGCCAGAATGTTGCAGTACCGACGTATTCCTGGAATATAGAAGCCATGACGCATGAATTGGGTCACAACTTCGGTTCGCCACACACCCACGCGTGCGCCTGGAATGGTAATAATACGGCTATTGATGGATGCGGCCCGGCTTCTGGCAATAATGAAGGCTGTGACGGGCCACTTCCTACGACCACTAAGGGAACCATCATGAGTTACTGTCACTTGGTAGGTTCTGTGGGAATCAGTTTTGCCAATGGCTTTGGACAACAGCCCGGCGATCTTATCAGACAGACCATTGCTGCCAAACCTTGCCTGGGGTCAGACTGTATTAATTCTTGTGACGTAACAGTGACAGCGGTCAATCTGAGTGCGCTCACAGGGACATCCGTAACAGCGACTATTGCAGATGCTACAGGAACTAACTGGAAATACCGGCTAAGCAAAACCACGGACGGATCTGTCATCCAGTCTGGATCTACCAGCAATAAGGTTTTGAATTTCAGTGGTCTCGAAGCCAATTCGTTTTACAAACTGGAAGTAGGAACCGAGTGTTCCAGCACTTATCAGCAGGCACAGATCTTCATTACAGATGGATCTTGGTGCGGTAAAAATATCACCGATTCCGGTGGTGAAAATGCAAACTACTCCAACAATGAAGACTGGACCAAAACCTTCTATCCTGATTCACCCGATCAAAAACTGAAAATTACTTTCTCTGAGTTCAATCTTGGCTCGCACTATATTACTCTGAGAAATGGTCTTGCGAATTCTCCTGTGTTCCCGGGAGCTGCCAGATTAAGCGGTAGCAATGTGCCGGGATCATTCGAGTCTACACATGCTTCAGGTGCTATCACGATGACATTCCGTTCAGATGATTCCTTCACAGGATCTGGTTTTAAGGCTAATTTCAACTGTGTGACGCTTGCTGTAGATGATGTTGTGAATGTGAAAAATGTGGCTCTCACGCCCAATCCGGTCAAGAATCAGTTTTCACTGACAGGGATCAAAAAAATGATATCCGTAGAACTGTATGACATCTCAGGAAAGTTAATCCAGCAGTTTGACAAAGACTCTGTGTCCAAAAATGCTTTCGATATTTCCAGAGTCAAGACAGGAAATTATATGATAAAAGTTAAAACTGAAAATGATACCTTCAGCAAAATGTTGATCAAGGAATAATCATTAGTAAACCAACTAGAAACCGGCAGTCCAAAACTGCCGGTTTTTTTATGTAAATTCTACATAGATTTTTTCTCCCGTGCTCATCCCGAAAAGGGTAGAAGCGCCATTCAGCACGCTGCCTTTATAAATGGTGATTTCCAGCAATTCGGCATCGTTGAAAATGACCGAGGATTTGCCATGGAACTCGGGCTCGCGGCTCCAGTCGGTAACCACGTCGGTATATTGCTCCATGATCTTGGACAGAACAATGTTCCTGAATCTCACGATAAATTCATTATTGATAGACGCATATTTTTCAAAAAACTTACGGCTGATATTCGACACCACATTTCCGAAATTATCAATATACATTACTTCGCCCACGATCATCTTCTCCGTTTCGTTATAGATGGCTTTAGGAAAAGATACATCTTTGATTGCTTTGATTTTTCTGCCGATCACTTCCGGCAGCCCACCTTTGTACAGGTGCATTGCTGCAGGTACGAAGATGTCCGTGGAGGGAAAAGATACCTTGTCGTCAAACCGGTTATTGAGCGTAATCTCATAAATCGCTTCCGGCTTGATGTCGAAAAACATCAGATTGATGATGCCGTTGTCCGCCGCAATAAAATAATGACCGTCGATCTTACAGATGATATTCTTCCTGGATTTATGATGAAAGCTATCCACCGAAATGATGTGAATGCTGTTTTCTGGGAAAAATTTGTAGGCGTTTCTCACCAGGTAAGCCGTTTGTAACAGGTTGTATGCAGCAATGTTATGGGAGATGTCTACCACCTTCACTTCCTCGCTCCAGCTGAGTATTTTCCCTTTGATGCTGGCGACACGATGGTCTACCAGTCCGTAATCTGAAGTAAGTGTGATGACTGACATGGTGCTGTGATTTGGGTGCAAATTTAATACAATTCAATTTTTAAATCGGGCAAATCATATCAAATCTATTCATATATTTGTTAGACTAACTTCTAATACAATCTATGTTCGAAATAAATTATGAACTCGAGGGCATTGACACCAAGACGTTTTACGGTGTCCAAAATCAGAATTTTAACCTCTTAAAATCCAGCTTCCCAACGCTGAAGGTGACAGGCCGGGACAATTTTATCTTCGCCATGGGCAACCGCGAAGCGCTGGATGTCCTGAAACAAAAGCTGGACGATATTTCGGCATATATCTCCAAGCACAATTCCATGGATCTCAAGCATCTGGAATCCCTTCTGAAGATGAAAGATGATAACGAGAAGCAACTCGTCTTTGACCAGGATATCATCGTGAAAGGTGTGAATGGCAAGGTGATAAAAGCCAAAACCACTAATCTCAAAAAGCTCGTTCAGGTCTCGGAAAAGAAAGATATGGTCTTTGCTATCGGTCCTGCAGGCACCGGAAAAACCTATACCAGTGTCGCTCTGGCAGTAAGGGCACTCCGCGACAAAGAAGTCAAAAGGATTATTCTGACGAGGCCGGCCGTAGAAGCGGGCGAGAGTCTCGGATTCCTGCCCGGCGACCTGAAAGAAAAGCTTGATCCGTATCTGCAGCCACTTTACGATGCACTGCGTGATATGATTCCCCACGAAAAGTTGGAAGGTTTCATGGATAAAAAGGTGATCGAAGTAGCGCCGCTGGCGTTTATGCGGGGCAGAACCCTGGATGAGGCTTTTGTTATTTTAGACGAGGCGCAGAATACCACGCATTCCCAGATGAAGATGTTCCTCACCAGAATGGGAATGAATGCCAAGTTTATCATCACCGGCGACCCAAGTCAGGTAGATCTTCCGCCTAAACAGCAGTCGGGCCTAAAAGAGTCTATGAATATCCTGAAAGGCATTGACGAAATAGGATTTGTTCATCTTACAGAAGAAGATGTAGTGCGACACCCTGTGGTCAAGAAGATTATTGTAGCCTACAATAACAGCGAAAAAAGAGACCATTAAAAGTGGTACGAAAGTTGTTAATTTTTTCTTAATTAAATATTCGAAACTATGAAAAAATTATTAGCAATGGCAGCTATTGCTGTCTTCGGACTTACTAGTGCTCAGCAAGGCTTTAAATTAGGTGCTCATATCGGAGTTCCTGTGAGTGACGCTGGTGACGTATCTTCTTTTACTTTAGGTTTAGATGGTGCATATATGTGGAATGTAGGGTCTGGTTTTGACCTTGGTGTCGCGACAGGCTACAGCCACTTTATAGGAAAAGATAATTGGGATGATTTTGGATTCATTCCTGTTGCAGTTGCCGGAAAATACAGATTTCCAAGTTCACCGATTTCTTTAGGCTTAGACTTAGGTTATGGTATCTCTACGAAAGATGGAATTGATGGTGGACTATATTACCAGCCAAAAGTAGCTTACAACTTTTCTCAAGGTGAGCTTTATTTAGGTTATCAGGGTGTTAACTCAAAAGTTGGACCTTTTGATTTCAATGTAGGTGCTGTTAATCTAGGTTACAATTTCTTCTTGAAATAAACTTCATATAACATAAGATATATTAAGTCTTTGTCAATTTTGACAGAGACTTTTTTTATCTCTTTATGTGTTCGATCAAATTTATTCGAACTCAAGTTTTTGTTAAAATTTTCGTTCTTTGGATTTTAAGGCTCATCAAAAAATCGTAATTTCGCAAGAAAGCAAATCAGAAATAATGAGCAAATCAATTGAAGAGCTGAAAAGCCTTGCTACACAGATCAGAAGAGATATTCTAAGAATGGTGAGCGCCGTAAACAGCGGACATCCGGGAGGATCTCTGGGGTGTACAGAATTTTTCGTGGCACTATACGGAGAAGTATTGAATTATAAACTTCCATTCACCATGGAAGGCAAAGACGAGGATCTGTTTTTCCTCTCCAACGGACATATTTCGCCAGTGTTCTACAGTACGTTGGCAAGATCCGGATTTTTTCCGGTTGCAGAGCTGGCTACCTTCAGAAAGCTGAATTCAAGATTACAAGGTCATCCTACGACACATGAAGGTTTGCCGGGCATCAGAGTGGCTTCAGGATCATTGGGCCAGGGACTTTCTGTAGCTTTGGGTGCTGCTCAGGGTAAAAAGATAGATGGTGATAAAGCTTTGGTCTACACCCTTCAAGGCGACGGCGAGCTTCAGGAAGGCCAGAACTGGGAAGCATTTATGTACGCTGCTGCTAAAAAAGTAGATAATATTATTTCGACCATAGATTATAATGGTCGCCAGATTGACGGTGATACAGATGTGGTACTCACATTGGGAGATTTGCGCGCCAAGCTGGAGGCATTCGGATGGCTGGTTTTGGATGAGCCGAAAGGTAATGATCTGGAAGCGGTTATCAACGTTCTTAACAAAGCAAAAGCAGAGACAGGAAAAGGAAAACCGGTAGCGATCCTTCTTCATACCGAGATGGGAAGCGGTGTAGATTATATGATGGGAAGCCACGCATGGCACGGAAAAGCGCCTAATGCAGAACAATTGGCTACAGCCATCAAACAATTGTATCTGGAAGCACCAGCAGACTATTAATCAGCATTGATAAATGATAATTGATTACCGATGGATCATAATTTTAGAAGTTGAATTTTAAACGCATCGTTAATTCTCAATCAATTATAAATCGTTCTCCATTCCTCCATAAATTATATAACAATGAAATATACATAACAGAAAAAAAAGATACACGTTCCGGTTTTGGAGCAGGTTTAGCAGAACTGGCTGACACCAATCCCAATGTAGTTGCACTTTGTGCAGATCTCATCGGGTCTCTTAAAATGGAAAAATTCATCGAAAAAGCGCCGGAAAGGTTCTTCCAGACCGGAATAGCAGAAGCCAATATGATGGGAATGGCTGCCGGGCTTACCATTAATGGCAAGATTCCTTTTGCAGGAACTTTTGCTAACTTTGCAACGTCCAGAGTTTATGACCAGATCCGCCAGTCGATTGCTTACTCTAACAAAAATGTAAAAATTGCCGCTTCTCACGCGGGTGTCACTTTGGGTGAGGATGGCGCCACGCACCAGGTTTTGGAAGACATCGGAATGATGAAAATGCTTCCTGGAATGACCGTGATCAATCCTTGTGATTACAATCAGACCAAAGCAGCAACGCTTGCCGCTGCCAAGCACGAAGGCCCTGTTTATCTGAGATTCGGACGTCC
>DBLQ01000110.1:89518-89759 GCA_002297505.1 Flavobacteriales bacterium UBA720
TTCATTCCGGAAGATATGCCTTTCGAGATTGGAAAAGGAATTCTTTTGCAGGAAGGGACAGATGTAACGATCGTTGCCACCGGACATTTGGTATGGGAATCTCTCTTAGCGGCTGACGAATTGGAAAAAGAAGGGATTTCTTGTGAAATCATCAACATACACACCATCAAACCTTTAGATGAAGAGATCATCCTGAAGTCTGTAGAGAAAACAGGCAAAATAGTTTCTGCCGAAGAGCATA
>DBLQ01000088.1:0-4232 GCA_002297505.1 Flavobacteriales bacterium UBA720
CAGAATATTGTCTTTCACTTCGATGTTTGGCAGCGTGTAAATCAGGATTTCAAGACATTCTTTCAAGGAATCGATGGCTGGGAAAAGGATTTCTTTCGTCAATTGCAAATCTCTGTGATAACCTGACGGCAAATTATTGGTCAGCAAAATCAGTTCATTAGGCAAAGCCTGAATTCTATTGCATCTTGCTCTCACCAACTCAAAAATATCCGGATTTTTCTTATGCGGCATAATGCTGCTTCCCGTTGTGAATTCCTTTGGAAAGCTGATGAAATCGAAGTTCTGACTGAGGTAAAGACAAACATCGTAAGAAAATTTGCTTAAAGTTCCAGCTAAAACCGAAAGCGAATTTGCCAGTAACTTCTCTGATTTTCCACGAGTCATTTGGGCGTAAACCACATTGTAATTCAGTGTTCTGAAATCTAATTTATAAGTTGTACTTTCTCTGTCAATCGGGAAAGAGGAACCATAACCGGCAGCCGAACCCAATGGATTTTTATTAATTATATTCTTTGTTGCAAACAGCAATTCCAGATCGTCCACCAGAGATTCTGCGTAAGCTCCAAACCACAATCCAAAAGAGGACGGCATCGCCACCTGCAAATGCGTGTAGCCGGGCAACAGAACATCTTTATGCTGATTCGCTTTGTCTTTCAGTATTTGGAAAAAAGAATCCGTGAGTTCTGTGATTGCTCTGATTTCGTCTAAAAGATATAATTTGATATCCGTCAGAACCTGGTCATTTCTGGATCTTGCAGTATGGATTTTCTTTCCGGTTTCGCCGAGCTTTTCGATAAGTACCGATTCAATTTGAGAATGAATATCTTCCGCCGATTGATCAATTTCGAAGCTTCCTTTTTCGATTTCGGTAAAAACTTCTTCCAAAACGGCTACGATATCCTGCTCTTCATCCAGTCGAATCAATCCCACTTCTGCCAGCATTTTGGCATGAGCGATAGAACCCAGCACATCGTATTTTGCTAATCTGTCGTCAAAATTCAGGTCTTTCCCGACGGTGAATTTTGTAACCAAATCGTTGGTTGTTGTATTGTCTTTTTGCCAGATTTTTTTCATTTTAATAATTTTTAGAAATTAGATTTTAGAGATTAGAAGTTAGATTCCCATTGGTTTTTTAATTTCTAAAATCTCAATTCTAACTTCTGTTAAAGAACTTTTTCTAATATTTTGATGTAAATATCGATGCCTTCGCGGATCTCGTCGATATAAACGAACTCGTCCGCGGTGTGGGAACGCAAACTGTCGCCGGGTCCCAACTTGACCGATGTGCACGGAATAATCGCCTGGTCCGAGGATGTCGGCGAGCCGTACGTGGTCCTGCACAAAGCCAACCCCGCCTGAACCAACGGATGATTGACATCGATTTTTGAGGAATTGAGACGGAAGGACCTCGGTGTCAGTTTGGATTTCATCTGCGACTGGATGATTTCGAAAACTTCGCGATTCGTGTATTCGTCGGTCACGCGGACATCCAAGGTAAATTGACATTTTTCCGGAACCACGTTGTGTTGAGTTCCTGCGTTGAGAACCGACAAAGTCACTTTCACTTCGCCCAGGTAATCGGAAACCTTTGGAAATTTGAAATCCAAAATATTCTGCAAATCCTGCATACACTTCACAATCGCATTGTCATCGTTCGGATGCGCTGCGTGTGAAGGTGTTCCCGTCATTTCTCCGTCAATCACTAACAGACCTTTTTCTGCAATCGCAAGATTCATTTTGGTTGGCTCGCCTACGATTGCTAATTCTACATTCGGAAGCTGTGGAAATAAGGCTTCAATCCCGTCCAGACCAGAGATTTCTTCTTCAGCTGTCAAAGCAATTACTAAATTATGAGTCAAATCTTCAGCTTCATAAAAATAGAGAAATGTCTGCGCCATCGCCACCAAAGACGCGCCTGCATCGTTGCTTCCCAATCCGAACAATTTTCCGTCTTTTTCTACAGGAATAAACGGGTCCAAAGTATAAGCTTTGTTCGGTTTTACGGTGTCGTGGTGCGTGTTTAGAAGAATGGAAGGTTTGCCTGCATCAAAATGTTTATTGGTTGCCCAAATGTTATTTTTGAATCGGTTAACTGTCATCTGATGCTCATTGAAAAATCCTTCTATGATGAGCGAAACGTTATATTCGTCACGGCTCATAGATGGCGTTGCGATGAGTTTTTTCAGCAATTTGACTGCATTTTCCGTTAATTCTTCTCTGCTAAAGACAGATTTCAGTTCCTTCATTTCCTAGTTTTATTTGGTCTGATAATTTTTCTTCTTTGATTAAAGCCACTTTCTGAACACCATTTTCTTTGGCTCGGAAAGCATTTTCTAGTTTTGGTAAAATGCCTTTGTGGAGTTTTCCTTCGGATTTTAATTCAGAAAATTCTTGTTTGTTGATTGTTTTCAGATTCGAATTGTCGTCCTCAATATTTTCCAAAACCCCATTTTTATCGAAACAGAACAGTAATTCTGTATCGAAATGTTTTGATAAAGCCTGAGCGATAGTTCCGGCAATCGTGTCTGCATTGGTGTTGAACAGATTTCCTTTTTTATCGTGAGTGATTGCAGAAAACACCGGAACCAAACCCAGATTTATCATATTGATAATCAGGTCGTGATTAATACTTTTTTCATTGATATCGCCAACAAATCCAAAATCGATTTCCGGATGTTGTCTTTTTTCGGCTTTGATGACGTTGCCATCCGCTCCGGAAAATCCAATCGCATTGCAATCTAAACTCTGGAGTTTGGCCACGAGATTTTTGTTGATTCTCCCTGCATAAACCATCGTTACGACTTTCAAAGTTTTTTTGTTAGTGACTCTTCGGCCGTCAATCATCGTCTGCGTGATTTTCAGTTTTTCAGCTAAAGTTTCTGCTAATTTTCCACCGCCGTGAATCAGGATCTTAGCACCTTGAATCTCTGAAAATTGTGCAAGAAAAGCCTTCAATGATTTTTTGTCATCGATAAGAGCGCCTCCTATTTTTATGATGTATATTTTTTGTTTCATTTTAATTTTACTAAACGCAAAGTCCGCAAAGATTTTTTTTAAAATATTTATCCCAAATTCCGTTCGCAAAGGCGTAAACTCAGCAAAGACTAAACTTTGACTTCATCGAATCGTGGATTTCATTTTCTGAACGAAGTGTCTTTGCGAACGGAAAATATTTTCAATTAGATCAAATTATCATTGCGCTCTTTGCGCTAAAATCACGAATTCAATTCATCCAAAATTTCAGAAAAAACCGCTTGTGCAGAAAAAATTCTGTTTTTTGCCTGCTGATAAATGATTGAGTTTTCGCCGTCCATCACTTCATCAATCAATTCCAGATTTCTGCGGACAGGAAGGCAATGCATCACTTTCGCTTTGTTGGTTAATTCTAATTTTTCTTTCGTCAACATCCAATCATCCTCAACTTCCAGCACTTTTGCATAGTTATCAAATGAAGACCAATTCTTCACATAAACAAAATCCGCATCTTTCAACGCTTCGTCCTGATTATGAATCACTTGTGTGTCTTTTGTGAAATTTTTATCCAAATCGTAACCTTCCGGATTTGTGATGACGAAATCAACGTCCATTTGTTGCATCCATTCCGTGAACGAATTTCCAACAGCCTGCGCAATCGGTTTGACATGAGGTGCCCAAGTCAAAACAACTTTTGGTTTGCGATTAATCCTGAGCTTGTCGAAGGGCCAATTTTCTTTAATTGTGATACAGTCTGCCAAACTCTGCAACGGATGTCGCGTCGCAGATTCTAAGGAAACAACCGGAACTTTGGCGTGTTTTAGGAATTGGCTCAGAATACTCTCATTCACGTCATCTTCTTTGTTTTTCATTCCTGCAAAACATCTTACAGCTATGATGTCGCAATATTGATTCAAAACTTCTATTGCATCTTTGATATGTTCGACTGTGTCGCCGTTCATTACTGTTCCGTCAGCGAATTCAAGGTTCCAAGCTTCTTGTGCAGCGTTGAGAACTAAGACATTCAGTCCTAAATTCTGAGCGGCGATTTGTGAACTTAACCTTGTTCTAAGACTTGAATTAAGGAAAACCAAACCAATTGTTTTTCCTTTACCTTTGGTTGGATTTTCTAACGGATTTTCTTTTATTTTTAAGGCTTTTGCAATGATTTCCTGCAAATTGTTTATATCGTAAACCGAAGTGAAATTTTTCATTTTAATTTGTTTTGAATTGCGCGCAGCCCGGCCTGAGTGGAGCTC
>DBLQ01000088.1:4404-4891 GCA_002297505.1 Flavobacteriales bacterium UBA720
TTTTCTCATCAATCGCTTTCAAAGTTTTTTCCAAAGCGTTGATGAACAAATCGGATTCTTTTTCCGAAATATTGAGCGCCGGCAAAATCCTCAGAACATTCTTGTCCTTGGCATTTCCGGTGAAAATAAAATGTTCAAAGAGCAATGCTTTCCTGACATCTGCACAAGCCTGGTCCAGTTCAATTCCAATCATCAATCCGCGCCTTTTGATGTTTTTGATGTGAGGAAAATCTTTTATTTTGTCTTCGATATAAGCGCCTATTTTTTCAGAATTTTCGATTAGATTTTCATTTTCAATGACTTCTAAAACCGCTAATCCGGCAACACAAGCGAGATGATTTCCGCCAAACGTGGTTCCCAACAATCCGTAACTCGCCTGGAATTTTGGACTAATCAAAACGCCACCCATCGGAAAGCCATTTCCCATTCCTTTGGCAACCGTAATCAAATCCGGTTTGATGTCAAATTCCTGATGCGCAAAGAATTT
>DBLQ01000088.1:5059-5563 GCA_002297505.1 Flavobacteriales bacterium UBA720
CAATTTTTCAATCGTTAAAATGAAATCTTTCGTCAGCAAATTGATTCCACCAACACCTTGAATTCCTTCTACAATAACCGCAGAAATTTCGTTTTGGTTTTCTGCAAAAATCCTTTCCAATTCTTCTGAATTATTGAATTCGCATTTGATGAAATTCTCCGATTCATTGATTGGTGCTACAATTTTTGGATTGTCTGTAACCGCAACCGCCGCCGAAGTTCTTCCGTGAAAAGATTCTGAGAAATAGATGACTTTCTTTTTTCCGTTATGAAATGAAGCCAGCTTCAAAGCATTCTCATTAGCTTCTGCTCCCGAATTACACAAGAACAAAGAATAATCTTCGTAACCTGACAATTTTCCTAATTTCTCAGCCAATTCTGTCTGCAAATTATTCTGAACCGAATTGGAATAAAAACTGATTTTCCCCAATTGATTTTTCAACCTTTCAACATAATGCGGATGATTATGACCAATGGAAATTACAGCGTGACCGCCATAAAAATC
>DBLQ01000069.1 GCA_002297505.1 Flavobacteriales bacterium UBA720
TTCACTCATTTTTCCTGCTCTTGGGGTATTGGCAATCAAAACAGTTCCTGCGGCTAATCAGGGTTCTGCGCTGGCCGGTTATGGTTTGTTCATCGATCTTTCGTTGGGAGTAACGGGGCCGCTTACTGGTGGCGTCGCGGATTCTTTCGGACTTAATTATATTTTTCCGTTCAGCATTGCTATCGTACTGATTGGCCTGGCTCTGGTTTTCTGGCTGAAGATGAACAAATCAAATCATTAGATAAAACTGTACCGATGCAGAAAATGCTGAACCTATTTGATTTTTCTCAAAAAGTCAATTACCGTAACGAAATTTTCGCCGGCCTCACAGTCGCGATGACGATGATACCGGAATCTTTATCTTTCGCAATTCTTGCAGGCTTCTCTCCGCTCACAGGTTTGTATGCCGCATTTATTATGGGATTGGTAACGGCCATTCTTGGAGGCAGGCCAGGCTTGATTTCCGGCGGTGCTGGTGCTACGGTCATTGTGCTCATTCCTTTGATGCTATCTCACGGAATCGAATATGTTTTTGGCGCCGTTGTGTTTGCCGGAATCATCCAGATCCTCATTGGTATTTTTAAATTAGGAAAATTAATCCGGCTGGTACCGCAGCCTGTGATGTACGGTTTTGTCAACGGGTTGGCGATTGTGATTTTTATGTCACAGATCAGCCAATTCAAGATTCTGGGTTCCAACATTTGGCTCAGTGGATCTGCGCTATACACCATGATAGGTTTGGTATTGCTGACAATTCTGGTGGTCGTTGTATTTCCTCGCGTCAGCAAAAAAGTTCCTGCATCTCTCGTGGCTATTGCAGTGACTTTTGCGCTGGTCATTATTTTTGGGATACAGACCAGAACGGTGAGTGATATTGCCAATATTGCAGGAGGTTTTCCTCCTTTTCATATTCCCAAGATTACGCTTTCTTTTGATGTGCTGAAAGTTATTTTTCCGTACGCGCTCATCATGTCCACAGTGGGTCTCACAGAAGGACTTTTGACGCTGAATCTGGTAGATGAGATTACAAATACGAAGGTAAAAGCAACCGCGAATGTATTGCCCAGGGAACCGCGAATATCCTGAACGGTTTTTTCAGCGGAATGGGCGGCTGTCCTATGATTGCACAGACACTGGTGAATTTATCCGCCGGTGCACGTGCACGCTTATCAGGAATTATCGCAGCGTTGGTTATTCTTGTTATTATTCTTTTTGGCGCACCGGTCATTGGCAAGATGCCTGTTGCTGCGCTAATAGGCGTTATGATAATGGTGGCAGCAGGAACTTTTGAATGGGCAAGTTTCAAAGCCATCAGGCGCTTTCCAAAGTCAGATATTATCGTGATGGTGATTGTGACACTCATTACTGTTTTTCTGCACAATCTGGCGCTGGCGGTATTGATCGGCGTTGTAATATCGGCATTGGTATTTGCCTGGGAAAGTGCTAAGCGCATCAGGGCCAGACATTATATAGACGATCAGGGCGTTAAGCATTACGAAATTTTTGGACCTCTGTTCTTTGGGTCTACCACTTTATTTGCCGAAAAATTTGATGTTAAAAATGATCCTGCACAAGTAATCATTGATTTCAGGGAAAGCCGTGTGGTGGACATGTCGGCAATTGATGCCCTGAACAAACTTAGCGAACGCTATAAAAGTCTCGGAAAAAATATGAGATTAAGACATCTCAGTCCGGACTGCCGCAAACTCATCGACAATGCCGAGAGTATGGTCGATATTAATATTCTCGAAGATCCGGAATATAGAGTCCTTTAAGTATTTTGTCTATCGGAAATACTTAGATTGAAATTTATTCACAGTAAAATCTAACCAATTTTTACTGTCTCCAGTGCCTTTGGAAGAAAAGAATTAGGAAAAACCTGGCGTGCCTCATTAGTCATTACGCTCAGATCACTGTAACGATTGGAGAAATGACCAAGTATGAGCTTGCCCACCTGTGCTTTTTTTGCAATAGTTGCGGCCTCCAGCGCAGTAGAATGTCCCGTATAATCTGCCATTTCTTTGAGTTGGTGCAGAAAAGTAGACTCATGGTACAGCACATCCACCTTTTCAATGATCGGGATAATATCTTCTTTATACTTTGTGTCACTGCAAAACGCGTAGGAAACCGATGGTTTTGGATCCGTAGTGAGTAAATGGTTAGGGATCACGGTTCCGTCTTCCAATGGAAAATCCTTGCCCAAACGCAGATTCTGAAAATCACAAATCTCGATTTCCTTGTACCTGGAAATTTCCTTCATGTTCAGGTGTCTTTCCTTCGGCTTTTCGCGGAACAGATAACCGTTGCAGTAAATCCTATGGTTGAGCGGAATGGTGAAGACTTCTACCCTTTTGTCTTCATAAATTTTCACGGACTGCCTGCCCTCCAACTCGTGGTAGATGATTTCAAACCCTTTATAAGTTTCAGTAATCTCAAATATAGTTTCCAGCATTTTCTTGATGCCTTTTGGACCGTAGATGTTAAGTGGCGTTTTTCTGCCGAGAAGCCTGAAGGATGCTACAAGTCCCGGCAATCCGAAACAATGGTCACCGTGGAGGTGCGAGATAAAGATATGATTGATCTTGGAAAACCTTACTTTCGCCTTACGCATTTGTACCTGAGTGCCCTCTCCACAATCTATGAGGAAGTGTCTTTCTTCCATTTCCAGGAATTGTGAAGTAGGCGATGAATTGATCGTTGGAATAGCCGAATTGAATCCTAAAATTGTGAGATATGTGCTCAATTTGATTGAAGGGTATAAAAATTTGTAGGGTAAAGATACAAAAACATATTAAATTGAGGTGATACCCCCTTTTGCACTGAGAAATTCCAGGAATTTTTTTAAAGCTTCACTTCGGTGACTGATTTTATTTTTTTCCTCTGGTTTCATTTCAGCGAATGTCTGGTTATAATCATCCGGAACAA
Source organism: Flavobacteriales bacterium UBA720 (assembly GCA_002297505.1). GTDB lineage: Bacteria > Bacteroidota > Bacteroidia > Flavobacteriales > Weeksellaceae > Epilithonimonas. The sequence continues at coordinate 2,926 of DBLQ01000069.1, forward strand.
AAATCGGATCGTAGCCAAATCCATCCTCACCAAACACTTCGGTCGTAAGATTTCCGTAAACACGTCCTTCGAAGAAATGTTCGCCTTCCGCATCTTTGTAGCAAAGCACTGTGATGAAATAAGCTCTTCTATTGGGCTCATCCTTCATCTCTTCAAGTACTTTTTCGATGTTTTTCTTAAAATTATGATTCCCCGCGTACCGCGCCGAATAGATTCCGGGGCGGCCGTTTAAGGCTTCTACTACAAGTCCACTATCGTCGCCCACGCTAGGTTTCCCGGTTTTTTCGAAACAATATTTTGCTTTAATCAAGGCATTATCCTGGAAGGTCTCGCCGTCTTCTATGATCTCTTCATTCAGGTCATAATCGGAAAGACTTGTCACTACATATTCTGATCCTAGAATCTGCTGGATCTCTTCTTTTTTATGTAAATTGTGTGTTGCTACAAGAATCTGCATTTTGTCTTAAATATTTTTTATTGATGATTGCTTATAATCTTTAATATTTTTTCAGTGATGATTCTTATGGTTTCCGGCCTGATATTGCATTATTGTTGATCTGCGTTTTAAAAATCAATCCATAAAAACTTACTCCAAAAATAATGATTCCCGTTATTAACAGAATCACACCATTCACTCCAAAAAATTTATCGTAAGTGTCCACATCCGTGTACAATATCATCAATGCTGAAGTTAAATTATTAAAGGCGTGAAGCAAAATTGGAACCAATAAGGAATTCGTGCGGTAGTACACCAAACCCAATACCAAACCTAGCAGCAACGCGCCCGCAAACTGCCACGGATTGAAATGCACCACGCCAAAAATCACCGCAGAAATAATAATCGCGGTAATAGGTTGAGTGCCATTATTAATAAGTCCTTTCAAAATAATACCGCGGAAAAGTACTTCTTCCAGTATCGGTGCCAGGATTACCGTCATCACAATAAGCGCTGCAGGCTCCGTCAATAGCTGGGAAAAAGCCTCCGTATACATCTTGTACAGCGGACCTAGCAATGGACCTGTAGTAGGAATAAGCTGCGTGGTAAAATCGGCTATCAGCATCATCCCGATCATCATTGGAAATATTAAAAGATAGATTTTAAGCGGTGGCGAAGCAAAGCGGAAGCTTAGCCTGTTGCCATCTTTCCTGACCATCAGAACATCGTACAAAATCACAGGCGAAACAAAAGTAATAATGTAAGCCAATGCCTGATACCATGCGTTTTCCCGAATATCGTTTTGCAGCAGGGCAGATAAACCCTGCCCCAAAGCATATGCAATGGATGCGCCTACGAACAGGCCGATGATGAGCAATATTCCGGCAAAGAAATCGACTTTATAATTGGGTTCTTTCATATCAGCGTAGCGGTTTCATGTAAATTAATGGTTGGGAGCTGAAAGTTACGTCCTGCGGATGAAATATCTTGAAATAATCCCGAAGAACCAAATCGCAACGCACCACGCCACTTTCAAAGTAATCATTTGCACTGTCTTTTTCGCGGTTATTGATCATGTAGAGGCTACCATGATTGAAGACTTTCATTTTGCTGTAATTGGGATTCAGCGTCAGTAGTTCTTTTTTGTTCTGATGGGGACTGATGTTGATCCAATATGCCACGTTTTCAGCCTTGATAAACACTTCTTCAAAACTCAAAGGAACGGACGAAGATGCTTTGTTATCTTTAAGAATGTAATTTCCGCCGGCATCCTGGATCAATCTCGCAACAAAAGAATCTCCGCCCGGGAGAAACCATTGGCTACCATACATTTCGTTGCATAGAATATTGGGCTTTTCTGTTTTGCTCCTGGATAGCGCCTGAATCTTTTTATAATTGTCCTCGATATTTTGGAATGCCTTCCCAGCCTGTTCTTCCACTCCGAACAGTTTTCCAAATAACAAAAGATATTTCGACTTTTCTAATGGATCCTCTTCCAAAAATTCGTCGAGGAAAATGACCTCAACACCGTTCTTCTTCAGCATGTCATAAGTGTTGGCGAAGTTCGGGACATAGTTAGTAAAAATAACATCCGGTTTATTGGATAGGATTTTCTCAATGTCGTACTTCTGCTCGTTTCCGATATTGAAAATTTGATTTTGATCAATTAATTGATGAATTTTCTCAGAAAAAATATACTCGGGACTGGAGACACCTTTGATTCTATTTTCCAGATTAAGCTCGGAAAAGTAGCCAATCAGACTGGAGTTAAGAAGCATTGCTGTCTTAAATGGTAATCGTTCTTTCGAAATAACATTTTTAAATTTTCCTGAGTTGATGACCAATTCTTTTGAATCGTCGGTGTAATTCACTCTTTTCGAGATCGTTATATTTCCAATGTTGGATAGAGTAATCTCTTTTTTACAGGAAATCGTAAAAATGAAGACCAATAAAAATAAAAAAATGCGTTTCATCTTCCAAAGAACGGAAAAAAGTACTATATTTGCAAACCTTTAAACAAGGCCTCGTGGCGCAACTGAATAGCGCATCTGATTACGGCTCAGAAGGTTACAGGTTTGAATCCTGTCGAGGTCACAAGACCGACATTTGGAGTTTTCACTCTCTTATGTCGGTTTTTTTTATTTCCTAATCCACTGTTATACTGATAGATACATTGAGCGACAATATTCATTTTAGGTGTTTGAAAACTTTTTCCGTCAAATTCGACTTTTTGGGGAAATATCAAACACCCTATCGTTCTTTTTGTTAGCAGATCACCCTTCTGGTAAAGGTTTGAAAGGTTTTCCATGGAATCGAGCGCGTTTTCTATTTTTGTCTTGATGTCAAGTTCTTTACTTTCTGAAACAATAAGATGAAGCTCCAATTCCAACTGCTCGATTTGAGTTTTTGTGAGTATTTTTATCTCTTTATAATCGTCTTCATCCAACTTATCAGAAAGATATTTATCTCTAGCATTGGCAACTTTTTCATGAAGTAAACTAATCTCTTTTGAAATAGATTTTCTTTTCGATTCTATATCGTAGGTAAATTGCTTATAATTATTCAAAAGGATTTCTTTCATAAGGTCTTTGATGAGAGGATTATATTCCAATTTTGAGATTTCCGCTTCAAATAAGTCATTTAACGTATCAGAATCGAATCTAAACCCGCATTTATAATGGCAGTGGTAGTAATAATAGGTTTTAGATTTCCCTTTGGCACCACTAGCCGTAAGATTCTTTCCACATCTTGGACAGGTAAGAAGACCACGAAGCGGAAAACGATCATTACCTAAAACCCGTCCTCCAGGCCCCTCCATTTTTCTTTTTTTGTCCATGATCTGCTGCACCTGATAAAATAGCCGCTCGCTAATCAGAGCTTCATGTTTTCCATCAGTGTAATAGGCCTCTTCCTGTTTGTAGTCTTCAATATAAATTTTACCGCAATAAACCGGATTTCTCATGGCTTTGGCAAATGCGCTTCTCGACATCGATACGCCTTCCCTTTTATTCATCTGCAATCGAACGTGATCAGCAGGCATATGACCTTTGACGACTTCATTGAAAGCCCAGACAATATTTGAGGCTTCCGGTTCTTTAAGTGCAATGTACTTTTTACCATCCTCGTGGCTTCTGTTGATATAACCGTATGGAGCAATACCCATCAATCGACCCTCTTTCTTCGCTCTACGCATTCCGTGAAAAGTGTTCAGCGCTCTTCTGTCGTTTTCCACTTCTGGTGTGGACAGATAGATAGCCAGCATCAGTTTGTTCTCTGGCACGGACATATCCAGGGGCTGTTCAATGGCTTGAGGAATGATATGATTTTTCTGGAGAAGACTTATCATCTGATAAGCATCTCCTGTATTACGGCTGAACCGATCCCATTTGGTAAACAGCACAACACTGCTTTTGTGACTTTTTTTCTTAATTTCAATCAGGTACTTTTTCCACTCAGGGCGTTCAAAGCTTTTAGCTGAATGATCTTCATAAATAACCTTGTTAACTAATATATTATTGTTTTCACAATATTTGCGTAGTCTCTCGTTCTGATCTCTTTGGGAATAGCCTTTTTCAGCTTGTTCATCGGTGGAAACTCTTATGTATAGATCTGCAATTATCATTATCTTGATGATTTCGTTAAAATTATTTTAGGAGCAACTTTAAGAAAACAGGTTGCAATAGAAATTCATCATTCTAATATGGTACTAAAATATAAATAATCAGTCAGATGTAAAAAATTCTTTCAGGGTTAATTTAACAATAATGTACAGGAACTCCATAACCTCTTCTGATTGTTGGGCATCAATTTCGTAACCGGTCTTTCTTAAAATAGCTAAAGCTTTTTCGGGAGGAATTTTCTTTATGGTAATGGATGGAATATATTGCTCAATTTCATTTTGGTCTTTATATTTTTTCGCAATTTTATCTTTCTTCATAACAATCTGATTGAGAAATAGGCTCAATGATTGTAAATTAGAAAGCATAATATGTTTTCCGGATAATTTGCAGTGTGGAACTGCTTTTGGCACTGATTTACTGACAAATAAATGTCATTCAGAAAGATGATATGATAACTTTTATCTGATAATCTTGACTAAAAGCCTTTTAATTCCATGCAAGCCCAAAAATAGAGTTTAATCTACAAACATTTCGGCCGTTATACGTTCTAAAGGTTCATAATTTTCTTAGTACAATCCAGATTGGAAAAGTCATTTATTTGCAGTTTTTCTAGCTAATGTATTTTCTTAGTTCTTCTTTACTCGGAAGTATCGCTTTATACTCTTTAGCAAAAATGGTATTGTTGTTTTCTGGAAGTGTAAATTCAATCACAGTTTTATTTTCTTCCTTACATAGAATGATTCCAATCGTCGGATTTTCTTCTTCCAGCTTCACTTTCCTGTCGTAATAGTTCACGTACATTTGCATTTGTCCTATATCCTGATGGGTCAGTTTACCGATCTTCAGATCAAACAGTACAAAGCATTTAAGCAACCGGTTATAAAAAACCAGGTCTACAAAAAAACTATCACCTTCGAATGTGAATCTGCGCTGCCTTCCCTCAAATAAAAAGCCTTTACCCAATTCCAACATAAAATGCTCCAGCTTATTGATGATCTCTGTTTCGAGATCACTTTCAGAATAACGGTGATCCTGCTTCAAATCGAGGAATTCCAAAACATAATGACTCTTAAGCAGGTCGGTAGGTTTTTCAACAATTTGACCTCTTTGAGCCAATTGCCTTATCCCTTCCTTATCCTTGCTGAGAGCAAGCCTTTCATAAATCGCTGAGTTGTATTGTCTGGTAAGTTCTCTGACGCTCCAATTGTTTTGAGTGGCCTCTATTTCGTAAAAATTTCTCTCATTTTCATCCTCAATTTTCATCAGCTGAATATAATGTGACCAAGACAATGTAAACATAGAATTATGAGACAGTGTTTCGTAATTTGGATCCTGCACAGAAATACGAGACAGTGTTTCGTATTTTCCGGAAGCATTGTTTACTTCCTGAGAAATTCTCTTTTGAAAAATTAGATAGAATTTCCTCATCCACTGTAGATTGTCAACCGAGTAGCCTCTTCCGAAATCTTCTGACAATTTTTTGCTGAGATTTTTAAGCGTCTCCTTTGAATATTCAGCTCTATCTCTCCCACTCTGTTCATCCTCAACAATAATTTCACCTATCTGGAAATAGGTCATTATCATCGTCATATTAATATTTTGGACGATCTTACTTTTAGCATTTTCAATTAAATACTTAACAGAGCTGTAAAGACTAGACGATGATGGATGAATACTTACAAATTTAACATTATTTCTCTATTAGAAACCATTAAGATATCGTGTGAATAATAATTTCGGGATACGACGAATTAATTCGCACTGTTTGGAGGTCATCTGCTCTTGTATATCACAAAAGATGACTATAGAAAATGATAATGTTCAGATTTAATGTGGCTTGACTGAATTGATTAAACTTTCATAAGCAACCGGTTAAAAGGCAGCTAAGGTATAGCGAACAGCCACTTCTTCCTCCACCCAAAAGACTACGGCATAAACGGTTTCCTCCCTGAAGGTACCCTCCAATTATTCCGTTTCCTTTTGGCTTC
>DBLQ01000125.1:0-14439 GCA_002297505.1 Flavobacteriales bacterium UBA720
TTTATCATGGGCGAATTGAAGGAAATCAGACCGTTGGAAAAGAAAGTAGTTCTCAGTTACGGCGTGCTGGAATATTCGAAATTGATCATTGCCACAGGCACGGTCACCAATTATTTTGGCAATGCCAGCATCCGCGCCAATGCGCTTCCCATGAAAACAATCAACGATGCTATCAATCTGAAAAATTCTGTGCTGGAAAGACTCGAAGCCGCGTCAAAAACATCTGATCCGCAACTGCGCAAAAAACTGACCACCTTTGTAATCGCCGGTGGTGGACCGACAGGTGTGGAGATTGCCGGAATGCTGAGCGAACTCAGAAAAAATATCCTGCATAAAGATTACCCTGAACTCAAAAATGAAACGTTCTCCATCTATCTTATAGACGGTCTGCCCAATATTCTGGCACCCATGAGCAAAGAATCTCAGCGCTACGCCAAGGAAAAATTGGAGCAAAGTGGCATCATTATCAAGCTGGGCCAGGTGGTGCAGGAATACAAGGACGGTATCGTCCACATCGCCGACGGCACTTCCATTTTGAGCGATAATCTGATCTGGACTGCCGGCGTTACGGCGCAGCGTTTTGACGGTTTACCTGACTTTGTTTATGGCAAGTCCAACCGGCTTCAGGTGGATGCTTACAATCAGATTATTGGTGCCAAAGACATCTATGCGTTGGGAGACACATGTCTGATGACGGCAGATCCGGAATTTCCTCAGGGTCATCCACAATTGGCACAAGTTGCCATCCAGCAGGGAAAATTACTAGCCAAAAATCTTGAAGCTGAGATGCTGGGAAAAGCGAAAAAAGAATTCAGATACACAGACCGCGGATCCATGGCGATTATAAAGCGAAACAGCGCGGTGGTCGATCTCAAAGGACCTTTCAAACATTTCAACGGATTTATTGCATGGCTGATCTGGATTTTTATTCACCTGATGTCGCTGATCAATTTCAGAAACCGCATTACGACATTCTTCAACTGGACCAATTCTTACCTGACCAAAGATCAGCCGCTGAGAATGATCATTGATCCATCTAAAAATAATCAGCCTTAGTTATTGACAGCCATTATGTTCATCAAAGTTTTTACGGCACCCCATACTTTTGTTTTGGTCAATGTGCATCACATCGTGTATATCAATCCTTCTAATGCCAACCGTGGCTGCTCGCTGATTCTCGATTCCGGAATACGGCTCAATTCCGTGGACGATTATGAAGTTCTTCTAAAGCAAATTGGTCAAGAAAAACTCTGATCCAAACAATTCCAATATGATTCAGGTCATAAAGCTGTCGTGTATTTAGCAATAACTTTGAAATACCAAAAAATAAAATTTTATGAAAAAGTTATTCTTAATTCTGGCAGTCGCCTCGCTTGCGGCCTGCAATGAAAACAAATCCTCTAAAGATTCCAATTCCGAATCCATCTCCGTCGACAGTTCCAGCGCAGGCGCGTCGGACTCCGCAGATTATAATTTCAGTGCAACCACAGGCAACACGGCTCAGGCTCCTGACGGTGCAGCTAAGGACAGCACTTCCGTAAGCCGGGATTCCGCTACTGTCCGATAGCAATCAGAAACTACCAATTTCCGGTCTTTGTTTTTACGATTGACCAGAATTTGCTACAGCCGGTATTTTCCGAATGCATGAGGGCTGTGCATCAGTCACTATTTTTCAAAATTATATGGCGATGAAACAATCGCCATCATACGTTATATCCAAATTTTAAATCAATGAAAAAAGATAAATCATCTAACATCAAGGTGGATCAGCTTCAGGATCATACTACAGATAATTCCGGAGAGAAACTAACGACCAATCAAGGCCTTAAAATAAATAATAATTAGGATTCACTGAAAGCGGGTGAACGTGGGCCAACACTTTTAGAAGACTTTATTTTCCGGGAAAAAATCACACATTTTGATCACGAAAGAATCCCCGAAAGGATTGTGCATGCGCGCGGATCAGGTGCGCATGGCGTTTTTAAACTGGAAAAAAGTCTGGAAAAATATACCAAAGCTGGATTCCTGAACGAAGTAGGAAAGGAAACGCCGGTTTTCGTCCGCTTTTCCACAGTGGCAGGCTTCCGCGGAAGTACCGATCTGGCACGCGACGTGCGCGGATTTGCAGTCAAGTTTTACACCGACGAGGGAAATTATGACCTGGTAGCCAACAATATGCCCGTGTTTTTTATACAAGATGCCATCAAGTTCCCGGACCTTGTTCACGCAGTAAAACCTGAACCGGATAACGAAATTCCCCAAGCTTCCTCCGCGCACGATACGTTCTGGGATTTTATTTCCCTGATGCCGGAGAGTATGCACATGATTATGTGGCTGATGAGCGACAGAGCAATCCCGAGAAGTTACAGGATGATGGAAGGTTTTGGTGTGCATTCATTCAAATTTATTAACAGTGAAGGTGATGTTCATTTTGTAAAATTTCATTTTAAACCCAAGCTTGGCGTTCATTCGGTCGCTTGGGATGAGGCCACTAAGATTTCTGGGAAAGATCCGGATTTTCACCGCCGCGATCTTTGGGAAGCCATAGAAAATGGTGCGTTTCCGGAATGGGAATTTGGCGTCCAGCTGATACCCGAAGACCAGGAACATGATTTCGATTTCGATCTTCTGGATCCTACGAAAATCGTTCCCGAGGAATTGGTTCCTGTCGAAATCATCGGGACCTTAACGTTAAATCGTAATCCGGATAATTTCTTTGCTGAGACAGAGCAGGTGGCATTTCATCCGGGGCATCTGGTTCCCGGTATTGATTTTACAAATGATCCGCTGCTGCAAGGCCGTTTGTTTTCCTACACCGATACGCAACTGTCCAGGCTGGGATCACCAAATTTTCATGAAATTCCGATCAACAGATCTATCAATACGGTTCATAATAACCAGCGTGACGGGCATATGCGTCAGCAGATTGCAAAAGGCAAAGTCAGTTACGAACCCAATTCCATCGGTGGTGGCTGTCCATTCCAGGCAATGATGAAAGAGGGCGGATTTGTGTCACAGGAAGAACGCGTGGAAGGCCATAAAGTGAGAGCGAGAAGCAAAAGCTTTGTGGATCATTATTCGCAGGCCAAACTTTTTTTTAACAGCCAATCGGAGCCGGAAAAAATTCATTTGCAAAAGGCCCTGATTTTTGAATTGTCAAAAGTTACCATTCCTGCAATCCGAGAGAGATTGGTTGGCCAGCTCAATTTTATCGACAAAAATTTAGCTGCAGCCGTAGCCAAAAAAGTAGGTGTGGATGTTGTGGAGCTATCACAGCCTAACGCCAGCATTCCTGCAGATGCTGATCCAAAGAAATTACAAAGCCCGGAAACGGAGCCCAGTGTAGAGATGTCTGGCGCATTAAGCATGAAAAATACCATCAAAAATACCATCAAAAGCAGAATTATTGGCTTTATCATGGACGACGGCGTCAATGCCGATCATGTTGATTCTCTGAAATCAAAACTGGAAAATGAAGGTGCGATGGTACAAGTCATCGGCGGTAGCATGGCCGCAGTGAAAGCGGACAATGGTTCCACTTACATCCCTAAACACTCGCTTCTGAGCACTTCCAGCGTTTGTTTTGATGCTTTATACATCTGTTCCGGAAAGGAGTCGGCCAAAAACCTGATGAGCCAGGACAATAAGGCCGGAACACTTCACTTTGTGAATGAGGCTTACAAGCATTGCAAAGCCATTTATTTTGGCAATGAAACCGAAGAAATTTACAAAGCCAGTAAAATCAACCTTAGAAAGCACGAAGATTCCGGGGTTGTACAAGCATCGGAGGAAAACAGTGATGAACTGTTCATGCAGGCCGTAGCCAATCATAGAGTCTGGGAATTGGAGCAGGAAAGGAATAATCCGGCTTAAAGTTTAATTAAAATAAAAATATGTTATCGACAACCCTTAACTTAACGTTGAAAATCTGGCGTCAGAAAAACGGAAAATCCAGAGGAAGATTCGAAACTTATAGTGTCGAAAATATCTCAACTGGCGCTTCGTTTCTTGAAATGCTGGACACGGTAAATGAAAAACTGATAAGGGAAGATCAAGATCCAATAGCATTTGATCATGATTGTCGGGAAGGCATCTGTGGGACTTGCTCGCTCTATATCAATGGGCGGGCTCATGGTCCCGACACCGGTATTACCACATGCCAGCTGCACATGCGCATGTTCCACGATGGCGATACGATCGTGGTAGAACCATTTCGCAGTATTGCATTTCCAGTTATCAAGGATCTTGTGACAGACCGGAGCAGCTTTGACAGGATTATGGCTGCCGGCGGTTACATTTCAGTTAATACATCGGGCAACACTCTGGATGCGAACGCTATTACTGTTCCTAAAGCCGACGCAGACAAGGCTATGGATGCGGCTGCGTGTATCAGCTGCGGCGCCTGTGTTGCCTGTTGTCCGAATGGAGCTGCCATGCTTTTTGTAGGAGCCAAAGTCTCTCATCTCGCCTTGCTTCCCCAAGGAAAAGTAGAAGCAAAAAGGCGCGTTCTGAGTATGGTAAAAGCCATGGATGAAGAAGGTTTCGGCAACTGTTCGGTAATTGGCGCCTGTGAAGTGGAATGCCCGAAGGGTATCTCGCTGGAGAACATTACAAGGCTTAACCGAGAATATATCTCTGCAAGACTTTCGGATGAAAACCGTTGATCTAAATTTCAAATGAGTTTCAGGATGGCATTCATATCTTCACCCCGATATTCTGAGTACAGATGTGCATGGAAATCATTGAGTTTTCTTAGGAGTTCCAACAATTTCGCTTTCTCCTCCGGATCCAGCTGTCCGGTAAGAATTTTCGACGTCATGTTGACGTTCTCCACCGACTGATGGAAATATTCGTTTCCTTTGTCAGTCAGGCTAAGCCTCTTGCTTCTCTTATCAATTTCATCATTTTTCTCTTCCACAAATCCAGCTTCCAAAAGACGTCTGATGATCTGCGTTCCGGTCTGTTTTTCGTGACCATTTCTCTCAATCAGCTGAATCTTGGTTAAATAGGGTTCATCTTTAAGACGGTACAAATACGTAAATTCTTCATTCGCCAATTCAGGAAAGTTGCTCAGTCCTTTGCGGATCAGCTGTTTCGAATATCTTCCCAGAAGCAAAACCTGCTTACAGATTTCATTTTCTGTGAATGAAACCTGATGATTTTCGTTTTGAAACAACGTGGTCGGGCTTTCTGCTTTGTATTTTTTGTCGTTCATCCACATCCTGAAATCCTCCACACTGCAGTTGGGTTTGCAGGCAGATGAATTTTCAAATTCTTTTACCTGATGAAGAAGTTCAATAATAAAATCGGTTTTCATAGTTTAATGGTTGACAAAGATAAAAATTTAGTTTTTTTGCATTAAAGTTTCACACTTCCCATGCCACCGTCGATTCCGATGATCTGGCCGGTAATCCAGGAGGCATGGTCGGACAACAGGAACTCCGCCATTTTTGCCATTTCATCGGCAGTTCCAACTCTTTGCAGCGGATGTCTTTTGCCGGAAGCTTCACGTTTTTCCGGTGTCGAAAGAAGTTGAGAAGCTAAGTTCGTATCCGTGAGGGAAGGTGCTATACAGTTCACTCTTATTTTTTGTGCAGAAAGTTCTCCCGCAAGGCTTTTTGTTAAACCTTCCACCGCACTTTTACTGGCCGAAATTGAGGCATGGAAAGGCATTCCAAGTTTTGTAGCTACCGAACTGAACAAAACCACTGAAGCCGTTTCCGATTTTTTGAGATTCGGCAATAGTCTTTGAATGGTCTTGACCGCTCCCAAAACATTTATTTCAAAATCATTTTTAAAATCGTCGGGAGACAATCTGTTGAACGGTTTCAAATTGATACTTCCCGGTGCATACACCAATCCATCGACGACTTCCGGGAAAGTGATTTCATCCAGATTTCCGGAAAGAATATCCATTTGATGAAACTCGATATTCAGATTTTGAACTTCTGAATTTTCAGTTCTCGAAATGCCAATCACATGGTGATTTTCCGACAGTATTTTTGCAACGGCAAACCCAATTCCCTGCCCGCAACCGATGACGACGATGTTTTTCATATTTCAATGTTTTAAAGATTTAAAATAAACTTGAATGAATATTTTTTGTTGGCTATGAATGTTCGAATTGAAAATCAAAATTGATGATTCGTGCATTCGTGGCATTTTATTATCGCTTAGAAATTTTATTGTGACTGATGGTCCGCTGTCTGCTGCATTTGAAACGGTCAATTTCCGGGTTTCTCTTCTTCAGATGTTTCTGACTCACGCCCGAGTTTACCCTTTTTCGCCACAGTTTAAAACTTGACGGTTTCAGTTCGCTCCGCATGATTTCAATCACTTGCGCCTCGGTGGTTCCAAACTGAAATTCGATGGCTTCAAAAGGCGTGCGATCTTCCCAGGCCATTTCGATGATGCGGTCTGTTTGTTCCGGATTAAATTCTTTGATCATTGTTTAAGGTTTTTAATGGTTTGACTGGCCAGTTTCAGGTGCGCTTTCTTTTTCTCATCCGTCATTTTATCAAAAGTCCGGATCATCATTCCCAATCTCGGATTTTTCTCGAAAAAAGCACGGTTGTCATTCACAAAATTCCAGAACAGCGCATCCCATTGGTCCGTCCATTCACCGCCTGAATAATCGCTCATTTTCTTCACGTAATTGCTCCCGCTGATGTAAGGTTTGGTGCTCATTTTTCCGCCATCAGAAAAACTGCTCATGCCGTAGACATTCGGTACCATCACCCAATCGTAAGAATCGATAAACATTTCCATAAACCATTGATAAACATCATCAGGATTGAGTTTCATCAGGTTCATAAAATTTGCAAAAATCATCAGCCTTTCGATGTGATGCGCATATCCAGTTTCTAAAACTTTTAAAATCGTACTATCAATAGGTTTAATTCCGGTTTTTCCGGTGTAAAATGATTCCGGAAGCGGATTTTTATGTTTCCAGTAATTTTTATTTCGCTGATAAGTTCCCTGGTACAAGTAAATTCCTCTCACGAACTCGCGCCAACCCAGAATCTGGCGGACAAATCCTTCCAGAGAATTGATCGGGACATCGAAATCTTTGGCATATTCAATCGCCTGTTCCAGGACAAAATCCGGCGTCAGAAGTCCGACATTCAGCAGAGGAGAAAGCACGCTGTGATGCAGGAAATGCTCATGTTCCACAATGCTGTCCTCATACTCGCCGAAGTCCGCAAAACGCAGTTCTAAAAACTGATCAAGCCATTTTTCGGCGTCTTCAAAAGTGGTAGGATAAAGCTGATACGAGGTCAGGTTTCCATAATTTTCTCCAAAATATTTTTCAGTGTATATTTTGGCTTCTTCGTAAAACGGGGAGTTATCCGGAAATGAAATGGAAGGCGTTTTCTTGTTTTTAGGATATTTCTTACGGTTTTCGGTATCAAACGTCCATTTTCCGCCCATTGGTTTTCCGGTTTTCATCAGGATATTTCGGGAAATTCTCTGCTGTTTGTAGAAATCAGTCTGATGAAAGAACTCCTTGCCATCAAAATATTCCTTCAAATCTTCTTTTGTATTGATGAAAATCGGATTGTCAAGGATTTTGACGTTGAGTTTCGTCTCGGCGATTCTCTTTTCCAGCCAGTTATCGCAGACATCCACAATGAGAATATCTGTAAACTTTTCCTTTTCTAAATGTTTGATTAATTTCCGGACATCCGATAATTGGTCATTGGCTTCAATATAATTGATCTTGAAACCGGCGTCTGTCAGATAGTTTTCATAGAACTTCATGCTGGCGCGGTGAAACGCAATTTTCTGTTTATGAAATTTGTACTGTTTGAAAAACAGAAATTCCTCCACCAGATAAACCGGCTGTTTCTTGTCCAAATGATCGGTATCCTTGAGAAGCTGATGCGGAAAGATCAGCTGTGCAACAGAAGCTTTTAATGTAGCCATAAATCTCTGTATTGAAAATCGTTATCATATGCTTCAGCCTGCTTTTCGGGATTAAAAGTCCGGTTTCTCGGATCGTTTCCAACGCCGGCAACGTACATCCAGTTACCATAATTGCTGTGAACATCATAGTCAATCAGCATTTCCTCAAAATAAGCGGCACCAATCCGCCAGTCCTGATTCAGAATCTTGCAGAAATAGGATGCCACGTTCTGGCGGCCGCGGTTGCTCATAAATCCGGTTTGTCTGATCTCATTCATATTCGCATTGATGAAATCTGATTCTGTTTTGCCCTGAATCCACTGCTGAACAGTATTTTCGTCATCATCATAGGGATAAATTTTGTCTAAAATCCCTGTGATCTGAAAAATCTTATCCTGATATTGCATTGCAACATATTTGAAAAATTCACGCCACAACAATTCGAAAATCAACCAATATGTGGAGTCATTGCTTCCGAATTCTGCTTCGTATTTTTTGATTTCGTGATACACAGAAACGGGCGACAGACTTCCGTTGGCAAGCCAAGCAGAGAACTTACTGCTGTAATCCGAACCAATCATTCCGTTGCGGGTTTCCTTATAAGAGTTTAGATTTTGATGTTCAAAAAAATAAGCATTCAGCCGTTTAAAAGCTTCTATCTCACCGCCGGAAAATGGAAATGGTGACGATGGATGTGTTTCAAAATTTTCAAAACCTAAAAGTTTTAAATCAATGTCATCGCTTTTAATTTCAGATTCAAAATTTGACTTTTTCTCAGATTTCTCAGAATTAAATTCTTCACGAACCGTAAAATTTTTCTCAATTTTCTGACGAAAGACAGTGAAGTGAATCGGAATTGTTTCGATCTGACTGTAGACAAAATCAGGTTGCAGCAGTAATTGAGAATAAGATTTGGACCAAGTTGTTGTGATTAAAACTTTCTCAACTTTCCTTTGCACTAGAATCTCATCTCTTGTCCATTCCTGCTGACAGAAGATGGTTTCAATTTCAAAATGTTGAGCGATTTCCTGAAATATTTCAGCGGTTTTTCCAAACTTTTTGACAAATGGAATTCCAATCTGTTCTAAATTTTTTTCCAGATCCAAAACCGTTTCCAGTAAAAATTGAGTCCGGAATTTTCCGATTTTTCTGAATCCGAATTGCTTCTCATTGTAAAAGTCACTGTCAAAAACATATACCGCAAGAAACGGGAGATTTTCCTGCTGAATTTTCACAATGGATTCGTTATCTCTGATTCTCAAATTGTTGGTGAACCATAGGATGTTGATTTTCTGTTTTTCCGGCATTTTTCACTGCAATATTTCACTTCGTCCCAGTTTTTCTTCCACTTTTTCCGCCAGTTGAACGGCAGTCCGCAGACTTCACAGATTTTGGAAGGCAAATTGCCAGGCATTTTATCGGACGAAATTTTTATAATTATTGATTTTAATATCTTTTGCTCTCACATCATGCATCATATTGTACAGCCCGAAAAACGTTCTGTTCAGGTAGATAAAATGCTTCGAGCCACGATTGACATTCATGCCTTTCATGTCATTAAGTTTGGCGTAGCGCTGGCCGAGATCTGCGATTTCCCGGAAGAAACCTTCATCAGAAAAATCAAAAACCTCCACGTTAAACGGTCTTGTAAATAGTTCCAAAAGCTCATAAAACAGTTGGCTGAAAAATTCCTGTTCCTCCGGTGAATCATCATGGCGGAGAATCTCCAGCTGATACAGTTTCAACCTGAACATTTCCGGATTTTTAAGGTTTTCCGCCTTCGCCAGTTCGAAATAAGGTGTGTAAAATTCAGTGGGAATTTCCTTGATACAGCCAAAGTCGATTACCAGCAATTCGTTATTTTCCGACACCAAAAAGTTGCCAGGATGCGGATCTGCATGCACCTGTTTCAGAACGTGCATCTGGTACATATAAAAATCCCAAAGTGTCTGTCCGATCTTGTTCAGGTTTTCCTGAGAATGATCTGCTTGGATGAATTCCGAAAAATGTTTTCCGGTCATCCAGTCCATAGTAATGATCTTTTCGCAGGACAGTTTAGGATAATAGTTCGGAAATTTCAGGTTCGGCAAATGGCGGCATGCTTGCGAAATCTGCTGGCTTCTTTTCAGTTCCAGATTGTAGTCGGTTTCCTCGAACAGTTTATTCTCGACTTCCTGAAAGTAAGATTCAGAGCCTTCTTTCTGAATGTTGAACATTTTCAATGCAATCGGCTTTACCATTTTCAAGTCACTGGAAATACTTTCGCGCACGCCCGGATACTGAATTTTGACGGCCAGATCCTGCCCATTTTTTTTGGCTTTATGAACCTGTCCGATGCTCGCCGCATTGACCGATTCCGGTGAAAACTCATCAAACATTGCTTCCGGATTTTTTCCGAAATACTTTCTGAATGTTTTCTTCACCAAAGCACCAGACAATGGCGGCACCGAAAACTGCGACAGCGAAAATTTCTCTACATAAGCCTGCGGAAGAATATTTTTTTCCATGCTCAGCATCTGCGCCACTTTCAGGGCAGAGCCTTTCAGTTCTTTGAGAGAATCGTAAATGTCCGCCGCATTGTTCTCATTCAGGATTTGCCTGGCTTCAGTTTCATCTTTAGCGATTTTATTGCCGTAATATTTCAGGTAATTTACGCCGATTTTGGCTCCGGCTTTCAGCAAACTTCCCGTTCTTTCAATTTTTCCTGTCGGTATTTTATTCAGTGTCTTCATTTAGCCTTTTTTAAAAGTTTCTTTAAACAGAAATTTCCCGAGGTCTGCGAGTTTCCGCAGTGGCTCGTTATCCATCAGTTCAAAACCTGTGTCAATAGATTTTTCGATGAAAATATCTGTTTTCTCAAAGTCCGGTGACGTGTCTTTTTTCCAGAATTCGATGGCTGAAACGAGATGAAGCCATAAGAGTTCCTGCCGTGATTGGTCTCCGATTTTTTTCCAGTCTTCTTTCGCTTTTTCCAGCATTTCCCAATTACTGAAATCCAGAGTGTCTACAAATTCATGATGCGTTTTTTTCAAACTCTGCAGCATTTTAATATTCTGAATTTTACTGCTTCCGATTATCGACAGGACCAATGAACGGTTCATGGTGAGATTCTCAAAGAAAATATAGTAGACATTCAGAAGTTTTTCCTTGGTGGTGACACCAGTTCCGGCATTCACTTCCGCAGCAAGTTCTACCGATTTGATGAAAAGATAATTCATTATCTCGGCTTCCACCTGATCGAAGCCTGAGAAATAATGATAGAATTCTTTTTCTTCAAACTGATTTTCCTTCGCAAAGAGATAAACATTTTTTGGTCTTTGTCCGTGGTTCAGCAGATAATCGCCGTAAAGCTCGAAGATTTTTTCCTGATTGATATTGATTTGCTCTTCCATTAGAATTATTTTGTTGATCAAATTTAGTAATTAATTTTATTTAAATTTCAAATAAAGTATATTTTTGTACTATCAGGGAGATTGGATTTTTAAATCAGCCAGATTAGAAAATTTTTGATCTGTTTGGAAAAAGGTATAATTTTCTCATTAGCTCAAAAATATTTACAGACCACATCACTATGGAAAAAATTCTCCTCACCGGCGCCACCGGCTATATTGGCAAAAGAATGATTAATGTTATTGCTGCGCAGGGCTATCAGGTGATATGCTGCTGCAGGGATAAGAGTCGTTTTTCCAAAAGTGTGGATGTGGATGATGCGCAGATTGAAGTGGTAGAAGTCGATTTTCTGAAGCCCGAAACACTGGAAAATATTCCCAAAGATATTTCCGGGGCTTATTATCTGATGCATTCTATGAGTACCAGTGACGATTATGCAGAGGTGGAAAAGCAGTGTGCAATTAATTTTTCCGAATATATTACGAAAACCGACTGCAGGCATATCATTTATCTTTCCGGCCTTGCCAATGAGAAAGAACTTTCGAAACATCTCAGTTCAAGATTTGAAGTCGAGAAAATCCTAATGGAGTGCAAGGTTCCCGCAACAGTTTTGAGAGCAGGAATTATCATCGGTTCAGGAAGTGCATCGTTCGAAATCATCAGAGATCTTGTGGAAAAGTTGCCGGTAATGATAGCACCAAAATGGCTTCACACGAAGTGTCAGCCCATCGGAATTGCCAATGTTCTCGACTTTCTAATATTCACATTATTTAAAGATAAGGCTTACCATAAGAGCTTCGATATAGGCTGTGATAATGTTTTGACCTACAAAGAAATGCTGTTGGAATTTGCAAAAATAAGAGGCTTAAAAAGACGGATTTTCACGGTTCCTGTGATGACGCCAAAGCTGTCATCTTATTGGCTGTATTTTATAACTTCCACTTCTTATAACCTTGCGTCGGCGCTGGTAGGGAGTATGAAAATTGAAGTAATCTGCAGGCCGGAAAGTCTTGCAGAGATTAAAAATATTACCGGTGTACAGCCATTTTCTTACGAGGAAGCTTTGAGGAGGACGCTGGTCAAAATTCAGGATAACGAGATTGCTTCCAGCTGGAAGGACAGTTTCATCAGCAGCCGCAGCGATTCCAGTCTGAAGGACTATCTGGACGTACCCAAATATGGCTGCTATGTAGATCTGCGAAGTGAAGATTACGACGACCGCGAGAAGTGCCTGGACCGTGTTTTCTCATTAGGTGGCGCCAATGGCTGGTATGGTCAGAGTCTTTGGAAAGTCAGAGGTTTTATGGATGTCTTAGCCGGCGGACCCGGATTACGACGTGGCAGAACCAGCCCAACTAAACTTCATGAAGGCGATGCGTTGGACTTCTGGCGTGTGCTGTATGCCAGCAGGGAAGAAGGCAAACTCATCCTCTTTGCTGAAATGAAACTGCCTGGTGAAGCCTGGCTGATGTTCAAGGTGTATAAAGGGAAACTCTGGCAGAAAGCCGTTTTCAGACCACACGGATTGAGCGGCAGATTGTACTGGTACTCGGTGTTGCCGTTCCACGGTTTTATCTTTAAAGGCATGGTGAGACGCCTGGCCGGGAAGGTGAAATCCTGATTAATCCTTGTATAAAATCAAATAATCCCAAGGTGCCATATCCACGATCATCGTGTTCTGAACATCCACGGACTGTCCGGTAAAAAGATTGGTATAAGTTCCCGAATCGTAGGATGTGTCCAGCTGCACCAAAACGGTATCTTTGCTAAGGTTGATAAAAACAATGACCTTCTGCCCATTTTTTTCGCGGACGAAGGATAGAATCTGGTCCATATGATCATTCATGATGCGGATCATCTCACCGCCATGGATGCCGTTCCACAGCGCCTGATTACGATGTTTTAATGCGAAAATTGAAGCATACAGACTGGCATTGTCGTGATTTTTCCATTCGATAGGATCTTTTTCGAAAAATGCCAGTGACCGGTCCAGGCCGGCTTCCTGTCCGCTGTAGACCAGCGGAATCCCGTCAAATGTTGCACTCAGTACTATGGCCGCCTTTAGCGCATCGCCGAAATTTTCCTGCGGCGTGCCTTCCCAAGAATTTTTATCGTGATTATCTGTAAAATTCATCCGGAGGCCCGCTTTTGGAAAAATAGAAACATGCTCGGCGAGATACGCTTCGGTCAATGTTTTTACACTGTTATGATTAACTGCGATCTGGTGGAGGATATTCCAAAGTGTCCAGTTATAAGTGGCGTCAAATGCCTTTCTGTGGAGCTCGCGGTCCTCAGCCTCAGCCAGCATGAAGACCGGTTTAATCTCCTCCAGTTCCTCGCGCAGGTTTTCCCAAAAGTCGAGTGGGACAAAACTGGCGATATCGCAACGGTAGCCGTCTATGTCAAATTCCATCAGCCAATATTTCATCACGACGGTCATATAGCGGCGCAATTCCGGATTTCTGTAATCCAGCTCAATAATATCGTCATAGTCCCGCCATCTCGTAGATTGGAAGGTGTTCTTCCGGGATCGCATGTACCATTCCGGATGATCGGTTACCATCGTATTGTCCCAGCTGGTATGGTTTGCGACCCAATCCAGGATGACATACATTCCCTGCTGGTGGATGGCGTCGATCAATGTTTTAAGATCTTCCTTACTTCCGAATTCCGGATTCACGGCCCAATAATCCTTAACTGCGTAATAACTTCCCAATGAACCCTTGCGGTGGACCTCACCAATCGGATGGATTGGCATGAGCCAGATGATATCAATGCCCAGTGATTTGAGTCTTGGTAACTCCGGAATGATTGCGAGCAGCGTTCCTTCCTGGGAAAACTGCCTGATGTTCAGTTCATATAGCGTTGCATTCTTGACCCATTCTGGCGTGGTAAGTTCAACATAATTTTTGGGTTTGTATCTATCGTCCGGATTATTTTCCATAAGTGTGATTTGATTCTGGTTGGGATATCATATTTCGTACCTCAATGTTTTCCGGTCAAACATTTAATCAAAATTTAATTTTATGATGTAAGGAAGATAAAAATCTTGATTGAGACGCAATAAAGGTTTGATGTTTGTATGTTAGAGAGTCAATCACAAAAATAATGAATTATGATTCCGAAAAAAATACATTACTGCTG
>DBLQ01000125.1:14577-14871 GCA_002297505.1 Flavobacteriales bacterium UBA720
AAAATACATTACTGCTGGTTTGGCGGCAGACCACTGGACGAACTTGCGCAGCATTGCATCGCCACATGGAAACGCATCCATCCGGATTTCGAAATTATCGAATGGAATGAAAATAATGCCCCGATCGCAGATAACGCTTATGTAAAAGATGCCTTCGAACAGAAAAAATGGGCCTTTGTCTCAGATTATGTCCGCTCCAAAGTGATGTTTGACCACGGCGGCATTTACATGGACACGGACATGGAACTTAAAATGCCATTGGATGAGTTTATGGACCATCAGGCCGTTTGCGGT
>DBLQ01000127.1:0-29442 GCA_002297505.1 Flavobacteriales bacterium UBA720
TAGCAATTATAATACCTTTACCAAGATAGAGAAATTAATTCATACGTGAGCGACGGATTTTTGTTAATAAGTATTAAAGTTTTTAACCACCCCGCCCTATGGGCACCCCCTCCAGAGGAGGGGAATTTTTCGCGGAGGTTCTGATAAGGTGAAGATTTTAGGGAAATCTCTTTCCCCTACCCTAAAGGGTGGAGATTTCTTGGTGATGAACTGGGTGGAGATTTAAGCGAAATCTTTTCCCCCGGCCCTAAAGGGTGGAGATTTCTTGGTGATGATAATATATTGTAGTGTATTTAATTATGGATGGATTTTGCAAAGAGGTAGGTGCCGGCTGTTTTGTCTGTTTTTGAGAGTTGTTTTCTGACGGAATCAAAGGTGATTATGGCAGTAATCAATAACCATCTCGTCTCCGCAGGCAGGCTGAATTGCCATTCCCTGGCGGGCAACTTTTCTTTTTCCCTGATCTCCAGAGCCATGGTGGCGATCAGTTCCGGATTGACAGCAGGCTGATTGAGGTCGGCACTGATGGCGTAGAAGTTTATGGTGATGAGGTTTGTGAAAGCCGGTGGCTTTATCTCTTTGCCCCACGACAAAGCAGGGATGGAGAGTTTACAACCATGATCAGTATCTATTTCCAGTTCGGGAAAGAAGTTGGTACATCGCTCCCAAGTTTGCTTTGGGTTAAAATCAAAACCTATGAGTGCGGTGGGATCCTGAAACCGTGCTATCATATTCCCCGAATCTCCCTCTTGCTGCATGACCGTCTTTCTGAGCCGCGCCACATGCCTTGCCGCAAAATACTGCTGTGGAACCAAGCCAAGGCTGTCCTGAAGAAATAACCTGAACTGTTTTTCTTGACCGCTGACCCATCCGAAGACGGCGGCAGCATCCCTGGTATTTTTGGTTTGCTCTACCGAGCCGGGTCTTGCGCGGACATAGGCGCGCTCGCCATCATTGATGAATACCAGATTGCCAATGGCACCACTGAGGTTGCCGTTCTTTTTTAACCTTGCCATTATTTTGTGTTTTTATAGGGTTTGTAAAGTGCTTCTTCGCCCACGGTCTATGCACCATGCAGTATAAAGCTGCTGCAGCTCCCATACCAATCTGATAGTTTATCGGACGTGTATCGGACTTGTAACGGTGTTGTATCGGATTTAGCCTATGGGGAAATATATATGGTTTCAGAGCACTGGAAGCATCAAGCTTAAATATTATAAAAAGTCAAGCGGACTCTTTACCCTTGTCTTGTTTATATCCGTAATATGTGTGTAGATTTCCGTGGTCTTGATATTATTGTGTCCCAAGAGTTCTTTTATTATCCTGATGTCTGTCCCGTTTTCCAGAAGATGAGTGGCATAAGAATGACGCAACGTATGAACAGATGCAGGCGAAAGAACATTTGCTTTGCTGAGTGCATTTTTCAGGATTTGCTGAACGCTGCGTTCAGAATACCTCTCACCTTCCTGGCCTTCGAATAGATAATTTTTGGGCTTATAGGTTCTATAATACGTTCTAAGAAGCTCCAATAGCACTGGAGAAAGCATCACCACCCTATCTTTCTTGCCCTTTGCCTGGCGGATGAGGAGCAAATTCTCATGGGTTTTGATGTCAGAAATCTTAAGCTCCAGCAATTCGCTCAGCCTTAGACCACACGAGTAAATCGTAGTAAGTATCGCTTTATGTTTCAGGTTTTCTGTAGCATCCAGTACTTTTCTGACTTCTCCTTTTGTAAGGAACTTTGGCAGTTTGCATTCTTTTCTCTTAGGATAGAGATGTCTTAGGTCTACAGGACGCTGGAAAATCTCTTTGTAGAATTTTGTGATCGTTGCGATCATTGCTTTTTGGTAAGATTGTCCAACTTTTTTTTTCTCAACCAGCCAAATGATAAAATCTTCCAGCTGTTTTTGAGTAATTTCTTCAGTTTTTAATTTTGATGAAACTTTGAGAAAATAATTTAGATTTGAAATATAATTTCTGATACTATTCTCAGAATATCTCTGCATCGTGAGTAGGGTTTTAAACCTTTCTGAATAATTTTTTTCCATCATTTAATATTTGTGAGTTGCGTAAAGCCAAAATTAATAAAATATATCGTTATCACAATCAACAAATTACAAAATTTCAAGAAAGGCTTGGCGCAACTTTATATATTTCGATTTGGCGCAATGCGTATATTTGGGTGTTAGCGGTCAGGCTAAAAGACGACACCGAATAAAAACAGAAACTAAAAATGGGAATTTTTGACTTCTTAAAAAACAAACCAAAATTGACTGTCGAAAAATCAGACAACCAAAATTTGACAAATAAGGTCGAACTTAAAACTCATTTGGACAATATTCAAAGAGAAATTTTTCTGTTCTTGAAGCCATTAGGATTTAAGAAAAAAGGACGAACATTTAACAGACAAACGGAAGACGGAATTTATCAAGTAATCAATATTCAGAGTGGCAGATATGAATTTGGAGACAAGTATGTAATCCCAGGATTTAGGGAGAACTTTTACGGTAAGTTTACAGTAAATTTAGGAGTAGTGGTAAAAGAGATTTATGAACTTGACATCCACCACAAACCAAAAGACATTTATCAAGATTATGACTGCCAAATTAGAACAAGGTTAACTCATTTAACAATCCAGAAAGACCTTTGGTGGACTATTTCAGACGACAATAATAAAACAGCAAAAGAAGTTATTGACGGACTTAGTAAACACGGACTTGATTGGCTTGATAACTTTGAAAACCGAGATAAAATTTGTGAAAATTTGAGTATTAAAGGCGGTTATCCAAGAGCAAAACTGGACGTTGCATTGATTGAACTTCACCGAGACAAATCAAAAGCCGAAAAACTATTTCAAAATTATTATAACAACATTGAAATTAAAAACGGACATAAAGAATTTGTAAAAGGACTTGCAGACAGACTTGGAGTAAATTTAATTGACTGAATATGATGATACAGAAAGTAATTTTGACGACCGAAAAAGAAGCCCGAACCGCTAACAAGGGTTTTGCGATAGTGGGGCGAAACTGCAAAATTCAACGGTATTTCTTCGGTTCAACTTTTGTGCAAAATTGAAGATTTGTGCTTCGATTGCCCCACCATCGCAAAGCCCCGAAACGTTGTGTGCTATTATATTTGAAAACTGCAGAGATAGAACTAAATGATAATATTACCTTATAAAGAAAAATTTATTCGAGAAAATTTCTTAGAATTTTCATTCGACAACGATGATGAAAATTATTTACCTAACTTCAAACTTTTTGAGAAGCTAAATTCGACTGACCAATATTATCTTGCTGAAAATTACAATTGGGATGATGGAGTTGAAATACTAAGATGGATAATTGAAAGTAAAAAATGTGATAAAGGAACTGCATCACTTATTTTTTGGACATCTGAACCTGATTATTATTTTGAAAAATCTGAAAGTGAAATTTCAGATTACGAAAAAGACACTTTTCTATTGCTTAAAAGAATTGTAGAAAAGTTTAACAACAAAGAATTTAAAAAGTCAAACTTAAAATATAATCCTACTGAGAGAGAAAAAAGAATAGATTGGAGTAAACAAAATCCAGAATGGAATATTCCTGAAGAACTTAAAAAATCTATACAAGGTTTTCCAATAATTAGTCTTGGAATTATTCAGCAAAAAATTTGGCAATGGCAACGTACAAGAAAAGAAGCAAAACGAGCAGAAAGAAGATTAAAACGAAAAAAATAACAGCACACAACAAGGGTTTGCCAAAAGCGGGGCTGAAGTTCTTCGGTTGAGCTTTTGTGCAAGGTTCAACAGTAGTAATTCTATTGAACATTAGTGCTAAAAATCCCCGCCTTCGGCAAGCCCCAAAACGTTACACGAAAGCTTTCCTAACTCTGCGTAAAAATTGAAGAAAAAATACCTTTACATATTAATCACTATTATGATTATTCTAATTCCAATATTTTATTTCGGAATTATTAACACAATGGTAAGTTTAAAATACGAAACAGATTCTCCCACTGAATGCATATCAAAAATAACTGGTGACAATTTATGTAAATCAATAAGTTATTTGAAAACTTTAATATATACTGATATTGTTATAATTATTCTACTTATTTTCTTTAGAAATAAAATCTCAAAAAATGGGATATAAAAAAGTATGTTTAGAATGTAAAATTTCATTCAATCGTGATATTGATTTAGGTTCTGAACTTTCATATCCTTGTCCTGAATGTGGAAAACCTATGACTTTATTATCTCAAAGATTTAAAGCACCGAAAAAAAACGATAAAAAAGCTTGGGAAACAGTTAAGTTTTTAATCGAAAACGGTTTTCCTTTTCAACATATTTACAAAATTGAAGATGGAAAATTAACCAATGAATATGCGGAATTCCCAAACTCTATGAAAGAAGCTGAAGAATTTATTGAAATTTATAAAGACCAAGCTTATAAAAAATAAAGCCATCGTGTAACATCGGCTTGGCAAAATGCGGGGTTAAGTGCAAAATTGAACTTCTCACCTTTTTATCCGCCAAAAGCTGTTTGCTTTTGTTTTTTTATTAAATTTACCAAAAGGCTCACAGCTTTGGCTACGTCTCGGTCTGAATTGAACTTTCGCTCAATTCAAGCCCGCACTTCGCCAAGCCGCGGCCCGTTATAGGGCATTTTAAGAAACGACAACAAATAGACAATGAATTTTGACCCGACATTTGACTACGGATTCTCAGATTTGAAGAAGGAAGATAATTTAGTTTGCTGGAAATTTGGTGAACTTGTTAAAACTCTTTTTACCTTATCAAGTAATGCTGACAGGCAAATTGAAATTATGGGTGCTGGCATCGTAACAGACGAAATGGCTGAGGACTTTGACACGTATTTCACATTATCTTATAAGCAGTTCGTTGACAATAAACTAATAGACGAAACAACAACAAATAAACTAAAATACTTGGACAACTTTTTTGACGAACGTAGCGGAGACAAAGACCCAGACTTTTGGGACAATACAACTCTTTCAACAAATAATGACTGGCAAAACGTGAGGACGCAAGCAAAAGAAATATTGACTTTGATGGGTTTTGAAAATTTAGACATAGATTTTAAAAGAACTGAAAAACATGAAAAGTCAAATGAGGGACAAAAACTACTAATACAAACAACTCGAACTCGATTAATTAGGAAACCATGACTGAAAGAAAAACGCCCTATAACAGCACCTACCCAAAAGGCGGGGTTTCGTGTTCCAAAGACAGTTATGTTGTTGATCAAACATTAGTTTTTCAAATCAAGTTTTGTGGTAAAAGTCCCGCCCTTCGGGTAGCTGCAAAACGTTGTATGCAAGCTTAACGAACAAAACCGCAGAACATAAATGAATAGTTAATAAATTTGAAAACAAGAAAAAAAAACAAGAAATTCGGCAAAAGAAGTTCCTATTTTTTTTGGTAAATTACTTCTCGCTGAAATCTTTTTAATAGGTAAAAGGAGTTCCTAACTTTCCAAAAATTACTCCTCACTTATTTTTAAGAAAGTAAAATGAAAACATTAAAATTATTTAATTCGGTAATTCTCAAAGAGACAGATGAGAAACCATTGGTTTCAGAAAAAGGATTCATTGTAGAATCTGGTGCAGTGTGGGCAAAAAAGGAAATTATAAATTTCTACAAGAATGAAAAATTAGACGGTTATGGTCTGAATAAAACTTTTCATAAATCTTGGAGTACTATCTTTAAAAGTTCACGAGAAGATTTATTGATAGAACAAATCAAGCATTATATTTCAACCTATGGAAGTGGTTTTCAAGATGAAATTTACATTCCAAACGAAATACTTGAGGTTCCTGATAGAAAAGTCGTTTTCAAAGTTGTAAAAGCTTACCCAAAAGAAGTAATGACCCAAAAATGTTTAGAACTTCTACAATCGGGAATCGCATTAAAAGAAGAAACGATTAATGATATTCTTTCTGTTTTAGTTGATGAACTTTCTTATAAATTTAAAGGAAACGAAAACATTAAAAACAAGGAAGCAGTAATTAAAATTGCAGATATGTATGGAGTTATTCCAAATGATACTTTGGAATTCTTTCGCTATATCATATTTCGAGCTACGGGAGATTCACTCCTGATAAAAAGTAAAGATGTAATAGAAGCAATTAAAACTTCCAATTATAATCCTGCTGTACAGTTTGAAAAATTTGGTTTAGAAAAATTAGCTGAAATATTTAACCGTTTCAAACCTTTATTTTTATCATTTAAAACTAAATGTCCAAAAACGATAAATAAAATTTCAAAACTTTCAAAAGTTCACCATAAACCATTAGTTTCAAATCCTCTAAACTATGTAACAAGTATTATTTTAAACAAGGAAGAAGATTTACATTGGTTAGACAATGCCACTCCATTTGCTTTATTTAGGGCTATTTCTGCTTGTCATTCAAGAATTCAAGGTCAATATGCTTTTGCCTACAGAATAAGAAATGGTAAATCATTTATCAAGACAAATAAAGTTTCAGGTACAGCTTGGGCAAATTATGACTTTCTTATTGACTATTGCAAAAATAGATTTAGTCTTCAAGGAAAAAAATATTACCTACCACAAAATGTTGAATATGCTTTGCCGACTTCAGAAAAAATGTTTGTTGGAAATATTCCAACTGGTAGTAAATTTTATGGAGAAGCAATGGCAGTTGGTGTTTATTGGGAAAACCAATGGGGAGCTCACGATATAGATTTATCAGGACTAAACATTGGTGGAAAAATAGGTTGGAATTCAGATTATAAACAAGGAAATGGAGACTTAATGTATTCAGGCGACATAACCGATGCACCAAATGGAGCTGTAGAATATTTATATGCAAAAAATGGGTTGAGAGAACCAACATTAGTAAACTGTAATGTTTTTTCTGGACAAGGTAATTGTGAATATAAAATTGTAGTAGGTAATAGTGACCATATCGATTATAATTTTATGATGAATCCTAATAATTTGTTTCTTGAAACCAAATGTCAATCAGTTCAAAAGCAAAACATTTTAGGTATGCTAATTCCAGAAGAAGAAAAACTGTGTTTTGTGCTTTTAAATTTTGGAGCTGGACAAAGTAGAGTTTCTGGGAATTCAGAAATTACAATTACTGCAACAAAAGCATTATTTCAACAATGGAGTAATCCAATTTCTTTACGAGAAATCATTATTGGTTTGGGTGGTGAAATAGTGAGTGAAATTGAAAAATCAGACTATAACCTTTCATTGGACAATTTACAAAAAGACAGTTTCATTAACCTTTTCAAACAATAAAAACAAAAAAGTCTGCATAAAACAGCAGTTTGGCAAAATGGCGGATTTAGTGCTAACTTGAACATTCGGTTTTCAAATAAACATTAGTGCTAAAATTGAAAGTAAGTGCTTCGATTTCCGCCACTTCGCCAAGCTGCAAAACGTTGTACGTAATGTTAAAATAAAACTCTATATGAAATTTAAATTTTTCTTTTTTTTGCTGATAACTGTTATACCAATTGATGCCCAGCAACAAATTTCGAATTTTAGTTATACCACCTCTAATGTTGTCGAACCAAGTGGATTTATAAAATATAATGATGAAATTTTATTTGAAGCAGCTCCTACAGAATCTGGGAGAGAATTGTGGCATAGTAATGAAAATTCTAATAATTCTGATTTATTAAAAGATATTTATTCTGGAGAAAATAGTGGAATCGTTAATCCGTTGAATTTTTCGGCAACAACTATGAATGGTTATTTATATTTTATAGCTAAAGATGAAACTTCCGAAGGAGAAATTTGGAGAACTGATGGCACAAGTTCCGGTACAATTAAAATCACTAATTTTCTTAATGGCGGGTTTAGAAAACTTACTACTGTTGGCAGTTTCATTTATTTTCTTAGAAAACCTTCAGAATATATATTACAATTATGGAAAACAGATGGTACATCGGAAGGAACGGTGATTGTTAAAGATAATATGCCTAATTGGAATAAGCCTTCTTTTGAAGGAAAATTAAACGATACATTTATTTTTACTTTTCAAGCTGAAGGAACTAACAATTCAAAAGTTTGGAGAAGTGACGGAACAACAGAAGGAACTTTCCCACTTACTCCAGAATTAGATGGTAACGGTTCTGGAACAGGCACGTATGAAAATGGAATTGGAACTTCTGCCTTTTCACAATATTGTGAAATGAATGGGCAATTATATTTTGTAACCCGACGATATTTATACGTTACGGACGGAACATTAGCAAATACTAAAATTGTTACCAATGTTTATCAAGCCAATTCCAATTTAGTAAGATTTAGTGATGTAATTTCTGTTAATAATAAATTGTATTTAATGTTTTTTACGAAACAAAATCAACTAATTATATGGGAATCCGATGGTACCAATGCAAATACAAAACAAATATATTACGAGACCAATCCCAATGGAGAATATTTTGTACCATCGAAGTTTTTTTATACAAATAATAATTTACATTTTCTTGGCCCTAATCAGACAGGTACTACTTCCTTGATCTCTCTAAATCCCGTTAATTATCAAAGTCAAATTTCATATCAATTAGTTGGCGCATTAGAAGCTCCTTCAATATTTGTTCGAGATTTACATGAAGCAGACATTTATTTTTTAGAAAATAATAATTATTTTATTTCATCACCAGTAAATACAAGTAATTATAAACTCAGAAAAGGATTTATTTTTAATTCAGTTAATAATAATTTTAATGAGGATGAAAATTTAGTGAATATAATGCATGGATTTTCTAACAACGGAATTTTGTATTATACAAAAAATTTACAAGTTTGGAAATATGATCTTTTGTTAAGTATATCTGACTTTCAATTTGAAAACATAGTGATATATCCAAATCCTTCTACTGAATATTTTACTATAAAATCAACAGACAAAGTTAAAAGTGTTTCAATAACAGATATGTTGGGAAAAGTAGTGTTAAATATTACTACTAAAAACGACAACAAAATTGATATCTCAAAATTAAATTCCGGTGTTTACATTGTTAAGTTAATTACAGACAAAAGAATTATAAGTAGAAAAATAATAAAAAAATAAAACAATACGTACAACATGGGTTTTGCAAGATGCAGGGTTGAAGGAAATCTTAGAAATATTCTAGAAAGTACCCGCAAAAACTTTTCCATTTTTTAGTTTTTTCGTAATTTTAAAAAATGGAAAAAGTTTTTGCTAGCGTTTCGTCCTCCTCTGCACTTCCGGTTGCAGTAGCCCGCACCTCGCAAAGCCCCTTTCCGTTATATGCTATGCTAAAAACGACAGTACATACATTCAACGTCCTAGACAAATGGTTGTCCGACAACTTCTATTTTGAAGACGGACACGTTTTGGATATCAAGGAAAATCCGCTTGAAATAATTGTTGGTTATAACGTGAAAGCAACCTATAAAGCAAATTCTGAACGGCACATTTTGCCTTTTAAAATCATTCCTGCTAAAATTTATGAATGGACATTTGACAAAGACATTATAAATGTTGGTGACGACAACTATATTGAATATATTGAAGCGAGTGAAGTTAAAAATGGAATTTGCTTAGAGTTCACAACTCCTGCGACTTTTCGACTTGTTGCTGACAGTTTTGAAATTGAAGAACAAGAATTAATAAAAACGACTTTTAAACCTTGGGCAAGCGAGACAGAAATGTATTTGACAACTGTCATTTCTGAAATTCCAAGACCTGAATTTTGGAAAGAGAAATTAAGCAAATACGGACACGATGTTTTGTTTCGTTATTACGCTGGTGACGCAAGACAACCGGAACAAGTTCCATATCCAGACTACCAAGGGTACTACTTACAACTTGCGGACAGAATTGGCTCAACTCAGGAAGGCATTTTTCTAAAGCATCTAAAAGTAGAAGAAGGAAGACTGAGTTTGAGCTTTGAAAATAAGGACGAAGAATTAAAAAATGTATGGGACGACTTAACACTAATCCTTGCTGACTTTCCTAATGCAAAAATCAATAGCGGAAATTGTAACTTTACGGGAACAGATTGGAAACAGTATTTAACCGATAAAATATTACCTACAACTGAATAAAAAGAAGTAAATCATTTTACACGGTTTGACAATTCAGGCTTCAGAACTTAAACAAACTCTTGATAAAATCTCGGTTGAGATATTTGTCCAGCGGATAAATTTTAAGAAAATAATTTCCGATAAAAAGAATGATTAATACAACTGCCGGCTTATAGAATAGGTTGAGCATATTCATCTTAAAATCCGGGAGAAAAATGGCTATATTGATAGAAATGCAGCCGAGAATCATCGCATAAATCATCTCAATCCCCAATGGGAAAACCCTGAATTTCCAGTAATTGAAAGCAATCTTGATGATATTGAACAGTGATAAAGAAATGGCGTAAGCCACTGCAATTCCTAAGACACCGAGATCTGTATGCCTCAGGAATATCATATTGGTGGTGATGATCAACGCAGCGAGAATCAACATTACTACAATATTGAATTTGAAATATCTTGAGAGCGAAATAATATGTCCGTTGAATCCGGTGGCGAGATCGAACAACATTGCAAATCCGAGAACCCAGACGATAGGCTCGGCCGAGCGCAGGTCTTCTCCATTCTTCATAAAATCCGCCAGATACGGAAAACCGACCACGATACAGCAAAACAATACCAAGCCGAGAAAAAACAAACTGAGAGAAGTCTTCTTGTGAAATCTGTCCAGCTCATCAAAATCACCATTGTCCAAAACCTTATTGATGATGGGCGCAGACAGATTGAACAATCCCATCTGCGGCACCACGATGAGCGAAATGATGGAATAGATATTATTATAAATCCCATTTTCCTCGAAGCTGATGAACTCGCCGATCATATAACTGTCGATCTTAATAGCAATATAATTTCCTATATTCCCGAGAAAGCCGAAAAGGCTGTATGTGAGAATCTCTCTGTAAAAATTATCCTTCCGGAAATAGCTGATATCCCAATCCAACTTCAGCTTCTCCAGCCGATTGGTATAAAATCCGTAGCCAAAAAGTGAAACCACGAACATCATAAAGAAAAAGCCATAAGCCGA
Source organism: Flavobacteriales bacterium UBA720 (assembly GCA_002297505.1). Lineage (GTDB taxonomy): Bacteria > Bacteroidota > Bacteroidia > Flavobacteriales > Weeksellaceae > Epilithonimonas. The sequence continues at coordinate 11,068 of DBLQ01000127.1, forward strand.
TTTCTCTGCAAATCCCATAAAAAAGAAAAGGCAAAAGGCGCCAAGATTGGCGAGTTTCGGGACAAAATTTTCAAAAATATTGGGCACCACTACCCTTTTGTAGTTCGTCAGAAATTTGTTAAAGACCGATGACAATGCCAGAACGAGCGCCAGCGGAAGGATTAGTTTTTTCATCTTCCAGATTTCCAGCGATTTGAAACCCGGAAATAAATACGCCAACAGAAAAAAAACGCCGGTCACGATAAAAAAGTTGATGACCACGGCAAGCAGAGACAGAGTGAGCATATTGTGGTGCTTGCCATCAGCATTCACTTTTGCAAAAAACTTAACATTGGAAAAGCTCAGTCCAAAGACGATAATCGGAACAATAATTTCGGCCGTGGGCAGGATGTAGCGCAGCTTGCCGTAGAACTCCATGTCATACGGAAAGATGAAAATTGCCGAAAACGTTCCCAGCAAAAAGCCGAGATAACCGATAATCGAATATTTGACACCTTGTCTTGCTACGACGCTCATATTTTAGTTGTTGGTTGTTGGTTGATGGTTTATTGGTTTTTAGTTTTTTTGTGTGGCTGAGGTTCTCGAAGCCATTCTTAATTAAAATTCCTTGATCTCAGATTATTGGAAGAAAAATGATATTGTTGATGTATTCCTGATAATTCTTGACATGATCCGGATTTTGTTGATTCAGAAATTCTTCCGTCATAATTTCCGGCTTCAGAGTTTTTCTGTTCAGATAATTGACGGAATAGCCCCAAGCTGCAATCTCGGAAATCAATGTCCAGAGATGGTCCTGGTGATGGCGCTGCTCCATCTCAACCATCAGAATAGGCTTATGTTTTGCGATCGTCTTTCTGGCACCGCGCAGTGTCTGCATTTCATTGCCTTCCACATCAATTTTAATAAAATCAAGCTTGTTGAAATCGAGATCCAGCTCATCCAGAGGTCTCACTTCTACGGTCTGAAGAATGGTTTTCTCTTCGTTTTTCTCTTTGATAGAAGTCTGCAAAGTTCCTCTGGTGTGGACTTTTTCACCATTGATGACCGGGATTTTGAATTCTGCAGTTGTGGAAATATCAGATAATGCCAAAGAAAAGAGGTTGACTTTCGGAAACAGTCTTTTCAGTCTTTTGAATAGCTGTTGATTGGGTTCAAAGGCAAAAATATTTTCTGGCTTCAGGTAAGATTCAACGATAAAAAGATAAGCACCAACATTAGCTCCGACATCCATGAAAACGGAATCCGGCGCCAAAACCTGTTTGATCCAGAGAAACTCCGGCTCCACTTTTCTTTCCAGAAGATTATGGACGCTCAGGCCTTTCAGTTTTTTGAAAAACCTGCTTTTGTAATAGGTCGGCGAAATGTACTGGAGATTCTCAGCCAGCCTGCTGTAAACACTCATCGATTTTTATCATCTTGAAATGAACGGCAAAGTACGGGCAATTATTTTACAAATCATAAAATTTTGTTAAGAGAATGATGCCTGTGGCGATTTAAACGCTAATGAGTGAAAACTTGTGATAGATGTTAAATATCACATTAAACCTTTTCCAACTACTTTATCTGTAAATAAGAATGATGATCTATGTAGTTTTTACTGATTCTGATGCTTTCAAAAATATCTTTGTCACTGGAATCCTGCTCCAGGAACCAGTACTTCAAACCTGCCTTTTCTCTGGCTTCGAAAATGGACTTAAAATCAATCGTTCCATTTCCAATTTCCGCAAAGTCGCGGCTTCCGGCTTTCATATCTTTCACGTGCCACAGCGGGAAACGTTTCGGATACTTCTCAAAATAATCCAAAGGACTAAAACCGGCTTTTGAAATCCAGTATAAATCAAGTTCCATCTTTACCAAATCCGGATCTGTATGGTTTAATATAAAATCGTAAACCGTCTGACCATCCAATTTCTCAAATTCAAAATCATGATTATGATACGCAAAATCAATTCCTGCTTTTCGGGTGATCTCGCCGGACCGATTGAGTAATTCGGGAAGCTTACGGTAATGATCCGGCGTTCTTTCTTCCTCAAAAAGATAGGAACAGACCATGTATTTTGAGCCGATGGACTGCAGATCTTCCACCGATTGCTCCCATTGATTGAGAAGTGTTCCCAGGCTGTTATGAGTGACTCCCGTGGTATGATGCGAGCTGATAACTTCCATCCCGACATTCCTCAGAACCGTTTGAAATTCGGCTCTTGTCTTTCCAAAGAATTTTCCGTCGTAACCGTATATTTCCAATTGCCTGAAACCTAATTCAGCCAACCGCTCCAGAGCCTGCTCCAGATTGGCACTGATCGCATCCCGAACGGTATAAAGTTGTATCGCCAATGGTTTTTTACTGTTCATAAGATCCGAAGTTTTACAAGCGTACAAACCCAAAAATCCCAATCCGGACAGGCTTATAAAGTCTTTTCTATTCATTGCAGATTGAATTGGGCTAAAGGTATTAAAAACTGTTAGTTTTCTGAGAAAGATTCATCGATTTAATAACATAAATTCCTAAACTTGTTTTAAATTTGAAGTTCAAATAATCTAATATGAAATACTTACTCGTTATTATGCTATCACTATTCGGATTCTCCAAAATTAAGGCCCAGGCCAAGTCGATTCACAGTTTTAAAGTGGAAGCTCTCGATGGATCTACCATTGATTTCTCAAAATTTAAAGGTAAGAAAATCCTCGTCGTCAACACGGCTTCCGAGTGTGGTTTTACACCTCAGTACGCCGATCTTGAAAAGCTTTACGAAAAGTACAAGAACAAACTGGTAGTCGTCGGTTTTCCTGCCAATAATTTTGGAGGGCAGGAACCTGGTGCCAATCATGAGATCGCGACGTTCTGCCAAAGAAATTATGGCGTGCAGTTTCCGATGGCTGCCAAAATCTCTGTAAAAGGTGATGACATTGCACCCATCTACAAGTTCCTTACGGACAAAAAAGAAAATGGCGTCAAAAACACCAAAATCCTCTGGAACTTCACGAAAATTCTCCTGGATGAAAAAGGTCACGTGATCGACAGTTTCGTGAGTACCACCAATCCAATGAGCGAGAGCATCACAAAATATCTAAAATAAAAGGATATCAGGTTTTTGAACTGAACTTTGACGATCAGTTACAGTTAATAAAATTCAAAAATAAAAAATGCGTTCAGCAATCTGAACGCATTTTTATTTAGTTGAACATATCTTTGACCTTTTCAAAAAATGTTTTCTCTTTTCCGGTTGGTTCGGCGTTCATATCACCGTTTTCCAATTGACTCTGGAAAAATTCCTTCTGCTCCTTGGTCAATTTCTGTGGTGTCCAGACATTGATATGGACAAACATGTCGCCCTTGCCACCATAGCCTTCGATATTCGGGAGGCCTTTTCCGGCAAGTCTGAGAATCTTTCCGGACTGTGTACCTTCATCCACTTTGATCTTCACCTTTCCGCCCACCACGTTGATTTCCTTGGAAGTTCCCAGTGCCGCTTCTGCAAAAGAAATGTACAGCTCCTGATGCAGATTGTCGCCTTCGCGCTTGATGAGTTTATCCACTTCCTCTTCTACCACTACCAGCAGATCGCCGGGCGTGCCGCCGAGCGGAGCATCGTTACCTTTTCCACGGACATTCAGTTGGATGCCGTCTCTGGCACCAGCCGGGATGTTAATCGTGATTTCCTCTTCTTCTTTCACAAGACCCTGCGCATTGGCTCCGGACGGAATTTTATCCGCCACTTTTCCCACACCCTGACATGTACCACAAGTGGTCTGCGTCTGCATCTGGCCAAACATGGTGTTCATCACTTTCACCTGTACGCCACTGCCGCCACAGGTAGGACATGTTTTGGAAGTAACGCCTGCAGCCAGTTTCATTTTCTTGACTTTAACGGTTTTCTGAGTTCCGTTGATCATCTCCTCAAGATTCAGCTTGATGCGGATCCTGAGATTAGAACCACGAGATTGCTGCTGTCTCTGGCCGCCACCAAAGCCGCCGCCAAAGATGTCGCCGAACTGACTGAAGATATCCTCCATGTTCATACCGCCGCCGAAGCCGCCAAAGCCACCACCGCCTGCTGCTCCGCCCATTCCGGCGTGTCCAAACTGGTCATACCGTGCTCTCTTGTTGTCATCGCTCAGGACTTCGTAGGCTTCAGCCGCTTCCTTAAACTTTTCCTCCGCTGCCTTATCGCCAGGATTTTTGTCGGGATGAAATTTGATGGCCATTTTTCTGTAAGCCTTTTTGATCTCCTCTGCGCTGGCCGATTTGGATATTTCTAAAACTTCGTAATAATCTCGTTTTGACATAATTGATGATTGATAATTGAAAAAATGATGGCTGCGGAGAATTGCTTATTCCATTCCCGCGCATCACCTGTCATTGATAAATATTAGTTTCCGGTAACCACTTTTGCGAATCTGATCACCTTATCATGCAGCTGATAGCCGGTCTCGATGACATCGACAATTTTGCCCTTCAGTTCCGGAGTAGGAGCCGGGATTTGTGTGATGGCCTCGTGAAAATCTACGTTGAAATCGTCTCCGGCTTTAACATCAATCGGATTAAGGCCTTTCTCCACCAATTTATTTCTGAACTTCTGGTAGATGAGTTCCACGCCTTTAAGATCGGATTCGTTTCCATTCTTAGCAATTTCTTTCAACGCTCTCTCGAAGTCGTCCAGGACACCAAGCATAGAAGTCATCAAATCTTTTGAAGCATATTGGTAGAATTCATTTTTCTCCTTCAGCGTTCTTTTCTTATAGTTTTCGAATTCGGCATACAGGCGGATATAGCGATCCTTTTCTTCTGCCAAAAGTTCTTCTGCCGTCGGCTGCTGTGACACATTTTCCTGATTTTCCTGTTCTGCTGTTTCCGGGTTTTGAGTATTCAAATCCAGGTTTTCGTCGTGTATATCTTTGTTTTCTTCCATTATTGATTAATTTATAGGGTCTGTTTTTCAATTCCTTTGCCAAGCCTTGGTTTTTGACAATTAGGCAGACATTAACGCCAAAATTATAATTGGATAGGAATAATGGTGTTTAGAATTGTGCTTCTGGAAGGTAGATTTGTAAGAAATTCTTAGATGTCTTTATCAATCATCCAATCAAACAAAGAATTTTTGTCACGATAATTTTATTAATGAAAGATAATTAAATCCGCTTACTTCATCTTATCAGAGACAGCGCTGCGGAATGCAATATCATCCATGACCCAGCTGAGCACTTTGTCATCCGGATTCAAAATATCCTCGAAGCCTGCGTCCACTTCCACGTCGGGCATCACACCACGATTATTATTGTCAAACTTGATATCCGGGCTGATGAGGAAAAGGCCAATGGGCAAAGTGAGCCTGGAATTGGGAAGTGTGACGGTATTATTGACACCTGCCACTGTGCCGTCGTTTGCTCCTCCGGTTTCCTCGCCTACTATGGTGGCGCGTTTCTCATATTTCAGTTTGGCCGAGATGATGGACGAAGCCGAGAAACTTCCGCCGTTCACCAGCACATAGATTTTTCCGCGGAAGGCGATGTCTTTTGGCTGTGTAGGTTTGGAGATAAAATCCCGGAAATAGTAACGGTCATCTTTTTTCCTGGACAGAACATAGTTTCCAGCCAAAAAAAATGGGTAGCCTGCCGCGCTCAGAATGCCTTCCAGCAAGGTCTGTCCGCGAAAGTAGTTCTGGTGCATCCCGGAAGTGCGGGACGTCATCTCCAGAGGCTTGATGAGCGTAAACTCCTTGTCCGAGAGGTAGGTATAAAGATTATTGATCTCGGCCAGAGAGCCGCCAAGATTATCCCTGATATCCAGAATCAGGTACTCTGACCTGGCTTTTTTAATTTTGGCAAAACTCTCCCTGTAAAACTTTTTGGAAAAGGTGGCGGTAAAAGATTTGACCTTGATATAAGCAATGGTGCTGTCTTTATTCAGAAATTTGAAACTGCGGTTATAGGTGTTAGATGCAGCATCATAATCCTGCACTTTTTGCACTGTAGTGATCTTCGGTGTTTCCTTGTCCTGGCTGATCTCCCTGTCCGATTTTTTCTGCCGTCTGATGGTGATCTCGGAAATCTGATTGTCGCATTGTGTCGTGAGCCGTGCACTGTCCAGGAAGCCATGCTCCAGGGTATAGAAGTTAAAGAATGCCTGATTGATAAAATACCTCTGAAAGGTTTTATTCTTGCCATCCGAGCTGGAAAGGCTGTTGTATTTTCTGATGAGCTCAGCCACGCTGTCATCGTTGATTTTCGTAATTTCCGTTCCTGGTTTGATCTTGAAAAAGTTCTGCTTGTTCTCGCGCACAAAAAGTCTGTCGCCTATGATCCTGTATTCCATCATCCCAAAGAGAGGTTTCTTGTCCTCCAATGCCTTCTCTTCTTTCTTGGTGGATTGCCGAAACAGAGGACGCAGCCTCAGGTGGCCTTCATTCACCCTGGCAATCACCGGTGCCAGCCTAAAGTAAAAATCATTCGGTGTAAGCGGTTGCGTAATGCTTTTTTTAATGCTGTCAAATTTACGATCCAGCGTGTCCTTACTGATGTACCAATAGAGATGAGGGTGAAATCTTTTCATTTTCTCATACGTAAAATCGACGTCACTCCGGAGCTTTTCTACCGGAATTTTCTTTTGAAGAAAAGCGTTGTGTTTCCGCACAGATTGGCAGGATATCAGGCTGAGAGACAACAGTAAAAAGCAGAATCGGATCATCAGGAAATAAAAATAAGATTTTATCTCGACAGCAATTTAAATTTAACACATTTTAACATTATTTGGTTTTGATTTTGTTAATCAGTGATTCAAAAATTTGAAATATGAAACAGATCATACTTACCGCCTCGGCATTTCTAATATCTCAATTTGCCTTGGCTCAAACGCAAAATGTAGCCGCATTCACATCGGTCAAGGTATTCGATAAAATCCCGGTACAACTGGTATCTTCATCCTCTTATAAAGCAGAAATAACCGGTGCGAAGGCCGGTGATGTAGAACTGGTGAGTGCCGGAAACGAGCTGAAGGTACGCATGAAGGCGCTTCAGCTTCTTCAGGGTGATGATGTGAAAGTCGTTCTCTATTACAAAAATCTGAATAGCATACAGGCCAGCCAGGGTGCGGTGATCACGTCAGGAGACAACATTAAAACTACCAAACTGGATGTCACTTCCAACGAGGGTTCTCAGATCAATCTTGGCGTGGATGCCGACGTAGTGGATGGGAAAGTTAATACCGGTGGGATTCTGAAGCTTTCCGGCTCAGCAGATTCACAAAATGTTGTTGTGAATACCGGAGGGCAGTATGACGGTCAGGAACTGAAAACAAAGATCACCAGCATCACCACCAACGCGGGCGGACAGGCTTCCGTGTATGCGACGAAATCCGTGGATGCAACCACCAGAGCAGGCGGCGTGATCGATGTCTACGGTAATCCAGCCACGAAAAACGATAAGAAAGTAGTAGGCGGAAAAATTAATTATAAATAAATCAACGCCATATCAATAAAAATACCTCAGAATGATCTGAGGTATTTTAATTTATTTCTTTCTCTTCGCTTTGGACTTGGCTTTCTGTTGCGCCCTGTTGGCTCCAAATTTCTTCGGGGCTTTTCTTTTGCTTGGTCCGCCAAGGTTGATTTTCTTGTTCTTATCTTTCTTCTCATGGAATGCAGATTCGCCTTCGTTGAGTTTGGCTGTAGTTAGGAATTTCATCTTGACTTCATCCTGTTCTGAGGCGATCTTAACTTTCGAGATGGTGACTTCTTCCGGGAATGTTAATTTTGCAATCTCCTTGTCCATGAGCAATTCGATGTCGAGCAGTTGTGCTTCTTCTTTTTTGGTATAGAAAGTCACTGCAATTCCGTCTTTGTCCGCACGCCCGGTTCTACCAATTCTGTGAATGTACTGCTCCGGAACCTCCGGAACTTCGAAGTTGAAAACGTGGGAAATATCCGGAATATCGAGACCTCTTGCCATAATATCCGTAGTAATCACGCCGCGCAGTTCTTCGTTGCTGAACTCCTGCATCACCCTTAAACGGAAATTCTGAGATTTGTTGGAATGGATCACACCGAATTCATCCGGGAATTCCACATTTAATTTATCAAAAATTAAATCGGCGTGTTTTTTATTATTAGCAAAAATCAAAATCTTCTCAAGATTATCTTCAGTTTTCAGAAGATGGATGAGCAAGTTTAATTTAGTGTTGAAATTTTCCACTGGAATGGCAGATTGTGCAATCTTTTCCAAAGGCGTTCCCGACCTTGCCAGGGAAATCTCAATTGGAGACGCAAAATATTCATTTAATATTTCGTCCAAAGCTTCGGTCATCGTTGCTGAGAAAAGAATATTTTGCCTTCTCTCCTTCATCATTTCGAAAATATGGGTCAGCTGCGGTCGGAATCCAAGGTTCAGCATCTCGTCAAATTCGTCGATGATCAGTTTACTCACTTCCTTCAGCGAAATGGCGTTGTCAATGGAAAGATCCATCACACGACCCGGAGTCCCTACCAGAATATCGCAGCCGTTATCGAACAACAATTTCTGGGTGTTGATATTTTTGCCACCATAAACTCCGATAACTCTTGCAGTAATATTTTCGGTCAGTTTTTCCAGCACCTCGGTCACCTGCACCACCAATTCTCTTGTAGGAACAAGGATCAGAACTGTTGGATTCCCAGATTTACTGTATTTCCAGGTTTTGAGAACCGGAAGCAGGTAAGCTAAAGTTTTCCCTGTACCCGTCTGTGCAATTCCCATCACATCACGGCCGGAAAGAATCGGCTTCAGGCTTTTTTCCTGGATTGGTGTCGGTTCAAAGAGATTCAGGTCTGCTAAAACATCGAGAATCTTTTCCGGTAAATCGAAATCTGCAAAAGTGGTTTTATTCATTTTGCAAAGATAAGCTTATTTTTTTGTTGGATTATTTTTGATTTTCCTTCAGAATGATCCGGAAGGTGGTTCCCTTTCCTATTTCGGATTGTGCAATTTTTACATCGCCGTTATGATATTCGCACACCACTCTTCGGGTTAATGATAGGCCAAGACCCCAGCCACGCTTTTTGGTAGAAAAACCAGGTTTGAAGGCATTGCGGATCTGTTTTTTAGTCATGCCACTTCCGGTATCGGCCACGTCTATATAGACATTTTTATGTTTCTTGTAGAGGGACATCTCCAGCTTACCTTCGCCTTTCATGGCATCTACAGCATTTTTCACCAGATTTTCGATCACCCAGCTCATCAGGATGCGACTGTGTGGGACCAGAACCGGTTCGTAGGTTTTCCTGAATGTGAACTGGACTCTGGTGGAGATTCTTGACTTCAGATAATCGTAGTTTTGCTGAACCGTTTCGGTGATATCCAGATCCGTAAGCGCAGGGATGGAACCAATTTTTGAGAATCTTTCTGATATGGTTTTCAGGCGGTTGACATCCATCTCGAGCTCTTTTACGCCCAGCCCGTTTTCGTCTTCCAGCTTCATGATCTCCACCCAGCCAATCATGGATGATAGCGGCGTCCCGATCTGATGCGCCGTTTCCTTGGCAAGTCCGGCCCAGACAAAACCTTCGTCGGTTTTTTTCATCAGGCGTAAAAACCAAAATGAGAAAACGAGGTAAAGCGAAATGAAAACCGCCAGCAGCAGCGGATAGTAGCGCAGATAATTCATCAGATTAGAATTATCATAATAAAGATACTGGTTATTAAAATCGGGCAACTGGATTTCGAACGGCGGATACTTGTTTTCCATCTCGCTCATTTTGGCCCTGAGTTTTCCTTTATCCGACAAAATTTCCTCGGAAATGCCGCGACTTTCCAGGATTTCCCGCTTCTTGTTGGTCAATATAATAGGCAGGTCTTCGTTTTCACTGATGACGTAGAGCGCCAGTTCGTTGAATCGCGGGTCTACATCGCTATCTTGAAGATAGCGCATCGCCGTGGCCAGCGACTTGATACGCTCTGTTTCCTTGCTTCTGAGATGCTGAATCAGAAAGTTGGAAGAAATGATTATTACCACGACAATGCAGGTCAGGATAATGTATACCACCCAACTGTTGATGCGTTTCAGAAAATTAACACCTCTCATGATTGCTTATTAAACGGCAATTTAGGAATTTATTGTAAATTGAGATGATAGATGATAGACTTTTGGATGATCGAGTGCAAAATCAAAGATTATTACAGATATTTGTACTGTAGACAATTTAATAGCCTAAGTGGGACAATTCAGTATTTATAAAAAGTCGGAAAAACTGGTGTGGACAAGAAGTAGAATAATTCTGGCAGCCCTTTTTTTTTCACTTCTAATTTTTGATATAGAATATCTATGTTACGGTGAATTTAAAAAAAATAATTTCAACTACTTTATAGGAGGGATTATGTATGTTGCCTTTATTGCCGGGATGATCAACAACTTTTTTGAAGAACAATTGAAAGGTCATCTGGAAGGAAAAATCTTTTTTGAATTGGATCATATCCGAATTGGTGACCGCGTCATTTCTTTGGAAACAATTAATTTCATCGAATTTATGCTGGGCGATTATAAAGGAATGATCATCACACATAATTTTCCTTACGGAATGTTCTCTGCAGGTGTCAGTAATCGTGTGAGTCTTGTTTTACAGTCGGGAGAAGAAATCACCGTGATATTTCAAAGAAACTATGAGACCGAAATGCGAAAAATCATCTACCAGTTGATGCACTACCGCGAGAAGGAAAAAATGACCGAAAAGAATTACTTCTATACAATTAATCAGTCAAAATAATTTAAAACAACCAAATCTACTTTACGAAATGATAACGATTCAAAATACAAAACTGAAAGCCACATTCAAGGAACTCGGCGCAGAATTAACCTCTCTCATCGATCTCGAAAACGGAAAAGAATTGATGTGGAGCGGCAATCCCGATTTCTGGAGTGGACAAAGTCCTGTTCTTTTTCCCACCGTTGGCGCCCTGAAAAACGAACAATACATTTTTGAAGGCAAAACTTATGAACTTCCGCGCCACGGTTTTGCAAGGAGACGAACTTTTGAAGTAAAAAATTCAACTGAAAATGAAGTTATTTTTGAATTGAAATCTGATGAAGAATCTTTGAAAATTTATCCTTTCGAATTCAGTTTGGAAATCAAATATACTTTGGTTGAGAACAAACTGACTGTTTCTTATCAAGTGAAAAATCTGTCTGAAAAAGAAATGTATTTTTCTCTCGGCGCACATCCGGGATTTGCAATCGATACAGAAAATGGATTAAAATATAACGACTACGAAATTGTTTTTTCAGATGATGATCGACTGGAAATCCATCCTTTGATTGACAACCTCATCAGCAGTAAAACACAGACTATTGAACTTAATAATAAATCACTTCCTTTATCTTACGAATTGTTCTCAAAAGATGCGCTGGTAATGACAAACATGAAAAGCCGAGAATTGACTTTGAGAAATAAGAAGAATGACCATCAGGTGATTTTTACGTTTTCAAACTTTCCTTACTTCGGGATTTGGGCTGCGAAGAATGCAGATTTCGTTTGTCTGGAACCTTGGCAAGGCATTGCAGATCTGGAAAATCATAATCAGGAATTAACGCAGAAATTCGGGATTTTGAAATTAGAGAAAAATCAAGATTGGACGGCTAATTGGGCGGTGGAGATTGAATAACTAAAAAATAAAAAAGTGTCAGAGATTTTTCTGACACTTTTAATTTTAATTTAATTTACAAAGTCTCCTTCAGCCAATCAAAGAATTCTCTCTGCCAAACCAAACCATTTTGCGGATGAAGCACCCAATGGTTTTCGTTCGGGAAGTAGAGGAATTTTGTTTTAAGACCTTTTAATTTTGCTGCCTGAAAAGCCTCCTGACCTTGCTCATAAGGCACACGGAAATCTATTCCGCCCTGGATCACCATGATCGGTTTATTCCATTTGTCCACAAAATTACTAGGATTAAACTCTGAGTACGCTTTCGGCGTAGGCTTTTTCCAGTAGTTGCCACCTAAATCCCAATTGGCAAACCAAAGTTCCTCTGTTGTTCCATACCAGGATTTCATATCAAACAATCCGTCGTGCGCTATAAAAGTTTTGAATCTGTTCTGATGAACACCAGCCAGCATATATACAGAATATCCACCGTAACTTGCGCCAACTGCCGCTACTCTGTCGCCATCTACGTAAGGCAAAGTCTTTGCAAAATCGGTTGCTGACAAGTAATCTTTGATTGGCTGTCCGCCCCAGTCGCCACTGATCTCTTCATTCCACTTCACGCCCCAGCCTGGCATTCCGCGTCTGTTGGGTGCCACTACGATGTAACCGTTGGCTGCCATCAGAGCGAAGTTCCATCTGGTGGAGAAAAATTGCGTCAGCGCAGATTGTGGGCCGCCCTGGCAATAGACTAAAGTCGGGTATTTTTTATTCGGGTCGAAGTTGGGTGGATAATGAAACCAAACGCCCATTTCTTTTCCGTCTGTGGTTTTGACCATTTTGAGTTCGGATTTTCCGGGCGTTATGGCAGCGTAATTATCTTTGTTGATATCGGTCAGCTGCTTCAAAACGCCTTTAGAATCAACCTCGAACAAATCTGCATTATGGTTGATATCGGTTTTGGTCACCCAAAGTTTACCTTTATTTTCCAAAACAATGTCATTGATATCAAAGCCACCTTTTGTGATTTGTTTTACCGTTTTATTTTTAACATCCACTGTAAACAATTGCTTCGTTCCTCTGAACGCTGACGTGAAATAAATCAATTTGGAATCCGACGCCCATCTGACGTCGCCGGTTACACTTTCGTCCCAGGCTTTCGTCAAATTGGTTTTGGATTTGGATTTCCAATCCATTATGACAATGTCGTTTTTATCTGCTTCGTAACCGTCTCTTTCCATAGAGTTCCAGAGCAGGAATTTACCATCATTGCTGAATTTTGGATTCACGTCGTAACCCATCATGCCTTCCGTCAGATTGGTCGTTTTTCCTGTGGCAAGATTGTAAGAAAAAATATCTGTGTTGGTACTTTGTGCGTACTCGGCACCGGATTTCGCCTTGGTCACATAAAGCAATTCGGACGAGTCCGGACTCCAGACAAAATCTTCTGCGCTGCCAAATGGTTTCTGAGGTGAGTCAAAAGCTTTTCCTTCCAACAAGTCTTTGGCTTTATCCGCAGATTCTGAAACATTAACCACGAAAACGTGATTGTAAGAACCTTCATTCCAGGCATCCCAATGGCGGTGGTTCAGGTCTGTGTAGATTTGAGCCGTGGTTTTCGGCAGGTCTTTGTATTTATCTTTTCCTAAAAGATTTTCGATATGAACCGATTTACTGAAAGCAACTTTTTTTCCGTCCGGAGCGATCACAATATTATCAACTTCGCCAACATTATAAAATTCTGACCAGGTTTTCCCAGAATCCTTCGACAGGAAGATTTTATTATTTTCTAAAGCGTAGATTCCGTTTTGATCCCATTGGATCAGGCTTTTCTTTCCCAAATCAATTTTAGCAGATTTCCCGGAAACGTCAAGCCAGAAAGCTTCGGAATTGGATTTTTCTGTTTTAAGGTCTGTTTTGCTGATCTTGTAAATGAGAGAAGATTGATCCGGCGAAACCGCCTGAACGCCGAGTCGATTGAGCGTCCACATCATTTCCGGTGTCATCACCTGTTGTGCATTCATCATAAAAGGTGCTGCAATAGCTGCAGCCATAATATTTTTTAATTTCATTATATAAATAATTGATTTTGAAAAAACTCCGACGAAGGTATTAAATAATTGTCTAAATTTGGGTGAAACAGACAAACTTATTAACTATGAGAAAACTTCTACTTTTTGCTTGGATGTCAGCCCCGGCATTCGGTTTCGGACAATCCGATAACCTTCCGGAAAAAACTGTTTATTTCAAACCACCGGCCAGCTGGACCAATGTCTGTTCTTATATGAATTACATTGACCCAGTGGTAACCATCGATTTCTTTCCGCCGGGAAGCCCGATGACACCGGCTTGCGAAGGCTGGTATAAGACGACCCGAAATTTTAATAAAGCTTCTTTCGGTTTCAACAACTGCATCTACTTGGGCGGCTCGCCGAACACGAATTATGCAGAGTCGGTAGTGATCGCAGAGGATACCGTTTATTACGATTATTCTGCGGGTCCAATTTCCAACCCGCCAGCTTGCCTGCTGGCTGTCAATGATCCATCGAAAAAGATAGCAGTAGTGAAAATATTTCCCAATCCTGTTCAGGACTATGTGAATATTGAATCGGATAAAAATTTTGTTGCTTACGAAATCACCGATGCGTCCGGCAAGTCACTTTTGATTAAGGAATTTAATCATTCTAAAATTGACATCCGTCATCTGAAAGCCGGCTTGTATTTTATCCGTTTAAAATCCCTTGGCAATGAAACCAATGTTGTAAAATTTATTAAAAAATAAGTTTCCGATTATTGAATTAAAATCCTATATTTGCGCTTCAAAATTTTTATTAAGACGATACTATGAGCACAATATTTACGCTGTTTATGATTTTGATTATCATTGCTAGCATCTTATTAATCATTATCATTATGGCTCAAAACCCAAAAGGCGGCGGTCTTTCCGGAACATTTGGCGGAACTTCTTCTGCAACCTTCGGCGTTCAGAGAACCAATGACTTTATGGAAAAAGCGACCTGGACATTGGGAACTACCATTGTAGTTTTAATTTTGCTGAGCATCATCCTTACAGGAAAACCTTCGCAAACCATGCCTGCAATGCCGACACCGGTAAAATCAGAAGCGCCTGTGAACGCACCAGCCAACACAACGCCTGCAACACAAGCTCCAGCTACTAAATAATCGAAATATCATATAAGATAAAAACGCTTCCAAAACCGGAAGCGTTTTTTTGTGTCGTTACGCAAATTTTTTCTCGTCAAAACATTTTTTCATCAACTGGTGGAAACATTCACCCATATCGTCTGATGCCCTGCAGATGGCGTTTTCCAGCATATTTCTCACTTGCAGTTCGGTAACGCCGGCTTCTATCCAACTTTTGCCGGACGTGTAGGCATTGAGAATGAAAGGCATGATCCTGTCTATCGCACAGGCAAAAATAGCATCCGGAGTTTCCTCCTCTTCAAATTCTATCCACAGGTCGTAAAACTCTGAGGAGAGCGGCTCATCCAACATCCCGAAAATCTTCTTCGCCGCCAGCTGCTCTCTTTCGAATTTGCCTTTCATTGATTCCTCGTCAAAAAGGAAGGTGTCGCCCGCGTCTATCTCCACCAGATCATGGATGGACAGCATCCGGATGACGCGCAACAAATCAATGTCCGCCTGGTTTCTGGCGTACGTATACAGAATCTGCGCCAGGATGATAATCTGCCAACTGTGTTCTGCGGTATTCTCTCGTCTGGCATCATCGGCATTGTAATTTCTTCTCTGGACGTTCTTCAGCGCATCGACGGCGATGATGAAATCTAATTCTTTCTGGATCTTCATTATTCTTTATAGTAATCTTTGATGTTGTATTTTTTGACTTTATTCACCCATTTGTTGTTGATAAAATTTCGGCTGGTAACGGTTACATACTCGCCGCCGGTAGCATCTTCTTCCAGTTCATAGACTTTCCTCAAGCCTTTTCTTGGGATGACAGCATATTCTGTGGTAATGTGCCAGCAACAACCGGATTTTGCAAAAGTGATGATGCGTTTACGTTTAGAATCTGTTTGAAACATTCCGAGATTTTCGTAAGCCAGAGCCGTTAATTCTTCACTTGGCACAAATTGTTTTTTGCTAGCGTTATAAACGTAAACATCATACGAAGGTCCGCCATAGCCGCTTTGATTCCCATTTCGGATGGCAACATCTTCGGTGCCATCGAAATTAAAATCTTCGAAGATGAGCGGACTCTGTTCGTTATAGAGCTGGATGACATTGACACTCGGTTTCTGCTTTTCATTAAGATAAAAGTACAGATCGTCCGAATGTAGTGTCTGGAACTTCTTCTTGGTTTTCTTATCGGTCAGAACGACGATTCCATTGCCGCTGCAGGTGTCGCCATCGCAAGATTGGACGGTGATCTCCGCATCGTAATTCACGGATCCATCTGTGATGACAAATTTCGACTGTGCGAAGGACAGCTGAGTTGCTGTCATCATCATCAATAATGCTACTTTTTTCATAAGTGTTTCATTTTATAACAAGGTTCCCGGTGCAATCTCGTAAGGCTCTTTTCCTTTTTCAAAAATCCTTGTGAGTTCTGAACCTTCGACGGTGATTGTGTCATTAATTCTTCTGATCCAGTTGCCTTCTCTAAGGCCGATAACTTTAATATCATTTTGAGTTAAGAATTCTTTGATTCGGGTTTCGCGGGTTTCGCCGTTGTGTTTGATTTCAGGATTCGGATCCAGGTAATGGGGATTGATATTGAAGGGGACGAGTGCCATACAATCGAAGCTTGGTGGGTAAACGATGGGCATATCATTGGTGGTTTTCATATTGAGGCCGCCGATGTTGCTTCCTGCGCTGCATCCAAGGTAGGGTTTTCCGGATTCGACATTTTGTTTCAGGATGTTCATCAGTCCTAACTCGTGCAGAGTTTTCACCAAAAGAAAAGTATTTCCTCCGCCGGTGAAGAATCCTTGTGCTGAATTGATAGCTTCTACTTTATCATCAAACTCGTGAAGACCTATGACATTGATGTTGATTTTGGAGAAGAAATCTTTTGCTTTTGCAGTATAATCTTCGTGTGAGATTCCGCCAGGTCTGGCGAAGGGAATGAAAATTATTTGGTCGATTCCGGCAAATAATTTCGTTAATTCCGGTTTGAGATACTCCAAATATTGTCCGCCGTAAAGCGTGGATGTGGATGCGAGGATGATGTTCATTTTGATGGTTGATGGTTGATGGTTGATGGTTGATGGTTGATGGTTGATGGCAAATTTCGGGAAATGTTTTGTTATAGTAGATATATTTAATATTGTTTTAAGAAGCAGGAATATCATTTATAGGTGCTCCAATATTGTTTACAGTTGCTAAATATTGTTTTAGTAAGCGAGAATATAAATTTCAGGCGATCCAATATGGTCTACAGGCGCTCCAATTTTGTTTACCGATGCTAGAATATTGTATACAGGTGCTAGAATATTGTTTATAGGCGCAAGAATATAAAAAACCTGCAGAATCAACTGCAGGTTCAAATAATTTTTTGATTTGATATGAAGAAAAAAGAAAGTCTATAATCCGGCCCATCCGCTAGCCCAAGTTGGCGTAGCTGTACCGTTGCCAGCACCAGTGGCATTGGCATTTTCCGTGTAAGTTCCTGTAGAAAGATCACCTAGGACATAAGGACTACCTTTGACTTCGGTTACTTGTTTTGCGTTATAAGTATTGTTCTCGAACTTGATGTTTGTAAATTTGTTTTTACCATTCAGATTCGTAAGCGTAGCAGCATCCTGAATTGCGATTGCGATTTCCCATCCAGAGAACACCACATTATCCATAGTTACACCTGTTCCTACTCTAAACATATTCATCCCCTGTTGCTCATTATCGGTGGTTTTATATCCTATGAAGGTTGCGTTTTTGAAAGTAGGATTAGACATTGGCGTTGCAGTATGGTTATTTGCATTGTTGTCTGCCTCGATACCTCTGTTACCAACTGTGGCAGAATTTCTTTTACCATACACGTTGGTTGCTGAACCATTCCATACTTCTGTCCAGTCAAAAGCATCGTCATCATTATTAATAGAAACGATATTGCTTACATTAACAGTACCTCCAAAGAACTCAATACCATCATCAGCACCGTCAATCACAGCAATACCTTCAATTTTAGTCCCGTTACCAACGCCGAAAAGAGAAAGACCGTTGTACTCTTTTGAAGCATTGAATCTGGCTCCTGCCCATCTGATTTGAGTATATGTTATAGAACCATTGCTATCATCGGCAGCTGATCCACCGTACGGCAAACTTGCTACTTCTGAAACGGCTGTACCACCGGATGCAGCTGAATTGATTGGTGCTTTTCCACAGATTACGATACCTCCCCAGTCTGCTTTTGCAGGTGTTGCAGCACCGGAGGTGAAGATCACAGGGTTAGCAGCTGTTCCGTTTGAAAATAATTTTCCGCCCTGTGCTACTGCCAGATAAGTTGCTGTACCACCGGTACAAAGAATTTTTGTCCCTGCAGGAATTGTTAGTTCTGCGCCACTGTTTACGATTACTGCTCCAGTCATTTTATATGTTTTGGTAGCATCCAGCACCAACTTGTCTCCGGATTTCAGAGTTCCCTGGAAATTATTGGGATCAATAGTTACGTTGCTTGGGTTAGGAGTGATTGTTGTGTCTTCGTCGGAAGAACAAGAATTGAAAACAGTAACTGTTGTTAAAGACAAAGTGCAAAGTATTAATGCACTAGAGATTAATTTTTTCATTTTGATTT
>DBLQ01000127.1:29629-29817 GCA_002297505.1 Flavobacteriales bacterium UBA720
ATTGTAATTAAAATTTGTATCCTACGTTAACACCTATGATCTGTCCTCTTTTGAAATTATAGGTTTCGGCATTAATGTTATTTTCCTGAACTCTTTTGATCTCCGGATTGAGAAGATTTTTAAGTGATATTCCGAAATCAATGTTGTTCTGAAATCTGAACTTGGCGGTCAGATCCAGCATATTGATC
>DBLQ01000120.1 GCA_002297505.1 Flavobacteriales bacterium UBA720
CCCTGGCAAGATTAAGATAATAATCATCCGGCTTACCAAGATCATCTTCGCCGATATAATTGGAATCTACCTCGATTTCCGTATTGTCCGGAAGGCCGAGAAGCAAATCCATATTGATGTTGGCAATGCTGTAATTGTTTTGGGCTTCCATCAGTTGCAGTTCAATATTGGAAGTTTGAAGCTGCGCCTTCAACCGGTCATTTCTGGCAATTACGCCGTTGTTTTCCAGCTTGATAAAAGATTCGTCTCTTTTCTGTGATGCGGTAAGATTCTCTTTGAGCAATTTTACCACCTCATTGGCTTTGAAAAGATTGTTATAAGCCTGAGAAATGTTATACGCAATGGCGTTTTTATCATTATCAGCATTTAATTTTGATGCTTCTACCAGATATTCTGCCGACTGGATGCCGTATTTGATCCGCCCGCCCGCATAAATGGGAACGGAAAGATTGGCCGAGCCATAAAGAACATTGCTGATCTTTGGTCCGCCGCCTGCCATACCCGGAATTTTGATATCAACATTCGGCTCCAGAGGCAGGTACAAATAACTTCCTGACACCTTAAGCTCCGGCAACTGCTTGTTCTTGGCTTCCAACAGATTGGCTGTGGAAGCTTCGATCTGCGCCTGGTCGATTTTCAGATTCTTGCTGTTCTGAATGCCTAACCGGACAGCTTCTTCCAGACTGATCACCCGTTTTTCCTGAGCGGATAACGAGAGGAACGCGCCCACGATCATGACTGATGTAAAAAATTTATTCACTGTTATAATGTATTGTTAAAGTTGTGTAATCTTAATGTTCCCGATAACCTATCATCGCCCGAACCATAGTTTTGACGTGACTGCTGAGCTCCTGAAAATACTGATTCTCATACTGTCTGTCATCAAAATCAGGATTGCTCTTCTTCAGGTATTCCTTGTACATCTTCATCCCGTGCATGGCATTAAAAATGGTTCCGGAAATGGTGCACTGCAACAGATGGTAAGAAGGCCTTATGCTGAAAATTCCTTTTTCCAAACCATGTTCTACAATCTGCTGGTTGATCTCGATATAATTGATCTTCGACGCCTTCAGAAAATTCTGAATATTTTTATTGTGGCTGATGACCTGCTGGGTGTGGACGAGCAAAAAGAAATCCCTGAGCCGCTGAACACGGTTCACGAAATTATCAATAAAACCATCCAATTTCTGAATTTCATTCAGCTCATTATTTTCCAGGATATTCTTGGCAAAGTTGAGTCCTTCTTCCATTCTCCAGCGGAAAAGTTCCTCCATCAGATTTTCCTTAGACCCAAAATAATACGATATCATGGACACGTTTACCTTGGCTTTGGCTGCAATATCTCTTACCGAAGTTCCATTATAACCGTTGGCCGCAAAGAGTTTCTCGGCAACCATCATTATATGTTCTTCTTTTGTTGGCATAATTGATTTTTGATTCGGCAAATTTAAATCAAAAACCCAACCCAATCAAACATTTGTTTGATTAATTTTTTATTAAGAATATATTGAATCTGTCTATAATAAGTAAGATGTTAGATTTTAAGCACATCAGCGTCAAGCCTTCACGCTTATTGAGCTAAAACATAATGATTAATGCACCAATATTCATTGAATATTTTTGGAGTTCAAAAATCAATTGCTCTTTCTTAAAAGATGAAAAAGTCTATTGTTAAGATGCTGACTTGTGGATATATCTGGTGAGCTTGATACCCATATCGGTAAGGACGATTTTTGAGTTTGCATTTCGGGAAATATGGTAGGACGCATCGGTGATCTCCTCCACTATTGAAACAATATTGGCCCCATGAATGAACTTGGAAAAGGACTGCCAGTTAAAATTACCTTCGCCAAGTTTCTTGTATACTAGATTGTCATTTCCGTAATTTTGAAGCATGGCAAGCCGGAAAATCTCAATACAATAATTAAGGAATTTCATCTGTTTCTCGCGGTTCCATTCCGAGATTTGGCGCGCCCATTTGACGATTTCGCGCAGAACTTCCGGTTTCTTTTTGGCCTGGAAAGCATTCCTGACCCATTGTATAAATAAAGTTTCGAACTCAGAGGCACCTTCATTATTTTCTGATAATGATTTTGCCAGATTCCAATCGCCTTGAGCCTGATAAGCAATTTCTTTTGCAGAATTATGGTTTTGAAGCTGATCTACAATAGCTTCGTCACTGATTCTTGGGATATTGACGATCTGACATCTTGATAAAATCGTAGGCAAGATATCATTAGTTGTTGGTGCACAGAGAATAATGAATGTATTTTTCGGCGGTTCTTCCAGGAATTTAAGGATTTTATTGGCTGCGGCATCATTCATTTTGTCAGCACGCCAGATGATGAGGATCTTACTTCCACCTTCGAAACTTTTGAGGTTGAAGCGTTGCCCGATATCTTCTGCTTCGTCTGCAGAAATAAAAAACTGTTTATTTTCAGATTCCAGATAGCTGGTCCAATCATCAAAAGACGAATAAGGATTTTCCAAAACCATTTCTCTGAAATTATCGAAAAAACGTTTGCTCAATGAAACATTCTTTTCAGAAAAAACCGGAAAACTGAAATGCAGATCCAGATGATTCAGATTATCAACCTTATGAACAGACGCCGGGTTTTCCTTCTCGAAAATCTCCCGGGCCATGGCCAGAGCCAGCGGAAGAACGCCGAATCCCTCCGCTCCCACGAAGAGCTGAGCGTGTCCCACCCTGGAATCCCGGATACTTTCCTGTAAAAGATTCTTGATGGATTGCTGCCCGATAATCTGTTCCCATTTCATACCTGCAAAGATAATATTTTAGCAGAAAGCGGAAACCCGGAAACTGGAAGGTTTTTTTTTAAGCTGATCTCAAAAATTATGCGATTTACCAGTCTCATCGAACTATCGAAAAACTACTACGATCCATCCAAAGTACTTAACAAACTTTAACCGAAATATATTTTTGCAATTCATTATTAATTAAGATATTTGCGCATTGTAATTTTAAAGGATGAAGAGAATTTTTGTTGTATCATCATTGGTGGCAGGATATTTCCTTAATGCGCAGAGCATCGGCAATTCGCCGTACGGCGCTTACGGAATTGGAGATGTAAAATATGATAACACAGTCGATATCAGTTCTATGGGTGGGATTTCCACAGCGTATATTTGGGATTTTAACAATAACTTTAATTTCCGGAATCCTGCGGCTAATACCAATCTGGAACTTACCACTCTGAAAGTTGAAGGTTCTAATGAGAATAATTATTTCAAATCAGACTTCAATAATGTGAAGGTGGATAAACACTCTACATACCTTTCCAACATCGCGATCGCATTTCCGATTTCCAGAAAAGTCAAATTCGGAATGGGCTACCAGCCTTTCAGCTCCAAAAGCTACGACATTCTGACATCCTCGCAGAGTAAAGATCTGGTGACTGATGAGACCATTACGGAAGCACACCGCTTCCATGGCGAAGGTACGCTGAATACGGTTCAGGCTGCATTTTCTTACCAGGTAACACCGTCATTTGCGTTGGGTCTCCGTTCTAATTTCTACTTTGGGAAATTATATGATATCGAGGAAATCTCTTTTACCGGCGCAGAACTGGTAAGCGGCTACTCCAACAGCTACAGAATTCACGCTTTTAACTTTACGCTGGGAACAACTTACCAGAAGAAATTTGAAAATGACAGAAAACTGACCCTGGGTGCCACTTACACCTTTGGAAATGCTGGCCAGATGAAGAATATGTACACCAACAGTACTTATTACTACCTGCTGGGAGAGAATAAGGGCGGCGAGACCATCATCGATCAGCGGACAACGTATGATAAAAAATTCCTGCCTCAGGAGGCATCTTTTGGTCTTGGCTACGGTCACGAGACCAAATGGTTCTTCGGCGGCCAGGTAGACTATAAAAAAGGAGAAAATTTCAATTTCCTCGGCCAGACCCTTACATATCAGGACTCTTACCGCTACTCGGTAGGTGGATGGTATTTGCCGAATTACAACAACTTCCGTTCATACTTTTCCAGAGTGATCTACCGTTATGGCGCTTATTACGAAAAAGGCAACCTGCAGCTCAACGGCACCAATATCAACAAGTTTGCATTAACGGCCGGTGTTACGCTTCCGTTTGAGAAAAGTACGATTAACCGTATGAACAGTGTGGATATCGGTTTGGAACTTGGCAAGCGCGGGACGCTGGAGAACAATCTGATCCGTCAGAATTTTATCAACCTGAGAATCGGAATCAACTTTGCAGACAAATGGTTTGCTAAACGACTTTACAATTAATGTCTGAATCCCGATAATCTTTATGATAGATTATTATTTCAAAATATTTAACCTCAAAACATCACAGCCGTTTATTCTGCTGCTGATGTTTTTTCTTATGCAGTCCTGCGAAGAAGATATGACCAAGGTCAACCAGGGCAAAAAAACCAATTTTGCATCTCAGGTGATCTATGACGGAACCATCATTCAGCGCGATTCCGGACAGGTGAAGGTGCGCTTCAAAGCACCTCTCATTGAGAAGTATGAATTGATTGACTCGCCTTATGTAGAAGCTAAAAAAGGCATTTACCTGGAGTTTTTCGACAAGAAAAATCCGAAAGTTCCCGGAAAAATCTGGGCCAACTATGCCCGGAACGATATCAAGAAGGATTTTTATTTTGCCAAGGGCAGAGTCAAAATCATTACGACGGAAGGCCAGACCTTTGTGACGGAAACCATCAACTGGGACAAAAGCAAGCAGAAAATGTATACCAAAGACACGGTATTTGTCTCGGACAAAGACGGCAATATCCTGGTAGGCGCACACGGAATGGTAGCTAAGGATGATTTTTCCGAATATACTTTCTTTAACAATTCAGGAAGTTTTAACTCCTCAAATCTTCCCGCTACCAGCAAATAATTCCGCGGCATGAATGATTCCGAATACTTTGCCATTGGTCTGATGTCCGGCACCAGCCTGGACGGTTTGGATATTTGCTATGTCCGCTTTTCTCATACAGCAGCCTGGTCTTTCGAAATTATTTGTTGTGAGACCATTCCCTACTCGGCTGAATGGGAAGAAAGGCTGAAAAATGCCATCCACATACCATCGCAGGATCTCCTTAAGCTGAACGTAGACTTCGGCTTTTATCTTGGCGAAGTCACCAAAACTTTCATAGAAAAACACGGCATCACAAAGTTAGATCTCATTGCGTCACACGGCCACACCATCTTTCATCAACCCGAAAAGGGTTTTACACTGCAGATTGGTGACGGAAGGGCCATCCGATCAAAAACAGATAAAACTGTAGTTTACGATTTCCGAAGCCAGGATGTGCTATTAGGTGGAAATGGCGCGCCGCTGGTACCGATCGGTGATGAGCTCCTCTTCTCCGGATACGATGCCTGTCTCAACCTCGGTGGATTTTCGAACATTTCTATGAACCGAGAAGGCAAAAGACTGGCATTTGACATCTGTCCTGTTAATATTGTTCTGAACGATTGGGCTATGAGATTGGGCCGGAAATTTGACGATGAAGGCGCATTGGCAAGATCCGGAAATACCAACCCACATTTGCTTGAGCGACTGAATAACATTGCGTACTACCATCAGCCAGCTCCGAAATCTCTCGGTATCGAATGGGTGAATTCTGAAATTAAATCTTTGATTGCGATTGAGAAACCTGAAGATGCCTTGGCCACGCTCACGGCGCACGCGGCGATCCAAATTGCTGACGTACTGAATCGATATCACATTCAAAATGTATTGATAACGGGCGGTGGCGCCTACAACAGGTTTCTGATTGAAAGTGTTCAGAACCTTACAAATACCCAAATTAAAATTCCCAACCGGACAATCATTGAATATAAGGAAGCTTTAATATTTGCCTTCATGGGCGTGCTCAGGTCACGGAACCTCATCAATGTTCTTTCTTCTGCCACAGGAAGCGTCCGCGATCATTCTTCTGGACTGATCTGTAACTAGAAAATCCAATCAAGCGCAATCTGGAAATAATAATGGATCCGGAAAATGAGCGTCATCACCAATACGATCAAAATATACGTGACCGATGCCTTTGAAAACATAACGATGTTCCTCGACTTAAAAATTAACATGAATAAAAATGTAGACAGGAAAACTATAAAATTGCTCGCAAAAGTATGCTGGTAAAATTCTTCCGTATTGACGTATTCCAAAACGCAGAACCTGACACGCCCGGAAATGATCTTTAAGGCAAAAACAAAATTGTAGATCGTGAGAATCATAAAATTTGAAAAGAGATAGCGCAGCAGAAAACCGATCCGTGGCTGGCTGACCAATTTGGTTTTTGAAACTGCCAGAAGCATCATTGCAATCACCAGACTTACCAGCGAATCATAAATCCAAAAATTATAAGACTCTGGCATGACCGTAATTAACAACTTAGTCAGAATCAAATAAATCATAGAAGCAATGCTTCCCCACACCACAATTTCTCTTACTATTCTCAAAGTATCAGTTTACGATAAATGTACACATTTTCATCCATAAAAAAACCCTTCTGAAAATACATCGGAAGGGCGATTATTAAAATATTAAAATCTTAAAGTTGTTCGATTTTATCTGTAAGAGCAGCAATGAAATTCTGCAAAGGCTTCTCCACCATCATCTTAATAAAAGGATTGAACTTGCCTTCGAACAATAACTGGACTTCAGTCTGCTTCTCGCTCACCGGATTCATCAGTCCTGTAAGGGCAAAATCCAGGCTGGAACTGGCCGATCTCAGAACCACTTCTTTATCAGAAACATTATCTATTTTAAGTGCGATCTCCGGCATTCCTTTCAGTCCGAATTTGAAACCATCTTCTCTCGCTTCAAAATTCTGCAGGCTATCCGGCATCAGATCCTTATAGTCCTGAGGATTTTTCAGCATTGCAGCCAGTTCTGATGAAGATTTATTTACAATAATTTTTCGTCCTTCTAAATTCATTTTTATATTTTTGTATTAATATTAATAGCCTTACAAATGTATAAAGTTTTTATCAATGAGAAGCAATTAATTTTGAGTTCTGAGCCTCAAAACAGCCCTAAAACATTGAATTATGATGGGTCGCATAGCTTTGATTTTGCGCTGGACCTTCTCGAAAATACGGCATCACAAGGCCTTAATATTTATCATCCTGATATTGATCAACTTTGGACGGACTTCGGGAATTACTTTAAAAAAATTGATGCGGCCGGAGGTATTGTGCTGAATCAGGACCGCAACATTTTGTTCATCCACAGGCTGGGAAAGTGGGATCTTCCGAAAGGTAAAATAGAACCCGGCGAATCCAGAGAAGTGGCCGCTGTGCGCGAGGTAGAGGAAGAGTGTGGGATCTTTGACCTGGAACTGCAAGATTTCATCAATGCTACTTACCATATTTACACGGAGAGAAACGGAGAAAAAATCCTCAAAACAACTTTCTGGTTCAAGATGACTTATAACGGAACCGAAACTCCGAAACCACAATTGGAGGAAGGTATCCACGAGGTGGGCTGGAAATCGGAAACCGATATCGAGCATCAAATCCTTCCATCCACTTTTCAGAATATCAGACTGATCCTCAATGATTTTAAACAAAAATATCCTCAATGATTTTGAGGATATTTTTGTTTATAAAAATTCGATGATCCGTTCCAGTGCAATGCCTCGCGAAGCTTTCAGAAGGATATTATCAAAAGGTAATTCCGCAGTTTGGAGATAATCCATCAGCTCTGCAGTGGTCTCAAAAGCCTGACCCGATGGATTCACCGACCGAAAATGGGGACCTACCGTAATAATTTGATCAAATCCCGAAGATTCGGCGATTTTCAGAATATCCTGATGTTCCTTGCGGCTTTCTTCACCAAGTTCCAGCATATCGCCAATGATCACAGCCTTGCTGCCTTCAAATGTCTTAAAGTTGTCCAGAGATGCCTTCATACTGCTTGGATTCGCATTGTATGTATCCAACACAAGTGTTTTGTTTCCCTTTTTCTGAATTTGTGAACGCATATTGGAAGGTACATAATCTTCAATGGCATCCTTAATTTCCAAAATATCGATGCCAAAATACAGGCCTAAAGATACAGCAGCCGAAATATTGTCAAAATTATAATTGCCTGTAAGATTAGAAAAAATATCCGTTCCGTTATAAGCAAGTCCCATAAAATGATCTTTCGAGATGGATTGATAGTCATAATCCGAAGCCGGAGTTCCGAAAGTAATTTTTAGGTCATAACCATCAGTTTTCTGGGTCTGAATTTCATCATTCTGATTCACCAAAATCTGTTTTTGATGGGTTTTGAGGTAATCATACAATTCAGATTTTCCTTTAATGACACCTTCGTAGCCGCCAAAACCTTCCAGATGTGCCTTCCCGAAGTTGGTGATGTACCCAATGTCAGGCCTGGCCATCTGACTTAGAAATGCAATTTCCTGTTGGTGATTGGCCCCCATTTCTATCACGGCTATCTGATGCTCCTCTCTCACAGAAAGCAAAGTCAGTGGCACACCAATATGATTATTAAGGTTCCCAGATGTGTACTGTACCTTGAATTTTTTGGCAAGTACAGTGCTGATAAGTTCTTTTGTAGTTGTTTTTCCGTTACTTCCGGTTAAGCCGATGAACGGAATTTTAAGTCGTCCCCTGTGATAGACTGCCAATTCCTGCAGAAAGTCCAGGGTAGAATTCACAAAATAAATCCGACTATTTTCATCCGCAAAATGTTCATCTTCGACTATCACGGCATGCGCACCCTGGTTAATGGCATCCATGGCTTTTTCTGCGGCATTATAATTTTCGCCGGAAAATGCGAAGAACAGGCATCCTTTTTCAACCTTCCTGCTATCAATGACGACATTCTTACTCTCTAAAAATATCGAATAAAATGATTCAATGTTCATGTATCAAAAATATTAAATTGACTGGATATAAAAATAAAAAAACAGCAGAAAAATTCTGCTGTTTTTTTGATTAAAGATAGATTTGATTATCTTTTTGTACGTTTGGTTTTGCTGCTGTTCTTAGCATCCTGAGCTACACGGAAACCGATCCATCCATAACCTTTAGTTTGATTTTTGAAACGTCTCTGTCCCGGATCCAGCCAGTATGATGAGTCCAACCAAGAACCACCCTTCACTACTCTTACATAATCGGAGATTTGGGAAGTTACCTTTTTATTATCTTTCTCCAGTTTTATACTACCATCTTTGTTAACGACAAACTTAGGTTTTACAGAGTTGTACATCAGGAAGTCTGCACTGTCACTTGGAGGTGTGCCTCCTGCGTCCAATGAGGATTGGTAATCACCGTCACGGTAATTGCTGTCATCCATGATTTTCTTTCTCTCGAACTCGCCAGGAAGACCTCTGTAGATCAATCTTCCGTCTGATAACGTATCGTATTTGATATCGGTATTGTCGATCTTCTTATAAGTTCCATCCTCATTTCTTACAGCCTGTGTTACCACATTTCCTCTGTAATAATTGAAATCGCTGAAATCTTCATCGATCATTGGTCTGTAAATATCGGCGGTCCATTCTGCAACGTTGCCATACATACCGTAGAGACCAAGGTCATTGGAAGGATATTGCTTAACATCAGAAGTAGTTGGCGAACCATCATTTTTCCAACCTGCAACACCGGAATAGTCACCTCTACCGATTTTGAAGTTTTCCAGATACATGCCTCGGTTTTTACCTTTTTTACCTTTCAGGTTATCGATTTCAGGATTTTTCCCAAGATAGTTGTTATAGTCTCTGTTTTTCTGAAGACCAAGCGCTGCAAATTCCCATTCAACCTCTGTCGGAAGTCGGAATTTTTCCACCAAGCCGGAAGTTACACCTTTATTTGCTGCAATGATTCGCTCGTTGGTTGTTTTGATTCCAGATTTGTTCTGAAGTTTTTTCTTGTCAATATACGATT
>DBLQ01000012.1:0-14392 GCA_002297505.1 Flavobacteriales bacterium UBA720
TAGATGTTAGATGTTAGATGCTAGATGTTAAAAGAAGTACAAAATCTAATTTCTAACTTCTAAAGACTAACATCTACGTAGGCAAAAATAATAAAAAAAACCTCCCGGAATATCCGAAAGGTTTTGGTATTTTTTAAAAAACGGCAAAGATTATTTTGCGAATTTTTTGTATTTGTTCATGAATTTGTCTACTCTACCAGCAGTATCTACCAATTTAGTTTTACCTGTGTAGAAAGGGTGAGATGTAGAAGAGATTTCCATTTTGATCAATGGATATTCCTGGCCCTCGTACTCGATGGTATCTTTAGTTTCAGCTGTAGATTTGCAAAGGAACATTTCTTCGTTGCTCATATCTTTGAAAACTACCAATCTATAATTTTCTGGGTGTATGCCTTGTTTCATTTGGAACTATTTTTATTTTTTATTGACAAATGGCAGCTTTCGGCTTCATTTGTTCAGAAGTTTTAAAATTTATTACATGAGCTTTGGAGGTAATGGCTCCTGACTCTAGTTTTGAGGATGCAAAAATATAAAAAGTTTTTTACTTTGCAAATTTTAAGATCAATTTTTCTATTGTGCTTTCCAAAAATGGACATTAGCGCTTGAGCCGGATTATCATCCCTTTAAAAATAACGTTGTATTGATATTGCTGCAATAAAAATAATTCAATATTTTTATCACAAACTATAAATTGAAAAACGATGTCAAATCTAACATTTGAGAAGTACAATGATGCTGTCTCGGCATGGACTACTGCCAAGTCTAACTATTCTGATATCCAGCAGCTCATCTCACCACAGAAAATATTTACGCTATTCCCGGCACAGATTGACTGGCTGGTTAGACATAATGAAACCTCGGCATATTTCCGGGTGGATATTGGTATCCTGCGGGATAAGCTTATTCTGATTCTGGCGCCAAGAACCAGCTTCGGCGATATCAAGATCCTTGACAGCTATGAGTATGCAACATTGGAACTGCTGCAGCACGATCTTACGCTCACGCAGACCAAAACGTACACCATGACCAATAAGTACGTTCTTTCCAAAGACCTTACAAGACATGAAAATGACACCGATGTCAACTTTCCTGTTCTGCAGCAGCCTGTAACCGCCCAGCAAATTGCAGTAGATGAAATCGAATCCTGGAGGGAAAACGGCATGGACTGGCTGAGCCTGGAGTCCAGCGAGTTTCGCGGAGACCGGATTTTCGATAGCTTTTATGTGCCTACTTCCGATCTTCTTCAGAATCATCAGGACGCCACCAGTGTGGTCTGTGCATTCGGGCTCAAGCATTCGCCGGTATATCAACGTCTGTTGCCTACATTGATTTTCATCTCCTGTTTCGAAGATCCTACACTAAGGAACATTACTGCCAAACTGCCATCCAACACCTATGACTGGTCGCGGCCCTATCCTCCGTACACTGCATCAACACTGGGATAGGTCGTGGAGCAACTTTACGAAATCAGCGCAAAGGCTGCCGATGTATTGCTGGCGTCTGCATTAGTCATTGCACTTTTGAAATTCAAACAATTTTCCAGAACGGAAAGATGGTATGTCTACTATGCGATGTTTGTGTTCTGTATCAACATGCTTTTATACATCAAATTTAAAGGTACTCATGAATACCTCTATCCTATTTATATTGCCGGAGAATTTTTCTTGTTGGCCAGCATCTACATCAGGAAACTTGCCGTTCAAAAGCTCTTTATCATTCCAATCATTATTGTAAGCCTGCTTTTTCTCAGCATCAGTCATATCATCCCGGATTATGAAGATGATTACTCCAAAGCAGTTTCCAACCTGGCGGTGGTCACTCTAATCGCCTGCAGTATGATTTACGATTTAAGAAAGGATTCGCTGAAAAGAAAGTTCACGATCCTGGATGCCGTCATCTTTTTATACTATACTGTAAGTATTTTTATTTTTATATTGCAGCATCAATTGATTCCTTATAATCCGGAACATTTTTACGTGATATGGAGTATCAATAATGTGCTGCTTGTAGGCTTATACTTCACAATCTTATATACCTTTATCAAATTAAAGAAATAAACCTTAATATCACCTACCTTGTACTGCTGATTTTCGTTTTGATTATCATCATCACGTTTATTCTGGTAGCGTATCGCAGTTTTATCAGCAGGATCCTGAAGGAAAAAGATATCCAGTTCCAGGCCGAGCTGGATCATCAGCTGGAACTCACCGTAGAAAACATCAAAGGGCAGGAAGACGAGCGGAAAAGAATCGCCATCGCCGTGCATGATGACATCGGAAACCGGCTGAACATCCTGGCACTTTGGCTTAATAATCTGGATCCCGAGAATCAGGAAAAATCCAAGAAAATCATCCAGTCCCAGATCACCGAGCTGATAGACTCCACGCGGAGCATTTCGCATGCGCTCTATCCTGTTAATCTGGAGAAACTCGGTCTGATCCTTTATCTTCAGGAATTGGTGACCAATTTATCTTACCGGATCAGTCTCCAGCTGGACATTGATCCCCGATACCTCCAGCGTGAGGTCTTCACCGAAGTGCAGATCTACCGTATCATTCAGGAATTTACTTCCAATGTTATCAAGCACTCCACAGCCAACGAAGTCACGGTTTACATCCGGGAATATCCCCGACATCTCGCGGTGATCCTCTCCGATAATGGTCAGGGTTTTGATGAGAAAATTGCAGCCAAAGGCATGGGCCTTAAGAACATAGAAGCCAGAGCAATTTCCGTACAGGCCTTCTTCAAATGGAAAAATAAAGCGGGTAAAGGCAGCCGCTTAATCATTAATATTCCCAATCAGTTATGACGAACGACACCATAAAACTCGTCTTGGTAGATGACGAACAACTTATCCTGGAAGGCATCCGGATGCTGATCTCTACGAATGATAAAATCACAGTGAGCCATATGGCCACCAGCGGCCCGGACGTCCTGGCTCATCTGGAAACCCTGAGCCCGGAAAATTTTCCGGATATCGCCATGGTAGATGTCCAGATGAAACCGATGGACGGTTTTGAACTGGTGGAAATCCTGAAAAAAAATTATCCTGAGCTGAAGATCATCATCCTATCCTCTCATTATAAAAGCAGCGTGCTGGGATATATGATCAAGCTCGGCGTATCGGCATTTTTACCGAAGAACTCCAGCAAATCTGTTTTTATAGAAGCTATAGAAGCCGTTTACCAAAACGGAATGTATTTTACCCGCGAAGATCACCAGATGCTCAGTTCCTATCTCAACTCGCCCAACCGGAAAAAATCACTTTTCGACAATGAGGAGACGCTCACCAGCAGGGAAATTGACGTCGTCAAACTCATCTGCCAGGAGAAGACCAATCAGGAAATTGCGGACGTTCTTTTTCTGAGCCCACGGACGGTAGAAAGTCACCGCCAGAGAATCCTTGACAAAATTGGCGCCAAGAACACAGTCGGCATTGTTATCTATGCGATTGTTAACGATATCTACTCGCCGCAGGCCAAGCTTTAAATTCCGTATATCTACGCTACCACAGGAATATATATTGTCATTTCTTTGAAAAAGAAATACGAACAGCCATCACCACCATGTGTTATTCCGTAGAAGTTAGAAACCGGACCGAACATACCATCAAGGGCGAGATCTCTCACATGAAATTGTTCAGCCCGGCCCATTATTTTTTTATGAAGTCCAATTCCAGCTGGAAACTGGAGAAGAAAAAGTTATGGCCGTTACTAAGAGTATCCGCTACAGTACGCACCTCACAGGGTATTTTCAAGGCCAAACCGTGCATCACCGTTATCTGCCGCCACAGTATTTTCGAGGTTATCCGAACGGGGCGGAACAGCTTCCGTGTCGTCCGCATGAAAAATCAGTAAATCATACACAACTTCGGCTTTGAACATAGATTAAGCCAATTTATATTTTTGAGTCCTGCCAGTGGCGGGGCTTTTCGGTATTCCGTATTTATACGTAGTGTAAAGATTCCTTATTTCTGCGCTATTTTCGCAACACCATTTGGACTAATTTTGTCATCAACAATACGAAACACAAACTCTATATAAAATAAAAAAACCATGTAATGATGATAGCTCCGCAGTTAGTGTCATAACGATTTTCTGAAGAGTAATCAGGCCTTCTTTCAAGATTTGGAAGAAGGTTTTTTATTTAAATCAATTTCACTTCAGTAAAGCGAAAGCCTTTCAAATATTGAAAGGCTTTTTTGTTGATAAATTATTTACTCTTAAAACTATTGATGGCATTCACCGTAAAATCCGACAGAACCAAGTTCCCACTGATTCCGGCACGTTCTGCCAACAATTCATCCCAATGTTCTGTACCTTTCCAGAAAATGGCTTTTAATTGAGACATCGCTTCCGGATTTGAACTTGCCAATTTCTCAGCCAGAATCTGGATTTCCGCATCCATTTCTTCGGGCGTTTCATAGACGTCCTGATACATATTTTTCTCTCTCGCCCATTCTGCTGAGTAAAATTCTGTAGCATTAATCGCCAATTGTGCAAAAGATGAAGTTCCTATTTTCTTTTCTACCACCGGCCCGATCACGAAAGGTCCAATCCCGACAGCCAATTCGCTGAGTTTTACAGAAGCGTTTTCTGTTGCAAAAGTATAATCCGCAGCACAAGCAATTCCAACGCCGCCACCGACGGCTTTTCCGTGGATTCTTGCAATAATTAGTTTTGGAGATTTTCTCATTGCATTGATGACATTGGCGAAGCCTGAAAAAAATGTTTTTCCGGTTTCGAAATCTTTAATCGAAATCAATTCGTCAAAAGAGGCGCCTGCACAGAATGCTTTTTCACCGCCACTTTTTAGAATAATGACTTTCGCGTCGTTGTTTTGACTTAGAATATTGATTTCTTCAACGAGATTTTTCAATTGCGAACTCGGCATCGAGTTGCTTTGCGGATGGAAAAACTCGATGGTTCCGATTCCGTTTTCTATGGTTGATGTTACGTATGCTTCCATTATAGTTGTTGATAGTTGTTGGTTGATGGTTATTCATATATAGAATTTGCAGCCCGGCCTGAGTGGAGCTCATTTTTTTTCACCGGGAAAAGCTCGGCAAAAAATAGCGGGAACGGAGGACGGATTAAGCTGCCATAACGACAAAATTTCGAATATCCTTGATTCTTTTTACTTTTATCCTGTTTCTTGATTTATGCTTGATTCAATTTCTTTACCATCGTCAGAATCGTAGCAATCGCCACAGTTTCTCCGGTTTCGTCATAAACATCCACCAGCCAGCGGACGATTCCTTTGGCAATATCATCTTCATCCCGTTTTTCCTGGCTAATTTTTTCTTTGCAGGTAAACTTTACGCCAATCGTCATTCCGGGATAAACGGGTTTTACAAAACGGCATTCATCCAAACCATAATTGAGTAAAACCGGACCTTTTCTCGGGTCAACAAATAATCCCGCGGCTTTGCTCAGAATGAAATAGCCGTGCGCTACTCTGCCTTCGAAAATTGTTCCTTCCAAAGACGTTGCGTCCATATGCGCATAGAAATTATCGCCGGAAACATTGGCAAAATTAGTAATATCAGCTTCCGTAACGGTATGTTTTGCCGTGATGTAAGTTTCCCCGACTTTCAACTCTTCAAAATGTTTTCTGAATGGATGAATATTATCTTCCCATTGTTTTCCGCCGTATTGATATTGTTGTGTGATGTTGGTCAAAGTCGTTGGTGAACCTTGGATTGCCGTGCGCTGCATATAATGAAGAACGCCACGTTTTCCGCCCATTTCTTCACCACCGCCGGCTCTTCCCGGACCTCCGTGAATCAGCATTGGCAAAGGCGAACCGTGACCTGTACTTTCTTTCGCACAATCGGAATTGAGAATTAAAATCCGTCCGTGCATCGATGCGGCGCCGATGACAAAATCTCTGGCAAAGTCGTCATCAGCCGTCACCACAGAACAGCAAAGCGAACCTTTTCCCATTCTCGCCAGCTCAATCGCCTCCTCCAGATTATGGTAAGGAATCAATGTGCTGACTGGCCCGAAAGCCTCGATGTTATGGCAATCTGTATATTTAAAAGGGTCAGAATTGAGGAATAAAATTGGGGAAATGAACGCACCTTTATTTTTGTCTGCACCTTTCACTTCAAAATTATCCAGATTTCCAAAGACGATTTCCTGAGTTTTGGACAATTCCTGAACTTTTTCAGAAACTTCCTTCACCTGGTCTTTATTAGCCAAGGCGCCCATTCTCACACCTTCAACATTAGGGTCGCCGATGATAACACCTGAAAGTCTCTGTCCAAGCGCAATCTGAACATCTTCAACCAAATTGGCAGGAACTAACAATCGTCTGACCGCCGTACATTTTTGTCCGGCTTTGGTTGTCATTTCGCGCGTTGCTTCTTTGATGAATAAATCAAATTCGGCAGTTCCAGGTTTTGCATCCTCACCTAAAACCATTGCGTTCAGGGAATCTGCTTCCAAATTGAAAGGCACCGATTCTTCAAGAATTTTTGGATGCGCCTTTAGCATTTTTCCTGTGGAAGCTGAACCTGTAAAGGTCACCACATCTTCCATTGTCACATTATCCAGAATTCCGTTCGCTGAACCACAAATCAATTGCAGACTTCCTTCCGGTAAAATTTGGGACGCAATGATTTCTTTAACGACAACTTCGGTCAAAAAACTGGTCGCCGTTGCCGGTTTTACGATAGCCGGAACACCAGCCAGAAGATTGACCGCAATTTTCTCCAACATTCCCCAAACCGGAAAATTAAAAGCATTGATATGAATCGCAACGCCACGTTTCGGTGTACAAATATGATGGCCGATGAACGTTCCTTCTTTAGAAAGCTTCACGGCATCGCCGTCTATATAATAAGGTAGGTCCGGAAATTGTCTTCTAAGAGATGCATTTGAAAACAGGTTTCCAATACCACCTTCGATATCAACCCAGGAATCAGCTTTAGTTGCGCCGGTTGCCCAGCTCACTTTGTAGAACGTTTCTTTCTTTTCCAAAAGATGAAAAGCGAGTTTCTTCAGCACCAAGCCTCTTTCCTGAAAAGTCAGTTTTCTGAGTGCCGGACCACCAATTTTTCTGGCGTAATCCATCATTTCGCCAAAATTCAAACCTTTGGAAGTTGCTGTTGCCACCAATTCTCCATTGATCGAATTATATAAAGCCTGCCCTTCTCCCTCACCTTTTATCCATCTGCCAAGCGCGTAATTTTCTAGTTGCATATTTTTTAGAATTTAGAGGTTAGAATTTAGAATTTAGATGAGAATAAATCTAACATCTAATTTCTAGCTTCTAATATCTCATTATTAAACTTTCTCAATAACTACCGCAAAACCTTGTCCCAAACCAACACACATTGTTGCCAAGGCATATCTTTTATTTTGGTTTTGAAGTTCATACATTGCCGAATTCAAGATTCTTGCGCCACTCATTCCAAGTGGATGGCCGAGTGCAATGGCACCTCCATTTGGATTGATTCTGGCATCATTATCATCCAATCCCCAAGCTCGGATGCAGGCTAAACTTTGTGCAGCAAAAGCTTCATTCAGTTCAATAATATCAATATCGTTGAAGGTTAATCCAGCTTTTTGCAATGCTAATTCTGCGGCTTTTACAGGACCAATTCCCATAAATTTTGGCTCAACACCGACAACGGCACTTGAAACAATTCTTGCTTTTGGCGTTAATCCAAATTCTTTAATCGCATTTTCAGAAGCTAACAAATTAACCGCCGCACCGTCATTCAATCCGGAAGCATTTCCTGCGGTGACGGTTCCGTCCTTTTTGAAAGCTGTTCTCAATTTTGACAAACCTTCCAAAGTGGTATCGTTTTTAGGAAATTCATCTTTATCAAAAATCAAATCCTCGCCTTTTCTTTGAGGAATATTAATGCCGACAATTTCCTGCGACAATCTTCCATTTCCCTGTGCAGCTTTAGCTTTCTGTTGAGAATTAAAGGCAAACAAATCCTGGTCTTCACGGGAAATCTGGTCACGTTCAGCCAAATTTTCTGCTGTTTCGCCCATTGCATCGACGCCGTACATTTCTTTCATTTTCGGGTTGATGAACCGCCAGCCGAAAGTGGTATCGTAGATTTTCGCATCACCACCAAAAGGGCTTTCGGATTTTGAAATGACCAAAGGTCCGCGAGTCATATTTTCAACTCCTCCCGAAATCATCAAATCAGCATCACCAACCTGAATTGCTCTTGCGGCATTTATCGCTGCCGACAAACCTGAAGCGCAAAGTCTGTTGACCGTTTCGCCGGGAACGTGATAATCCAAACCAGACAACAAAGCCGACATTCTTGCGATATTCCGGTTGTCCTCGCCAGCTTGATTGGCGCAACCTAAGACAACATCGTAGATTTTGCTTTGATCGATATTCGGATTTCTCTCCAATAGTTTTTTGATGACAAAAGCCGCCATATCATCGGGACGAACCGAAGATAAGCTTCCTTTCAGTTTCCCGATTGGCGTTCGGATGCCGTCTATTATATATGCGTTGTTCATAATGTTTAGTTGTCAGTTGATGGTTGATGGTTGATAGTTGTTGGTTTTTCAGCGAATAGAAATCTATCAACTGACAACCAACAACTATCAACTAATCATAAAAATTTTTATTTTGTTTGACGTAATTTCTAATGATTGGACTGCATCTGTATCGGTCTTCGTGGTAATAATTATAAAGACTATCCAATTCTTTCTCAAGATTTCCCAAACCAAATTCATCTGCCCATTGCAATAATCCTTTTGGATAATTCACGCCTTTTGTCATTGCCAAATCGATGTCTTCTGCGGAAGCAATATTTAAAAAATAAGCATCTGCAGCTTCGTTCATCAGCATTACTAAGATTCTTTTGAAAATCGATTCTAATAATTCCGGATTTTCGTTGGGTTTGATTTGTTCGGCATTTTGGCTCTTTTCTGTCGCAGAACCTTCGGTTTCAGAGTAATCATAAAATCCTCTTCCTGATTTTCTTCCGTAGTAACCAGCTTCGAACAGTCTTTTCTGTGTGAACGACGGTTTGAATTTCGGATCGTAGAAAAATTCTTTGAAGACACTTTCCGTCACTCGGTAATTCACATCGTGACCGATGAAATCCATTAACTGAAATGGTCCCATTCTGAATCCTCCTAAATTGGTCAGAGCAAAATCAATCGTAGCGCAGTCCGCAATGCCTTCTTCTAAGATTCTGATTGCTTCTCCATAAAATGGTCTTGCGACACGATTGACGATAAACCCAGGCGTATCTTTTGCAATAACTGGTAATTTCTTCCAGCTTTCTACTAAACTCTTAGTTTTTAGAATTAATTCTTTATCTGTCTGAACCGCAGGAATTACCTCAACTAAAGCCATCAACGGCGCCGGATTGAAAAAATGAATTCCAATTACTCGTTCCGGTTTCTGACAAGCAGATGCAATTGATGCAATTGATAAAGATGAAGTGTTGGTTGCCAAAATACAATCTTCAGAAACAAGACTTTCTAATTTTTGGAACAATTCCTTTTTGATTTCCAAATCTTCAATAATCGCTTCGATAATTAATTCTGAATCTTTTAGTTCTGATAATTTATCGCTCAATCTAATATTATCGAAATAATTCTCAGCTTCTTCGAAGGTCATTTTGCCTTTCTCAGCCAATTTTTGAAATTGTGCTTCAAGATTTTGTCCCGCCTTTTCTACGGCAACCGGATTGCTGTCGTACAACAAAACCTTATTTCCGGCCGTTGCCAAAACCTGTGCTATTCCGCTCCCCATTGCGCCACTACCGACTATTCCTATTTTCATTTTTTATTGTAAAATGTTTTTTCTTGTAAAAAGTATAATGTATAAAGTACAATGACTTTTTATTATTTAAAGGCTTCGACTCTGCTCAGCCTGACAACTATTAACTATAAGCTAACAACTAACCTAATGACATTTAAAATAATCAAAAGGTTCCTTACAATCATCACATTGGTATAATGCTTTGCAGGCTGTGGAACCAAACTGACTTACCAAATGTGTATGTTTTGAGCTACAAAGCGGACACTCGACCTCATCTGTTTTTGAGAATAATTCGTCATTATTTTTTGAATAGACAGGTGGCGCGATGCCATAAGCTTTCAGTTTTTGTTTTCCTTCTTCTGTCATCCAATCGGTGGTCCAAGCCGGACTTAATCGGTTTGTTATTTTGATATTATCAAAACCTTTTTCAATCAGTTTCATTTTGATAGCCATATTAATCATCGATGTTGCAGGGCAACCGGAATAAGTTGGAGTCACAATAATCTCGATTTCATCTTCATTGAGATTCACATCGCGGATAATTCCCAAATCCAAAAGATTAAGAACGGGAACTTCCGGGTCGGGAACTTCTTCTAATATTTTCCAGATATGTTCTTCTGTGACTGTCATTTTTTGTTTTTATCGGCACAAATAATTTTTATTAATTCTATGTCTTAAGTCGCAAATTGACACTTCGACAAGCTCAGTGTGACTTCTCTAATACTAACCATTTCAATTGAAACGTGTCAGTCTGAGCTTGTCGAAGACTTTTTTTGCGTAATATTTCTACCATTCCATATTAGGATAAGTGCGCTGCATCACTTGCATTTCTGCTAAGATGTAACCCATTTTCTCGGTATGCTTTCCTTCTTTTCCGCCGGTCAATTGTCTCGATTTTGAGAAATCCACAGACAAAGTTGCTTCATTCAGGATTTCCAGAACTTTTGTTTCCCATTGGGTTCGGAAAGTTCTGATGTCGGGAATGATGTTTTGTTCCATTAATTCTGATTCCCAATTGGTTGGAATGAACATTTCATCTGTAAAATCGACCAAATCATTGACTGACTTCTGGATTTTGTTATGACTTTCTTCTGTTCCGTCGCCTAAACGAATCATCCATTCGCTGCTCCATTTCAAATGATAGGTCACTTCTTTCAAGGATTTTTCAGCAATGGAAGCAACTTTTAAATCCGGATGGTTTTTCAGTTCACTTAATATCAAATGATGATAGGCATCGAAGAAAAATTGTCTTGCAATGGTATCTCCGAAATGTCCGTTTTCTTTTTCTACCAACAACAGATTCTTGAACTCACGTTCGTTTCTCAGGAAAGCTAAATCATCTTCGGTTTTCCCTTCATTCTGAATTTCGGCTGCATATTGATAATAGTTGGAAGATTCTCCTAACAAGTCCAAAGCGATGTTGGACATTGCAATATCCTGTTCCAAGACTGGTCCTTTTCCGCACCATTCGCAAAGACGCTGTCCGAGAATCAAGCTTGTATCTGCGAGATGCAGAAGATAATTAAGCCAGTTATTTTGATTATCTAAATTCATTTTTATATTGATTAGCATTATGAAGTTTCATTAAAGGCATACTTCAAAATGAGCAGCTTCTCGTAAGACTTGGGTGCGCAGTCAGCAGCCCTTGACTGCGCAGTGACGACCCGATGACTGTGCAGTCATATTGTTGTATATGCCTTTTGTACCCTACAACCCTATCCATTTGCTACATATTCTTCACCTCCTCCGGAACATGGTAAAATGTTGGATGTCGGTACACTTTGTCTTCCGAAGGTTCATAAAATGCTTCGGAATCATCGGGATTAGTGGCGTGGATATGCTTGGATTCTACCACCCAAATGCTGACGCCTTCCATTCTTCTCGTATAAACGTCACGTGCATTTTGGATTGCCATTTCTGCATCAGCAGCGTGAAGACTGCCCACGTGCTTGTGGTCCAAACCCTGTCTGCTTCTTATAAAAACCTCCCAAAGTGGCCATTCTGTATTTTGCATAATATTTCAGATGAGAGACAGATAGATGAGAGATAATAGTCTTTCATCGTTCTGCTTATTTTAAACTGTTTTTCTGTTTTGTTCTTCTCTTAATTTTCTTTTCTCGTGATAAGCTGTTGCGGCTTCTCGTACCCAAGCGCCCTCATCGAAGGCTTTTTTGCGGGTTTCGATGCGTTCTTTGCTGCAAGCGCCTTTGCCTTTGACCACTTTCCAGAACTCGTCCCAATCGATTTCTCCGAATTCGTAATGTCCAGTTTCTGCATTGAATTTCAAATCTGGATCTGGAATCGTCAAGCCCAGATATTCAGCCTGTGGAACAGAAACATCTACGAAACGCTGTCTCAACTCATCATTGGTGAAGCGTTTGATACGCCATTTCATTGATAATTCTGTGTTTCCGGAATCGGCGTCTTTGGGTCCGAACATCATCAATGTCGGCCACCACCAACGGTTGAACGCATCTTGAGCCATTGCTCTCTGCGCCGGCGAACCTTGAGCGAGCTTCATCATCAGCTCGTAACCTTGTCTCTGGTGGAAACTTTCTTCCTTGCAAATCCGAACCATCGCTCTGGCGTAAGGTCCGTACGAAGCACGGCAAAGTGGTACCTGATTCAGAATCGCAGCGCCGTCAACCAACCAGCCGATGGCACCCATATCTGCCCAAGTCAAAGTTGGATAGTTGAAAATGCTGGAATATTTGGCTTTTCCGGAATGTAAATCATTAATCGTTTCATCTCTTGTCACGCCCAAAGTTTCGGCAGCGCAATATAGATACAAACCGTGACCAGCCTCATCCTGAACTTTTGCCAAGAGGATTTTCTTTCGGTTCAAAGTTGGCGCACGTGTAATCCAATTCGCTTCTGGCAGCATCCCGACAATCTCGGAATGGGCGTGCTGAGAAATCTGGCGAACCAAAGTTTTTCTGTACGCATCAGGCATCCAGTCTTTTGGTTCGATGCGGATTTCGCTGTCTATTTTATTCTGAAAATGTTCTTCTAAATTGATTTCTGTTGTTTCCATTTTCTTTAATTTTTTTGAACACAAAGCGCACAAAGTTTTTTTAATACTAACTGTTTTAAGGTTCACAAAGCCGTAAAATTTAGCTAAGACTAATTCTATCTAAATTATCTTTGTCATTCCGTAGAAATCTCAATGGTTTAGATTCCTACGGAATGATCTGTGTTAAAAAGCAAATTATTTAACAAAAATCTTCTCTATATTTTTCTCTATTCTTTCCTATGGCAAATGCTTGTTTTAAGAGTTTATTGGCAAGAGCTATCTTTGCCACTCTTTCTGCTTTTCCGTTTGTGATAAGTCTTTCATACATTTCTTTACATTTTTTATTCCATCGTTTGGCTGACCAGCTGCATAGATACAATAGCTTTCTGATCTGAGATTTACCCATCTTACAAATACTTGACCGCCCTCTCACACTGCTTCCGCTCTCATAAATCCGAGGACTGAATCCTACAAAAGCAATGAGTTGCTTATGATGTTCGAACTTTTTAAAATTATCAGTAATCACAATAAGCATAATAGCCGTTTTCATTCCGATTCCGGGAATACTGGTAAGACATTCAATGGTTTGTTCAAATTCTTCCAAGGCCAGCTTTTCTATCTCAGATTCCAACATTTCTTTTCCTAGTCGAAGTTGTTCTATGGAATTGTTCATTTCTATTTCTAACTTTTCATCCAGAAAACCACTGCTCCTGAAAGCTTCCAACTGATTATAAGCCTGGCTGGTTTGTTTCTGAATCATTTGGATCCTTGTATGCATTTGGCGAATTCTGATGCACGTTTTACTCTCAGGATTCCATAAACTCAGATCTCCCAAATTCTTCTTCCCATATTCAGCAATAACCTTAGAATCTGCTTTATCCGTTTTAGCTCGTTTGAGTCTTGATTGAGCATAACGTTTGATGGAAAGAGGATTTTCTACCACTACATTAATCCCCTGTGAATGAAGATATTCTGCTAAAGGAAGATAATAAGTACCCGAAGCTTCCATCACTACTGTATCTTCTTTTTCAATGAAAGTCATCAGTGTTTCAAAACCTAATAAATTATTACTTAAAACCTTATGCTTCCAAAGATTCCCCTCCAAAAAACTTACATCAAAAACTTGCTTACTAATGTCAATTCCTATAATTTTACCCATACCTATACTTTTACAGGAAAAGAGAATACTACTATCACCTATCTATCCTAAATACAGGCTTGTTGCCTAATGATCTGTTCAGGTTTGGTAGTAAAAGAGTAAAGGGATTAACATTCCGAACGGTCTGCGAGACTAATGACAATTGATAACCTTATTCTTTACTCTCTTTTCCTTTTTTGTTTATCAAATCTAATATTTTGCAAACATAGGATGACAAACTTCGTGGTTATAGCCTTACTTATTTTACACCGAATCTGCAGCCCGACTTGAGCGGAAATCCTTTTTTGCGTGGAATCAAGTTCTATTTAAACTGAAATCGTCTGCAAAAAAGATTGGGAGCGGAAGGCGGATTAAGCTGCCATAATTATTATTTTATTTATTATTAAAACTCACAATTTCGTAGGGCTTCACCCTATGAAATTATATTTCACCACTTTGTGGCTTTTATTTAATATCAAAATTCACAA
>DBLQ01000012.1:14611-32640 GCA_002297505.1 Flavobacteriales bacterium UBA720
ACTTCGTGGCTTTTACTTAACATTACAATTCACAATTTCATAGGGCTTCACCCTATGCTATTATATTTCACCACTTCGTGGCTTTTATTTAATATCAAAATTCACAACCACTTCCTCCGACCTCGGATGTGCTTGGCAAGACAAGATAAATCCTGCTGCAATCTCGTCTGGTTCGAGAGAATAATTGATGTCCATTTCTACTTCGCCTTTTTCCAGTTTGCATTTGCAAGTGGCGCAAACGCCGCCTTTGCAAGCGTAAGGCAAATCGGCTCCGTTTTGTAAAGCGGCATCCAAAATCGTTGGTCCGTGATACGCCAAATCCAGCTTCAAAGCGGTTGCATCTAATTTCACAGTGACTTTGCTAAAATCATCATCGGATTGATTAATTGCCAGCTCGTGTTCTTTTTTCTTTTCGGCAGAAGCTGCGCTGAAGAATAATTCAAAATGAATTTTCTTGGCTTCAACGCCTGATTGGATTAAAGTATCTCTCACACTCAGAATCATTTCTTCCGGTCCGCAAAGGAAAACCTCATCGATTTTTTCTGCCGGAATGATATTCTTAATAAAAGATTCTGCCTTTTCGGAATTGATTCTTCCGCTCAGCAAATCTGCATCCGCAACTTCACGACTGAGAATGTGATAAATGCTTAATCGCTCCATAAAACGGTTTTTCAAAGCTTCGATTTCTTCTTTGAAAATAATCGTTCCTTTATTTTTGTTTCCATAAATCAAAATAAATTGACTTTGTGGCTCATTTTTCAATACGGATTTAATGATGGAAATAATCGGTGTAATTCCGCTTCCGGCGGCGAAAGCGACGTACGTTTTTTTGTTTTCTGGGTTGAGTTCTGTGTAGAATTTTCCCATTGGCGGCATTACTTCCAGAATATCGCCTTCTTTCAGGTTGTCATTCATAAAAGAGGAGAACAAGCCTTCGGGAACTTTTTTCACGGCGACTTTCAATTCGCCTTCGCACGGACTTGCACAAATCGAATAAGAACGACGCAATTCCTCGTTGCCATTCATTTGTCGGAAAGTCAAATATTGCCCTTGTGTGAATTTGAATTGTTCCGATAATTCCGCTGGAACATCAAAACTCACTGAAACACAATCCTGCGTTTCTTTCTTGACTTTTTTTACTCGTAATGGATGAAATGTTGTTGACATTCTTCTTTGTAAAATGTATTATGTAAAAAGTACAATGACTTTTAATTCAATTATTTAAACCTTGCATCAACAAAGTTTTCAAATCTTCTTCCAACTCTTGCGGTGTGATGTCGCGGCTTGGTTTGTACCAGAGTTCTATCCATCGGATTGAAGATAACATCGTGAAAAGTGCTACAGAAACATTCATTTTTTTGAATTCTCCGCTTTCCATTCCTTGTTCTATGATGTTGGCGAAGCTTTTTTCGTAGGACTTTCTGGTTTGTTTGTATTGTTCTTTCTTGTCATTAGACAAATATTTCCAATCGTTATTCGCTACAGAAACGGAAGCTGCATCTTCGATAATCAACTGAACGTGAAGTCCGATGATGCCATTCAGTTTTTCCTGAAAACTTTGATTTGTATTCTCTATTTCCTGAAGCTGGGAAATATATTGGTTGGAAATTTTGAAGCAAATCAATTCCAAAATTTCGTCTTTGGATTTGATATGATTGTACATAC
Source organism: Flavobacteriales bacterium UBA720 (assembly GCA_002297505.1). GTDB lineage: Bacteria > Bacteroidota > Bacteroidia > Flavobacteriales > Weeksellaceae > Epilithonimonas. The sequence goes on from DBLQ01000012.1 coordinate 16,277, forward strand.
TTGCAGCTTCCATTCCAACTTTTTCTGCCAAGTCGCGCATACTCGTTCCGCCGAAACCTTTCTCTTTGAAAAGCTTGGCGGCTTCGGATAAAATCAATTCTTTTTTATTGATTTTTATTTTTTTATCTGTAATTAAATCTAATTCCATTTTATTAATCTTGTTTATTTAACACAAAGTCCACAAAGATTTTTTTTTGATATTATTGAAAACATTTTAAGGTTCGCAAAGGCGCTGACGCTCAACTAAGATTATATTAAATAATTAATCTATCAACTGTCAACCAAAAACTATCAACTAATATTTCAATAATTGTTCTATTTCTTTAATTAATTTTTCTGTATTCGGCAGCATTTCTTTTTCCAATTCGGAGTTGATGGGAATTGCGGGAAGATTTTTAGCACCCACTACTTTTACCGGAGCGTCCAGATGTCTGAAACAATTGTCATTGATTCTAGCAGCGAGACTTTGAGCAAAACTATTATTCACAGGTTCTTCTGTCAAAACGATGCAACGGTTATGTTTTTTTACACTTTCGAAAACCCGATTTTCATCCAGAGGTGCGAGCGTTCTTAAATCAATGATTTCGATCTGATCATCAAATTCCTTCGCTGCATTCGAAGCCCAATAAACCCCCATTCCGTAAGTGATTATAGTCAAAGTTGGTTTGTCCTGGCGATTTTCGCAAAGCAAAACTTCTCTCGCTTTTCCGAATGGAATGATGTAATCTTCGTCCGGCTCAATAGTTTTTGCAGCTTCGGTTCCTTCGATTTTTGACCAATAAAGGCCTTTATGTTCCAGCATTACAACTGGATTTGGGTCGTAGAAGGCCGCTTTCATCAAACCCTTTAAATCTGCGCCTGTTGACGGATAAGCGATTTTGATTCCTTTGATATTGCACAAAACACTTTCCACGGAACTTGAATGGTACGGTCCGCCACTGCCGTAAGCGCCAATCGGAACACGCAGAATCATCGAAACCGGCCATTTCCCATTAGACAAATAATAACTTCTGGAAACTTCGGTGAATAACTGATTCAAACCAGGCCAAATGTAATCTGCGAATTGAACTTCGACAATTGGTTTCAGTCCGACCGCGCTCATTCCGACGGTTGAACCGACGATGAATGCTTCCTGAATTGGGGTATTAAAAACCCGTTTCTCTCCGAATTGCGCCGCCAGCGTAATCGCTTCCCTGAAAACGCCGCCTAATCTCAAACCAACATCTTGGCCATACAATAAGGCTTCCGGATGTTTCTGCATCAATTCTCGGATGGCAAAAAGGGCGCAATCCACCATTACAGTCGGAATTTTTCCGCTTGGAGAACGTTCGCCTTTTTCTTCGGTGATTGGCGTTGATGCAAAATCGTACGTTAGAGCATCTTCCGGTTTTGGGTCTTCGGCTAAAACGGCATTTTCAAAATCGGTTCTAACCAATTCCTGAACTTCTTTTTCTATCGATTCAACTTCTGAATCTTCTATGCCGAATTCTGAAAGTTTATTTCTAAGTTTTATTAATGGATCATTTTTCGCACATTCTTCCAAGTCATCGCGGTACCATTCTTTTCTTACACCAGAAGTGTGGTGATTGAGCAATGGAACTTTAGCATGAATCAACACTGGACGTCTTTCTTCACGGATGATTTGGATGCATTCTTTGACGGTTTCGTAAGATTTGATAAAGTCTGTTCCGTCGATGGTTCTGGTTTCGATATCGTTGAAACCTTGCATATATTGCGTGATGTCCTGCGCCCGGATTTCGTCTGCACTGGCAGAAATATCCCATTCGTTGTCCTGAACCAAATATAAAATTGGCAATTGTTTCAAAGCAGCCATTTGGAATGCTTCGGAGACTTCACCTTCCGTACAACTGGCGTCGCCTAGAGAGCAGACGGCAATTGGTTTGTCGGTAAAATTTTCAGCGATTCCGGTTTCTTCTTTATACTTCAGTCCCATTGCAATTCCGGTGGTTGGGATGGCCTGCATTCCTGTTCCAGAACTTTGGTGAATCATTTTCGGGAAATCATCTCTTCGCAAACTTGGGTGAGAATAATAAGTTCTTCCGCAGGAAAACGGATCGTCTTTTTTAGCTAAAAGCTGGAGCATCAGCTCGTAAGGTGACAATCCGACACCCAACAAAATTGAATCGTCTCTGTAATAAGGACTTACGAAATCCTGTGGCAACAACTGCATTCCCAAAGCCAATTGAATCGCCTCATGTCCGCGGGAAGTGGCGTGAACGTATTTTGAAGTGATTTTTTTTTCTTGTTCAAACAAATCGCTCATCGTTTTGGCCGTAAACATCAAACGATAAGCAGATTTCAGTAAATCAGTCACGCTGATTTCTTTGTTTAAAAAATGTCTTTTGGTCATCTCCATATTTAAACATTTGACATTCAAATCATTATTTTAAATTTCATTGATTGAATGAGATTGATTCAAAAATACGCTTTTTTATTTAACTAACAAATGTTAGTTAGTTAAGTTTAATATTAGAACTTGATTAAAAATCATTACTTTTATAGAAAATTTTAACCTATGAAAAAAACTTTCCTTTTTGTTTTTGCCGTAATGACTTTCACATTTGGATTTGGACAACTTAACCCCGTTCAGAATTTACAATGGTCTCATTATTATGATTCCGGTAATTATCGAAATATTTTCTCGCTTTCCTGGCAAGAACCAGCAACGCCGCATGACGAATTGATGGGATACAACATCTACCGAGGAAATGAATTGTATAAATTTCAGACAACGACATCCATAGGTTGTAATCCAGATTGGGGAATAACTGCTGGCTGTGACTTTCTGAATTACAATAACGGCGGTCCATTTACCGGCTCTGTCAAGGCTGTTTACGAAGGAAATATAGAAGCAGATGCTTTTTCTTTTCAGGTGGGAGGTGTTATGCTGGGTGTAAATGATTCTCGATTAAAATCACTAAGCCTATTTCCAAATCCTACAAAAGACATTCTGCATTTTTCAGAAGAAATATCAAATCTTAAAATAACAGACCTTTCCGGAAAAGTCATCAAACAAATTTCTAATTCAGAAAAATCCATCAATGTTTCAAAATTGATGAAAGGAACTTACATTATCACGGCAACTTCCACATCTGGTGAATTCATTAACAGGAAATTTATAAAAGAGTAAATATTCGTTTTTTAAATATTTAATCCTATCAGCAATTGAAAGGATTTTTGTTTAATATCACTAAAATATCTACGTCTTCACAAAATAAAAATTTAAATTTTGTAGTTTTGAAGATTAAACAATGTAAATGAAACTAAAAATACTTTTTGGCATCGCATTTTGGTCGCTTTTGCTTTTGGCAGGCTGTAATCGCGATGATATTTCCTTTGAATCGCCGTCGCAACTTCTGAGGTTTTCTACGGACACCGTATTCTGCGACACGGTCTATAACCAAATGCGTTCAGAAACTTATGCCGTGAAGGTTTATAATAATGAAGATAAAGATATTCTAATCCCAGAAATCAAGCTGGAAGGTGTCAATGCATCTCTTTATAAAATAAATGTTGATGGGAAAGTAGGCACTAGTTTTGACCGGGTTGCACTGAGAAGAAAAGATAGTCTTTATGTTTTCGTGGAAATTGCACCAACTACGACAGTTCCCGAATCTATTGCAGAAGCTCAAGTGGTTTTCAGAACGCCAGCCGGCGAACAAAAAGTAACGCTACTTTCTGTGGTTCAGGATGCAGAATATTTCATCAAAACAGATACAAATCCTAACGTCATTTCTGAAAATACCACTTGGACAAAAGATAAAGTGAAAGTGATTTTTGGAGATTTGACTATTGCTGAAGGTAAAACTTTGACAATGGAACAAGGAACAAAAGTCTATTTCCGTAAAAACAGTGGAATGAATTTCCTGAAAAACTCCGGACTGACCGTGAATGGTGCTTTGGGCGAAGAAGTGATTTTCCGTGGTGACCGAAGTGATACCAAATATGACACGCTTCCTGCGAACTGGAACGGCATCAGAATGGAGGAAGGTTCTCTTCTGAATATGAATTATGCCAGAGTTTTCGGCGGAAATGTTGGCCTTCAACTGAAAGAAAGCACAGCGAATATTAGCAACTCCATATTCCACAGCTTTCAGAATGCCGGAATTTATGGCATCCATTCCAACTTAACAGCCAACAACCTGGTAATCAACAACTGCGGCGAAGCGGATCTGGCAATCGCCGGAAGCGGAACCTATGATATCAATTACTCCACTTTGGCAAATTACTGGAACCTAAATTCGGCATTGCCGGCGACCGGGATTTTGGCAAGCAATACCTGGGAAAACGGAGAAGGAGTATTGGAATCCGGATTGGTGACACTAAGGGTGAAAAACTCAATCGTGTATGGCGACACTCTGGACTTGGTCACGCTCACAAACAATCCTGCCGGAACGCCTATCGATGCTCGTTTTGACAATTGTTTGCTGAAGTTAAGTTCCAACTCTGCATTCACTCCGATTGGAGAGAACATTATCAAAAATCAAGATCCAAAATTTCAGAATTACTTCACTCAGAAAATGAATCTCAGAGTGAAAGAAGGCTCGCCAGCAATTGGCAAAGGAAAAGCCAGCGAGGTGGTGATTGCAACAGATATTGCAGGAAAATTAAGAGGCAACGCTCCTACGCTAGGTGCCTATCAATTTTAAGAATGGAAATTACCAATCTCCAAGCTCAGGTCGACGAATGGATCAAAACCATTGGCGTCCGCTATTTTAATGAATTGACCAATATGGCAATGCTGACGGAAGAAGTGGGCGAAGTGGCCAGAATCATCGCCAGGAGATATGGCGAACAATCTGAAAAAGAATCTGATAAAACGAAAGATTTAGGAGAAGAGTTGGCGGATGTCCTTTTTGTGACGCTTTGTCTGGCGAATCAAACCGGAACAGATCTGCAATCGGCCTTTGACAAAAAAATGAAAATCAAAACTGATAGAGACAAAGACCGACATCAGAATAATGAAAAATTAAAATAGAGGAAAGTCAGATGATGGAAGATGGATGTTTTAAACGCAACAATAAACTTCCATCATCCCGCTTCTAACCTCCAACAAAAAAACTATGATTATAAAAAAGTCTGAACTTATAGACGGAAAAAATATACAAATCACCGGTTCGAAAAGTATTTCGAACCGTCTTTTGATTTTAGGGAAACTGTTTGGGAATATTGATATGCTCAATCTTTCCAATTCCCAAGATACCACTTTGCTGAAAAAAGCTTTGGAATCCGACTCAGAAACCATTGACATCCACCACGCGGGAACGGCGATGCGTTTTCTGGCTTCTTATTATTCAATTTTTGAAGGCAGAAAAACCGTTCTGACCGGTTCTGACCGAATGAAAAATCGCCCGATTAAACCATTGGTTGACGCGCTCCAATCGCTCGGCGCAGACATAACTTATCTTGAAAAAGAAGGTTTTCCGCCGCTGCAGATCATTGGCAAAAAGATTGAAAAGAATCTCGTCAAAATCTCAGCCAACGTGTCCAGCCAGTTTTTGACTTCGTTAATTTTAATTGGAGGAAAATTGGAAAACGGACTGACCTTGGAATTACAAGGAGAAATCACGTCGCGACCTTACCTGGAAATGACTTTGAAAATCCTGAACGAAATCGGAATTAAATCGCATTTTGCAGAAAACAGAATCGAAATCGTTTCGCATAAAAACCACATCCGAACAGAACATTACGAAGTGGAAAGCGACTGGTCTTCAGCATCTTATTTCTATTCTTTAGCAGCGATTGGCAGAAAATCGATTACACTGAAAAGCTATCACACCTTGTCTTTGCAAGGCGACAGCGTGATTAAGGAAATCTACTGGAAATATTTTGGCATCAACACGGTTTCCGATTACGCAGAAAACTCGATTACACTTCTGCCGGAACCCGCTTTCGAATATCCGGAATTGATTTCTCTCGATATGAACGATTGTCCGGACATTGCGCAAACGCTTTGTGTAACGGCTACTGCATTGAAAATCCCTTTCGTCATCACTGGGCTTCACACTTTGAAGGTGAAAGAAACCGACCGATTGGTGGCGCTTCAAAATGAGTTATTGAAAATTGGAGCGAAGACGCACATCACGGTTGAAAAAATAGAGTCGTCGGAGTTTATTGAACCGGACGACAATATTTCTATTGCGACTTACAACGACCATAGAATGGCGATGGCTTTTGCGCCGTTTGCTTTGATTAAAGAATTGAATATCGAAAATGAAGATGTAGTGGAGAAATCCTACCCTGAATTTTGGGAGGATTTTGAGAAGGTGACAAATCACTAAATAAGAAATGTGGGTCAATTTTAAGATTTTAAAATTACTTACCTTTGCTATTAATAAGCAGTTAATTTCTAAAGGCAGCGTTATGGAAATTACAAATATCAATCAGCTAGACCTTAATAAAACTTACACTTTTGCGGATTATCTGAGGTGGAGATTCAAAGAAAGGGTTGAACTCATCAAAGGTAAAATCCTGAAGATGAGTCCTGCTCATGCTCCAATTCATGAGAAAATTTCATTCCGGCTTGGTGGGATTTTTTATAATCTATTCAAAAATGGAAACTGTGAGGTTTTTTTAGCTCCCTTTGACGTTAGATTGCCTAATAGCGATGGCTCTACGAATACTGTTGTACAACCTGATCTGTGCGTAATTTGTGATCCGACCAAAATTGATGACAAAGGTGGTGTCGGCGCTCCGGATTTGATTATTGAAATTCTTTCGCCAGGAAATTCTAAAAAGGAGCTTAGCCTAAAATATAATTTGTACGAAGAAAACGGGGTTCTAGAGTATTGGATTGTACATCCATTGGAGAAAAGCATTCATATTTTTGTTTGGGAAGAAGGTAAATTTATAGGAAAAAAGCCGATTACCGAAGACGAAATTGTTAATTCTTATGTTTTCTCTCATTTGAATTTTCCAGCAAACGAAATTTTTGATCATCTGTAAATTGTTATATTATGGAAATCACTAATATCAATCAACTAGACCTTAATAAAACTTACACCTTTGCGGATTATCTGAGGTGGAGATTCAAAGAAAGGGTTGAACTCATCAAAGGTAAAATCCTAAAAATGAGTCCAGCCCCAACTCCTAATCACCAAAGGATGGCACAAAAAATTAATCAAAAACTCTATCCATTTTTTGAAAACAGACAATGTGAACTTTTCTTCGCACCTTTCGATGTCCGTTTACCTAATAAAAATGGAGAAATTCTTACTGTTGTGCAGCCAGATTTGTGTGTGATTTGTGACAGAACGAAAATAGACGACAAAGGTTGCCTTGGTGCCCCGGATCTGGTAATCGAAATTCTTTCCCCGGGAAATTCAAAAAAAGAAATGAATCTGAAATTCAGTTTATATGAAGAATCTGGCGTTTCGGAATATTGGGTGGTAGATTCAAGCGAAAAATTTATTCTGATTTACAGTCTGGAAAATGGAGAATACATCAGCCGTAAACCAGTCGCAGACGGAGAAATCCTTCAGTCCATCAAATTTCCGGAATTGAGATTCTCCACTCAGGATTTATATGAATTCTGATGGAAAAATTATTGTTTTTCATTACACTAACCTTGTCTTCATTTCTCTACTCCCAGGAGTTGAAAAATTTCGCAGTTCCGAAAACTTACGAGAAAATCCTGGAAACAAAAGGAGATCTTGACAAAGATGGAAAAGATGAAATTGCAATGATTTTTAATACTAATTTAAGAGAAGAAGTATCGGGCAGAAAACTGTATATTCTTAAACATGTCAATGGGAAATTGAAGATTTGGCAAGAAAATTCAACGTTAATATTTGATAGTAAAGAAGGATTTTATCCCTCTGAAAATAAATTAGAAGTAATTATTAAAAACAATAGTCTGAATATCCTTCAGTCCTATTACACCAATTCCCGCCATTCCGATACAGCAAAATACACTTTTCGGTTTCAGAACGGCGATTTTTATCTTATTGGTGCGTCCATCAGGTTTGATGACCCGTGCGAATTTAATTTTAAAAATGAAGTCAATTTCTCGACTGGAAAAGTGATTATTGACAATAAATTTTCAGATTGTGATGACAGTTCTGACAGAAAAATACCGGAAAACTATTACAAAGAATTCACGCATGAATTCCCTAAACTCATCAATATGAACGATTTCAGAATTGGTGTTAACGAAATCAAAATCCCTAATTCAACAAAATCATTTAATTACTAAATGTCGAAAACAATTATCATCACAGGCGCATCATCCGGAATTGGATTCGCCTTGGCAGAATATTTCGGGAAGAAAGGCAACAAAGTTTATGGATTAAGCCGAAAGATCGTGAGTTCCGATTATTTCGTTTCGATTCCTACAGATATTACGGAGAAAGAACAAATCGATAAAGCCATTTCTGAAATCCTGAAAACAGAAACCAGAATCGATATTCTGATCAACAACGCAGGAATGGGAATGGTGGGCGCAGTGGAAGATTCTACAAAGGAAGATATTACGAAATTATTCAATCTTAATCTAATTGGCTCAATCCAAATGATGACGGCAGTTCTTCCAAAAATGCGTGAGCAGAAATCCGGAAAAATCATCAATGTCTCCAGCATCGGCTCAGAAATGGGATTGCCTTTCCGGGGATTTTATTCGGCTTCCAAGTCAGCGCTGGACAAAGTGACGGAAGCAATGCGCTACGAAGTATATCCTTGGAATATCCACGTTTGTTCCCTTCATTTGGGCGACATCAAAACGAATATTGCGGAAAACCGCGTAAAAACAAAAGTTTCTGAGCCTTACAAAAATGTTTTTGATAAAGTTTACGCTTTGATGAATTCTCACGTTGGAGACGGAACAGAACCGCTGGATGTTGCTGTTTACGTGGAACAACTTTTAGGAAAATCCAAATGGAAAGCCCATTATTATTTTGGGAAATTCGGGCAGAAAATTGGCGTCCCTTTGAAATGGATTCTTCCGCAGAACACTTATGAAAATCTGATGAAGAAGTATAATAAAATGGATTAACTTCGGTTTTTAGTTATAAGTATTAAAGTCTTCGACTCCGCTCAGACTGAAACTATTTAAAATAAATATGTATTCAAAGTTCACGCTGAAGTCAATTGTAGTTCTCGGATTTCCAATGCAAAAAAACAGTTGGTATTAGCGATGTCACGCTGAGCGGAGTCGAAGCGTTTTCACAATGAGACAATATTACGTTTACATATTAAAATGTTCCGATAACTCCTACTACACAGGAGTTACAAGTAACTTAGAATCCAGAATTCTCAAACATCAATCAGGACATTATCCCGAAAGTTATACTCACAACAGAAGACCAGTTCAATTGGTTTTTTACAATGAATTTAATGACGTAGAGCAAGCTATTGCTTTCGAAAAACAAGTTAAAGGTTGGAGTAGGAAGAAAAAGGAAGCCATCATCAATGACAATTGGGAGAAATTAAAAGAACTGTCTGTTTGTCAAAATAAGAGTCATTCAGATAATAAGGATAAAGGCTTCGACTCGGCTCAGCCTGACACTGCTTGAAGCAAACAATTTTAGACTATAGATATTACGCTAAAAGAGTCGAAGCATTTAAAGATAAGACCCAAAAATTGAGACAGTGGCTGTACATATTTTTCATTCTATTGAGTATATTTTCTTATGCTCAAAAAAAAGAATATTGGCTCATCGACAAAGAAACCAACGCTAAAAAAATCGTTTCCGATTCTGCTCTCGCTGTTAAATTTTTGGATTCTCTGGCAGAAAACTCTTACTTTTTCACCGAACTGAAAGACGTTAAACAAATCGAAAACCGAACAGAAATCTACTATGACAAAGGTCCAAACTTTAATCAGGCCAATGTCCAACTCTCGGACTCGCTGCTTGCCAACTTGAAGTTTCCCGAGAAGGATTTTTATACTAAAAATTTAGATTCACTCAAGAAGAGCATTAACCAAAAATACCGTGACAAAGGTTTCGCCTTCAACCGTGTGAAAACCAAATTCCAGAAAATGGAAAATGGGATTCCTTCCGTAAAAATCTCAGTTGTCACCGCATCTCAAAGAAAAATCGATGGCATTGTTTTCAAAGGCTACACTCGTTTACCGAAACAATTCGTTAAAAATCTCAACAAACAATATCTTGGCAAAAACTATGATGACAGGAATTTGGTTTCTTTGAATCAGTCTTTGCAAAACCATCAATTTGTTTCGTTGGAAAAACCTCCTCAGACATTATTTACAAAAGATTCTACGCAGGTTTTTCTCTTTACTCAAAAACGAAAAACCAACACTTTTGACGGGATGATTGGCTTCGGAAATGATAAAACCGAAAAATTCACAGTCAATGGAACTCTGAATGTCCAGATGAAAAATATGTTCAACAGCTTCGAAAGCATCGGCGTTTATTGGCAGAGAAATCCCGACAAAGGTCAGACTTTCGATATGCAGACCGATATTCCTTATACATTTGGGAGCAATGTTGGTTTGAATGTGAATGTCAATATTTTCCGCCAAGATTCCACGTTTGCGAATGTCAAATTTCTGCCTGCGGTTTATTATCATCTTTCTCCAAAACAAAAACTCGGTCTCAAAGGAACTTTCGAATCTTCTGCGATTCTGGATTCACTTTATACAAGCGGTCGAGATTACAGCAAAAAAGGGATTGGTGTTTATTATCAATATCAGGAAGGGAACGACATTCCCCTGTTCATCAACAAGAGCAACATTCGTCTTGAAGCCGATTTTCTCAAAACAACTTACGATGATACGCAAGAAAAATTTGACCAAATTCGGTATTTTCTTTTTGCGGAGCATAACTTCAATTTGTCAGGAAATCATTTCCTCAACATCAAAGGAGAATCCGCTTTACTCAGTTCCAAAAACGAATTATCAACCAACGAACTTTTTCGGTTTGGAGGCTGGAACTCGATGCGAGGTTTCAACGAACAAAGTCTCATCAGCGATTTTTATGCATTTGCCGGCGCCGAATATCGTTATCTCGTCAATGATCAGGCATTTTTTGACATTTTTGCACAGTACGGACAAATGTCCAACAAAGCACTTGGAATCACGCCCAAGCTTTATAGTTTAGGTTTAGGTTTTAACTTTTTTCTTCCAGTCGGTTTGATGAGTTTTCAGATTTCCAATGGAAATGAATTTGGTAATCCTTTCAAATTCAACGAAATTAAAATTCATTGGGGAATCCTCAGTAGGTTTTGATAATTGATAAGCTATAAAATGATAGTTGATACTAATAAGAATTTGAAATCATTTACCAATTATTTAATTCGTCATCATTTCTCTGAATATTAATTATTTATCAAATAAATTATGATATTTTCAAATTCAATAAAAATAACTTAATTTTGCAAAGAAAGTAAAGATGTCTATTCATAACAAAATTGTAGAGACAGCCATCACTTTCGATGACGTGCTTCTAGTCCCTTCTTATTCAGAAGTTTTACCTAATCAGGTTTCCCTAAAATCAAGACTTACAGACAAAATTTCGCTTAATGTTCCGATTGTTTCCGCAGCGATGGATACAGTTACGGAAGCAGATTTAGCGATTGCATTAGCAAGAGTTGGCGGTCTTGGATTCATTCATAAAAATATGACAATTGCAGAGCAGGCAGCGCAGGTCAACAGCGTAAAACGTTCCGAAAACGGAATGATTGCCGACCCGGTGACTTTGTCCAAAGATCATACTTTGGCAGAAGCTAAAGCCTTGATGGCCAATTACAAAATCTCCGGACTTCCCGTAGTTGATAAAAATAATTACCTCATCGGAATCATTACGAACCGTGATGTGAAATATCAGGAAAACCTGGACATCAAAGTTGAGGAAATAATGACTAAAGACAACCTCATCACTTCTGATAAAACTACCAATCTGGAAAAAGCGAAAGAAATTTTGCTTAAAAACAGAATCGAAAAACTGCCGATTGTTGACAAGAAGAACAAATTGGTTGGATTAATTACGATTAAAGATATTGACAATCAATTAGAATATCCAAATGCCAACAAAGACCAAAATGGAAGACTGATCGTTGGCGCTGGCGTTGGTGTTGGTGAAGACACGATTGAAAGAATCACGGCATTGGTAAAAGCAGGCGTAGACATCGTTGCGATCGATTCTGCTCACGGCCATTCGAAGGGTGTTTTGGATAAGATTGCTGAAATCAGAAAAACATTCCCCGATTTGGATATCGTTGGTGGAAATATCGTAACAGCAGATGCAGCCAAAGATTTGATAAAAGCCGGAGCGAATGTCTTGAAAGTTGGTGTTGGACCAGGTTCAATCTGTACAACCAGAGTTGTTGCGGGAGTTGGTGTTCCTCAGCTTTCCGCAATTTACAACGTTTACGAATTTGCTAAAAAGAAAAATGTCGCGGTCATCGCTGATGGTGGAATTAAATTGTCTGGAGACATTGTTAAAGCCATCGCAAGTGGCGCCGGCGCAGTAATGTTGGGGTCGCTCCTTGCAGGAACTGACGAAGCCCCGGGAGAAGAAATTATTTTCCAGGGAAGAAAATTCAAATCTTACCAGGGAATGGGTTCTCTTTCTGCAATGAAACGTGGCGGAAAAGAGCGTTATTTCCAAAGTGAAGCCAAGAAATTTGTCCCAGAAGGCATTGAAGGAAGAGTTCCACACAAAGGAAAATTGGAAGATGTGATTTTCCAATTGACTGGAGGTCTTCGTGCCGGAATGGGCTATTGCGGCGCCAAAGATATAGAAGCGTTACAAAAAGATTCGAAACTGGTGATGATTACGGGAAGCGGTTTGAAAGAATCTCATCCACACGATGTGATTATTACACAGGAAGCCCCGAATTATTCGTTGTAATTTAATCGCTGATCTTCCTGAATTTAAATTTTGGCTTAATCACTTTATTCAGAAAAATTCCTTTTGAGAAAGCCGATCTGAATTCATCAAAAATGTTCTGAGACACATTCAGATAATCATAGACAGCTCCGGATTGGTACACGATCCGGAGTATTTTTTTATCTTCGAGGTAACTGTATCTATTGATTACTGATGAGGGCATAATCTTCCGAGGACAAAAAACATTCCGATAGCAATTAAAAGACCTAAGTCTGGATTCAAATTTGAATGCAATTTCATAATTTTGCAATATTATGCAGTCTATGAAGAAGGTCACATTCTTACCACTCCTTTTCCTTGCCGTATTTGCTCTCGGAACCATGTCGTTTCGGGCCGAGCGAAAGGTCATAGCAGTTGTATTCAACAAAGAGATGACGAAACAGGACCTTGTTAGTCTGCAACAAAACCTGAGAGAAAAAAATATCATCCTGGTCTTTAACAAAATGACGTTCACCAAAAACAGACTGACCTACATTGACTTCAGCATCGATTTTGGGGATGGCTTTTCCGGTACTTCGAAATCGACAATCACCCGTAAAACCGAGGTCGGCTTCATCCGTGATTATAATGATGATGCCGAACAGCCTTTTGTTGTAGGTAACTTAAAACAAAAATAGCTTCCAGATTCGGAAGCTATTCTTTTTATGTATTATCCTGGTTTCGTTTTCTTTCTTTCTTGATTCTGAGGTCATCTTCAAAATCATCCATCCTGTAGTCTGTCAATGAATTTCCTTTCCTGATTTTTTCCTTTGAATAAAGCCTGAATTCATTCTCCGTTTTCTCCAGAAGATAATCGTAAGGGCCAACCGAAGAAATGAGTTTAATGAGAACCGGCGAAATTTCCAGAACGATAAACAAGCCCATGATAAAGCTGGCTGCAAGAGCAATGATTGCCGAATTTTTCCCCAGCTCATCCAGAGCCTGCAACCTTGCTGCAAAACCATTGAACTTATCCTCTATGCCTTCCGTCGATTTTCTCTCGGTTTCGAGATTAGAATAGACTTTAGAAATTTCGGTGTCCAGATATTGAAGTCTCGGCTGCATTTGTTTCTGATAATTTTCCAGGTCAGCCCGTTTCTGTTCCTTCAGTTCAGCCTTTCTTTTGGCATTGGTTCCGTAACCCACTTTTCCGCTGGTAAGGCCGGACTGTTTGCCGAGAATTTCCTTTTCCAATTCAACCGAAGCAGAATCGTAAGCCATTTGATAATTTTTGATCTGATTCTGGATCTGCTTCTTTTCCAAATCAAAAGGACCAGATTGCTGCAGGATCCTGCCGCTCATTTCTGCCTGCAATTGTTTTTTATTCCTTTGAATGATCGTATTCAATTGTTTGTTAACTTCCTTTTCAAAAATTTTAAGTTCCAAAGGTTTTGAAATAATGATTCCGAGAAAAGTTGCTAAAATCAAACGAGGAATCGTCATCAGAATCTGGTTCCACCAAGTTCCGGTTTTTTTGATCGAAGAAACAATATACCGGTCCAGATTGAAAATCATCAAACCCCAAAGGATGCCAAATCCCACGGAAGCCCAGATGTTATCAAAGACTGTAAACATGGCATAACCGGCGGAAAGCGTCGCAAAGATTGCGGTGAACAGAACGATTCCTCCGATGCCGGAAAACTTGTTCCACTCCGAAGGCGATTTTCTCAGCAGATGAATGTTCGCGCCGGAACAAATCATCAGAAAATGCTGAAACCAATTCATTTTATGTGCGTTAGTATTTTTCATTTTTAAGTGATATACCAATATTTGTCATCATAAACGATAATTTGTTACAAATAGTATTAGGTTTTACCTATTAACGAAATATAAAAAATGCACCAACTTTTTTGCGTCGGTGCATTTTCTTTTTAAAAATCTATATTGTTGGCGTTTTTTCCTCGCTCTGAGAATCTCTGTACAGTTTTTCCTCACTCCATCTGGCGTGTTTGGATGGAATAATATTGTGTCCCATGCGACGGGCGTATACTTTAGTAAACTCAGCGCCAAAAAATACCAGTTGACAGGAATAATTGATCCACATCATCAGCAGAATTACCGTTCCGGCAGCTCCGAATATTGACGTAGGTTTCGAAAAATCGAAATAAAAACTGATGAGCATCTTCCCGATATTGAAAAGTATCGCCGTCACCAGCGCGCCAATCCACACAGATTTCCATTTGATCTCCACATCAGGCAGCACCTTGAACATGAATGCAAAAAGAACTGTCACAATAGCCAGCCCCAATAGAAAATTGGTAACCTGAATGATGACATAGGTCTCGAGTCCAAAATACCTTGTAATGAAATTATTGGCCAGACCAATCAGGGAAGAAAGAAGCATGCTCACAAGCAGCAGAAAGGCGATGATCAGAATCATTCCCAGGG
Organism: Flavobacteriales bacterium UBA720; assembly: GCA_002297505.1. Classification (GTDB taxonomy): domain Bacteria; phylum Bacteroidota; class Bacteroidia; order Flavobacteriales; family Weeksellaceae; genus Epilithonimonas. Next base: position 31,513 of record DBLQ01000012.1, read on the forward strand.
AATTGGCACGATCCAACAAAAATTTCTGCCAAGCTTTTTTCGGCGCCGACTCTACATCCCAAAGATTGTTGAGAGAGGTCTGCATCTGGAAAAAAAGACTTGTGGCACCAAAAATCAAGGTGGCCACACCCAGCGCCTTCATCCAGAAATTCTCTTTATCTACCATCGCGCTGGTAATGATGTCCTGAATACTTTTTGCGCCATCATAGCCCATGATACCCTGCAACTGCCGCCGGACTTCACCATTCACCGCTTCCTCACCAAAAAAGTGACTGGCTGTCCAGATGATGATGATCAGAAGTCCGGGCAATGAGAAAATAGCATTGTAAGCCATACTTGCACTGTCCTTGGCTGCGGAGGAGGACATCCATTCACTAAAAGTTTCCTTAAGCGTCGGCCAGAGTTGGTTGAGTTTCTTCATTCAGATATTTTCCCTTGCCAACTCCAATCTTTGTACCAAGTCAGTCCTGCTGATACCAGCTCGAATACTTCACGTAATTATTGGCAATCCTCTCAATCTCGCCCGTAATCAAGTTCTGAGAAATATCTTTAACTTTTTTCGCAGGTACGCCCGCCCATATTTCACCTTCTTTGATCACCGTCTTGGCCGTAACCACGGCACCTGCCGCCACAATCGAATTGCTCTCCACAATGCAGTCATCCATCACAATGGCGCCCATTCCTATCAGGACATTATCTTTTATCGTACAGCCGTGGACTATCGCATTGTGACCAATTGAAACATTATTTCCAATCGTGGTCGGACTTTTCTGATAAGTGCAATGGATCATTGCATTGTCTTGGACATTCACTTTATCACCCATTTTGATGTAATGCACATCACCTCTCAAAACCGCATTGTACCAGATACTGCAATCTCTACCCATCGTTACATCGCCGATGATCACAGCAGTCTCGGCCACAAAAGTATTTTCTCCAAGCTGAGGTGTTTTACCTAAAAGCTCTTTAATAATCGCCATTTCTTAATGATTAGTTGTTAACTTATTAATTTATAAATATTTGGGCGCCTTTATCCGTCCTCCGTTCCCGCTGTCATTGCGAGGGACGACGCAATCCGAACAAAAATTACTTTGTCCCTCGCAATGACGAGCTCCACTCAGGCCGGGG
>DBLQ01000012.1:32800-36916 GCA_002297505.1 Flavobacteriales bacterium UBA720
CTCCACTCAGGCCGGGGCGCAGATTGGGCTTCAAAATTTAGTTTTGTCTTCAATATTACCCAAAATCAATCTCATAGAAAAAATCAAAAATCTGCAAAGCTTCTCAGAATCAAAACTTAACAGAACATTGGGATTCGCCCGCTTTTTTCTTCCACCAAATTACGATATTTTTGTAGTTCAATATACTTAAAATGCGAGAAATCATTATAGAACCTACGGAAAACCAGAAAGTGATGAAGTTTGTCACGGATTACACTTTGATTCCCGGTTCACTGGAACTGGACAGAGATTCTGACATTTCCGAAATCCCGTTAGCTCAGGAATTGTTCAACTATCCTTTTGTGAACAGGATTTTTATCACCGCCAATTTTATTGCTGTCGCGAAAGAAGACACCGTAGAATGGGAACACGTGGCAGAAAGCCTCAAAAACATTATCGAAGACGAATTGCTGGCCAACCCGAGAATCTACCTTCAGAAAAGAAAAGAAGCCTACCAGATTTATTCGGAAATGACGCCGAATCCTGCGGTAATGAAGTTCATCTCCAGCAAGATGCTGATGGACGGCTTTATCGAAGTCAAATCTAAGGAGGAATCCGATAAAGTGCCTTTGGCAAAAGAACTATACAACGCTTTTGATTTTGTGAAGGAAGTTTACGTGAGCGACAATTTCGTGGCCGTAACTAAGGATGACCAGTTCCAGTGGCACGAGATTATGAATCAGGTGCGTTCTTTCATCGCCGAATTTCTTCAGGCCGGAAAAACGATTTCAAACCAGGAACCTCACGCGCACGAAAATCCGGTTCTCAAAATTATCAACAGAGAATACACGGACGATGAGCAGAAAATCAGCGATATTCTGAACGAATACGTAGCGCCAGCCGTAGAAAATGATGGCGGAAAAATCTCCCTTATTGAATACGACGGCGAAAACAAAACGGCCAGAATGTTGCTCCAAGGCGCATGCAGTGGCTGTCCTTCTTCCACAGCAACTTTGAAAAATGGGATCCAGAGCATCCTGAAACAATTCGTTCCGGAACTGGTAGAGAATGTGGAAGCAGTAAACGGATAATATTTAGTTGATAGTTTTTGGTTGTCAGTTGCTTGACTTCCAAACAGAATAAAAATAATTTCAAAATTGGAAACCAACAACCAACAACCAACCACCAACAACAAAAAAGGAATTCTCCTGGTCAACCTCGGCTCGCCGAGATCAACAGAGGTCAACGATGTCAAAGAATATCTGGACGAATTTCTGATGGATGAGAAAGTCATCGATTACCGTTGGATTTTCCGCGCTTTGCTGGTTCAGGGTATCATTCTGAAAACCAGGCCGAAGAAATCGGCAGAAGCCTACAAAACGGTGTGGACGGACGAAGGTTCGCCTTTGATTGTCATTTCCAAAAATCTGCAGAAAAAACTTCAGGAATTGGTGGATGTTCCGGTGGGATTGGGAATGCGCTACGCAGAACCTTCGATCAAAACCGGCATTCAGGAACTGGTGAACCAAGGTGTCACCAATATCACGCTGTTCCCGCTTTATCCGCAATATGCGATGAGCACCACGGAAACGGTAATTGATAAAGCTGAAGAAGTCCGGAAAAAATTCTTTCCGGATATCACCATCAACTATGTCGAACCGTTTTACGACCGCGAAATCTATATCAATTCTCTTGCAGAAAGTATCCGGGAAAAACTGCCTGCAGATTTTGATCTTTTGCAGTTTTCCTACCATGGTGTTCCGGAGCGTCATATTTACAAAACCGATCCTACCAAGACTTGCAACCTGAACAATTGCTGCTCAAAAGAAGACAATCCTTCGCACAAATTCTGCTACAGGCATCAATGTTATAAGGTGACAGAGCTGGTTTGTAAGAAATTGGGAATTCCGAAAGAGAAAGCGTTGGTCACGTTCCAATCGAGGCTGGGAAAAGATAAATGGATGGAACCTTACACAGACGCTACCTTGGAAGGTCTCGGTAAAAAAGGTGTGAAAAAATTAGCGATTGTTTGTCCGGCTTTCGTTTCGGATTGTCTGGAAACGTTGGAAGAGATTTCTGAAGAAGGCAAAGAACTGTTTTTGCACGGTGGCGGCGAGAGGTTCGATTACATCCCTTGTCTCAATGAAAAAGAAAGTTGGGTGCAAGTGGTGAAAACCCTGAGTGAAGAAAAGCTGAACGACTTTTATTTTCACTAATTTCTGCATATAATGGTTTTTAGATACGCAAGACACACGCAGAATCTGGAGAAGCTGATTGGCTTTTACACCCAAGTTTTGGACTTTAAAGTCCTTGGCAATTTCAGAGATCACGATGGTTACGACGGCGCATTTCTTGGGAAAGAGAACGAAAACTGGCATCTGGAATTCACCCAGGATTATAATATTCCTGAGTCAAAATTTGATGAAGATGACATCCTGGTTTTTTATCCTGAAACATTGGAAGAATTCCAGCAAATTATCGCCAATCTGGAGCATCATAAAGTTCCAATTTTAGAACCCAAAAATCCTTATTGGAAAGATAACGGAATCTGTTTTGAGGATTGTGAACAATATAAAATTATAGTTTCTGACCTTCGAATCAAAAATTAATACTATGTTAAGTGATACTTTAATCTCATTGTTTGACAGAGATCTTAACAGAGTCATTGATGAATTAAATCTTTATCAATCGGAATCCAACCTTTGGAAAGTGGAAGGTAATATTTCTAATTCTGCCGGAAATCTCGCATTGCATCTGATCGGGAATCTAAAAACTTACATCGGAAAAGAAATTGGGGATTTCAGTTATGTGCGGAACCGGGATTTGGAATTTTCGGACAAGAATGTTCTGAGAAAAACAATCATTGCTGAATTAAATGATACGATTTCGATCACTAATGATTCACTGAAAAATCTTTCCGATGCGGATCTGCAGAAAGAATATCCACTTTTGGTTCTGGGCGAGAAAACTTCCACACAATATTTCCTGATTCATCTGGCGACACATTTGAATTATCATTTGGGACAAATCAATTATCACAGAAGATTAACAGATCGATAAAATCGAAAAACCGCCTCAATGAGACGGTTTCGTTTTTATTGAAATTCTTCTGTTATTTCTTATTAAAATCTCCCGCGAAAACCGAGGTCATCTTGTCTTCCGTGATGTATTTTCTCAGCACATCGTTCACCTGAGAAACTTTCAGCGCAGAAACTTTGGCTTCCAGCGCGTCGTATTCTTCCAGCGGCTGACCATACTGCAATTGGGAATTGACTAGGTTCATCAGCGTATTGTCATTACCCAAGCCTGTTTTTCTGGAATTGAGCCAAGAAGTTAAATTTGATTTGAACTCTTCTTCTGTGAAACCGTCTTTTACCGCTTTGTTCACTTCTTCCTTCAAGGCTTTGTTCACTGCATCTTTTTTAGTCGGGTTAAAGAATGCATACCAACTCCAGGACGCTACAATATTGTCAATCGGGATATTCACGTAGGAGCCTGCGCCATAACTGATGCCTTCTTTCTCACGGAGCCTCGTCGGGATTCTGGCTGTGAGGAAACCACCACTTCCCAACATTTCATTGGCAATGACAAGCGCCGGATAATCCGGAGATTTTCTGTCCATAGAGAAAGAGATCTTGCCTACTGCTGCGCCATTTTCTTTGTCCGGCGTCAGGTAGTCTTTGTCCATTTTTTTAGTCGCAAACAGTTCCGGCTTGATGAATTCATATTTTGATTTAGAATTCCATTTTCCAAATGTTGATTCCAGCAATGCACCTGTTGCTTTGGTATCCACATCGCCAATCACTGTTCCGACGCCGTTGTTACCGCCCAGGATCTTATTGTAGAAATCAACAAGTTGCTCGCGCTTCACTTTCTTGTTGTTATCAATCTGCTCCTGAGTAGAAGCCGTGTAATAGATGCTTTCCTTCGGATAATTCTCCGTAATCTTCTCAATTTCATTGAAAGCGATGGCCTGAGGATCATTCAGGGAACTTTCCAGATACGTGTTGTATTCACTGATGGTTTTGGCGAGTTCCGCTTCCGGGAAAGTCGATTCGGTAAGGATTTCTTTGATCAGATCGGTTACCTTCTGCAGATTTTCTTTGTAAGTGCTGAAATTAACATACAGCGTCTGAC
>DBLQ01000012.1:36921-38885 GCA_002297505.1 Flavobacteriales bacterium UBA720
TGACCGCTGAATCCGAAATTCACATTAGATTTCCATTGATCCAGCATGTCCTGGATCTGTTCTTTGGTGTGAGATTTGGTTCCGGTTTTCAGAACTTGCGCCATCAGCGCACCTACATCAGATTTCCCGTTCAGGTCTTTGGCATTGCTCATTGGGAAACGGAAGCTACCTAAGACTTTTCCGCCTTTGATGTCTTTTTTGATGACACCATACTTCATCCCATTGCTCAGCTGGCCTTCCGTAAGGTTGGCTTTCAGATTCTTAATGCTGGCCTCGAAAGGGGCCGCTTCTTTCTCAAGCGCCTTTCCTTTATAATCCGTAGTAATCGAGGCAATCTGATCATTGGTATATTCGATATTCTTCACGCGCACCTCATCTTTGGTCGGGATGAAGACGCCCACTGTTCTGTTATTGGTGCGGAAATATTTCTCTGCCACACGCTGGATGTCCGCTGCGGTCAGCTTCTCTACATTGTCGCGGTACAGCATTCCAAGCTTATAGTGTCCGGCACCCACAATTTCGGTCAAATTAATAGCGTAGCCAATGGTGTTGTTTTTAATATTCTCGATCTGTTTCAGCAATTTGGCTTTCGCTCTCGCAACGTCCTGATCGGTATATTTGGTCGTCGATATTTTATCCAGTGCAGCACGGAAATCATTTTCTGTAGCATTCACATCTTTGTCCGCCGGAATATCAAGACCAAAGTACATATAGCTCGCATCGCGTACCAATGGCTGATAGCCGTACACGGATGCCGCTTTTTTCGTATCGATCATCGCTTTGTAAAGATAGCCGGAAGGATCGGCAGTGAGGATTTCCTGCAAGGCATCCAACGCCGCATAGTCTTTGTCGGCATAAGGTGCAGTGTGGTAAAGAGCGCCAATTACTTTACTATCTCCGGCGCGCTTCAATTCTACAAAACGTTCGCCGTCCTGAGCAGGCTCCAGGGTATAAGGCGTCTCCAGGATTCTGGACGGTTTCGGGATGGTTGCAAAATATTGAGCGATGTATTCCAGGGCTTTTTTCTCATCAAATTTGCCCGCGACAATCAGCGTTGCGTTGTCCGGCTGGTAATATTTTTCATAGAATTTTCGGAGCGTTACCGCTTTTACTCTTTCCACATCTTCCTTGCTGCCGATGGTGCTGTTCCCATAGTTGTGCCACAGGTACGCCGTGGAGACGATGCGCTCCATCAACACAGAGCTGGGACTGTTTTCCCCGATTTCAAACTCATTTCTCACCACGGAGAATTCTTTATCCAAATCCGTTTGGAGAATTGTGGCGTTTACCATCCTGTCGGCCTCCATTTCCAGGAACCATTTCAGATTTTCGTCATTGGAAGGGAAAACTTCGTAGTAATTGGTTCTGTCGTACCAGGTGGTTCCGTTGGCATTGCCGCCTTTGTCGGATAGCATTTTTTTGATGTCTCCTAATTTCTTGGTGCTCTTGAACAGCATATGTTCCAGCAGGTGCGCCATCCCTTTCTCGCCATAGCCTTCGTGCTTGGAGCCTACATTGTACACGATGTTCACCACAGCATTGCTCTGGGAAGGATCGGACATCAACAGAACTTTCATTCCATTGCTCAGGGAATATTCCTTAATCCCTTCTGTATTGCTGATAAATTTTGGAGTTTCGGCTTTCTGTGCGTACACGGGCGTTGCATAGCCTGCGTAGATGACGACTGCCGCAGTCAGTAAAAGATTCTTCATTGTTTAGATTATTAATTAATTTTTGGTTTATAAATTTAATGACTTTAATTATAAATAAGATATGATCTTCTGCTTTTTATAAAAATCTTAACGTAATTTTGTCCATATGTTAGTTGAGAAAGTTATTTTGGGGATTGACCCTGGAACAAGCATTATGGGTTTTGGAATTATTTCCGTAAAAGGAAATAAAATGGAGTTGGTTGCCATCCACGAACTGATTCTGAAAAAATACGAGAATCACGAAACAAAACT
>DBLQ01000012.1:38991-41209 GCA_002297505.1 Flavobacteriales bacterium UBA720
GAGAATCACGAAACAAAACTCAAAGTGATCTTCGATAAAACCCTGGCTTTGATTGATGAATATCATCCGGACGAAACCGCTTTGGAAGCGCCATTCTTCGGGAAAAACGTTCAGAGTATGCTGAAGCTNNATGGCAGCAAGTCTCCACAGGAATGTTCCCATCATCGAATACTCTCCCAAGAAAATCAAAATGGCCATCACCGGAAACGGAAATGCCAGCAAAGAGCAAGTTGCCGGAATGCTTCAAAACTTATTGAAACTGAAAGAATTCCCTACAAAATACCTGGATGCGTCTGATGGTTTGGCGGTGGCCGTTTGTCATCATTTTAACTCCGGAAATATTGCCACTGATAAATCTTATTCCGGCTGGGACAGTTTTCTGAAACAGAATCCCGATCGAATCAAGTAGTTGTTAGTTGATCGTTGTTGGTTGATGGTCTTTATCATATTAAGGCCCTTGAAAACTTACATAGGTAAACTTTTCACCTTTCACTTTTTCTTGAATCATTTTACTTTTCACTTGATTCTTCCCTCTTGATTCTTCCCTATTGATTTTTTATCTTTGACCACGATGAATGACTCTCTTTTTGAAATCGTAGAACATACCAACCGAAGCATTTTCCTCACCGGAAAAGCCGGAACCGGAAAAACTACATTTCTCAACGACTTTGTAAAAAAAACCAAGAAAAAACACATTGTGGTGGCACCTACAGGCATTGCCGCCATCAACGCTGGTGGCGTGACCATCCACTCGATGTTTGGCTTGCCGCTCCGCACTTTTCTACCCACAACTGAAAGAACTGACCAAAATCTCGGCAACAATATCCCGGATCTGATGTCACATTTCAAATACCGAAAAGACAAGCTGAAACTCCTGCGCGAACTCGAAATTATCATTATTGATGAAGCTTCGATGTTGCGATCGGATGTTCTGGATATGATGGATTTTGCGCTGAGACACGTCCGGAGAAATCAGCAGAAATTTGGTGGTGTGCAGATGTTGTTCATTGGCGACCTTTACCAGCTGCCGCCGGTGGTGCGGGACGAATATGTCCTGGGAATGTATTACGCTTCGCCGTTTTTCTTTCACGCCAAAGCTCTGGAAGGCAGCAACTTCATCACATTAGAATTAACAAAAGTTTACCGCCAGACCGACGAACATTTTCTCGAAATTCTCAACGCCATCCGGGACGGCATCATTGAAGATATCGACTTTGAAGCTTTAAACGAAAGATACCGGCCTGACTTCAACCCGAAAGATGAAGCCTACGTTTATCTGTGTTCGCACAACAAGATGGCAGATGACATCAACCAGAAGAAACTGAAAGAATTGGGCGGAAAGCTTCATTCCTATGCCGCCGATGTTGTAGGCGATTTCAAAGAAACACAATATCCGAATGATGAGGTTCTGGAACTGAAGGTCGGGGCGCAGATTATGTTCATCCGAAATGACACCTCGCCCGATAAAAAATATTACAACGGAAAACTCGCCCAGATTTCTTATCTCGATGAGGACGAAATCTCCGTGATTCTGGATGGAAGCGAAGAAGAAATTACGCTGAAAGCAGAAACCTGGGAGCAGAAAAAATATTCCCTGGATGATGATAAAAACATCAAAGAAGAGGTGTTGGGAAGTTTCAAACAGTTTCCGATTCGCCTGGCCTGNNAAAAGTCAGGGTTTGACCTTTGACCGGTTGATCATCGACGCGGGGAAAAGTTTTGCTTCCGGACAGGTTTACGTGGCGCTTTCACGTTGCCGGACTTTGGAAGGCATCGTCCTCAAATCTAAGATCACGCCCGAAGTGATTTTCAGCGATAAGCGGGTTTCCAAGTTTCAGGATGAGACGCACGCCAATGCCAAAATCGAGGAAATCATCAACTCCGAAAAGTACGATTACAGCATCCAGAAAGTCATCAGAAGGATCGATTGTACCTGGTTTATTTCCGCTTTGGAGAACTTCAATGTTTCTGCGAAATCGGCGAAATTCATTGAGAAAGAACGGATGAATCAGCTGTATCAAGGCCTTAAACCGGAAATCACAAATCTGGTAAACATTTTTCAAAAGTTTGAGAGGATCCTGGTGCAGAAAACGCAGAAATTCCTGCAAAAAGAGGCAGAATGGAGTGAGATCGAAGAAAAGGCTAAAGGTGCCGTGAATTTCTTTTTCTCCAACGTGAACGAGAAGGTTTTTTCGCCACTCAAAGATTTCTATTCCGA
>DBLQ01000012.1:41291-41700 GCA_002297505.1 Flavobacteriales bacterium UBA720
CTCAAAGATTTCTATTCCGAGACGAAAGGCGTCAAAGGTCTGAAAGCGTTTAACGAAGATTTTCGCGTCTGGCTGGATGATATCGAAGATTACCTGAAGGATTTGAAAGAGGTTCACCTTCTGGACACACCGTTATTCGACAAGGAAAAAGATGTTGAAGTTTCTATCGCCATCAAGAAAGTTCCGACACACGTTTTGACGTATCAACTGTTCCAAAATGGAAAGACGATTTCTGAGATTGCCAGAGAACGAGGCTTGGTCAATTCCACAATTTTCGGGCATTTGTCAAAATATGCCGAACAGAATTTACTTGACAGAAACGATTTGCTGAGAATCTATCCCAAGGAAAAAATAACCGCTTTTGAAAAGGTGTTTAAACAAAGTCCAAAGGATAACATTAATGATTGGA
>DBLQ01000012.1:41843-42963 GCA_002297505.1 Flavobacteriales bacterium UBA720
AGCGGCATTGCCGGCAGATTTTGATTTTGGTGAGATCCGTTTGATCTGGAATTATTTTCTGAATCTGAAACAGTAAATTCTTATCCATCACATCTTAATCTCCAAAAATTAGCGCTCAGTTCGCCTTATCTGAAAGATAACTTCTAAATTTGAAACCGAAAAATGGAGCAATGCTGAATTTCATCAAGAAAAAAATTGCGCTCATCTGGGCCAAACAACATGTCGCAAAATCGGAAGATTTTAAATCCAATGCGGTTCAGGACCAGCAGGATTTGCTGTTACATTTGGTAAAAACTGCGGAGAAAACTCTTTTTGGGCGGGAGCATCAGTTCGAAAATATTCACTCCGTGGAAGATTTTCAGAAGCACGTTCCGGTATTGGACTATGAGGATCTGAAACCTTATATTGAAAAAGTAAAAAGAGGTCAGGCCAAAATCCTGTGGCCTGGATTGCCGGAATATTTTGCAAAAACCTCTGGCACCACGTCCGGCTCTAAGTACATCCCGATTTCCGGTGAAGCCATGCCTTTCCAGGTTGCCGCCGCACAAAGTGCGATTTTCCACTATATCAGTAAAAAAAATAACGCAGATTTTGTAGGTGGAAAAATGATTTTTCTTCAGGGTTCTCCCGAACTGGAAGAAGTCAACGGCGTGAAAACCGGGAGATTGTCCGGAATCGTGGCGCATCACATCCCGAAATATCTGCAGAAAAACAGACTGCCCAGTTGGGAAACGAACTGCATTGAAGACTGGGAAACCAAAGTCGATAAAATCGTAGAAGAAACTGAGAAGGAAAACATGACGCTGATTTCCGGGATTCCGCCGTGGCTCATTATGTATTTCGAAAAGCTTATTGAAAGCGATAAGAGAAACTCCATGTCTGTCGGAGAGCAAGGCACGGAGAGGAAAATCACAGAGATTTTCCCCAATCTTCAACTTATCATCACAGGCGGCGTTAATTACGAACCTTACCGCGACAAGATGAATGAATTGCTGGGAAGACCTGTAGATATCGTTCAGACTTTTCCGGCGTCGGAAGGTTTTTTTGCCTTTCAGGACGATTATCAGAAAGAAGGATTGTTGCTGCTCACCGATCACGGTATTTTCTACGAGTTCATTCC
>DBLQ01000012.1:43129-147861 GCA_002297505.1 Flavobacteriales bacterium UBA720
TTTTCTACGAGTTCATTCCACTGGAGCAATACGGGAAACCCAACGCTGAAAGATTAACGTTAAAAGACGTTGAACTTAACCGAGATTATGCACTGATCCTAACGACCAATTCCGGACTCTGGGCTTACTCGATTGGTGATGTTGTGCGATTTATTGATAAAAATCCGCATAGAATTTTGGTTTCGGGGAGAACTAAACATTTCACCTCGGCTTTTGGAGAACATGTGATTGCCTTCGAGGTAGAAGAAGCTTTGAAGGCAACTGTTGAAAAAATCCCGGCTCAGATCACGGAATTCCATCTTGCGCCGCAAGTGAATCCCACGGAAGGTTTGCCTTTCCACGAATGGTTCATCGAGTTTGAAAAAGAACCTGAAGATTTCGAAGCATTCAAATCCGAACTGGATTTACAGCTCAGACATAGGAATACCTATTATGATGATTTAGTTTCGGGCAACATTCTGCAACCTTTGGTCATTACTAAACTGAAGAAAAATGCTTTTCAGGATTATGCCCGATCGGAAGGAAAGTTGGGCGGTCAGAATAAAATCCCACGTCTGGCGAATGACAGGAAGATTGGCGATTTTCTGTCCGACTTCCAATTGTAAAGAAAACCTAAGGAAGTTCCGTAGCGAAATGTTTGTAGTACTGAAGTTGCAGCTGAGAAGCGGAGCTCAGTAGGAGCGGAACGTCCGCATCACGCTATATGAATTGGTACAACTGAGCTCCAGAGGAGCGAAATGTTTGTAGTAATGAAGTTGCAGCTGAGAAGAGGAGCTCCGTAGGAGCGGAACATTTTATTCAACTCAATTATACTTCGATTGTTTACGGAAAAAATTAACGGAGAGATCAATTCCAAAAATTTACAGATACGATAAACTTTTTCCGTCAAAAGCCTCACAGGTTTTAAAAACCTGTAAGGTTTCCAGCTCAAGAAATACAAATGATCATAACATTAAGCTCCGCAAAAATTTATCGGATTATTAGGATGTAATTAGCAGCCAACACCTAATTTTGCAGAATGATTTCATTCACACCACTCCGCGTTCTGAAAAATATAGAATTTCGCCATCTTTTAACGGGCCGATTTTTCCTCATCATCGCTTTCAGGATGCTGGCAACTTTGCTCGGCTGGTGGGTTTATCAACTGACCAAGGATCCTTTTTCCATTGGCCTGATTGGCCTCTCGGAGGTCATCCCCGCAGTTTCCTGCGCACTTTATGCCGGTCATATTATTGATATGAATGAGAAGAAGCGGCTGCTTCTGATTTGCAATTATGCCTATGTCATTCTGATTAGCCTGCTTTTGATTCCTGCATTTTTCGGACACCGGATGCATTTTTCGGGTCATCAGATTACGTATTTTATTTATGCGGTGATTTTCTTCACAGGCATCTCGCGCTCTTTCCTCGGGCCACTGGTTCCGAGTATGATTCCGAGAATCGTGAAGCAGGAAAATCTGCCGTACGCCGTAACGCTGAACCAGGCTACTTACCTGATTGCGTCGGTTTCCGGCCACGCGCTAGGTGGTTTTTTGATTGCACTGATCAGCATCAAATGGACGTTGGTCGTCATTGTCGGCAGCATCCTCCTGGCATCGCTGTTTTTCTGGACCATCAGCCAGCAACATTCTGAAAACAAAAATAAGGATGTGAAAGTTTTTGAAAGCATGAAGGAAGGCCTGGCATATATTTATAAAACCAAGGAGATCCTGGGCGCGCAGATGCTGGATATGTTTGCGGTGCTTTTTGGTGGTGCGGTAGCGATGATCCCGGTTTTTGCCAGCGACATCCTGAAAGTGGGTTCCGAAGGTTTTGGACTGCTGAATGCGGCGTCGGATATTGGCTCAATGTTGATTATCATTACCCTTTCGCTGGTTCCACTTCGCAAAAATCAGGGAAAAATATTGTTGTTTGTGGCAACCGGTTTTGGATTGTGCATCATCGGGTTTGGACTATCAAAACTTTATTGGCTCTCATTTGGATTCCTCGTGTTGAGCGGAATGCTGGATGGAATAAGCGTTGTGATCCGTGGAACGATTGTTCAATTGAAAACGCCGGAGGAAATCCGTGGCCGCGTCCTGAGTGTGAATTCGATTTTTATAATGTCCAGCAATGAGTTGGGACAATTTGAAAGTGGATTGACGGCAAAGCTGATGGGCGTAGTCCGCTCCGTAGTTTTTGGCGGAACGATGACGGTTCTCACAGCGCTCTTCATCGGCGTGACGTCTAAAAAGTTGAGGAAGATGGAATATTAATTAAAATCTCCGGAAATCCGAAACAAGGGTGTTTGAAACCAAATAGAACCTCCGGAGGTTACAAACAAGCTTGTTTGTAACCAAAGAAGGACTCCGGAAGTCTCCCGCAAGTTGTTTGAAACAAAATGCAAAGTACGGAAGTCTAAAACAAGTCTGTTTGTAACCAAATGACATCTCCGGAAGTCTCCCGCAACTTGTTTGAAACCAAATGCAAACTCCGGAAGTCTAAAACAAGTCTGTTTGTAATCCCGTGCAATTGTGTTTTATTTCCCGCAAGTCGTTTGGACTAAAACAAAAATCTGATTGGATTCCCGCAGATTGTTTAGACCGAAATCTAACGTTATTCAGAATAACAAGCATCGTTTTAATCAAAGAAAAAGGAAGCAAATTTTGCTTCCTCGAATTTTGTTTTAATAATGACCTCGAAGGGATTCGATATAAATGATTTCGTCAATGACTTCGTAGACAATTCTGTGTTCTAAATTGATCCTTCTACTCCAAGAACCAGTCAAGCTGTATTTTAAAGGTTCCGGCTTGCCAATTCCTTCGAACGGATTTTCTTGAATGCTTTTTAAAATGTCAGAAATTTTTTTTTGAATTAATTTATTTCCAGACTTCTTCCAAAATTCCAAATCCTTCTCAGCTTGTTTGGTAAACTCTATTTCCATAGGTCATCAAGAGCAATTTTCTTTGTTTTCCCTGTTGAGATTTCTTTTCTTGATTTTTCAATCTTGCTGACAAAATCTTTATTATAAGGTTCTTCGCTCTCAATGAAATCTACCTCAATCGCTTTGAGAACAGCTTTGATTTTAGCCAGTTCTTTTTTGTTTTTTGGATTTATAGTGATTGTCATTTTGTAATTTTTATTAAAATTAATAAAAATATTGTTATATCAAACTTCTGATCTTGGCAATCATATCGTCGCCGAGTTGGTCCGCTTCTTCTTGGGAGAAAGCTTCGGTATAGATTCGGATAATCGGTTCCGTATTCGATTTTCTCAGGTGAACCCAATTCTCGGCAAAGTCGATTTTCACACCATCTACGGTTGAAATGTCTTCGTTTTTAAATTCTTCCTGAACTTTTACTAGCAAAGCATCCACATCAATGTCCGGCGTCAGTTCGATTTTCTTTTTGCCCATAAAATAACTTGGATAGCCTGCTCTCAGTTCAGAAACGGTTTTGTTTTCCTTAGCCAAATGCGTTAAAAATAATGCTACACCCACCAAAGAATCCCGTCCGTAATGAAGCTCCGGATAGATGATGCCACCGTTGCCCTCACCACCGATTACGGCATTTTTTTCTTTCATCAGGTTAACGACATTCACTTCGCCAACAGCGCTTGCAAAATATTCTGAATTGTGAGTTTTTGCCACATCTCTCAATGCTCTGCTGGAGGACAAGTTGGAAATGGCTACGCCTTTTTTATCCTTCAGAAGGTAATCTGCAACGGCAACCAACGTATATTCTTCACCAAACATTTCGCCCTTTTCATCCACCAAAGCGAGTCTGTCCACATCCGGATCCACCACAATTCCCATATCCGCTTTTTCCTTGATGACCAGTTCGCAGATGTCGCCCAGATGTTCTTTTAAAGGTTCCGGATTGTGAGGGAAATGGCCATTCGGTTCACAGTACAATTTTACTACCTCAACGCCCAACTTCTCCAACAAAGGTGGAATGGAAATCCCGCCAGTCGAATTAACTGCGTCCAAAACTATTTTGAAGTTTTTAGCTTTTATGGCCTCAACATCTACCGTTGGCAAGTCAAGGATTTGTTGGATATGAATATCAAAAGCATCATCTCTGGTTTCGTATGTTCCCAAATCGTCCACTTCCGCGTAATTGAAATCTTCATTTTCTGCCAGAGCCAAAACCTCGGCGCCATTCTCTCCGTTGATGAATTCGCCTTTATCATTCAGTAATTTCAAAGCGTTCCATTGTTTTGGATTGTGAGAAGCCGTCAAAATAATTCCGCCGTCCGCTTTCAGTTCGGGAACCATAATTTCTACAGTCGGCGTGGTAGAAAGACCTAAGTCAATAACATTGATGCCCAAACCTTGCAAAGTTGATGCAACGAGCGAAGACACCATTTGACCAGAGATCCGCGCATCGCGACCGATGACAAGCGTTAAATCTTTTTTATTTTTATTGTTCTGAAGCCACGTTCCGAAAGCTGAAGCAAATTTTAGCACATCCAGCGGCGTCAGATTATCATTGACTTTTCCGCCGATAGTGCCTCGGATTCCGGAGATTGATTTGATTAATGACATTTTATAGTTTTAAGGTTGGGCAAAAATACGATAATCTGAGATTTAGAAAAAAATAAAGTGTTCGATGTGAACACTTTTTAATTTTAAGAACACCCACAATCCGGACCGCAGTTTTTCCCTTTGTTTTTCTTGGAAAACGTTTTTGAGAATTTCCGGACCATCGCATAAACGGCCGCTAAAACGATGATGCCTACTATAAAATATTGTATTAGTAATGAATTGTCCATTTTAAATCTATTTCAAAATTTGATAAACAATCAAAGCCGAAAAGTAGGCCAGGAACGTCATCGAAACGGTTTGTAGCATCGTCCATTTCAGGCTTCTGGTTTCCCTGTAAACCACAGCAATCGTAGAAATACATTGCATCGCGAATGCATAAAAAATCAAAATCGAGACTCCTGTTGCAAAACTGAAGACTTTTTCGCCGTTCGGTTTTACATCCAATCTCATTTTTTCAATCAGTTTTCCTTCCGGTGCTTCATCGTCCAGGCTGTAAAGGGTGGACAATGTGCCCACGAAAACTTCTCTTGCCGCAAAACTCGTCATAATCCCGATTCCCATTTTCCAGTCATAACCAAGCGGTGCAATTGCAGGTTCCATTGTTCTTCCGATTCGTCCCAAATAAGAATGGTCCAGCGAAGAATCTGTTGCTAAAATTTCGTCCTTATGCTGTGGCGGGCCAAAATAACTCATAGCCCAAAGGATAATACTGACCGTAAAAATCACTTTTCCGGCGCCGGAAATAAACTCCCAAACCTTTCCTAAAACCAGTTTGAAATCATAGCCAAACAATGGCATTTTGTAAGTCGGCAAATCCATTACCAGGAAACTCTTGATTTTGGTTTTGATGAAACTTTTCAAAATAAAAGAACTGACGAGTGCCATTACAAAACCTAATAAATACATCAGCATCAGCGCAATTGCCCTGTATTTGATGCCGTAGAAACTCTCGTCAGGAATAATCAATCCGATAATGATACTGTAGATCGGAAGCCGTGCCGAACACGTCATAAAAGGCGTTACGAGAATCGTAATCAATCGTTCCTTAACGTTTTCGATGTTTCTGGTGGACATTATGGCAGGAATCGCACACGCTGTTCCGGAAACCAATGGAACGATACTTTTCCCATTCAGTCCAAAAGGTCTCAGCATTCTGTCCATCAGGAAAACAACTCTGGCCATATAGCCCGAATCTTCTAATAAATAAAGAAAGTATAGCAGAATCCCGATCTGCGGCGCAAATACCATTATGCCGCCAATTCCAGGTATGATTCCACTTGAGATCAGAGAATTTACCGGTCCTTCCGGAAGCCGTTCTGCTGCAGCCTCGGACGACCAGGTGAAGAAACCTTCTATCCAGTTCATCGGATACTCGGCCAACAGGAAAACGCTTTGGAATATGAGTAATAGAATCAATAAAAATACGACGTAACCCCAAACCGGATGAACCAGAATCTTATCCAGTTTTTCCGTCAGCAGTTCCTTGAGCTGTGGTTTCTTTTCGGTAATCTGCGAAGTAATTTTGTCGATATTCTGATAACGTCTTACCGTTTCGGTGATTTGCAAACGTTTTGGAACGCTGCATTTGGAATCCTCCTGAGAAATGATTTGATGAATATTTTCAATCTTTCCTAGGTAAGTATCTGCAGCCAGAAGCGTCCAGATTTTATAGAGATTTTTTTCCGATGTGTTGGAGGAAACTTTGTAAACCACAGCTTTCTGTTCCAATGGGATTTCGAAAGAATTGTTTTCGGAAACCTTGAAAGCATTGCTGGATATAGCCTCGCGGACAGATTCTATTCCCAGACTTTGTTTGGCATTGGTCTCAAAAACCGGAATGTTCAGTAACTCGGATAATTTTTTGGTGTCGATGCTGATCCCGCGCTTTTCCGCTTCGTCAATCTGATTGACAACCATAATCGCCGGAATCCCCAAGTCCTGAATCTGCTGAAACAACAGCAGACTTCTTCTCATATTAATGGCATCGGCAATGTAGACGACACCGGAATAATTATCCTGTTCCTGAATCAGATAACGGGAGAAAATGGCTTCGTCTTCGGAAGTGGGATAGATGCTGTAGGAACCTGGAAGGTCAATGACCTCGACTTCCTCATTTTTGTAAACGTAATTTCCGGAATGGCTCGCTACCGTGACGCCGGCATAATTACCCGTTTTTTGTTTTTTGTTACAAAGGCTGTTGAAGAGTGTGGATTTCCCAACATTGGGATTCCCGACCAACAAAACCTGTTTTTGCTTGTTCTGCATTATTCTGCGACTTCTACCTGGATGAATCTTGCTTCTGCTTCTCTCAGGGCGATTCTGGTTTTCTCGGAGCCATATTCAATATAAAGTGGTCCGCCAAAAGGCGCCTGGTAAAGAACTCTGAAACCTGTTTCCGGAAGCAGTCCCATTTCGATGATTTTTGTCGGCATCTGAAGATTCTCATTGTCATAGCCAACGATTTTTCCGCTTTTATTTTTCGGAAAACAACAGAGCTTATCAATGTGGTTTTTTTGCAAGACTAAAAATTTTGGACTACAAAGATAGCTTATTTTAAATAAATCTAAATAAGATATTTGTCACAAAAAAACCGGGAGATGTTCCCGGCTTGTATTATTTTTTCTTTTTCTCGGTGGTCTGGACCACTTCGATCGGATTGTCCGTGGATTTGAAGAAGTCATTCAGCATTTTTTCCTGATTCTTCAGCATCTCACCGATGGTAAGGTCACTTCCCGGCATTTTCATAGATAGCATATTTTGAGGAATCTGCGTTCTTGCCTCTGCCATTGGGTCTTGTTTAAAGGCTGCATAGGCTTTCTCAAATTTATCTTTAGCAATGATTTTTTTCTCGTTACTCATTCCAAACTTGGTGTTGATTTCCTCAGCGTAAGTAAATTCTTTCCAGTCTTTAACGGTTTTGTTTCCGGATAATAACCAGGAATAATTTTTCTCGCTGTCCTCAATTTTTACAATTAAACCCGGTAAACCGTAGAATTTGTACGGTCCGTCCTGGAAAGGAATATCTGTTGAGAACCAAGCGGTCCACTGTCTACCGCCAAATTCCGTTGTAGCTTTCTGCGTATTATAGGTTCCGATTTTTTCTTTGTCGGCAAGGATTTTCCAGTCAAATTTAATGTTCTCCTCATAAGCAAAAAGGTTTCTGCTGATTCTGTCCACATATAGCTCCGTCATTGCAGGATAATTTTTGTAGATTTTGTAAGAAAACTTCGGCCATTTTATCATCTTAGACATATCCTTAAAGGTCTTGGTCTTCTCCATTTCCTCTACAGAAGTTTTAATAATTGAATCCTGAGCGGGCAACGTAAAATCCTGATAGATTGATTTATCCTTTGCAATGTCAAGCGTAGTCATAACTTTGTCTAATCTTGCAGAATCCTTTTTTGGTTTGTAAGTCAGTTCGTAGAAAAAACGGTTGGCAGTTTCCTGCGCTGATGCCATTAATCCAAATAATAAAACCGGAATAATGGTTAATTTTTTGAGAGCGTTCATATTTTTTATTTTCTTGTTTCTGAGTAATTAGTGCAGGAATCTCAAAAATGTTACATTATTTTTTGTACATTTTTTTAATCGATTCATTCATTAATTGATAGATTTTCAAATGCTCTTCATCATTGATCAGGTTTTCGTGAAGTTTCAGAACGCGTTCGTCGCTTCTTACGGCTGGTCCGGTTTGTGCCAATTTAGGTTCGAGATGATGAATTTTCTCCACCGTTTCATCAATCAATGGAATGAAATATTCGAAAGGTAAATCCTGCGAATCCGAGATTTCCTTTGCTCTGGCAAACAGATGATTCACAAAGTTACAAGCAAAAACCGCCGTGAGATGGATGTATATTCTTCTTTCGTAATCGGAAGTTTCAACATTTTGTGAAATGATAGAAGCTAATTCCAGTAATGATTTTTCATCGATTTGATTGTCGGCTTCAATGAAAAATGGAATTTTGGAATAATCAAGACTTTTTGTTTTGGAAAATGTCTGCAGCGGATAAAAACTGGCTTTTCTATAATTTCCTTTCAGGACTTCCATTGGCAGCGAGCCGGAAGTGTGAGCGACGAGAGCATCGTCTTTTTGAATGAACTCAGAAACTTTTTCAACTGACGAGTCCGAAACGGCAATCAAATAAAAATCTGCTTCCAACAATTTTTTTGAACTAAAAGGAATATTCAATTCTTCCGAAATTTTCTTCAATTCAGTTTCATTGCGGCCAAAAATCTGGCTGACTTCGATATTGTTTTGAGTAAAAGCTTTTGCCAGATGGTAAGCGACATTTCCAGAACCAATGATAACAGTTTTCATAACACAAAGATAAAGTTTTGAACTTCGAAATAACTGACTGCAATCAACATAAATTGACCGCAAATCAAAAAATAATTTAACTTTGGTCTTATTTTTTAATCAAAACTACGAAACATCTGAATGAAGCTTAAGGATGAGGAGATTGTAAAACTTTTAACAGCGCCACAAACGCTGGAAAAAGGTTTGCGTGCAATGATGGATGCCTATCAGAGCAGGCTGTACTGGCATATCAGGCGCCTGATAGTGGACCATGACCTGGCTCAGGATGTTTTGCAGGATACGTTCATCAAGGCTTATCAGAACATCCATCAGTTCAAGAGTGACAGCAAGCTTTACACTTGGCTTTACAGGATTGCCACCAATGAGGCCCTCCAGCAGCTCAACAAAATGAACCGGATGAAGAAGACCGACGAGGATGCAGAATACCACATGCAGAATCTGGTGGCCGATAACGCAGGGAAAGATGCGGAGGAAATTCAGATCCTGTTGCAGAAGGCAATTCAGTCTTTGCCGGAAAAGCAGAAATTGGTTTTCAATATGAGGTATTATGATGATCTGCCTTATGATGAGATTTCCAAGATTCTGGACATGTCCGTCGGAACCTTGAAAACAAACTACCATTATGCCAAAGAGAAGGTGGAACAGTTTATAAAAGATAATTACTCGGAGGAGTTTTAATGAAAATAAAAGTGATGCTGCATTCCCGGTACTGCATCCGAATGTGAAAAAATTAAGTTAGGAAAAATGAAAATTGATATAGAACAACTGAACAGGAAAATGCCATACGAAGAACCTTCGGAAGCATTTTTCAAAACCATTCAGGACAATGTATTATCCAGAACCATCGGAGAAAAACTGCCGGAAAAGAAGGAGACCAAAGTTTTCGCTCTTAATTTTAAATGGGTGGCCGCCGCCGCGGTTGTTCTCATTGCCGGGCTTACCGCATTTTTCAGCCTCAATGAAAATCCGGAAGTATCAATGGCTCAGCAAAAACCAATTGTGGACAGCACTTATGGAATTCAGCCTGCGACGAAGAGCATCGTGGATAATACCCAAGATCTGCAAACATCTTCAGAATCCGGGGAAAGTAAGAACGGCATTAGCAATAACCACCACCAGGCTGCAGCGCATCAGTCAAAATCTTTAACTAGAAAAGCCCAAGCGTATGATAATACCGACAGACAGGATTACGCTGTAGAAAGCAACATTAAGCCGGAAGCTGAGGTGGAAAAAGTTTTAGCAGCCTTCACACCGGATCAGCTGAAAGACCTGGAAAAGAACAGTGAGCAGGATGTTTACCTTGACCTTTATAATTAATAACAAAATTTAGAACTATGAGAAAATTGTTATTGACTATTTTGATTGCAGGATTCTTCTCCGCCCACACCATACATGGACAGGAAAGAAGATCCGGCAGTAATACCACACAACGCCCCGGCAATGCAGGCACGATGAGAAGCACCACACCGTCATCAGGTTTCTCGCCGGCAGGAAGCATGATGAGACAGCAGCAGAGCCAGAACATCCCGCGAACCTCCGAGTGGAAGACGATGAACATGCAGGAAAAAAGAAATGCCGTGAACGGAATGACCGTAAAAGAACGTTCGGCTTTTCTGCAGAAGATGAAGGAGAACATTGTGGCAGATGACATTAATGTTCCTGATGACAAGCAGGAGGAATTTAAAAATCTGTACACGGAATATCAGAACAACCAGAAGCAGATCCGTGAAAAATTTGTCTTCGACAATAAAATAGAAAATCTGTCTGACGAGGAAGCCGGCAAAAGACTGAACCAAAGCTTTGAAGTGGGACAGCAACTGCTGGATAACAGGAAAATCTATGCAGAAAAATTCCTGAAACTCCTGACGCCACAGCAGGTGCTCAAGCTTTTCCAGACCGAAGGCAAAATGCGGGAAAAAGTCCTGGACAAGAAAAACAGCAAGTAAAAGCAAAACCTCTACATTTTAGAGGTTTTTTTTATTTTATATCGCACATTAACAATTGTTTCGAAATAATTTTTCCTATTCTGTTAAAAATATGTATTTTCGCACACTGATTATAAACACTTATATATAAAGATGGCAATTTTAGGCGAAATTAGAAAAAGGTCGTGGCTGTTAGTAGGCGTTATCGCTTTAGCACTTTTGGCTTTCTTGGTTAATCCTGATACAATAGACAAAGTTTTCGGTAAAAACCCGAATATCCTTGGTAAAGTTAATGGAGAAGAAATCACCAGAGATGAGTTCAATGACCAGCTTTTCATCATGCAGCAGCAGGCACAGCAACAAGGTCAGCAGACTAAAGGTCTTGAGGAGCAGGCTTGGCAGATTCTTGTTCAATCCAAATTAATCAAACAGCAATTTGAGAAAATGGGCTTGGAACTTACAGATGATATCTTCTGGAGCCAATTGCAGTACGATCCTATCTTTGCTCAGAATCAGCAGTATTTTGATGAGAAAGGTAACTTCAAAGTCAAAGACATCAAAGCAGAGATTGAGAAAGCACAGGCCATGAATCCTGAGAACTACGCTTTCTGGCTGAAGAATAGGAAAGCCATCGAATACAGAATGATGGCCAGATTGCTTTTCGGGAATATGACGGCGGGCATCACAACAGGCAAAAAAGAAGCAGAGCTGATGATGAAGTTCCGTGATGAGATGGCCAACATCGATTACGTGAAAGTGGATTACCTGGAGTTTTCCAAGAAAAATGCCGTGAAG
Source organism: Flavobacteriales bacterium UBA720 (assembly GCA_002297505.1). Lineage (GTDB taxonomy): Bacteria > Bacteroidota > Bacteroidia > Flavobacteriales > Weeksellaceae > Epilithonimonas. The sequence goes on from DBLQ01000012.1 coordinate 54,692, forward strand.
GTGACTACCCAGGATCTTTCGGATTACATCCAGAAACACCCTACCAGATTTAAGGCCACTGCCAGCAGAAATATCGCTTATGCATACTTCCCGGCGACACCAAGCGCACAGGATGACGCAGCAACCCTTAACGAGATCAACAAACTTTATCTGAAAGGCACAGATGCATCTAACGGTACTGAAAACTTCCAGAACACCAAGAACGATTCTATGTTCGTAGAATTGAACTCTGATGTTCCTTTCATTCCTCAGTATGTTGGCCTTAACCAAGTTCCACAAGAGCTTAAAGATAAAATTGCTACAGCAGCTATTGGTCAGACTTTCGGTCCATACAAGGAGCAGAATCTTTATGTTGTTTCTAAATTGCTGGATAAAAAACCGTCTGACTCTACAGAAACAAGACATATTTTGATCTCCTACAAAGACACAGAAATCGGAAAACAGGACAAATCGGTTACAAGAACCAAAGAGCAGGCTAAGAAACTGGCAGACAGCATCTACGCAGCTGTAAAAGCAAATCCTGCGTCTTTTGGAGACGATCTTAAATTCTCTGATGACAAAGGTTCTGCAGCGCAAGGTGGCAACGTGGGCTGGACCACACCTGGACAGCCGAAATTTGTTCCGGAATTCCAGAAATTTGTTGACAATTCTCCTAAAGGAGCTACTGGCATTGTTGAAACACAGTTCGGATATCATATCATTAACATCCTTGACAAAAAATCAGGATCAATGACTTACAAGATCGCTCACCTAGCGAAAAATGTGAAGGCGTCCGACAAAACAGAAAATCAGGTTCTGACACAGGCGACGAGATTCATTCAGCAAACGGAAGGAAAAAGCTTTAACCAGTTCAAAAACCTGGCTGAGAAAAACAAATACAGATTCGACAATCCTAAGACCGTTGGCCGTTTCCAGGGAACTTTGCCCGGACTTAATACGGATAAAGATGCAGACGTCATCGCTTGGGCATTTGACAAGAAAAGAAACATTGGCGACACAGACATCTTTACGGTGGAAGGTACTGGTGACAGAATCGTAGCTTACGTAGTCGGAAAACAGGATGAAGGTCTTGCGGATCCGGAAACTGTAAGAGATCAAATTGAACCGATCGTTAAGAATCAATTATTGGCTAAGAAGATCATCGAGAAAATCAACTCCGGGAAATATACCTCGCTGGATCAGGCTGCAAAAGCCTTCGGAACAACCAAGGCCAGCGCTGCAGTCAACATGTTCAATCCTAATGTGAACGGCGCCATGGAACCCAAAGTGGCCGGAGCAGCATTTGGTGCTCAGACTAACAAGCTGTCCAATCCTGTAGAGGGAATGACAGGTGTTTATCTCGTAGTGAAAAAATCTGTTTCTACGAACAAACTTCCTGGCGACATCAAGCAGATCATAGAATCTATGACACAGCAGGCTTCGCAGCAGTTTACAGGTTCTTACCTCAGAAGTCTTCAGGACAATGCCAAGATTAAAGATTACCGAATTGAGGTTTGGGACAAGACGCCTCAGCAGTAACTTAACATAATATCAGAATAAACAAAAGCGGCATAATTGTCGCTTTTGTTGTTTTTTATTTTTATCGATTATAAATCCAATATTCATATATTTGCTAACCAGTAAAATTAACAGAAGTGAAGTTAAGTAAAGAATTAAAAGCAGGACTGATTGCAATATTTGCCATTGTAAGTTTCGTGATACTTTATCAGTTTATGAAAGGGAAAAATCTCTTCACCACAGATAATGTTTTCTACGCCAAATATGACAATGTGGAAGGTCTCGAAGTTTCCAATCCTGTTTCCATCAACGGACTGAAAGTCGGTCAGGTGGACGAAATAAAACCAATAACCAAAGGCGGAAAACTGCATTTTATTGTGAAGCTTACCGTGGATGACACCTTTGAGTTCTCTAGAAATTCGACCGTAGAGATTTTCGAGCCAGGTCTGATGTCTGGCAAAGAAATGAAAATCAACCTTTTTTACGGTGGCGCCACCGCCAAAGATGGTGACACGCTGAAAGGGAATTATCAGCTATCAATGCTCAACTCTCTGAGTTCTCAAGTAAAACCGGTGAAAGATCAATTATCCAATGTTCTTTTGAAATTGGATTCTACTCTGGCGAGCACCAATAAAATTGTGGATGAGCAAAACAGAAGAGAAATCAAAATGTTGCTTTCCAACCTGAATCAGACTGTAGCAGCCTTCAAAGGAACTGCGGAACAAACCAACAGAATCCTGGCTTCTAACGAAAATGGTCTGCATAACGTGATTGATAATGCCAACAAGACCTTATTGACAACCAATGCGACGGTAGAAAAGTACGGAAAAGTAGCGGAAAGAGTTGATATCGACAAGCTGAATGTAACGATTGATGAATTCAGCAAAACAGCTGGCAAGCTCAATAACGTTATTTCCGGCATACAAAACGGCGAAGGTTCACTTGGTAAACTGACCAAAGATGATGAACTTTACAATAATCTCACAAAAACATCGGACAATCTGAACAAACTGGTGGAAGACCTGAAAGCGAATCCTAAACGTTATGTCAATTTCTCGGTGTTTGGCAAGAATAATAAAGACTAATCTATGCAATATATTGACAATGTCATCTTTCTGGTGCTTTTGGTTGCAGGCTTTGGACTGTTTGCAAAGAGCCTGAAAGAACTTTACCGCAACATCAGACTCGGCAGAGCGATAGACCGCACAGACAGGAAGCCAGAACGCTGGGCCACCATGGCGCGCGTGGCGCTGGGACAGAGTAAAATGGTGAAAAGACCTATTGCCGGCATCCTGCACATTTTTGTTTACGTCGGATTTGTCATTATCAATATAGAATTGCTGGAAATCATCATTGATGGGATTTTCGGAACGCACCGTTTTCTGCAGGGCATTCTTGGCTCTTCATTCTACACTATTTTTACAGCAAGCTTAGAAGTTCTTGCGCTTTTGGTGGTGATAGCTGTTGTTGTTTTCTTTATCCGCCGGAATTTTTACGGCGTCAAAAGATTGACGATGAAAGAATTATTCGGATGGCCAAAACAGGATGCCAACTGGATTCTGATCATCGAATTTGCCTTGATGGTAGCATTTTTCACCATGAACGGCGCAGATTATTATGCCGATGCCGGTCGCTTCGGAGGAAATTTCCCGATCTCGTCCAGGCTGTTTCCATTTTTTCAGAATATGAGTGCGGAGACGCTTCATATTATAGAGAAGTCGGCGTGGTGGCTTCACTTCATCGGGATTTTGTTCTTTATGAATTACCTTTATTATTCCAAACATCTTCATATCATCTTTGCATTCCCCAACACATGGTTTGCCAACCTGAATAAACAGGGAAAATTCAACAATCTGGATTCTGTGACCCGGGAAATCAAATTGATGATGGACCCCAATGCAGATCCATATGCAGCACCGGCGGAAGGTGCGGAAGAAACACCGTCCAAATTTGGTGCAGAAGATATTTTTGATCTGAATCAGCATCAATTGTTGAGTGCCTATTCCTGTACAGAATGTGGCAGATGTACTTCGGTTTGTCCGGCTAATATCACCGGTAAAAAATTATCCCCACGTTTGATTATGATGAAAACACGCGACCGTCTGGAAGAGGTGGGCAAGAATATCAATAAGAACGGAAAATTTGTGGATGATGGCCGAAAATTGCTGAATGATTATATCACCAAAGAAGAACTCTGGGCCTGCACCACTTGTAATGCTTGTGTAGAAGCCTGTCCCGTTCTCATAGACCCATTGTCCATCATTTTTGAGATGAGAAGATTTCTGGTAATGGAACAGTCAGCTGCGCCGCAGGAACTCAATCTGATGATGACCAATGTGGAAAACAATGCCGCGCCGTGGCAATACAATCAGGCAGATCGATTGAATTGGGCAAAGGATTAATATTTTGAATTATACATCATTTATCAATCATCACTTATCATTTAAAAAATGGATTTCACAATAAAAACAATGGCAGATTACGCTGCGGAAGGCCAATCTCCGGAAGTTCTATTCTGGGTGGGCTGCGCGGGGAGCTTTGATGATCGGGCCAAAAAAATAACCAAGGCATTCTGCAAGATTCTGAATAAAATCGGTGTTGAGTTTGCTGTTCTTGGGCAGGAAGAATCGTGCACCGGCGATCCTGCAAAGCGTGCCGGAAATGAGTTTGTATTCCAGATGATGGCACTCACAAACATCGAAATCCTGAACGCTTACGAAGTCAAGAAAATCGTGACCGCTTGCCCTCACTGTTTCAATACATTGAAGAATGAGTATCCCAGCCTTGGCGGGAATTACGAGGTTCTTCACCACACGCAATTTCTGAAAAACCTAATGGAGGAAGGCCGGCTGAAAATTGAAGGTGGCAGTTTCAAAGGGAAAAAAATAACATTTCACGATCCTTGCTATCTTGGCCGGGGCAACAATGAATACGAAGCACCAAGAATGCTTCTCGAGAAACTGGATGCCGAACTGGTGGAAATGAAACGGTGCAGAAGCAACGGCCTTTGCTGCGGTGCCGGCGGCGCACAGATGTTCAAAGAACCGGAGAAAGGAGTCAAAGATATAAACATCGAAAGAACCGAAGAAGCGCTCTCAGTTGAACCCAAAGTTATCGCCACAGGTTGCCCGTTTTGTAACACAATGATGACCGACGGCGTAAAGCATTTTAATAAAAATGCCGAAGTGGAAGTCAAAGATATTGTAGAACTTTTAGCGGAGGCTGAAGATCTTTAGAAATTTCAACTTTAAAAATTTTAAAACCTCAGAATTTCTGGGGTTTTTGCTTTGAATTAAAATCCGTAATTTTATCCTTTAATTTCAATGGCACATCGCACCAGGCGAATTAATCATAAATTTCACATTATGAAAATCGAAGAATCCAGCATTGTAGAAACCAATGACTACCGCGTGATCATCTATCCCGCGTCCCGACCTTTTACAGCAAAAGAAAGCAAGACCATTGCAGAAAAACTGTATGACTTCCTGGGAGGCTGGGCTGCACACGGGAAACCACTGTCATCATCTTTCAAAATTGAGAAAAACCAATTCATCATTATTTGTGTAGATGAGGAAAAAGAAGCGGCTTCCGGCTGCAGCATCGATGCTCTGGGGAAAATTATGCGTGAGCTGGATACTCAATTCGATCTGGGATTGTTTGACCGCATGAAAGCAAGCTTCGTGGAAAATGGTGAGGTTAAAACATTAAAATTATCCGACTTCAAAAATAAAATCCGAAGCGGTGAATTGTCAAAAGACATCGAGGTATTCGACTTTTCAAAAAATACGTATCTGGACTTCCTAAGTCATTTCCTGCAGCCTTTCAGCAGAAGCTGGGCAGCATCGATTGCTTAGTTTAAACTATTGACCTTGAGAATCCTTTTCCTCACGACAGCACATCGGCACAATGATGATCGTATTTGTTATCATCAGGCTGCAGAATTGTTTGCTCGTGGGTATCAGGTCAAAATTTGCAGCCTGTGTTCTGATTTTGTTGGCCAGCTGAATGGTATCGAAATAGAATCGCAAAACATCCTGGAACAAGATTCCGAAACCAAGATCCAGACATTCCTCAGAATCAGTCTTGGATTTCAGCCGGATATAGTAATTTGCTCGGAGCCGCTTGCGGTGCTGGCTGCACATCGGTACAGGAAAAAAAATAAGGTGAGTGTCATCTACGATATTACGGAATGGTACCCTTCCATTTCTATGCTAAGGCCTTACAGTTTACCCATGAAATGGATCCACGGAATCAAATTTTTGATAATTCAGCTGTATGCCGGGTTTCTCAGCACGCATTTTATTTTTGGTGAAGAGACAAAAAAATTCCCTCTGGCGCACCTATTTCCCTGGAAGAAAAAAATGACACTTCCCTATTATCCGGACAAAAGATTTGTACAGGAATCGGTCAGAACATTAGATCAGCGCCAAATCACACTTTGCATCACTGGCGAATTATCCAAGGAAAAAGGGTTTGGAAATTTTATGAATGTCATCAACCTGCTGAAGGAACGTCATAAAAATCTGAATGTGAAAGTGCTCATTATTGGCTCCGCACGGACTGCCGAAGATGAAATTTACGTAAAACAGCAACTCAAAACTTCTCTGGCCGACAGTATTGAATACGGTAAGCCAACCTCTTTCGAAAATTTTACCCAATCTTTTTCCGAAGCCGATCTGTGTTTTGATTTGCGAAGCTTCAATTTTGAAAATCACCATTCTCTGCCCATTAAGTTATTCTATTACATTGGAGCCGGCAAACCAGTAATTTATTCAGCACTGAAAGGGATCCGTGAGCATATCGGGCCGATGGATTTCGGTTTTCTTGTCAATCCTGATGATACGTATTCCATAGTCGAACATATTGAACAGTATATCGGCGACAGAAAGCTCTATGAAAAGCATTGCCAAAATGCCAGAACAAGATTTCTGGAAGAATTCAACTGGTCCAGAATCTCCGGATCTTTCATTGATTTTATAACAGACGCCGCAAAAACCGCAAGATGAAACAGCTGAGAGTAATTCAGACTTTTGTCTCACGGTTTCTGATCCTGATCGTCAATTTCGGTCTCGTCATCTTCTCCACCAACATGTGGGGCAGCGAGGGAAAAGGCGTGATTTCGATTGTAGTGGCCAATGTGGCCATGGTCAGTTTCTTCAGCAGTGTATTTTCGGGCAGCAGTACTTCATACTTTGCGCGCAAATTCAGAATTGAGCAGGTATTAAGTTACTCTTACATTTGGTCCTTCCTCGCAGGAATAATCATTCCTCTGATTCTCCATATTTTTCATGAAGGGTATTTGTTTTATTTAATGGCCATCGCGGTTTTGTCTTCTGTACTTAGTACCAACATCAGCCTCTTCATCGGGACACAGGATATTAAGCGGTATAATCTTTACACAGTGCTGCAGCAGCTCCTGCACGTTATCTTTCTTGTCATTTTAATTCTTGTGGCAGATGTGCGGGATGTATCTCTGTATTTTCTGGCGCAAGTGATTTGTCTTTTGATATTAGCGACCGTCAGCACTTTACAAATTCTACGGAAGTGCAGTATCCGTAATTTTATTCTTAGCAAAAAAGTTTTCTCAGACATGCTGGAATATGGCTGGAAAACACAGCTCAGTGCCTTCGTACAATTTCTGAACTACAGGCTTTCCTTCTATTTCCTGGAACATTTTCAGGGACTGGCGGCTGTCGGGATTTTTTCCATCGGCATCACATTTTCCGAGGCCATCTGGACCATTACAAGAAGTATCGCCGTGGTACTGTACTCGGATGTTGTGAACAGCAGGAGCCATGCCGAGTCCATCCAAAAAACCAAAGCGTCTCTTAAAGTGGCGTTTAGCCTGATGGCCGTATTTTTTATCGGAATTATACTGATTCCATCAGAAGTTTATGTTCTGATTTTTGGCAAAGACTTTGGCGAGACCCGGTTCATCATGCTGCTTCTGACGCCTGGTATCTTTGCGATTGCTGTGAGCGATATGATCGGCTATTATTTTTCAGCAGTCAAGGAACTTCGTATTCTTAATATCAAGTCATTCGTTGGTCTCATTATCACCATTGTGTTTTCGTTGATTGCCATTCCGCGCTGGGGCATTACCGGCGCCTGTGTGGTAACGGTAACATCGTACGTGGTATCAGCTGCAATCCTGTTCCGGCGCTTTTACCAGACCACCGGATTTTCAGTTAAAGATTATCTGATTACGCCGGCAGAAGTAAAAGTTTTATTGAAAACATTTTCAGGCAAAAAAGAATGATGGCTTCAATGCCATTTTTATCACTCAAATCCATTATTTTTACGTCGAAAAACTAAAATATGTGCGGGATTAGCGGATATCATTTACTGAATAAAAGCATCAGCTCCAGAAACATTCTGGAAATGAATGACGCAATCCGCCACCGCGGCCCCGACGATGAAGGCTTCTGGCTTTCAGACGGGACTTCTGGCAACAGCTTTTCAGGGCAAAGTTCTACTTCCGCGGTCAAAAATTCATTTCCAATTCTCTCAGCAACTGATTCACGAATCGCATTGGGATTCAGAAGACTATCCATTGTGGATCTTTCTGAAAAAGGCCATCAGCCCATGCTTTCCGATGATAATTCGATCACCATTACCTTCAATGGTGAGATTTACAATTTCAAAACCCTCAAAAAAGAGTTGGAACAGTTCGGCCATCATTTCCGTAGCCACTCGGACACCGAAGTGATTCTGAGAGGTTATCAGGAATGGGGAACCGCTATTTTTGCAAAGCTGGACGGCATGTTTGCGCTCGCTCTGGTAGATCTCAACCTGCGACAACTGATTCTTGCCAGAGACCGCATGGGTATGAAGCCGTTGTTTTATTACCATCAAAATGACGCCATCGTCTGGGCATCAGAAATTAAAGCGTTGCTTAAAAATGAACTCATCCAGCCAAAAATCCATTGGCAGGGTGTGTACAGCAACTTCCTTTTCCAGGCTACGCTGGCTCCTGAAACCTGTTTTCAGGATATATTTTCCCTGGATACAGGCATATTTATGAGTGTTAATCTGGACAATGGAATGGCAGAAAAGGTCAGGTTTTGGGACTTGCCGAAGGCAACATCGAATGTAGTTGATGAATCTCAGGCTGTGGCGGAAATTGATCGCCTGCTTTCTGAAAGTGTAGAAAAACAACTTTATGCCGATGTTCCCGTGACCAGCATGATGAGCGGCGGCATCGATTCTACGCTGATTACAGCACAGTCTAAAAAATACAAAGAGGATATCAACGCCTTTACGATTGCCTACCCATTTTCTGAAAGCGAAATCAAAAATGCAAGGCTGATGGCTGAACAGATCCAGATTCCACACTACATTAAAACGGTTTCTGACGATGAGATTCTTCAACAGCTGAAAGATAACATCCAGCATTTTGAAGAACCATACAGCAGCCTGGAAGTGTTGATGAATGCCGCCGAATATGCCAGAACATTAGGTTTCAAAGTGGTGCTAAGCGGCAACGGTGCCGATGAACTTTTCGCGGGCTATTCGCATTCCCTTAAGCTGGGACGCTGGAAAAAGACCAGGCCGTTCAGTTTCCTCAGACATTTCCTTATTACCAATGATGATCTCTCCAAAAAGATAAAAAATTACCTTTCACAGGAAGATATGCTGGATTTCTTCAGGCAGAGTCAGGTGGCGATGAAACCGGCCGAGGTGAAAGAGGTCCTGAATTGGGAAATTTATAAATCCATCAGTCCTCAGCTTAATGATAAGAAAACTTCAAAAACCAAAGATTACGAAGCGCTTTTTGAATACGACATGCGGTATTCTTTATCCTCACACCATGTATTCCGGGATGATCTGAGCGCCATGAAATATGGCGTGGAATTCCGGTATCCTTATCTCAGCAATGATCTGATTGATTACGTAGCTTCTCTGCCGGCGGATTTGCGATTTAACGGAATCCAAAATAAACCGCTGCTCCGCAAGGTAGCGCAATCCTATGTACATCCCGAAGTTCTGAAAATGCCAAAGCGTGGTTTTTCATTTCCGCTTGCCCATTTTATCAGAACTGAAGCACGTGTGCGGAATTTTGTTACCGAACAGCTGGAAAGCCTTAAAATCAGAGGCTTTTTCAACGCTGCAACAATAGACCAATGGTGGCAAAACCAAAACTCCGATTACGACTGTGTGAAAATCTGGCAGCTGGTCACTTTTGAATTGTGGTATCAGCGCTACTTTGAGTCCTGAGAAACTGATTTTTACACTACCTTTGTCTCATGAAGAAAACTTTTTTCATAATATTATCTTTCGTAGCGATGATTTGCTGTCGTGGCGATGAAAACGAGTATCAGGTCATTGATCAGGTTCTGAAGATGTATGTCCGGAGTGCATCCAATCCCGATTTGCTTAACAATAAAATTCTTGGCTCATACACATCGGTCAGTCTGCTGGATTTGCTGAGTGAAACAGCTCAGGCACCCATCTCCGGATCCAGTCTTCAGAAGGATAGCGATACAATCACTTATCTGGATTATGCTGCGGGAGCAGTACGCGAACTCAAAGATTCCATCAGTCCGGAACTCAAGACTTACCGCTCCAGATTTTTGATAAGATATTCGAAGACAATCAGTTCCCAAACAGTGAATGATGATGATACTATTGAAATTGAGTACCGCTGGACGCCATCGTTATTCGAATTATCCAAGCTATGGTATGACAATCAGCTGATATTCACAAAAGTGGAAGGGCAGCCGAACATGATCACCATCATTAAATAAAATTATTAATTTTGCAAAACTTCTGTCAGATGAGGAAAGCAGGACGCTGAAGGTTTTGCATGCATCTGACATCAAACACCTAACACCCAACAAAAATGTTACAGGTTAATTTTTTGCGCGAGAACAAAGAGCGCGTTTTGGAAGGCTTGAAGAAGAGAAACTTCAAGGAACTAGACTTGGTCGATGCCGCCATCGGTGCGGACGACGAGAGAAAAAGATTACAGTTTGAGCTGGATTCTCAGCTTTCTGAGATGAATAAAATTTCAAAAGAAATTGGCATTCTGATGAAAGAAGGTAAGAGAGAGGAGGCTGAGGCGGCAAAATCCAAAACTTCGCAATACAAAGAGTCAAGCAAAGATCTACAGCATCAACTCAATGAGTCCGAAAAGACATTGACTAATATTCTCTATCAGATCCCTAACATTCCTAATGAAAGAGTAGTAGCTGGCGTTTCTGCAGATGACAACGAGATTGTTTATGAATCTACAACAGTAGAAGGTCTTGGTGAAGGTGCAATTCCTCATTGGGAATTGGCTAAAAAATATAACCTTATCGATTTTGAATTAGGTGTCAAAGTAGCTGGCGCAGGCTTTCCTGTGTACTTCGGAAAAGGTGCAAGATTGCAGAGAGCTTTGGTCCAGTATTTCCTTGATAAAAACACCGATGCAGGCTACGAGGAAGTGAATGTACCACACTTGGTCAATGAAGCTTCTGGCTATGGAACAGGACAATTGCCTGATAAAGAAGGACAAATGTACTATATTGGTGAGGACGACCTGTACCTGATTCCTACTGCAGAAGTTCCTGTAACTAACATTTACAGAGACGTGATCATTGACGAAAAAGATTTGCCTATTATGAACACGGCTTTTTCGCAGTGCTACAGAAGGGAAGCAGGAAGTTATGGTGCACATGTGAGAGGACTGAACAGACTTCACCAATTCGAAAAGGTTGAGATTGTAAGGATCGAAAAACCTGAAAATTCTTATGCCGTCCTGGAAGAGATGGTAGAGCATGTGAAGTCTATCCTGGAAGATCTGGAATTGCCGTATAGAATCTTAAGACTATGTGGCGGCGATACAGGTTTTGCATCGGCAATGACTTATGATTTTGAAGTCTGGAGTGCGGCGCAGGAAAAATGGCTGGAGGTGAGTTCTGTCTCCAATTTCGAAACCTTCCAGGCTACACGTCTGAAATGCCGTTACAAAGGCAACGAAGGAAAATCCCAGTTGGTGCATACTCTGAATGGTTCCGCGATGGCTCTACCAAGAATTATGGCGGCACTTCTGGAAAACAACCAGACGCCGGAAGGCATCAGATTACCAAAGAAAATCGCTGAATATGCGAGGTTTGAATTGATTGATTAATGATCAACACTTTATAAATTGAAAGTCGCAATACTCTTGCGACTTTTGTGTTGAATGACAACAATCAAATAAAATTGAATTAATTTTCAGGTTCTGTTGCGATTAACAAACAAAATGTTTACTTTTGCACCTCGAATAATTATAAAAATTTATAAACAATGTTTGCAATTGTAGAAATAGCAGGGCTTCAATACAAAGTTGAGCAAAACCAAAAGTTGTTTGTGAACCGTTTGAAAGGAGATAAAGGAGCGAAAGTTTCTTTTGACAAAGTTCTTCTTACTATAAACGGTGCAGTAACTGTTGGTGCCCCGGCTGTAAGCGGTATCACCGTAGATGTAGAAATTCTTGATCACGTTCAGGCTGACAAAGTAATCGTTTTCAAAAAGAAAAGAAGAAAAGGTTATGCTAAGAAAAATGGTCACAGACAGCAATTAACTCAAATTTTGGTAACTGGTATTACTGGATTTGACGGTGCTAAAAAAGAGGCTAAAAAAGCTGCTCCAAAGAAAGCTGCTAAAGCTGAAGTAACAGAAACCAGCGAATCTGCTGAATAATTTTTAATCCAAAAAAGCTTAAAATAAAATGGCACACAAGAAAGGAGTCGGTAGTTCCAAAAACGGTAGAGAATCTCACTCTAAAAGACTAGGTGTTAAGATTTTCGGAGGACAAGAAGCTATTGCCGGTAACATCATCATCAGACAAAGAGGTACACAACACCACCCAGGTGAGAATGTGGGTATGGGTAAAGATCATACTTTGTTTGCATTGGTAGACGGTAAAGTAGTTTTCAGAAAGAAAGCAAACAACAGATCTTTCGTATCAGTTGAACCAAACGCATAATCAATAAGCGTTTTATAACATAAAAAATCCCGGCTTCTCAGTCGGGATTTTTTATGTGAGTCATTCTGGATTTACATGGATTCCATTTGTTCTTCTGTAAACTCCATATTGTGGAACACGTTCTGCACATCATCATCTTCCTCAAAACGCTCCAGCATCTTCATATTAGCCTTGAACTGGTCATCGGTCATTCCTTTGGTATTATTCGGAATTCTTTGTAATTCAGCGCTCTTAGCCTCTATTCCGAGTTCGTCTAATTTATGCGACATCGAACCGAAATCTTCGAATGCCGTTGTAATTAATACTTCATTGTCGTCCTGGTCAATGTCTTCTGCTCCACCGTCAATCATTTCCATTTCGAAGTCGTCCCAATCCGATTTGATCTGAGCTTTGTCGATCGTGAAAATCCCCTTTCTGTCAAAGATGAAAGCTAACTCGCCATTCTTACCAAGATTGCCGTCAAACTTATTGAAAATCGCCCTGACGTTCGCTACGGTTCTAGTTGGGTTGTTAGTTGTACATTCTACAAAAAAAGCAACACCACCTTGTCCGTAGCCTTCATAAGTGATTTCCTCATAGTTTTCCGCATCCGCTCCACTTGCCTTTTTTATAGCTCTTTCGACATTATCTTTTGGCATATTAGCACCTTTGGCATTTTGGATACATCTTCTTAAGGCAGGATTGGATTCCGGATCAGTTCCCCCGGCTTTCACGGCCAAGGCAATGTCTTTCCCTATTTTTGAAAATGTTTTGGCCATCTTGTCCCATCTGGCCATTTTTGAAGCTTTTCTATATTCGAATGCTCTACCCATTTTTTGTGATTATTTATTGATGCAAAAATACTGATTTGTAAGAACAAAAAAAATACCTCCAATTGCTTGGAGGTATTATATTTAGAAATAATGTTTAATTATTTTCTTTTTTTAGTAGACTTTTTAGCCGGAGCTTTTTTCTTAACTTTTACCGGAGTTGGATCATCGTAATCTCTCTTTTTAAGAGCATTCCACTGAGCCGCATCTTCGATAGCTGTTACAACTACTTTTCTGTCAACTTGTCTTTCTGCATCAGAAGCAGTAGCAGGAACAGTAGCTTTAGCTTTACCAACACCTACAGATTTCAATGCGCTTGGATCAACACCTCTTGAATCTAGTGCAGCAACTACAGCAGCAGCTCTCTCTCTAGATAGTTTCAAGTTGTAAGCTTCAGAACCTTTAGCATCTGTTCTACCTTCCAGTAGATAGTTACCACCGTCTTTCTTGATAAGCTCAGCAGCTTCGTCAAGTGCTGGCTTAGACTCAGCTTTGATAGTCGCTTTGTTGAAATCGAAGAATACGCTTCCTAATTTAGTTTCAACATCAATAGCAGTCTGTGTTCTTGGCTTAGGACATCCGTTGTATTCTGGAAGACCTGGAACTGTAGGACAAGCATCATCTTTATCAAGAACACCGTCACCATCAGTATCTGGCCATGGACAACCTTTGTTTTCTGCTGGACCAGGAACGTCAACGCAAGCATCATCTTTATCTAATACTCCGTCACCGTCTGTATCTGGCCAAGGACAACCGTTGTTTTCTTTTGGACCAGCTACATCTGGACATTGATCGTCGATATCAGGGATACCGTCGCCATCTGTATCAGGACATCCTTGGAACTCAGGTAAACCTGGAGTATCTGGACATCTGTCATCTTTATCTGGAATTCCGTCTTTGTCTCTGTCAGTGTTACCAAATCTGAATAACAATGAAGCAGACGCTTGCCAGAAGTTAGCAACATTCGATTTATCAACCGGAGTTGTCACATAATCACCCTGAACACCAAGACCAAAATTCTTAGTTACCCAGAAGTTGATACCTGCACCTGTACTTACTGTAAAGTGATTGGCTTTTCCAGTTAGATCACCATCTTCATTGTAAGCGCCATAAACCTCGCCAGATTTCGTATCTGTTCTTGGGAAAGTAAGACCTGTATAATCATGTCTCAGATAGTTAGCACCAACTCTCAAATATGGATCAAACCAAGACTCTTCATCCCAAAGAAGACCAGCTCCTTTGAACTGAAGACCAAGACCTGTCATCAAGAAAAACTCCTTGTCCATACCGAATCTTTTGTTGTCTACGTTACCAACAGTAGTCTGCCAGTCTAGAACGATACCTTTGCTAAGGCTTCTTGCAACAGTTAATTTAGACAATGGTGGCGTAATTGAATACTTAGAAACACCAAATAAGTTTTCCTTAAAGTTGTTGAATGAGAACGTATTGCTGAAGTTATTCCTTTGCGCTACGTGATTCACTCCATGAGCACCTACTCCTATCACCCACTTGTTGGTAGTAGTTTGGGCGAAAACAGTACTGGCAACAGTAAGCGCCAATGCTGAAATTCCTAATTTTAGATTTTTCATAGAATTAAATGATTAAATAATTGATAATGCAAAATAAATATAATTTTTCTTTATAAACAAAGTTTTTTTAGTTTTTCTTTAACAGTCGCTGGATGTTGACCTTGTTTTCACGGTCTTTTATGGCTTCCCGTTTATCGTATAATTTTTTGCCTCGGCCCAATGCTATAAGGAGTTTTGCTTTTCCTTTATCATTAATATATAACTTCAACGGTATTATGGTATTACCAACATCCTTTAACTTTTTTTTAAGTTTTTGCAATTCGTAGTTATGCAGTAGCAACTTCCGTTCCCTTTTTATCTTATGATTATAAAAAGTTCCCAGTTTATATTCGTCAATCATCATGTTGATGACATACAATTCATCGCTGATAAACTGGCAAAAACTCTCTGTTATTGAGGCTTTTGAAGATCTCAAGGATTTAATTTCCGTTCCTGTCAATACAATTCCGGCTTCATATTCATCCAGAATTTCGTATTCAAAACGGGCCCGTTTATTAAGAATATTAACAGTTTTTTCGATTTTAACTTTCATTTGAAGTTTTATTTTAGTCCTGAAATCAATCCTGTTGCCGGTTTTTTTAAACTTTTCTTGGCAATAGTTATTTCATAAGTTAATGGCTGGGCGACACTTCAGTATCCCAACTAATTTTCGTAATTTTGCAGACAAATTTACAAAACTATATGTTAACAGTATCTAATTTATCATTACAGTTCGGAAAGAGAGTTCTCTTTGACGAAGTCAATATAAAATTTACAAAAGGAAATTGTTATGGCATTATTGGTGCCAACGGCGCCGGAAAATCAACATTTCTTAAAATACTAAGCGGCAAACAGGAAGCGACATCTGGAAACGTCTCTCTCGAGCCCGGGAAGAGAATGTCTGTGCTGGAGCAGGATCACTTTGCCTATGATAATTTTACAGTTTTGGAAACCGTCCTAAGAGGGAATAATAAGCTGTTCGAAATCAAAGAAGAAATGGACGCGCTTTACGCCAAAGAAGATTTCTCGGACGAAGACGGCATCAAAGCGGGTGAGTTGGGTGTGATCTATGACGAAATGGGAGGCTGGAACTCAGAAGCAGATGCGCAGACAATGCTTTCCAACGTCGGAATTAAGGACGATATGCATTGGCAGATGATGTCGGAACTGGAAAACAAGGACAAAGTACGGGTCCTGTTGGCCCAGGCCTTGTTCGGGAATCCTGATGTTCTTATTCTGGATGAGCCTACCAATGACTTGGACATCTCAACAATTGCCTGGCTAGAAGACTTCCTGGCAGACTATGAAAATACGGTGATCGTGGTATCTCACGACCGTCACTTCCTGGATGCAGTCTGTACGCACATCGGCGATTTGGATTATTCCAAACTGAACCTTTACACCGGTAATTACTCTTTCTGGTACCAGGCTTCCCAATTGGCAACGAGACAGAGAGCTCAGGCTAACAAGAAAGCGGAAGAAAAGAAAAAGGAATTACAGGATTTCATCGCACGTTTCAGTTCCAACGTAGCGAAGGCTAAACAGGCAACGGCACGTAAAAAGATGATCGACAAACTGAACATTGACGATATCAAACCTTCATCCAGACGTTATCCGGCCATTATTTTCGATATCGAAAGAGAAGTGGGCGACCAGATTCTGGACGTAAAAGGCCTGGAAAAAACCAAAGACGGCGAATTGCTGTTCTCCAATATAGACCTTAACCTGAAAAAGGGCGATAAAGTAGCCGTAATCTCCAGAAATTCATTGGCGATCACCGAGTTTTTCCAGATCATCTCCGGGACTACAGAAGCCGACAAAGGCACATACAACTGGGGCGTAACGACCAATCAGTCTTACATGCCTTTGGATAACACCGAATATTTTCAGGAGGATGTAAATCTGGTGGACTGGCTGAGACAATTCACTAAAAATGATGAGGAAAGACACGAGGAATTTATGCGAGGTTTCCTCGGAAGAATGTTATTCTCCGGAGACGAGGCACTTAAGTCCTGTAAAGTTCTTTCGGGAGGTGAGAAAATGCGTTGTATGTTCAGCAGAATGATGCTTCAGAAAGCCAATGTTCTTCTTCTGGACGAGCCTACCAACCACCTGGACCTGGAAAGTATTACCACGTTGAACAACTCACTGAGCAACTTCAAAGGCAACTTGCTGCTGTCATCTCATGACCACGAATTGCTGGAAACCGTTTGTAACAGGATCATTGAGCTGACACCAAAAGGCATCATCGACAGAGATATGACTTACGACGAATATCTAGCGGACAAAAAAATCAAAGAATTGCAGGAGCAGATGTATTCTTAATTTTTTTGAAGACGTCGAACCACGATGTTGGTTTTGGGCGCCTTTTTCCGCCTGAGTTTATCCTGAGCTTGTCGAAGGGCTCATCCGCTCAAGTCGGGGCGGGTTTCTACATAAATAACGTTTGTCATAAACAACAACAATTCAAATAAAACCCTTTCAAAGCCTAAAAACTTTGAAAGGGTTTTTACTTTGTCAAAGTTTAAAATCTTTGACAAGTTTTTCTGACAGGCTATTTTTCAATTAAAAATTTAAAATAATTCAGAAACTCTTTTTAATTTAGAAAAATATATCAACCTTATGAATTCATTAAAATATTTCTTGTTATTGCTGATGATTCCATTCATGGGATTGTCTCAGACCAAAGATTCACGTTATCAGCCAAAACCATATGTTGAAATCAAACATCCGGAATGGAGCAAGAATGCAACAATCTACGAAGTCAACATCCGGCAATATACCAAAGAAGGCACGTTCAAAGCTTTTGAAAAACATCTGCCAAGACTCAAAAAAATGGGTGTCGATATCCTCTGGCTAATGCCGATCCATCCGATTGGCGAAGAACACCGAAAAGGAAAACTCGGAAGCTACTATTCCGTCAAAGACTTCAAAGGCATAAATCCGGATTTTGGGACATTGCAGGATTTCAAAAATCTGGTGGGCAAAATCCATTCAATGGGGATGCACGTCATTATCGATTGGGTCGGGAATCATTCCGCCTGGGACAATCCGCTGGCCAAAGAGCACCCCGACTGGTACACCAAGTCCAGAGAAGGCCACTTCCAGCCCACACCGTGGTATGATTGGGATGATGTGATCGATTTTGATTACAATAATCCCGACTTCCGGGAATATATGACCGGAGCGCTGAAATATTGGGTCAAAGAAGCCAATATCGATGGCTACCGGTGTGATGTGGCAGGATTTATTCCCGTTGATTTTTGGGAAAACGCGCGGGAAGAATTAGACCAGATCAAACCGGTTTTTATGCTGGCCGAATGGGAATCGCGCGATCTCTACAGGAAATCTTTTGACATGACTTATTCCTGGTCGCTCTGGGACAAGCTTAAACTCGCTACAACAGGAGGAAAAGGCGCCAATGCGCTCTACGAATACATGGCGCACGATGTCGGAAGTTTTCCTTATGATTCCTACAGAATGCTCTTCACGGATAATCACGATAAAAATTCCTGGGAAGGCAATCAATATTCCAACTTTGGGAAAGGACTGGAACCAGCAATGGTTCTTTGCAGCACTGCCAACGGAATGCCTTTGGTCTACAGCGGCCAGGAAACCGGACTGGACAGAAGCCTTGCCTTTTTCGAGAAAGACGAGATCGTATGGAAGGATCACAAGTTCTACGGAATGTACCAGAAACTGTTCTACCTTAAGCACCAAAACCAGGCCTTATGGAATGGCCACTGGGGCGGAGAGATGATCCGCGTAACCAATAACCAGATGAATGAGGTATTGTCTTTTTACAGGGAGAAAAACAATGATGCTGTATTATCGATTTTTAATTTCTCGGATAAAACTCTTCCGACTTCTGTGGATACTAAATATTATCATGGGCAGTATCGGGAACTGTTCAGTGGCAAGATTTTCAATATCGATGCAGACAAAACAGTTTTTAATCTCAAGCCTTGGGATTATCTGGTATTGGTCCGCAACTAAAAATAAAGCAACCTAATTGGTTGCTAATTTTTATTTAGTAAGTTTTGTAGTGGGAAGCGTCACCGTGCCAGGATCCTTCCAGAGGCCGTCTTTCTCGGCTCTCTTCTTAATGGCTTCTGCACGTTTATTGCTGTCTGGGTGGGAGTTGAACATTTTTTGAAAACCAGACTGAGGTGTACCACCTTCCGATAATAGGGCCAGTTTTTTGAAAGCTGTGTAAGCGCCTACTACATTGTAGCCATTGGACTTCATAAAATCATAGGAATAAATATCCGCTTCGGACTCCTGTTTCTTGCTGTGCGAAGCATCCATGATTGCGTTGGCCAGTTTTCCCAGCTGGCTGTCATTAAGCGTTGCGATGGTTTTGGACGAAGCAGAAGCAGCATCCAGTGCTGCCGCCTTCAGGTATGCCGATTTGATGGCGTCTTTTGTATCTTCGTTTTTGACGTGACCGATTTCGTGGCCGATAACTGCCAGCAATTCATCATTCGTCATGATATCCATCAGCGAAGAAAAGACACGCACACTGCCATCCGCTGCTGCAAAAGCATTAATGTCTTTAACTTTATAAACCTTATAATTCAGATTAAGGCCGTCCTGCGATTTGTGTTTCGCAAAAAGTTTATTGAGTCTTACCGTGTAAGGGTCACTCGGACCGGCCACAGGATTATTTTTGTCCATGTACTCCACAGATTCCCTGGAAAGTTTGGCAGCATCCGCATTGGTGAAGGTGAGTGCCGTTACACCTTTTCCGGCAGCTTTGGTGATATTCCCGAGGTTCAGCTGGGCATTAACTGTACTCATTGTACCCAGAAACATCAATGATAGAATTGCTTTTTTCATAGAATCAATTTTAAATTTAACTTCTTTTATTTTTAAAATCGACCATCAAAAATTCAACCAAATAAATGTTACTTAATGGAAAAAGGTCCTGAATACTTAATAAATGTTTCTAGACCAGACTATTCTTATCGGCGTAATTAAGCTTGAAAAAAATAAAGGTCATTATGGAAAATGCCAGAAGAGAACTGCCTCCATAACTGAAAAATGGCAACGGTATCCCGACTGTTGGGAAAAGTCCCATCACCATCCCGAGATTGATGGCAAAGTGAATCAATAAAATCGACGCCAGACAATAACCGAAAACGCGGTTAAAAGTTGATTTCTGATTTTCCGCGAGATAATAAATTCTGCCAATGAAAACAGCGTAACACAGAATAAGAATTATGCTTCCCAGAAAGCCCCACTCCTCACCTACGGTGCAGAAAATGTAGTCGGTTTCCTGCTCCGGCACAAATTTTCCTTGTGTTACAGAGCCCTGTTTATAGCCTTTTCCCGTCATGCCGCCGGAGCCAATTGCAGTTTTGGAATAGAGTAAGTTATAACCCGAGGTGTCCCGGAATTCGCGTTCGCCCTTGTACAAAACTTCCACGCGTTCCTGCTGGTGCTTTGGCAGTTTCTCGAATACAATGGGTGAAACGACAGATAATCCGGCGAGTAGTAGAACAATGCCGATACCCGGCAGCAATGAATAGATGTTCTTATTCAGCATCATCAGATTGAAAGCCAGCCACACAGCACCCATAATGATAATAATACCTGTGAAATACCACAGACTGATCTGCAAAGGATCATTAAGATAATTGGCAATGAGAAATACGCCGGCGAACAAAGTGCCCACCATAAATAATTTGCCACTAAGACCTTCTCTGTAAAGCGCTATGACGAAGGCTACAAAAACCAGCAATGATCCAACATCCGGAATCATAAGCACCACAGCACCCGGAATGGCAATGATCGCCATGGAGGTAATAAGTGAACGCCGGTTTTCAATATTAAAATCCTGTCCAGAAACATAATTGGCCAGCATCAATGCTGTTCCTATTTTTGCAAACTCTACCGGCTGCATGGTGAATCCTCCGAATTTGTACCAGTTCTTCTGACCCAGAATCTCGGTGCCGAAAGGAAATAATCCGATCAGCAATAACACGCCGCCGACATAAATGATCGCTGACATATTTTCGAAGAATTTGGTGCGCATGAGGAAAATAATAAATCCGACGAAACACGAAATGCCGAAAAATATCAGCTGCTTCTGTCCCAGGTCTGCCTTCACACTGTAAATATTGATAATCGCAAAAACACAAAGCAGGATGTACAGTGAGATTCCCAGCTTATCTATTCCTTCGGCCCACTTCATTTTGCTCGGTTTTTTATAGGTTTTACTTTAGTGCTGTCTTTTTTTATCTTTTTATTGGCGATAGCCTGCAGACTGTCTTTAATCCTTCTCAGCTGGGCAGAATCTTTCGGTGGCTCCTTGTACCAGCCTTTACGTTTCATATCCGCAATATACTGGCGCTTGTACTCCGGCATAAAGCTGGCGGAAATCATTTTTTTATAAAGATGCTCTCTTTTTAGTTCGCCGGTAACGTACTTTTCAGCAATGGTAGAGCACGCCGGGCCGGCCCAGGTAGCACCAAAACCCGCATGTTCCATCACGGCAGCCACCACAATTTTTGGTTTATCAGCAGGTGCTATCAGCACGAAGATTGAGTTATCCTTTCCCTGCGGAACCTGTGCAGTTCCGGTCTTGGCCAGCTGGGTAAAATCTTTAGACATCAGACTTCTTCCTGTTCCGCGGAGCATTACCGCTTCCATCCCTTGGATGATCACATTATAAAACTGAGGATTCTGAACCAAGGTCATATGTTTTTTCTTGAACCGGGGATCTGGATTAGGTTTTCCGTCGATCGATTTTACAATATGAGGCGTGTAGTACCAGCCTTTATTTGCGATGGCTGCCATTACATTGGCCATCTGAATAGGCGTAAGCAGCACGTCACCCTGCCCCATCCCGTTGAAAATAGCGCCTGTTGCCAGCGGATCCCAGTTTTTCGGATCTTTCTTGGCACCGCTTGCTTTGTAGATCTGCGCCATTCTTCTCTCGTAAAATTCGCCTGAAGGAATTCGGCCTTTGGCACCAACAGCCAAATCATTATTAAGAAATTCGCCAACGCCAAAACTGTTTATGATTTTCTTCCACTCGTTTACACCTCTGGAAGGATTGCCCGGATATTTGTTGATAATATTGAGATAAGCGTAAGAAAAATAACAGTTGCTGGACACCTGAATACTTGGGATCAACGGATCTGCGCCGCCGTGACCTTTGATTCTCAGACCACGGTAATTGAAGCCTCCGCCGCACGGGAAAATGGTCTTATCGGTCATCACGCCCATCTGCATGGCGGCCAGTGCCGTCAGCAATTTAAATGTAGATCCTGGCGGATAGGCTGCCTGAACGGACCGATCGAAGGTTGGCTTGTTCTCGTAAATGGTGTCATTGGCCAGCCTGTAGAGATTTCTTGATTTTTCGGGCCCGGTGAAAAGATTCGGGTCAATGTCCGGACCAGTGGCCATGGTTAGGATTTCGCCGTTATTCGGATCCAGTGCTACAATGGCGCCATGCTTATTGACCAACATTTCCTCCGCCATCCGTTGCAGATCGTAATCGATAGTTAGGGTGAGGTCTTTTCCAGTGACTACTTCTTTATCCAGCTCACCGTTTTTGTATGAGCCGATGCTTTTCTGGCGGATGTCTTTCTGGATGTACTTCATTCCCTTTTCGCCACGCAACTCTTTCTCATAAGCTTTTTCGATACCACTTTTCCCGGCAATATCTCCAGGAAGATAATAGAGCGAATCTTTTTTGATATCATTGGTATTCACCTCATTCGTATAGCCCAAAAGGTTTCCGGAAGTGTTAATTTCATACTGACGCTGCGGACGGGAAACAATGCTGAATGCGGGATATTTGAAAATCAATTCCTGAACTCTTGCCATTTCCTCGCGGCTCAGGTTTTTGATGAAAGTCACCGGCACCAGCGGCGAGTGTTTCTGGGCTTTGATATCTTCAATATTTCTGATGAATTGCGCCTTAGTAATATTCACGAGTCTGCAGAAGCCGATGGTATCGAAATCCGGTTTCAGCAATGCTGCCGTGTAGGATATC
The DNA here is from genome assembly GCA_002297505.1 of Flavobacteriales bacterium UBA720. Lineage (GTDB taxonomy): Bacteria > Bacteroidota > Bacteroidia > Flavobacteriales > Weeksellaceae > Epilithonimonas. Next base: position 77,525 of record DBLQ01000012.1, read on the forward strand.
TCGAAGGATGGCTGATTGCCCACAAGAATTTTACCGTTGCGATCGAAAATGACACCCCTTGGCGGAATGACATATTCAATTTTAATCGAGGTATTTGCGGCGTTCAGCGCATAGCGGTCTGTAAATAACTGTAGATAGGAAAGCCTTGCAATGAAAATGACTGCAATGATGGAAAGGGCAAGGATGATTTTGAGATACTGTGATTTCATACGTGTTTTTCTACTTTTAAGGTGAGGAGAGCTGCAACCTCAACGTCAGAGAAAACAGGTTTTAACGGCTGGATTAACATTAATATTTTCAGACTTTCTGTTTGATTTTGAATGCTAATGTGTAGGCCAGTATAAATACAAACGAAATAATACTGGTAACTATTACATTAAGGAAAATCTCAAAAAATCTGCTAAATTTAAAAAACTCGATATACTGCACCAGAAGCTGGTGGATAAAAATACTCGTGACAATGAAAAAAATGAACTGCGTCCACTGGATGCTTTGAAATGAAAAAAAATCCGTTGTCGTTTCCGTGGAAGTCCGGAAAATCAAGGTCCGGAAATAGGCAATCACCGTGGTTGCGAAAGCATTGATTCCCCAAGTCCCGAGAAATGCATCTACGCATAATCCCAGTAAAAAACTTAATCCCAAGAATTGAAACTGGTTTCTGAAAAAGGGATAGAACATCACAAATACCGGATAGAGAACGGGAATATATTGTCCGAACAACGTAATCCTGTTCAGCACAAAAATCTGAAAAGCAGTGAGCAATGCTATGAGAAGCAAGTCGGATGCAATGTTTCTACTGACCATCTTTTTTGATTTGAACTTTTAAAGTATCCTCGATTTTCTGGACTTCCGATTTCTTCAGGTTGCGGACTACAAAAACCTTGCTGAGCTTGCCGATTTTTTCGCTCAGTTCAACCGAAATATCCCAGAAGCCGGTTTTGCTGTCCACCTCGTATCCAGCGACTGTTCCTACCATTATCCCTGCGGGGAAGATGGAGGATTTTCCATCAGTCACTACTGTGTCTCCCACCTTCAGCGGGACATATTTCGGAACATCAGAAAGCGTCATCGTGCGGGAATCATCGCCTTTCCAGGTCAAGGTTCCGAAGTAGCCGCTTTTCTTAAGCGCAGCACTGATTTTAATTTTATTCATACTCAGTACCGACTGTACCAAGGCGTAATTATCCGTCGTATTGATCACGATTCCGGCAATTCCTCTCGGTGCAATCACACCCATTTTGGAATTGACACCCTGAAGTTTTCCTCGGTTGATCGTGAAGTAATTGTCCTTCCTGTTAATGCTGTTAAAGACCACTTCGCCATCCACAAAAGTATAGATCTGGCCGCCGCCGATGGTATCGTACACCCTGCGGAAGCTTGGATTTTTTGAAGTGTCTTTGCCGTAAAGCTGCAGCATCAGGGCTTTATTTTGAGTCACAAGATCCTCGTTGATCTGTTTCAGTTTAAGATAAGACGTTCCCTCGTCGATATAGCCGGAAACCCAGGAATTGAAGGCCGCCGTCTTGGCCGCCAAAAAACTTTGCTGCATGGCATTCTTGCTGAAAATCAGTACAATTGCAACCAATTGCAAGAATACAAAGAATACAAACAAGGCATTCTTGGAAAAAAATCTCAGCAGCGCACCCATCTAAATTATAAATGATAATTGATAAATTATAGACGATTTCATGTTGAGTTCTACTTTCAACATCAAACCATCAAATCTATTCAAATTTTCGAGAAATTATTACTTGATTAAGAAATTGAACTTGTCCATATTTTTGAGTGCGATTCCGGTTCCGCGTACCACCGCTCTCAACGGATCTTCTGCTACGAAAACTGGCAATCCTGTTTTCCTGTGCAGTCTGTCCGCCAATCCTCTGAGCAGCGCACCACCACCGGCAAGGTAAATTCCGGTCTTGTAGATATCTGCCGCCAATTCCGGAGGCGTAAGGGACAATGTTTCCATCACTGCATCTTCAATTCGGATAATTGATTTATCCAGCGCCTTGGCAATTTCTTTATAGTTGACCATAATTTCCTTCGGCTTACCGGTGATCAAATCACGGCCCTGAACAGGAATATCATCTATCGGAACATCCAGTTCTTCTACTGCCGAACCTACTTCCAGTTTAATTCTTTCCGCTGTTCTTTCCCCGATGTATAAATTATGATGGGTTCTTAGATAATATGCAATATCGTTGGTAAAAACATCGCCCGCGATTTTCACAGACTTGTCACAGACAATTCCGCCAAGCGCCACAACAGCGATTTCCGTTGTTCCACCACCTATGTCGATGATCATATTCCCTTCCGGTTTCTGAACATCAATCCCGACACCTATCGCCGCCGCCATTGGCTCATAAATCAAACGAACTTCTTTGGCGTTCACTTTTTGAGCAGAATCTCGTACCGCTCTTTTCTCCACTTCGGTAATACCGGAAGGGATACAGATCACGATTCTAAGCGCCGGCTGGAAAAGCTTCCCTTTGATGCCCGGAATCTGTTTGATAAACTCCTTGATCATGTGTTCGGAAGCGTGGAAATCTGCGATCACACCGTCCTTCAGCGGACGGATGGTTTTGATGTCCTCATGGGTCTTCCCCTGCATATGTTTGGCCTGCTCTCCAACCGCAATCGGCTTACCGGAGGAACGCTCTATCGCCACGATAGAAGGCTGGTCCACAACGATTTTGTTGTTATGTATAATCAGCGTATTTGCCGTCCCTAAGTCAATCGCAATCTCTTGCGTAAACATATCCAATAAACCCATTTCCGTTCAATAATTATTAAGTTTACAAAGATATAAATTTAGAGGCATTCTAAACTTCCAAATGGATTTTTTTTGGTTAAAATTTTATTAAAATTTGAGGCCAAAAATTATCAGGATTGTAACGATAATGACAATAATCCAAGATTGGAAAAGGATTATTGGATTGAAAAATGGTAATAAGCCGTATAGATTTTATCAATTCAGTAAGCTGACATTCATCATCAGCCTTAGTTTTAAAAATCGTAAATTTGCTGACTGAAAAATGAGCCAGCGCAATAAATTTCACCAGACTTCTGATTTTGCCGTTCTCAGCATCAGCTACGAAAAAGCCGATGCGGAAACGCGGGGTCGTTTTGCTTTTTTTGATGAGCACATCAAATCGTTTGTGAATCAGATTCATGAACAGGATTATGGTGATGCCTTCGTGGTTTCTACCTGCAACCGAACGGAAATCTATTCCACCACGAAAAATTACCTGCAGATTGCAGAACTTTACTGCAACACCGTGGGCGTGAGTCTTTCCGAGTTTCTGAAATATGTGAATGTGATCCAGAGGGAAGATGCTTTGTTCCATCTGTTCCGCGTAGCAGCAGGCCTGGAAAGCCAGATCATCGGTGATTTTGAGATTGTTTCCCAGATCAAGAATGCTTATCACCGGTTCAAAAAATATAAAGACTTTTCTAATCCGTATCTGGAGCGCGCGATCAATTCCTCGATTCAGATTTCGAAAAGAATCAAGAATGAGACGGGAATTAGCACTGGTTCTGCATCGGTTTCCTATGCTGCGGTGCATTATATACTGAACCACACAAGACACATCCACGAGAAGAACATCCTGCTTCTTGGCGTGGGGGAAATCGGTCAAAATACGATCGAAAATCTTGTGAAACATATCTATCAGCCGAAGATCAAAATCGCAAACCGTTCTTTTGAAAAAGCTGAGAAAATTGCCGACAAATACAGCATTCCTCAGATCGATTTCAACCTTTTCCCGGAAGAACTGAAACAAACCGATGTGCTGATTGTGGCAACCGGTGCACAGAAATACATTATAGACGAGTCTAATTTTCCTAAAGAGAAGGAAATGCTGGTCATCGACCTATCCATTCCGAATAATGTGCAGAAGGAAATAGGAAACCTGGAAAATGTAACCCTGATCGACGTGGATCAACTGTCGCAAACCATCAAGGAAACCATGGAACAGCGCAAAAAGGAAATCCCGAAAGCGGAAGGCATCATCAAGGAGATGGCGAAAGATTTTGTAGATTGGGAAAAGAAAAGAAAACTGGCCCCCAACATCAACCATTTTAAGAATACACTGAAAAAAATCGAGGAAAACGAGATGCACAACATCCATAAAAAATTCAATTATGCCAAGATTGAAGATATGGAACTGTCCAATAAACTGGTGCAGAAGCTGACTAACCGATTTGCAAAATACATCCTGGAAAACCCATTACGTGCTAACGAAGTTACAAAACTAATGGGCGATATTCTGGACATCCATAAACAAGAAGCTAATGAACAAACTGAGAATAGGAACGAGAAATAGTCCGCTTGCCATGTGGCAGGCTCACGAAGTTGAATCGAAGCTAAAAACATTAGGTTTTGAGACCGAAATTGTTCCTATCCTGAGTTCCGGCGACAAGAATCTGAACCAGCCGCTTTATGCCTTGGGAATTACAGGCGTTTTTACTAAAGATCTGGACATCGCTTTATTGAATAATGAAATTGACATCGCGGTCCATTCCTTTAAAGATGTCCCGACGCAATTGCCGAATAACATTCAGATTTCTGCCGTTTTGGAAAGAGATTTTCCTGAGGATGTTTTGGTAAGAAACTGCGATTCCGAACCTTTGGATCTGGAAGTTCTGAAAATCGCGACCAGCAGCTTGAGACGACGCGCTTTCTGGCTCAAGGAATTTCCGGAAACCGAATTCACGGACATCCGAGGCAATGTGCAAACCCGTCTGAAAAAGCTGGACGATGGCGTTGCCAATGCGACGTTGTTTTCTTTGGCCGGCATCAAAAGAATGAATCTGGATGTGCATTACGAACAAATTCCTTTTATGTTGCAAGCACCTTCGCAAGGCGTTGTCGCGATCGCAAGTTTGTCTGATAATTCAAAATTGAATGAAACTTTAAAATCCATTTCGCACAAAGAAACTGAGATTTGTGTTACGATAGAAAGAGAATTTCTGAAAACTCTGGAAGGCGGATGCACGGCACCCATTGGCGCCAAAGCTGAAATTCTGAATAATCAAATCCGATTCCTTGGAAGACTCTGTTCACTGGACGGCAAAAAGTGCATTGAAACCGATGAGATTTTTGAGTGGAACGGTTCCGAAAACTTCGGAGAAAAAATTGCTTTGAAGGTTTTGGAAAACGGTGGCAAGGAATTGATGGAAGAAATTAAAAAAAGTCTGTAAAAGCACTTCGACTCCGCTCAGTGTGACAACTCTAATACTAACTGTAATTCCATATATGTCAGTCTGAGGTTCTAGATGAGCTATAATTAATATGAAAATCCTTTTTACAAAATCATTAGACCGAGAAAAAGTTGCTGAGAAATTAGGAGCTGTCACACGGAGCGGAGTCGAAGTGTCGGCGGATTTTGTTGAAGTTATCAAAACGGAAATTTTAAAAACTAAAAATTTCGGTTTGAAGAACAATTCTTTAGTTTTCACAAGCGTCAACGGCGTCCGGGCGTTTTTCCAGAACGGTTTCAAACCCAATGAGAATTTTGCTGAGCCTAAGACCTTCAATAAAATTTATGTGGTCGGATCTCAAACAAAAAAAGAATTGAGGAAACATCATTTCGGGACCTTCAAGCTGTGCAAAAATGCGAGTGAACTATCACAATTCATCACAGAAAATTCTGTGAATGAGAAATTTTTGCATTTCTGCGGAAATATTGCACTGGATATTCTGGATGAGAAACTGCCGTTGCAAAATATTTCTTACAAAAAGATCCCTGTGTATAAGACCGAACTGCTCTACCCGAAAATCGATGAGAAATATCAGGCGATAGTTTTTTTCAGTCCGAGCGGAGTTCGTAGTTTTGCGAAGTTTAACAGTTTTGAGAATACCAAGATTTTTTCGATTGGAAAAACAACTACTTCAGAATTAGAAAAACTAACTGATAATTCAATAATTACAAGCTCGAAAAATACTGTAGCTGATTTATTGAATTTGATTAATATTAATATTAATAGTTAAAGTCAACTGTTGCATATTTTGCAATAGTTCAAGTTTCAATGATTTGATAATGAAATCTATAGAAATTTATACTTCCTCAAGTGGTAGTACTCAAATTGAAGTTCAGTTTGAGAAAGACACAGTTTGGTTAAATTTAAATCAAATCTCAGAACTTTTCCAAAGAGATAAATCAGTAATATCGAGACACTTATCAAAAATATTTAAAGACGGGGAATTAGAAAAAAATTCAGTTGTTGCAAAATATGCAACAACTGCGCTTGATGGTAAATCTTATCAAGTGGACTATTACAACTTAGATGCAATCCTATCTGTTGGTTATAGAGTTAATTCCAAACAAGGAACACAATTTAGAATCTGGGCTTCCCAAAGACTTAAAGAATATCTATTAGAAGGTGTAAGTATTAATACCAAAAGATTACAAGAATTAGAAAGGATCGTGAATATAATAGAAAGTGCTGAATCTACTGAGTTCAATCAACTTTCTGAAACTAAAGGACTGCTTAATATATTAAATAACTATACAAAAAGCTTTATTCTTCTTAATCAATTTGATAGTTCTTCATTAGAACTTAATCATCTTGAGGAGAATATCACTTATGAAATTGATTACCCAGAGTCAATCTTAGCAATTGAGATTCTAAAAAAAGACTTAATAAAAAAGAAAGAAGCATCTGAACTTTTTGGAAATCAAAAAGACAAAACTTTCGAAGGCATCCTGAAAAGTATTACCCAGACATTTGAAAGTCAATATCTGTATCCAACCATTGAAGAACAAGCTTCTAATTTATTATACTTTATTATCAAAAATCATCCATTTTCTGATGGTAACAAAAGAATCGGGGCTTTTATTTTCATTTGGTTTTTAGAAAAAAATAAACATCTTCTCAAGAAAAATGGAGAGAGAAAAATCAATGATAATGCTTTGACTGCATTAGCATTATTGATTGCTCAAAGTAATCCAAGCGATAAAGAATTAATGATAAGATTAATTTGTAATTTAATTACAAACAAAATATAAAAATGATTAAAAACGACCTATATTTAAAAGCACTTCGCGGAGAAACCGTGGAAAGACCGCCAGTTTGGATGATGAGACAAGCCGGAAGATACTTGCCGGAGTTCATCGCTTTGCGTGACAAATACGATTTTTTCACAAGATGTCAAACGCCGGAATTGGCTTCGGAAATCACGGTTCAGCCGATTAGAAGATTTCCTCTGGATGCGGCGATTTTGTTCTCCGATATTTTGGTGGTTCCGCAAGCGATGGGCATCGATTTCAAAATGAAAGAATCCGTTGGGCCTTGGCTGGATGAACCTATCAGAACCGCTCAACAAGTTGATGATGTAATTGTTCCGGACGTGAACGACACTTTGGGTTACGTTTTTGACGCGATAGAAATGACTTTGGAAAAACTGGACAATGAGATTCCGCTGATTGGATTTGCCGGTTCGCCCTGGACAATTTTCTGTTATTGCATCGAAGGCAGAGGCTCGAAGGATTTCAATATTGCGAAATCATTTTGTTTTCTACAACCGGAAGCAGCGCACAAATTATTGCAGAAAATCACAGATACAACAATTGCTTACCTGAAAAGAAAAGTGGAGAAAGGCGTTTCTGCTGTTCAGGTTTTCGACAGTTGGGGCGGAATGCTTTCACCAGCGGATTATCAGGAATTTTCCTGGCCTTATATCAATCAGATTGTTGAAGCATTGGCGCCGTTGACACACGTTGTAGTTTTCGGGAAAGGCTGTTGGTTTGCGCTGGAGGAAATGACCAAATCCAAAGCTTCTGCCCTGGGTGTGGACTGGACCATTACGCCGGAAAACGCCAGAAAATTCACCAATGATGCGGTGACCTTGCAGGGCAATTTTGATCCATCGAGACTGCATTCTACGCCGGAAACGATCAGGAGAATGGTTCACGAGATGATTAACCGTTTTGGAAAAGATCAATACATTGTCAATCTCGGACACGGGATTTTACCGAATATTCCTGTAGAAAATGCCGAAGCTTTTATAAAAGCAGTGGTAGAATGGAAACCATAAAATTAAAAAACCAGAGCTTTCGGCTCTGGTTTTTTTTTACTATTCTGTTTGTACCGGCGCCGGCTGCATGGGTTTTGTAGCCTCGTCGTTAATGCCGTCCCGCTGCTGTTTCATCAGATCGCTGGTGGCTTCATTTTTTATTTTAGCTTTTTCGGCAGAATCTACGGATTTTGCATCCGACGCTTTCACCGTTTCTGAAGATTTTTGATTCATCTTCTTCATCTTCTTCTCAGACTTGATCTTTGCCGTATCCTGAGTTGTTACCTGCGCTGTCAGAAACATAGTTCCGAAAATCATCATTGCGCCTGTGAGTACCTTTTTCATAACAATTGATTTTAAATTAATTACAAAATCCATCCTATCAAAGTTAAAATCAATGGAATCTAATTTTTACATCAGATTCCATTCATCTTATCGTGTAGGATTCGGATTTGTAGGACTTGTAGGACCTAGTGGCTGTTGCGGGTTGGTAGGCATCGTCGTATTAGGATTTTGCAACGTTCCGTTGTTTGGCAATGTTGTGCCTGGCGTTTGCATGGTTCCGTTACTCGGCAAAGTCTGGTTCTGTCTCACGCGGTCTGCGTTGTTCTGCATTTTCTGAGTATTATTCATTGTAGCAGTGTCTACGGTTCTGTTCATTCCGTTGGGCTGAACAGAAGTGTCCATTTTCATTTCGGTGCTGTTGGCACGCTTGGAATCCATTTTTTTGGTGGCATCTTTTTTCTGTGTCGTTTGGGCCGACATGAACAGCGTTCCAAGTAAAACGAATGCTGTGGTTGCGATTAACTTTTTCATAATATTATTATTTAGTGTTGATTATCAAGACCAAACATCAAACCAATATTATGTTAAATTGCTAATTTCTAAGAATTTTGGAAAACTTTGTGACCATCACTTCTCCAATAAATTTCTCATTTTCTCTACAAAAACGTAAGCTGCAGGGCAAATGAGCGTGTTTTTGAGCGTCAGATTATTGATCTGATAAATTTTCTTCCTGTCTGTATGCGGATATTCCCGGCATGCTTTCGGACGGACTTCGTAAATGGAGCAGGTATTGTCATCGTTCAGGAAAAAACAGGGTAAGTTCTGCAGCACTTTATCATGATCTTCATCCACTCTCAGAAATCTGGCTTCAAAGTCAGCAGGTTTCATTCTCAGATGTTTGGAGATTCTCTCGATATCTTTTTCGGTGTAGAGTGGCCCGGCAGTTTTGCAGCAATTGGCACAGCGCAAGCAGTCGATCTCGCTAAAGGTTTCCTCATGTTTTTCTACCACCAGATAATCCAGATTTTTCGGTGGTTTTTTCTTCAGACCATCCAGAAATTTTTTATGTTCTTTCTGTTTCTGCTGCGCTTGCTTTTTATAGAAATCGAGATCCATGGTGTAAAATTAATGGTTTTTTGCGAAAGCTAAAGTTATTCAATCATCAAGGGCATTATCTAAAAACCCCGTCGCTAAAAAGCAATGATTGCAAATTACGATTTCAGGCTGACGCGCTCATAAGTATTAATCGCATCCAGGTTGAGCACAGTAACGGTATTGGCTTTATCTGGTTGATACATCTTGACAAATTTAGCACCGTATACAATCTCGTCCGAAGTGTAGCTCGTTCTCTGGAAAACCTCACTGGAAAAACACTATCAAATGCTTTGACATGTGCAATGATCTCAATATCGGTATGTTCCAAATCCTCTTGCGTAAGACCATAAAAAGGTGAACTCTCATCAATCTGATGAACCACGGTCCAGCTCAGGATCAGGGATGTGATGCTGTGCAGTTCCAGTTTCAGGTTGTAAAAAGAACTTTTGGGTTCGCCATTTTCAATGGTTTCAAAAGTGGCCAGTACCGTGACGGAAGCATTGGTGAGCGATGTGTTTTTGAAAGGTGCCATTCTGAACATCAGTGCAGTTTTATCCTTGTAGGGCGCTATCAGTGCATTGCCACTGAAACTGAGAAAGGCACGCGGCCTGGAAAATCTACCGTAAAACAAACCGGTAGCGATGGCAAAAGCGAGCAAACCGAGAAAGGCCTCAAACGTTGCAACCAAACTCGCCATAAAACCTACCGGCGCTATTCTTCCGTAGCCCACCGTTGTAAAAGTCTGCGAACTGAAGAAGAAAACATCTGTAAACTCATTCAGCGGGTCACTTTGGTCAATGCCTGTGAGATGTTCTATCCCAATGGAATAGTAGACAATGGCGAAAAACAGGTTGACCACGATATACACCGCCACCAGAAGTCCGATAAACTGCCATCTTTTAAGATCCAGCATGGTATGGTACCAGCTGTAACGGTTCAGGATGTTGATCCCTTTTTTCCGGATGTTGGGCTGTCCGTCCTTATTGATAAATCTGCCGGAAAAATTATCGCCGTAACCGGTATCTTTGGTTGATTTTAATCTGGAAAAACTGAGTTTTGACATAATCGCAAATTTACATTTTAAATTGACTTAATTTTGTACCATGCAAGACATTGAAACCAGGAAAGACGTAGAATTTCTAGTCGGCACGTTTTATCAGGCGGTTATCCGCGATGATATGATCGGTTTTTTCTTCACGGATATTGCCAGAATAGACCTTAGCCAGCATCTGCCGAAAATGTATAATTTCTGGGAAAGCATCCTGCTGGGAAATCCTGTTTATGAAGGTAATCCGATGCGTGTCCACTTCCCGATCAATGACGTTGTAGCGCTGGAAGACAAGCACTTCAACCGCTGGCTGCAGATCTGGGAGAAAACCGTACACGACCACTTTGAAGGTCATAATGCTGAAACTGCTATCACGCGTGCGCTGAACATTGCACGGATCATGAGCTATAAAATGCAGAACGCGAGAAATCACGGGTAAAACGGTACGGAACCTGGAACATCTCTGCAGCCCGGCCTGAGTGGAGCTCTTTTTCTGTTATTGCGATGCCGCCGAGATTTTCTTGTGACCTAAACTTCGTCGCAATAACAGAAAAAAGCGGGAACGGAGGACGGAAATAGCTGCCCTAAAAATTAGGGTAAATCGCCACGGGACGCTGTCTGAAGCTTAGATTACAAGCTTAGAGATGGCGCAACTGGCAATCGATCCAGTCCGTGAGCATGTGAAAAAGCAAGCCGACGCCCATCATTCTCGGAATACGTCTGAAAAACAACAGCAGAACATACACACCCATGGCCCAATAGGTGTGAAGCGGATGAAAATTGATGCTGCAGCGGTCCGGCGCAAAAATGGGCGTGCTGAGCAGATGATCGGCATCTACAAGCATGGTCGCCAGCATCACAAAATAGGCTTGTTTCCAATTTTTCCTGAAAAACACATAGGCTAAAATGACCGGAAAGCAAAAGTGCAACCCGTAATGGATGATATTCTGGAGTGAAAAAACGTCGGAAAAAGTCATGAAATCAGCGTAATATGAGCGGTGTCTGGCTATTTTTGAATTTTAGTTTTAAGGTGTAATAATCTGCGCCATTGCCGTAGTAAAGATAATCCAAATCCTTTACTGTAGCAGCTGCAGATCTTGAAAAAGAGCCAACGAGCCCTGTCAGAAGGCTGCTGTTTCTCAGAAACAGATAGTTTGCTGATGGTTCCGAGACTGGCTGAACCGACTTCCCTACCGACGTTACAATTATTTGACTGCTTGTGATTTCTGTACTGTTGGGCTGAAACGGAATGGCCGTGAATTGATTCTGCGGATTGATCCATTGTATTTTTTTGAAATAGGTCTGCAATAACAGCGGATCTTCGGACATGAAACTGATCCGATAATTGGGCTTTACCAGTTTCTGGTAACGCACTGTTTCCACCTCATTAAAATTCTCATCATAGCTGTAGGTCACCACTTTATCATTCACTTCTTCCAGTGTGCTGCCTCCGGATACGGCGTTGATCTTAACAGAATCAGGAATGTTTTGATTTAATATTTTCGCAGCGATCTTCACATTTTTTTCATCAAGCCGGAACTGGAGGAAAGGGACATTTTGAAATTTTTCGATTTTGGCAGATGACAGATCATTCACGGTTTTACTTTTGATTTCCAAACTGTTATCCTGAATATAAATTCCGAATTTATGGATTTTCCCTGGTCCAAAATAAGAAAGGCTCGCAACGGAATTGTTGATTAAATTATTGGCAAACAAGGTCTGCATTTTCGATTTTAGAATCCACTCGCCTTTAATATCAAATTCGGAATTCGAAAATCCGAAAATGCATCTGGCATCAGAAACTTTAACTGAAATTTCGTCTTTCTTATAAACGTTCTTTTGAATTGTTTTAAAACCATTTTCTGTAAGGAAACGGACAAGTGCCGGACGATCTTTCACCTTCAACACGCAATACCATTGGGCAAAGCTGGTATCTTTCAGATGAAAAATCTGGATAAAATCCGGAATCTCGACACCGGCCCTCTTGAGTTGAATCTTCTGTCCCCGCTTTCTGAACCATTGGGAAGGATGCTTCAGCCAGGAAAAAATATATTGTTCTTTAACTTCTTTGACATCAATCAAAATCAAGGCATCGGTTCCATAAGGGACCATTTTCAGATCTCTGTCTTTGAGTGACCAGAAAAAATAGCCGGCACCGACTGCCGCAATGACAAGCATCGCAATTAAGATCCTTATTTTCATCTACAAAGCGACGGTTTTTGCGGCGTTCATTTTCATTACATCACGGCAAACATCAAAGAAATACATCAGGCTATTCGCAGATGACGTAGGCGTGGTGTAAATAATTTCGGTTTCGATGCTTCCGTTTTTCGGCTCAGATCTGAATTCCAGATCGCCCATATTCTTTCTGAGGAAGTCCAAAGAATCCTTTTTCAGACTGGTTTTGAACTCCTGTTCCAGACCATTCAGGAAGCGCCGCATATCCAGCCTGCCGGACAATGGATATCTGGCGGCATCTTTGGCAAGTTTTTCCGTGACTGAAGACTGCTTTTGCGCCAAGAGATTGGAAGGTGAGGTGGTGAGCAATACCATTCCATCCTTCACGGTGAAGCACAGCTGATCAAAAAAGACATTACTCTTGGCATCGTCCCGGAAAAAATAGAGGTCGCCATTCTTCACAAACTTCTGCGCCAATTCTTTTCGTGAAGTGAGGACGTCAAAGACCTTTTTCCAGTACTTTTCATTTTCCGTAGCAAAAGCGAACGTAAAATCCGGCGTCACCACATCTTTTAATTTTTTGACTTCCTTGCTGTTATAATTTTCGTCATATTCATAATCGGTGTATTCTACTTTTTTGCTGCTCAGTTCGTTAAGCACAAAAATGCCGTTGCCCGGGGCGATCTCTGCAATTGCCTTCTCGTCCAGCGCAATCTTCACCGTTTCCAGCACCAGTTCCAGCTCTTTTTGATAATTGGTTTGATCTGCAGACCGATTGCTGAATAAACTGTACATCAGATCAAAATATTTTTAACCATCCAGATTCAGGGCATAATAACCGATGCTATTATCTTGGATGAGCGCCGTGAGTTTCCTATTCTTTTTACCTCTGTAAACCGCCGACACATGATTTTGAATATCTGCATCTTTATGCTGATAATTGCTTACCAGGCGAACTTTGCTCTTCTCAAAATAAAGATTATAAAAGGTGTTCGAGTCATAAAAATTCTGGAGTAATCCGGACAATTTCCGCGGACCAAGCATTTTTTTATAAACGCCATTTTGAAAAATTTCGGAAGAATTGAGGTACGCAAAAACATCGGCTTTATCATCTTTAAAGTTGATGAGCGCTTTCGGGATGTCGAATTCGCCCGACGTATCGAAGTAGCGGTCAAAATCCAGCTCGGCCAGTGATCGGACAATTTTGAAATCTTCAGCTTTGATGGAGTCGAGCTTTTTCTGGTAGGCCGCGTCCTCGGCTTCTTCGTCATATTCTTCGGTTGGTTTCGCAGACGCCACTTCATCGGTTTCCGTAGCTTCGGTTTTCTGATCTTCTGGGTAGCGGTGGTGTTTTTCAAGATACTTTATATCCTTCTGCAGTTGAGCGATGGTCTGCTGATGTTCCTTGATGTCATCTTTCTGATATTGGATTTCGTCTTTCAGGTATTGGATTTCGTCCTTGTAATTGAAAGGCTTTGCAGTATCGCTCCATGTTGAATCCATCGCCACAATCGAATCGGAAGCTATGGTAACAGAATCCATAGCCACCGCGATGCTGTCCTGGTCATACCATGGCTCTACCTTCAAGGTCTTGGTGTAAGAAATGAGCGTCATCACCGCTTTCTTATCATTCCACGCCACGAAGGATTCGTCATTCAGATGGACATAGGAATAATTGTTCTTTTTTGTCACTTCCAAATCCTTCTTGGCAGAGGTGTTGAGAAAATCCAAAAATTTTCCCGGGTCATCCAAAGCCAGATGTGCGGTGTAAGTTTTTACCGTATCGTTGAAAGTCGCGTAGTGGTATTGTCTAAGAACCTTGCTGACGCCGGTGTCAGAGAAGTCTTTCCAAGTCGGCTTTTCAACTTCATTCTTGTTAAGATCCTGAAGAATTGGATTCAATATCTGCCAGTCGGCCTTGTCGTTCAGCTGCTTTGTGTTGACTTCCATGTAGAAAATTACATTTGCCGGAACCTGGATCTTTTTCTGTGCCATTAGAAAAGTGGACATCAGTAAAAACAAAAGGACAACGATGGATTTTAGCGTATTGGTTTTCATAAAGTTATGATCGTTTTTTATTGTAATTGAACCGTGTTCTGAACCTGTTTCTTTTGGTTGACGAAATCCAGAATGGTTCCGTCAAGTTTCAGGGCTTTTTTGTTCGGCGAAATTGCGTAAGCGTTGCTGGACTGTGACTTGATCATCCTTTCCAACTGAATGATGGACGTGTAAGTTGCGTTAGCAATAACATCCTTTTCTGTTTTGTCCAGTTTTTCGTACTCGTTTTTGAACGTGCCTAATTTGTTGCGGATCAGTACTTTGGCAGCCACATCGTAACTGTACAGCTGAGTCGGCACCATTTTCCCGATGACATTTTTAGCCTTCAACTGTTGCAAACCGGCGTTAATATTTTCGATTTTGCTGAAATTACAACTTAGTTTGATGATATAATTTTCAGCATCAAAAGATGTTTTTACATTGCTGATCCCCGGCACGGTTTTTAATATGGCCGCCGCATCATTCAGTTTTTTATCAATTTCGGCTTTCTTCGGTACTTTTTTGCCGTTGACAGTTTCCATTTTCGAAATCGACTGCAGGCGCGTTTTGCTTTTGCTCGCGTTCAGAATCACGGCATATTCTCCCCTGCCATCGGATTTCAGACTCACCTTTTCTATGATGTCAAAACAGCTTGTAAGCATCAGAAATACAATCAATAAAGCCAAATATTTTATAACTTTCATCATCATTTTTTAATGGATTATTTTAAAACCTGATTATTTTTATTTTACCTAAATTTTTTCCTTCAAATAATGCGCTCTCTGCTGTACATCCAATTTTTCAATCGCATAGCGAAGGCAGGTTCTGGGCATATGTTTGTAATGAAGATCGAGAAAATCCAGCAGTTGCTGCTCATCCCTTTTTCCCATCTCGCGGAGCATCCAGCCGTTGGCTTTGTGCATCAGATCGTGCGGATGATTCAGATTTTTCAAGGCTAATTCTTTCGTCAGTTTAAATTGTCCTTTTTTGATGTGGTACATGGTTCCGACAATAGCCATTCGCTTTTCCCACATACTGTCAGAATCACAAAGCTTTTTTAGCACTTTAGAATCCTGATTTTCAAAACAGTACCGACCTAAAATCTTATAACACGACGTATCCACCAAATCCCAGTTGTTGATGTATTTTGTATGATTCAAATAAAAATCGACAACTTCTTTTTGATGATCTTTATCTTTAGTGTTCTCGAATTTGTTAACGAGCATGTGCAAAGCCGTCAAGCGATGTTCGTGGATTTTGGAAGACAATAATTCGCTCAATTCATTTAACGCAATCTTATTATAAAATTCTTTTGCAACGCTTCTTTGGTCTGGAACAGTTACGCCAATAAACAGATCGCCCTCGCCATATTCGCCTTTTCCGGTTTTGAAAAACTTGGGGAGGAATTCGGCTTTTTCTGGAACGGAGAGGATTTGAAGTGCATCAATGATTTGACCTGTAATACTCACGTTTTAATTTTATTAAATGGGATTATTTTCGATTAGCTGACGCTTTTCGTAAAGGTTATTTTCAAAAACTAAAAGATAATGAAATCATACAAATCATTAAAAATCATTTCAAATTTAATTGATTCTGAAACTCTTCAAGATACTTTGCCAAATGAAAACCATCCATCAAACCGTGGTGCGCCTCCACAGAAATCGGCAACATTTTTCGTCCATTCTTTTCTGAAAATTTCCCGAAGACAATTTTAGGAATTGATTCTTTTGCATCGAAATCCGTCGGATGAAGCAAACCTGTAAAACTCGTCCAAGGCATTGTCGAATGTCGAATATGATTCGGTGGCAATGCCTCGTTTCGGATTCTCAATCCTGTTGAATTTTGAACCGCATTAATTTCTTGTTGTAATTTCTGGTTAAATATTTGAAAATCATCAGAATACTCGAAATAAGAGAACCCAAAAGTGCCGTCATTTCTAGCAATCGTAGAACCAACGTGCACAACATCGAACGCTACAACTTCATCATTTACAATACGATAACTAAATTCCTCAACCGAATTAACGGCCTTCATGGACTTATGAAGATAGTGGGCAAAGAACGATTCACTATTTTCCTTAGCCAATGTATAAGTTTCGGTACAATCTACTTCGGTTACAACTCCGAAATACGGGCTTTTCATTCCGGAAAAAAATTCAAAATGCTCACCTCTTTTCCACGTCTTGACATCAATTATTCTCATGGCTAGAGCACTTCTTCCATAATTTTTTCCTCCGTTGCGATCTTCTTCGGATTAGCCACTTTGGCAATCGTAAGTCCCTGAACAATAATCGAAAAGACAACGACACAATACGTGATACTGATGATAATCTGGCTGTATTCATTCACCGGAATCGACAATGCCAGCGCTATGGAAACGCCGCCGCGGATGCCTCCCCAAACCAGAACCTTCACCGTCTGCGGACTGAATCTGTATTTGAAAGCCATAAACTTGGTGGGAACAAAAATCGCGACCCAACGTGCCAGCAAAACGATCAGAATGCAAATGCCACCTGCCACCAGATATTCATTTAAGTCTTTGATTAGCAACAGTTCGAAGCCGATAAACAGGAACAGGACAGCGTTCATGATTTCGTCAATCAGTTCCCAGAATTTGATGAGGTAATCCTGTGTTTCGGATTTCATCTGGAAACTTTCACTGAAATTTCCCATAAACAATCCTGCCGCCACCATTGCCAGAGGCGCCGAAATATGCATCTCATGCGCAATCAGATATCCGCCCATAACCACTGATAATGTGATGAGTACAGAAATAATATAATCATCCACCATGCGCATCGCTCTGGAAGCTGATAGTCCAAGGAGTACGCCCAATAGCAGTCCGCCGCCGGCTTCTCTCAGCAAAAGAAGTCCAATGTTCTCTACATTCAGATCGACATCTGTTCCAATGGCCAACTGTAATACGACCGTAAACACCACGACTGCCATACCATCGTTAAATAGCGATTCGCCGGCAACTTTGGTCTCCAAAGATTTTGAGACATTGGCTTGTTTTAAGATACTGAGCACGGCCACAGGGTCCGTTGGCGAGATGAGCGCGCCGAAAACAATGCAGTAAATCAGCGGCATCTGGATGCCTGCCAACGGCAAAAGATAATAGACACCAAAGCCAACGGCAAAAGTCGAGATGATAACGCCAACAGTCGAAAAGATCACGACCGGACCAAACTGTTCCTTTAAATCCTTGATGTTAATGTGAATTCCGCCCGCGAACAGCAGAAAATTAAGCATGGCGCCCATCAGAACTTCGGTGAAATCAAAGCTGTGAACCAGCTCGGTGAGATGACTGGTGGTCTTTGGGAGGAAATTTTCTCCCGATGCAACCAGCGTCACCGACACGATGATCGCAATGACCATAATTCCGACGGTACTTGGCAATTTAAGCACACGGTAATTGATATAGGCGAACAATGACGCAAGTACTATAAGTACTGAAAATGAGTAATATAACTCCATTGATTTAGTTGATAGTTTTTGGTTGATGGTTGTGAGTTTCAGCCATAATTTTGAGTATTAATTTTAATTTTCCTCGTCGTCGAAATATTCAAAGAGAAAATCATTGTAAGGAAACCTGGAAATGTGGATCCTATGAACCTCATCGTAAATCATTTTCTTCATTTCCGGGAAATTTTCTTTTGTCAAGGCAGAAATGAAGACCGTCGGATGTTTCGACTTCGCCATCCATGTTTTTTTCCATTCTTCCAGAGAAATATTTTTTCTGGATGACGGCGTCAGATCGTCTTCATCTTTTTTCTCGTAACTGAAGTCATCGATTTTGTTGAAAACCATAATTATCGGTTTCTGGTGCGCATCAATCTCCTGAAGAATCTGATTGACCGATGCAATATGATCTTCAAAACTCTCGTGCGAGATATCCACCACATGAATCAGCAGATCCGCCTCACGAACTTCATCCAAAGTCGATTTGAAAGATTCTACCAACTGCGTCGGTAATTTTCTGATGAAGCCTACAGTGTCTGTCAGCAGAAATGGAAGATTGCCGATTACCACCTTTCTAACTGTAGTGTCTAATGTTGCGAACAGCTTATTCTCCGCAAACACTTCTGATTTGGACAGCGCATTCATCAACGTTGATTTTCCTACATTGGTGTAGCCTACTAGAGACACACGAACCATTTTGCCACGGTTTTGCCTTTGAGTGGACATTTGTTTATCAATGGTTTTGAGTTTGTCTTTCAGTAGCGTAATCCGGTCGCGGATAATCCTTCTGTCGGTTTCGATTTCCGTTTCCCCCGGACCACGCATCCCGATTCCCCCTTTTTGACGTTCAAGGTGGGTCCACATTCTCGTTAGGCGTGGAAGAAGATATTGGTACTGCGCCAGCTCGACCTGAGTTCTGGCGTACGAAGTCTGCGCTCTCTGTGCAAAAATATCGAGAATGAGATTGGTTCTGTCCAGTATTTTGACTTCCAGCTCACGCTCCAGGTTCTTAAGTTGCGATGGCGATAATTCATCGTCAAAAATTACAGTGCCGATGCCATTTTCTTTGACGTATTCTTTGATTTCCAGAGCCTTTCCGCTTCCGACAAAGGTTTTGGAATCCGGCTGCGTCAGTTTCTGGGTAAATCTTTTGTCCACCGTAGCGCCTGCTGTAAAAGCCAGAAACTCCAGCTCGTCCATATATTCTTTCAGCTTGCTTTCATCCTGATTTTGGGTGACAAGGCCCACCAAAACCGCTCTTTCATACTGATGTTCTTTCTTTTCTAACATTTAAAATTGATAATTTTCTGATTCTGACAAGATACTATTTTTGAACAAAAAAACCAAAGAATATCTTTGGTTTGTATAACATTAAGATTCATTTTAAGAATTAACTCACGAGTGTTGCAGTCAGTGTTTTCTCAAAACTGAAAGCCTGACTTACCGGGCAGTTTTCTTTGGCATCCTGAGCGATTTTCTGAAAATCATCTTCGGAAATGCCAGGAATTTTAGCCGTCAAAACCAATTCTGATAAGTTAATTTTGCCATCCGTCAAACTGATTTTGCATTCCGTTTCCAACGATTCCGGCGTGTAACCGGCTTCTGTAAGCAACGCTGAGGTTTTCATTGTGAAACAACCTGCGTGAGCCGCTGCCAACAACTCTTCCGGATTGGTTCCTACGCCTTCCTCGAATCGGCTTTTGAATGAATACTGCGTATCGTTCAGCGTTGTACTTTGTGTTGTAAGAACACCACTTCCGTCTTTTACTGTTCCTTTCCAAACAGCTTTTGCACTTCTTTTCATAAGTTAAAATATTTTATTTTGATTAGTATTACTTAAAAAAAAATTCATTATTGATCTCTTACCATTGATATTTCAATCCCAATCCGCCGCTACAAATTTCATGGAAACTGTTCCGTCTGTTAAAGTCAAGAAATGGCCGTCCATCTTATACTGATTCATTTTCGGCAGATCTTTTCCGAATAATTCTTCCAGTTTCATCCTGCCATCGCAATACATCATCGTAGAGCCGACTCCCGAAAATGCAGCTTTGCCATCATTAAATTCTGCGGTGAAAAACATTCCGTTACAACCCATTTTTGCGGTGTAGCGGTTTGGCACATCGGAATTTTTCGTCAGATCCATATTGGCTTCTAACTTTGTAAGTTCTTCTTTTGTGAAATCTTTATATTCAACCAACATCCATTTTCGGTGAATATTTTCAGATTTCGGAACGGATAAACTGGGAGTTTTGCAGGAATTCAGCAGAAGCATTAACAATGACAAAACACCGATGCACTTTAGAAATTTCATTTTTTCAAATTTACTGAATCTCGCAGCCAAATTCGTACCATCAGATTTAAAATAATCATTAAATTAGCCAGCAAAATAATATTCTCAATGAAAAAAATATTTTTAGCATTGACCCTGATTCTGGGCTATGCACAAATGAGAGCTGACGAAGGGATGTGGCTTCTGATGCTTATTAAACGTCTAAACGGTGTAGACATGCAGAAAGAAGGTCTGCACCTGTCTCCTGAAGAAATTTATTCCGTGAACAATTCCAGTCTGAAAGATGCCATCGTAAGCTTTGGCGGTTTCTGTACGGGCGAGATTGTCTCGGATAAAGGTTTGATTTTTACAAATCACCATTGCGGTTATGATGCTGTAGCTTCGGCCTCTACTCCGGAAAAAGATTATCTCAAAAACGGTTTCTGGGCTATGAAGCCGAGTGAGGAATTTAACGCGAAAGGTCTTTACGTACGATTCCTGGTGAGAATGGACGACGTTTCTCAGAGAATCAATTCCAAACTGAATAATAATATGTCTGCTGCCGACAGAAAGGCTGTAATCGATGCAGAATACAAGGCTATACAGGCCGAAAACTCTGAGAATGGAAAATACACCGTGGTGGTGAGAGATTTCTTCAACGGCAACGAGTTTTATTATTTTGTATATCAGGATTATAAAGACATCAGATTAGTTGGCGCGCCGCCTTCATCTTTAGGAAAATTTGGTGGCGATACAGACAACTGGGAATGGCCAAGACACACTGCGGACTTTACGGTTTTCCGTGTGTACGCAGACGCCAACGGCAATCCGGCGGAATATTCTGAAGCCAACACACCTTTGAAACCCAAACACTTTTTACCGGTTTCTTTGAAAGGTTATAAACCTGGAGATTTCACAATGATTTTGGGATACCCAGGGAGAACCAACCGTTATCTGACATCTTACGGAATCGAGCAGATGGTAAATAAAGATTATCCGGCTTGGGTAGAAGCTTCCAAAGTGGCGATGGATGTCATGAAGAAGTATATGGACAAAGACAAAGCGACTCAGCTAGACTATGCTTCTCAGTACGCCAGCGTTGCCAATTACTGGAAAAACAGACAGGGAACAATAGATGCCGTAAGGAAAAACGGAACTGTAGCCGAAAAGCAAAAACTGGAGCAGACTTACAACCAGTGGGCTGCACAGTCTCCGAACGAGCAAACCTATTATAAAGTACTTCCCGAGATTCAGGCTTATTACAGCCAGGTTTCCGGAAGAAATGTGGAGCGCAATTATGCTTCCATTCTTCAGAGAAATGCACATTACATCGCAACAGCTTACCAGTTAGGCAGCCTTTTCAAAACCTACGCAGATCAGGATGAAGCCGGAAGAGCAGCGATGAAATCCAAAGTAGTTGATGCTGTAGAAAAAGCCTACGACGGCTTCCACGACAATGTGGAAGGTGAGATGCTCAATTCACTGGCTACACTTTACAAAACAAAAGTCGCGAAGGAATTTGCTTCTCCAACAATTTTAGCAGCCAACACCAATACACTTTCAACCATGGCTTATGAGTCTGTTTTTGCCAATAAAAAATCAGCAATGGCCTTCGTAGAAAATCCTGACCGCCTGAAAATTGATGCTGATAAACTGAGACAATTTGCCAATGGCGTGGTAGAAGATCAGAAACTAGGCATCGAGAAATTCACGAAAGTGGACGAAAACTTTGCCAAGAACAGCAGACTTTTCTTAGATGGACTGATGAAATCTCAGCCTGAGAAAAAATTCTATCCGGATGCCAACTCTACAATGAGACTGACCTACGGAACGATTGAAACGTTGCCGGAAAGAGCCGACAGAAATTACAAAGGCATTAAGGAAAATTATTACACCGATATCAACGGAATGGTGGCCAAGTACAAAAAAGGCGATGAGGAATTTGATCTTCCGCAGAAAGTTCTGGATCTTGCCAAGAAAAAAGATTACGGCCAGTATGCAGATAAGAAAGGCGGATTTATGCCAATCAACTTCTTATCAAACAATGACATCACGGGCGGTAACTCCGGCTCGCCGATTATTGATGGCAATGGAAACCTCATCGGTCTCGCGTTCGACGGAAACAGTGAAGCGCTGAGCGGCGATATCGTTTTCGAACCAAAACTACAGAGAACCATCAATGTAGACGTTCGTTACGTACTTTGGATTATTGACAAATATGCCGGCGCCAAACATCTGATCAGCGAGCTGACTCTTGTTAAGTAAAAGCTTACAGCAATAAAACATTTTTAGCCACCAATATTTGGTGGCTTTTTTAGTGCCTCGAAATCGGCATCAGCGCGCTGATTCCAATCCTGTTATAGGAGTTGATGATGACTGCCGTCATTATGATTTCAGCCATCTGCTGTTCTGTAAAAAGCTGCCTGGCCTTGTCGTACGTTTCTTCCGACAGTCCATCGTTGTTGATCAATGTGATCTCTTCCGTCATTTCCAGGATAACTTGCTCCTCAGCAGAATATAACTCCAACGCTTCTCTCCACGCATTGAGAAGATAGATTCTCTGTGGTGTTTCGCCTAATTTTACAGCATCTCTGGTATGCAAATCAAGGCAATGTGCACACCCGTTAATTTGCGAAGCCCTGATTTTGATAAGCTCTTGCCAGGTCTTGCTAATCGAAATATTCTGAAGATAAGTGACCATGCCGGCCATTGCTTTGTAAGCAGCGGCATCCGTTTTTGCTAAATTAAATCTTGTACTCATAAAAATGGTTTTAAATATGAGACAAAGATCGGATTAACAAAAACCTAAAAACTTAAACTGGTTTAAGATCGCAGTTTGGTGGCCTTTTTGTTGCAGCATCCACTCCGGATCGCTTCAGAATTTTTTTTGTAAATTAGAGAAATCGTTTTTTATGCAGTTGAAAGCTTTATTACATTGGTCTTTTATATTTCCCGTTTTAGCATTAGTATATTATCTGTTGGGTGTTGCAGATGACACTCCGCTGCTCGCTGTTTTGGGTGGCGCATTGTTGATTTCGGCGGTCCTTGCAGCCGTCCACCATGCAGAAGTAGTGGCGCACAAGGTGGGCGAACCGTTCGGAACAATTATTCTGGCCATTGCCATTACTGTTTTGGAGGTAGGACTTATTGTTTCACTGATGATGGCCGGCGGCAAGGAAACCACCACGCTGGCCAGAGACACCGTTTTTGCTGCCGTAATGCTGATCCTGAACGGCATTCTCGGCGTCTGCCTTCTGGTGGGCGGCATCAAGTTCAAAGAACAGTTTTTTGCAAGGACATCAGGAAACATGGCCCTGATCAGCCTTGTTGCCATCGTTGTCATGACCCTGATACTTCCCAACTATACCACGAGCGAATTATCAGCTACCTTCAGTAAGGCTCAGCTCATATTTTTTTCCATCGCTTCTCTGGTCATCTACAGTACATTTCTGATGGTTCAGACGGTGCGACACCGGAACTATTTTCTGCCCGACGGTGACGAAGAAACACATGCCGTACCGCCTTCCAATTTCGAGAGTTGCATGAGTCTGATTTTCCTGATCCTTTGTCTGGGTGTTGTGGTCTTTCTCGCGAAATCGTTATCGCCACAGATTGAAAGCATGGTCCACAGTCTGGGCGCGCCGCAGGCCTTGGTAGGCGTTATCATTGCCGCTGTAGTGCTGATGCCGGAAGGTTTAGCAGCTCTGAAGGCGGCCAGAAGAAACCAATTTCAGACCAGCCTGAATCTGGCTCTGGGATCTGCCATAGCAAGTATCGGGCTCACAATTCCTTGCGTGGCCGTGGTTTCCATTATCTACGAAATGCCATTATTATTGGGATTAGACCTCAAATCCATGGTTTTGCTGGCGCTGTCACTTTACACGGTCATGTTATCATTGAACCGCGGAAAAACCAACATTCTCTACGGCGTTGTACTTCTGGTGAATCTCTTTGCTTACATTTTTACGGTGATCGTTCCATAAAATTTCTATTTTTGAGGAATGAAATTTTCTGGTCTGGAAAAAATTTTAGCATAAGCACTGTCAGTCTGAGACGAAGTTTATCCTGAGCCTGTCGAAGGAAAGACCAATAAATACTCAAAAATCTTCAGATTTTTTCCAATAAAAAATTAGCTAATATGAAAACCTTCGAAACGGAACGATTAAAAATGAAACTCGCCGACCTGGAAGACGCCGATTTCTTCCTGGAATTGTATAACTTGCCGTCATTTATCCAATTTATTGGAGATAGAAATCTCCGCACGAAGCAAGATGCAGAACAATATATCAAGGAAAAATTTCTGCCTCATATCGAAAAATTAGGCTACGGAAATTACGTGGTTATTCACAAAGAACTCAACAAAAAAATTGGTGCGGTGGGCGTTTTCGTTCGTGACGGCATCGATGTTCCGGATATTGGATTTTCTTTCTTTCCTGATTTTGAAGGAAAAGGTTTTGCGTACGAATCGGCCTCGAAACTGAAAGCATTGGTCGCCGAGAATTTTGGCCTGACAAAAATCTCCGCAATGACTTCTGACGACAATATTTCTTCTCAAAAATTGATTGAAAGACTCGGCCTTAAATTCCAAAAATATGTGATTTTTCCTGACGACAACGAGGAATTGAGGTATTATGAAAATTAATTTACCGCATCGCATCGAAATTATCGAAGCTAAAAAATTAATTGGTTTCAGCATCACCACTTCCTTCCAAGATGACAGAACGCCGATACTCTGGAGACGGTTTATGATGAGAAGAAATGAAATCAACAACAGAATTTCCAACCACTTATTCTCACTTCAAATTTATCCGAAGCATTTTACACCGGATCAATCCTTCAAAAAATACGCTTTGGCAGAAGTGTCAGACTTTGATAATGTTCCCAAAGATTTTGAAACCTTCCAATTAGCAAGTGGAAAATATTTGGTTTTTAACTATCAGGGAAAAGCAGAAAACGGACCTGAAATTTTCCGGTACATCTTTCAAAATTTCATTCCGGAGAATCAGTTTGAAGTTGACAACAGACCACATTTTGAGATTTTCGGCGACGATTATAATCCGAACAGCGATTCTGCGGAGGAAGAGATATGGATTCCCATGAAATAGGATTTGGGACCTTCACAGAACATATCCGAAGCTTATTTACACCATTCGGTTGACGTTCCGGAATCATCCGCTGCGGTTCTTCACCTATTCACCGAGGTTTTGAAGCGCTCCCGACACGTTAGGCAACGTATAATTTGGGGTTCGGAACGTGTCGGAACACATCGGGAACGTCTTGCGACCAGTCAATAACCACGACAGACCTGTTCAAAACCCCGCGCGACCATTAAAGAACGTCAAGCGATAGGTAAAGGACGTATTTTTAGATGTTTTTTACATCAAAATCTGCGCTGCGTGGTCTTTGGTTTTTACTTTGTCAATCACCTGAGTACAGATGCCATTCTCATCGAAAACAAAAGTCGTTCTCACGATGCCCATAAATTCCCTTCCCATAAATTTCTTCAACTGCCAGACTCCGAATTTTTCAATGATATCGTGATCTTCATCGGCAATGACATCAAACGGTAATTCATACTTATCGGCAAAGCTTTTCTGACGTTTCACAGAATCTGCACTCACGCCAATCAATTGGAATCCTTTCTCCTTCAAAACCGAATAATTGTCTCTCAGATTACAAGCTTCTGCCGTACAGCCCGGCGTGCTGGCTTTCGGATAAAAGAAAACAACGAGTTTTTTGCCTTTCAGCTGTTCCGAATTAATTTCCTTTCCTTCCTGATTTGTTCCGATAAATTCGGGTAAAGCGTCGCCAACGTTCAGCATAATTTCTATTTTTGTGGAGACAAATTTAGCATCAAAATGACGAAAAAGCAAAGAGCCAAAATTGTTCAGGAAGAATTAGAAAAATTATACCCCGAAGTTCCGATTCCCCTGGATCACAAAGATGCTTATACTCTGATGGTTGCCGTGGCATTGTCTGCACAGACCACGGACAAAAAAGTGAATCAAATCACGCCGAAACTGTTTGCTGTTGCAGACACGCCGGAAAAAATGGCCAGGCTGAGTGTGGAAGAAATCAAGGAGCTCATCAAAGAAATCGGACTTGCCAACTCGAAAGCTAAAAATCTGAAAAAAATGGCGGAAGTTCTGGTGGAGAAACACAATTCCGTGGTTCCGCAAACCTTTGCAGAGCTGGAAGAGCTGGCTGGCGTTGGACACAAAACCGCTTCTGTGGTGATGAGCCAGGGATTTGGTTTTCCGGCGTTTCCCGTTGATACGCACATTCACAGGCTGATGACACAATGGAAACTGACTTCTGGAAAAAACGTTGTTGAGACTGAGAAAGATGCAAAAAGTCTTTGGGATGAAAGCGTCTGGAACAAGCTTCATCTTCAGATTATTTTTTACGGACGGGAATATTCTCCGGCGAGAGGCAATAAAGACAAAGATTACATTCCGAAATTATTGTTTCCGGAAAAAGCTTAATGTTTCTTTTTCAGCATTCTTCTCATATGGAAATATTTAGTCTGCTTCATGCGATGAGGATATTTCCTTCCCTTTGGAATATTATTGAAAATCAAAGCCATCACGAGCAAAATCAAAACACCACTCAGAACCGGCGACACGGCGTACCAGTAGCCTAATGCCTGGATTTTCCCGGCCGGAAGCACCGCAATCAGAGCCGTGGCACCACCTGGCGGATGCATTGTTTTGGTAATCTGCATCACGACAATTGACGAGGCGACTGCAATAGAAGCACTTAGCCAAAGAACATCGGGCAAAAACTTATAAGCCGTCACACCAACCAGAGCAGATAGAACGTGCCCGCCAATCAGATTTCTGGGTTGTGCCAGCGGACTGTTCACCGCGCCATACACCAAAACACTGGAGGCTCCGAATGAACCAATCAGAAATACATTTTCAATTTCCGATAACTGTTGAGTCTGCAAAAATGCAATCAATCCGATCCCGAAAAAAGCGCCGAGAAATGACCAAAAATGGTCTTTGAAATCAACAAGAGTTTCCTGATAAAAAATATATTTTGTGTGCCGCAGCCTTTTTATAATAAGTTTCTTCATCATTTACTTCTTCGCCCAAAGTTCCATTTTGCGTTCCAGAACTTCCAATGGAAGACAGCCTTGACTCAGAACCTCATCGTGGAAAGACGCCAGATTGAATTTCTTCCCTTGTTCTTTTTGATACTTGTTTCTCAATTCACGGATTTTCATTGCACCGGTTTTGTAGCTCAAAGCTTGTCCCGGCAACGCCATATAACGTTCTACTTCGGCCGTCGCACCAGCTTCGTCATAAGCAACATTACTTAAGAAATATTTAATCGCTTCTTCGCGCGACATTTGTCCGGTATGAATTCCGGTATCAATAACAAGCCGGACTGCGCGCAACATCTCATCACTCAGAGAACCCATTTTCTGATAAGGATCTGTGTACAGCCCAAACTCCTGCCCGAGCGATTCGCAATACAAAGCCCAGCCTTCGCCGTAAGCACCGATCCAGCCGAATCTCATAAACTTAGGCAACTTGGCATTTTCCTGCTGAAGCGAAATCTGGTAATGATGACCCGGAATCGCCTCGTGAAGAAACAATGATTCCATCCCGGACGTCACATTGAATTTTGTCGGATCCGGAATCGGCATATAAAAAATCCCGGGACGTTTGCCGTCCGCACTTCCTTGGATATATTCTGCGCTGGCGCTGGCTTCGCGGTACTTTTCGGTTTGACGGATTTCGAATGGTGTTTTTGGTGTCACATTAAACATCGTTTTCAGCTTCGGCGTGATTTTATCCAGAATGGATTGGAAACCTGCAAGAACCTCTTTCGATGTTTTGTAAGGCATTGCTTTCGGATCGGTTTTGACGTGATTCAGGAAGTCTTCCAAAGAACCTTTGAAACCGACTTGATTTTTCACCTTCTCCATTTCACTGCGTATTCTCTCCACTTCAGAAAGACCTGTTTTGTGGATTTCCTCGGGCGTCCGGTCCGTTGTGGTCCAGCTTTTCACGTAGTATGCATAGACATTGGTGCCATTTGGCAATGCATTGTAACCCGAGGTGGTTCTTGCTTTGGGCAGATATTCCTTCTCCAGAAAATCACCCATTTTCACATAGGCCGGAATGATTTTATTTTTGATGGCATCCTGATACAGCTTCGTGTATTTATTCGCAATCACCGGTTTAAAATTTTTCGGAAGGTTTTTGATCGGACCATAGAAAATGTTCTTTTCGATGTCGAACGTGGTGATTTCTTCCGCTTTCATCTGTGGAATCATTTTCAGGACCAGAGATTTCGGAAGTACTACATTATTCTTGATGCCCAGTCTGAAATTCTCAATGGCAGAATCCATCCAGACAGGAAATTCATCTACTCTCTTCAGCCAGTTATCATAATCTTTCTCCTTTTTAAACGGTTGAATCCCAGTTCCGCTTCCCAACATCGGAAAAGTCAGAGGCAAACCGTCGAACTGGGTAAAAGGAATATATTCCGGATGATAGGCGTAACGCTCCTGTTTGTCAATCAGCGTATATTCCAGAACATCGAAAACCACTTTGCGGTCATTGTCCAGACTGTTGTAGTCCACCGATTTTAATTGATTCTGTACAGAATTATAGAAAGCAATTTCTTTTTTGATGAAATCCTGGCTCAGATTATTTGGCAAAAGATCATTATACCTTTCATCACCTTGTGAAGTAGCTTCCAAAGGATAAAATTTCAGGTACTCCTCGTAATATCTTGCAGCAATGGAATCCAGATCAGACGAAGAGGATCCTACGGAGGTTTTCATCATAGGAGAATCTTCCTTTTTGCAGGAAAATAAACCATAAGCCATTATGAATAGTAATATAATTTTGTATAGATTTTTCATTGAAAACACTTATTTGACAACGTAAATATAAGATTTTTATAGCATCGTGACGTGTTGAACTTTCAGGATTCAAAAAGTGGCGACATTAGCACAATATCAACAGATTAGCAAATTATCAAAACAATCTTTAAAAATAACGGACAAAAATTTTTCAAATTCAGGCAAATTTTTATCTTTGTTAAGCACAATTAAAAATTTATCAATAATTCAAGGTCCTTATAATGAAAGGAATATTAAAGATTTACCATCCTGAGGAAACGCTCAAGTATTTCATCAGGAACACCTATTGCAAGTCCGTTTATCTCAACGCACAGAATTTCCTGGAAGTGGAAATTATTACGGACGACTCTCTGGACCATGTGGATGATGATTCTTTGCAGTATAAATTTCCTCAACTGTCCATTAACGTTTCAGAATTTCCAATCGCCGAGGAGGAACTGGAAGGAAAACAGTTTCAGGTGGAAGATTCCGACGAAGACACTTACACAGAAGTAGACCTTTATGATGATGAGGAGGCATTCGTTTACGATAATGATCTTAGCTTTTCCAACAATGAAAAGGGCGAGCTGGAGCTTTACTGGAAAGGAAATATTACGGATTTTTACACCGGTTCGGAAGAGCCGATTCCCTTCAAGCTGAAATGCAACTTCCGCCAGGACGAGATAGAGGTGGACGATTAAACATCTCCAAAAAATAATAATTATATTTACGAATCGTTATAAAACTAATTGTAACGAAAATAGTTGATTGGGATGTATCAGGATTTGGATGATATTGTTTTTGAAGACCGCCACAAGGCTTATGGCGCCTACGAATTTCGCAAGCACTACGAGTTTACGCTCACCAAGGCTCTGATCGTCGGGATGTTTATCTTCCTGATCATTTTTTTTGTTCCGGCAACAATCATCAAATCTCCGAAAAAAACAGCTGTCAACAGTGAGCGCATCATCCCTGTAGAACTTACTGAGATGCGCATTAACTACGGCGACAATCGCAACGGAAGAGGCGCGGAAGAGCCGAAAGCAGAAGAAGGAAGCCCTGCACCAATCGTTGAAAAGAAGGAAGAAAAGGAAATCATGACAGAAGTGGCAAAAGTTTCCAAAGAAAAAGTGGACAGAGATATTCCTGAAAATACAGTTCCCATACCTACGAGAACCAAAAATCCTCCTGCAGCAACCAAAAAATCGAATGATAAAACCAATGCTGCAGTAGCCAATTCTACCAAAACAACTAACGGAAAAACCAATTCCAAAGGTGATATCAAAAAAGAAAACGCGAGCGGCGACGGCCGTGGCAATGCTGCTATTGGCAATCTTCTAAAAGGTCGCGGGAGCAAAGCCGGATCACAAGGAAATGGTAACGGACCCGGTAATTATGGCGACCCTCTCGGCGGAGATGGTGATGGTAATAGTTTAATAGGCATAGACCGGAAACTTGTCGGGTTCATTCCCGGAACCATGGGACGCGGCGGCGCTCAGCCCAACCACGATTGTGATGCCAGCGGCAGCATTACCATTTCTTATACGGTCGATAAATCCGGAAAAGTAACCTCGGCAAGACGGATGAATGGCGTTTCCGATCCTTGTGTAGTGAGCACCGCAACAAGCTGGGTGCGGCAATATGTGAAGGCCGAGGCAGCAAATGTTTCTTCAAAAGGAACTTATAAAATCACTTTTTAGGAAGTGGAAAACAACAATTCTCCAAATTCTGTCTTGATCGATTCGGATTAATCCTCAACTAATTCATAAATTTGAAAATCATTTAAACAAATCAAAAACTATGGCAAATCAAAGCATTTCTATCTGGGAATTTCTGTTTGGTGGAGGTTTACTGAGCGTTTCCATCATCATTGTTCTTATTTTTTCTGGAATTTTTGCCATTGTTTTTTTTGGTCAGAAACTTTATGCACTCAATAAAGAAAATCAGGTAGATCCCTATCTTCTAAAAAATGTCAACGATTTGCTGAATGATGGCAGAATCCAGTCTGCGATTGATTTTTGTAGGAGAGATAATTCCCCCGAATCCAGAAGTGTGGAAAAAGGACTTTCCCGATTGGGAAGACCCGTGAGCGAAATTGCCAATGCGATGGAAACCCACGCCCAGATAGAACTTAACAAGGCGGAAAAAAACATTGGCTATCTGGCAACACTTTCCGGCGCAGCGCCTATGCTGGGACTTCTCGGTGGTGTTTTGATTCTGGCTTCCACTTTCGGGACATTGTCAAAAACGGAAACCGTTGTTGCTCAGAATCTTTTAGCTGCTGATTTTTACAGGGCTTTGGCACCTTCTGCTGTCGGATTGATTGTCGGATTTCTGTCTTATATTTTTCATAATATTCTGGTTGGCAAAGTAGATTATTTGCTGATGAAAATCCAGTATCACACCAACGAGTTTTTGGATATCATCAACAAGCCTTCTTAAACAATGGAATTCCGAAGAAGAACCAAAAAATTATCGGGTTTGCCCATTGCATTTTATGTGGTTGCGCTGTTATTTTTTGTGCTTTTATTTTCGTTTAATTCGCTTTATTACAAAGCATCTGAGCAGCCAATGCCTATTGCTGCAGAAACTCCGAAAACATTAGAAGCACCAAAATCAGATTCTATTACAAAACCGGAAATCTACGTCCCGGATGTGGAAGTTTTACCGCCTGATACGGTTAATGTGGCAAAAGAATCGCCTGAACCGGAAGAGAACAAAACGCAGAAGGAAGATGCCAAACTCGCTCAAAAAGACGAGAAAAAAGAAGCAGTAATCTCAGATTCTAAAGACGATAAAATCACAAAAATCGGGAAAGACAGGATTCTTACAGCCTTTATTCCCGGAACCATGGGAAAAGGCGGAAAATTACCGAATCATAATTGCAAGACCAAAGGCCAACTGGTAATGTTCATTACTATTGACAAAGCCGGAAATGTAACCAAGGCCGGACGCAGCAGCGGCATCAAAGACGCCTGCAACATCACCGCCGCCGTAATTTGGCTGAAACAGTACGTTAAAGCCAAAAAGTCACAGAATATTTCTCAGGGAACTTATACGATTGATTTCTAAAAGTATTTGGGCGCCAATTCCGGCTGTCACTACTCGCTTTTTTATTTTTTGCCAAGCTCAATTCCAAACAAAAAAATAAAAAGAGCTCAAACAGGCCGTTCCATCCGGGGCGCACTTCCAGTGTCAAAACGTATTTTTAGCAGATAGAAATTTTCACTATTTAACTCTGATTTCCATAGCTTGTAGTAAATTTGTCATTCATTTCAAATTATGACTTCACAGGAATATCAGGAAGCCGTGGATTGGCTTGTTTTGCAGATGCCGAACTACCAGATTGACGGACAAAAAGCTTATAAACCGGGACTTGACAATATCAAAAAACTATGCGATTTTTTTGGAAATCCTCAGGATAAAATCAAAACCATTCATATCGGCGGCACTAACGGAAAAGGCTCCACAAGCAATATGCTGGCCTCGGTGTTACAGGAATCGGGCTATAAAGTTGGACTTTACAATTCGCCGCATCTGATTGATTTCACGGAAAGAATTAAAATCAATGGACAAAATTGCGATAAAGAATTTGTTTACGGTTTTATCCAAAAACTGAAGCATTTACCGGAAGATATTCGTCCTTCCTTTTTTGAATTTACGACGATTATGGCCTTCGAATATTTTTATCAGCGGAAGGTCGATGTTGCAATTATAGAAGTCGGATTAGGCGGAAGATTAGATTCCACCAACATCATCAGACCTTTGGTTTCGGCTATTACGAATGTTCAGCTGGACCATCAGAACATTCTCGGCGATACGATTGAAGAAATTGCACGAGAAAAAGCCGGAATTGTCAAGGAAAATACTGTTATAATTTCTGGTGACGAAAACCCAGCTGTGAAAGAAATTGTCAGGCAAAAGGCCGCTGATGTCCATGCTGAATTCATTGATGCCACAGAAATTAAAACGGATTTAAATTCAGATTTAAAAGGTAATTATCAGAAAAAAAACATTCGTGTTGTTCTGGCTTTAGTGGCTGAATTGCGAAAGCAAGATTTGAAAATAGGTCAAGAAAATTTGGAATCCGGACTTCTGAATGTCCATCAAAACACAAACTTCATCGGCCGCTGGTTTGAATTCTCAAAAGAACCTTTAACGATTTGTGATACAGGACACAATCAAGCCGGGCTGGAAGAAGTATTCAAGCAATTGAATGAATATTCTCAATCAAAACATATTATTATAGGATTTGTCAATGACAAAAAAATTGACGATGTAATCCCGATGCTGCCGAAAGATGCCCACTACTATTTTGTAAAACCCAGCGTCAGCCGCGGACGAAACCCCGAAGATTATGAATTCCTGCTGAAAAATTCCCAGTTGCAGTACAAAATTTTTAGTTCTGTACAATCCGGCTATCTATCTGCAAAACAGAATTGTAAAACGGAAGAGATGATTTTTATTGGCGGCAGCAACTTTGTAGTGGGAGATTTTTTAGAAAAAAATTTGCTGATGTAGTTATAAATTGTATATTTGCACCACTCAAAACGGTAACACGTTGCGGGCTCTTAGCTCAGTTGGTTCAGAGCATCTGGTTTACACCCAGAGGGTCGGGGGTTCGAATCCCTCAGGGCCCACAAAGGAACGAAACCTTTAGAAAAAATTCGGGTTCTTAGCTCAGTTGGTTCAGAGCATCTGGTTTACACCCAGAGGGTCGGGGGTTCGAATCCCTCAGGACCCACAAAATCTTCCAAACTTTTGGGAGATTTTTTATTTCAAATTTTCAAAGGGCGATTAGCTCAGTTGGTTTAGAGCGTTGCGTTGACATCGCAGAGGTCACTGGTTCGAATCCTGTATCGCCCACTTTTTTTCTTAAATATTTCTTAAAACATTCAGATCCATTTAACATAATTGTTAAAGTTGCATAAAAAACTTAAGCAGCCGTTTAACTTTTTAAGTAAGGACAGATTTTTGATCGTAAATTGCGGGATATAAATCAATGCGATTGTTGGAAATCTCTTCTTTACTAATCCTCAAAAAGGAAACCTATGAAAAGATATTATGCGGTATTAATCAGCTTATATACTATTTTTCTGTTGTACATGATGTTCTATGGCTGCGGCAGACATCCGGAATATGGATTTTTGCAGCTTAATCCATTTCAGAGCATCAAATATTTTCTGAACTACCACCAGATTTTTTCCGAAAAATTCATGGTAAACATCATCGGAAATATTCTCGTATTCATTCCTTACGGCTGGATGGGCATACTGAACAAGCGGTTCAACAACCTTGCGATGTTGGTTTTTCTTTTCGTGTCCTGGATTTCGATGATTGAATTGGCGCAGCTTTATACTGCAAGAGGAACTGCCGACATTGACGATGTTTTTCTAAACACTTTCGGAATGTTAATTGGTTATACGATATTGCAAGTGGCGAGGAAAATCAACGTTGCCAATATCCGGACTATTTTGGAACGCGAATATCAGCAATCAATTTTTTCTGATGTAGCCAGCCATCTGTCCCAGCTTATAAAAATCTAAGAGCCTCAGCGGCGCATAACCCGACAACAGCGCACGAAAAAGCACAGGCTTCACTATATTGTAAAGCGTCCGGAAAGGAAACAGCAGATGACTATCTTTAAGTGAAAAATAAGCCTTAGCTAACTTGATCTCACTGTTCGTGTCCAAACTTTTTGCCCTGATGAGCTGGGCAAGACTTCTGGCCGACTGATCCGCTTTGTCAAGAAAGACATGGTTGGTTTCTACATCATCATTAACAATAGGATTCTCGATATGGTCAATTTTGACGCCCGATTTAAAGAGATCCTTGGCGAAAATTAAATCTTCGTAGCCATACTGCGTTATGGACTCGTCGAAAGGATGCGCTTCCAAAACTGTCTTTTTTACTACGAAATTATTGGTCTGGAAGTGGAGATAAGGAAACTTGATTCGCTCTTCTACATTTAGATTTTCTCTTTCAACTGCAAATTTCCATCGCAGTCCATATTCTCGGCCAGGTTTTAGTTCTTCCACTTTTCGTCCGCCGTAGATCACGTCAGGATGTTTTGCATTGATAAAATCAAGATAATTTTGAATGAAGTGAGGGCTGCTGACTTTCCCGTCACAGTCCAAAAAAAGCAGATAATCTGACTGCGTATATTTGAGAAACAGATTTCGGATTTTCGAACGTCCTATATTCTCGGGGAGAAAAATGAAACGGTTGACCTTGGATTCCAAAAGCATATTTTTTTCTACGAAATTTTTAGTAGAAGCGTCATCAATTAAAATTATTTCCGCATCCAGCTGACCTGATACAATTTGGTCATTGACCGCGTTAACCAAATCATTGACATCAAAATTATAAACCGGAATACAAATACTTAGTATCATATCCGTTCTACAATTTTCTGAATATTGAGTTCTTCCAGACAGGCATAGTCCCCGCGGAAACATTCCTTATCCCCAAAAACGGAACATGGCCTGCAGGATAAATCCTTAACATGTACAATATCTTCTTCGCGCTGTCCATAGCCCAGAAAGCCCGCATAATGATGAGTAGAACCCCAGACGGAAACGCACCGTGTCCCCATCAGGCTGGCAAGGTGCATATTGGCAGAGTCCATGGAAATCATCACTTCCAGCGTCGCAATCTTCTGAAGTTCTTCTTTCAGTGTTAATTTTCCGGCCAGACTCGCGGTATTCGGGAGCTGACTTTCCCAGGAGTTCAGGATATCATTTTCTTCTTGGCCACCACCGAAAAAATAAAGACGGTGCGTTTTCGACAGAATCCTGGCTAATTCAAAAGATTTTTCCAGTGGCATCATTTTGCCTTTGTGCTGGGCAAACGGCGCAAACCCGATGTCTTTTTTTTCAAGAGACTGCGGACGCAACTGATGGGATAACACGACGCCGAAACCCATTCTCCGAAAAACATCGGCGTAACGTTCTACCGTTCTCCGAAGCTGTATTTTGTTCAGATTCCAAACATCGGTGAGTTTTTCTTTCTCATCTTTGCCTTTATCGATCTGGAAAACCTTAAATCCGTGTCGGATAAAGATTGTATTGATCATTTTGGTTCGGATCACATCATGAAGATCTGCGACATAATCCGGATTGTAGGTCTTGATAAGATCTTTTGTTAATTGACGGATGCCGAAAATCCCTTTGTAGTCGTCAAAGCTTACACCATGGAACTTGAGTCTCGGATGCCTGTCGAAGAGATCTTTGAAATTGTCGCGGCTTACAAAGACGAGTTCTACATCCGGATTCTGCTCCAGAAACTCAACACAGACCGGAACCGTCATTGCCACGTCTCCGAAAGCGGAAAAACGATATGCCAGAATTCTCTTCACCTACTTCTTTAGTTGAAATGCAACTGCGTAAAATTTGATCTGCTTGGTCATTGCCATCAGACCATTCGCTCTGGAGGGCGACAAGAATTCCTGCAGACCAATTTCGGAGATAAAGTTAAAATCCGAATCCAGGATTTCCTGCGTTGAGTGTCCACTGTAGATTCTCACCAAAAGAGAAACAATTCCTTTCGGCAGGATACCATCCGAATCGGCATTGAAAAACAATTTTCCGTCCTTAAATTCAGCATCGATCCAGACTTTGGACTGACAACCGCGGATAAG
Organism: Flavobacteriales bacterium UBA720; assembly: GCA_002297505.1. Classification (GTDB taxonomy): domain Bacteria; phylum Bacteroidota; class Bacteroidia; order Flavobacteriales; family Weeksellaceae; genus Epilithonimonas. The sequence goes on from DBLQ01000012.1 coordinate 114,417, forward strand.
ATTTTCATCCGTTTTTTTGTCCTCAGGAAGGCCTTTCAGCTCCTTTCCCAAGTCTATGATGTACTCATATTTCTGTTCCCAATCCTCCAGGAAGGCAAATTCCTCAATCAGTTCCTGCTGTTTTTCTTTTATGGTCATTCCGAATGGATTATCAATTATGATTCAATGATTTAACAGACTGTGCAATATTCACAATCACTTTAACGGCTGCTAGCATACTTTCCAAAGGTACGAATTCGTAAGGTCCGTGGAAGTTATGGCCGCCGGCGAAAATATTTGGGCAAGGCAGTCCCATATAGGACAATTGTGCACCGTCCGTTCCGCCTCGGATTGCTTTGATTTTTGGTTCTATCCCTGCATCTTTCATGGCTTGTTCTGCGATATCTACAATATGCATTTTGCCTTCAAACTGCTTTTTCATATTGAGATATTGAGGTTTGATTTCTATCTCAGCAGTTTTTGCGCCATACTTCTGATTGATCGCTTCAACTTTTTCAGCAATGAGTTTTTTTCTATCTTCAAACTTCTGGTCATCGTGATCACGAATAATGTATTGAAGTTTAGCCTCGGAAACATCGCCTTCAAAATCGGTCAAATGGAAAAATCCTTCGAAACCTTTCGTTGTTGCAGGCGTTTCATTGGCCGGAAGCGATTGGATAAATTCCGACGCTATTAATCCGGCATTCAGCATTTTTCCGTACGAATAGCCCGGATGTACAGACAAACCGTGAATTTTCACTACAGCTCCCGCAGCATTGAAGTTTTCATATTCCAATTCTCCGATTTCTCCGCCGTCCATCGTGTAAGCCCATTCGGCCCCGAATTTTTCAACATCAAAATGATGCGCACCTCTTCCAATTTCTTCGTCCGGATTGAAACCGATCGAGATTCTGCCGTGTTTGATTTGCGGATGGGCCAGTAAAAATTCTGCCGCTGTTACAATCTCTGCAACACCGGCTTTATCATCGGCGCTCAGCAACGTTGTTCCGTCCGTGGTGATGATGGTTTGTCCGATATATTTTTTTAGAGATTCAAATTTGGTGGATGACAAAGTAAATCCGGTTTCTTTGTTCAGTAACAGATCTTCGCCGTCATAATTTTCCCAAATCTGGGGATTCACATTTTCGCCATTGAAGTCCGGTGAAGAATCGTAATGTGCAATGAATCCAACCTGAGGCACTTTTTCGTCTTGATTGGAAGGAATGAATCCAAAAACGTAGCCCTTTTCATCGATGCTCACATCTTCCAGACCAAGTTCCTGCAATTCTTTATAGAGGTAGTTCGCAATGTCCCACTGCCTTTCTGTACTAGGCGTAGTCTCACTTTCTGCGTCGCTGGTCGAAAATATCTTGATGTAATTGATGAATCGGTTCAGGAGTTTTTGGCTCCAAACTGCGTCTAATTGGATGTTTTCCATATAATTTGGTATATCTGTGCAAAGTTATATATTTATGGAGTGAACAGCAAACAAATCATAGCCGGAGTTCAAAGTTGAATGGTGATAGATCATGGCGATGGATGACCTCAATGTTGTTTTACACCGGAACCTGCAGCCCGACTTGAGTGGAGCTCTTTTTTTGCGTGGGCAAAGCCTGGCAAAAAAAGCGGGAACGGAAGGCGGAAAAGCTGCCCAAATAAATTTTAAATTAAAGTCAATGTTCTTAACAGAATGTCCACGCGACGCGATGCAAGGCTGGGGCGAGTTTATCCCCACGCAACAGAAAATCGATTACATCAACAGGCTGATGGAAGTACGTTTCGACGTCCTGGATTGCGGCAGCTTCGTCAATCCGAAAACAATGCCTCAGATGGCGGACTCCGGAATTGTGGTGGACGAAATCGACAAATCACTTTCCAATACGAAACTGTCTGTAGTGGTGGCTAATCTTCGGGGCGCCGAAAAGGCTTTGAGTCATGAGCAGGTTGATATTCTGGGTTTTCCGTTTTCAATTTCCGAAACATTCCAGCATAGAAATACGAATAAAAGCCGGGAAGAGGCCTTTAGCGAAGTGGTAAAAATCCTGGAGCTGACTCGGTCCGAAGGCAGACAGCTGAACCTTTACTTCTCTATGGCTTTTGGCAATCCTTATGGCGAAAGCTGGAAATGGGAAGATGTTGATTTCTGGGCAAAACGTTTCGAGGAAATCGGAATCCAAGATGTTTTGCTCTCAGACACTACCGGCGTTGGCGATGTAGAGCGGATTGCGCTACTGTTCAACAAAATACCTTCGAAATATCCCGGCATTCATTTCGGGGCGCATTTTCATAACCGTTACGAAGATTCTTACATGAAGCTGAAAGCAGCTTACGATGAAGGCTGCAAAAGATTCGACAGCGCCATAAAAGGCATCGGCGGCTGTCCTATGGCAAAAGATGATCTGGTGGGTAATATGCCGACAGAAAAAGTTTTCACTTTTATGCAGTCGGAGAAATTGGATATCCATCAGAATCTGCTTCATTTTGAAAGCGCCTATAACATGGCGAAAGACATTTTTCATTTTTGATTTGATCTTTCCGGATATTATTTTTATCATATTTTCACAAAAATTGATACTTTTCATTTTAGATTTGAAAAAAACGCTGTAAATTTAATACAGAAAAAACAATTTAATATCCACGTTATGACTTCAAAAACTACTTACTTAGGCGACTCTAAAATTGAGTCAGTGCACGAAGCTTCCGGTGATGTTTTCTCAACCTACGTTCCTTCCAATGACTTTACCGTGCGCGAGCATTTTTCTCCCACAGACATTTTCGCAACAGCATTGGCAGAGAGTGTGTTTGCATCATTGGTGGTTTTGGGTAAAGACAGAAACATTGATATTACAGGTGCGAGCTGCGAACTGAAAAAGACGATGTATTTTGAGCCAAGGAGAATCGGCGAAATTTTCTGCGTTTTCAAATTTCCACATTCCTACTCTCAGGAAGAGAAAGATTTCATCGAGTATCAGGCAAAAAATGCTCCGGTGTATCTCAGTCTTCATCCGGACATCAAGAAGATATTTCTTTTCGAAATATAACGATTAAACTAAAAAATCCTGCGCTAAGCAGGATTTCTTTTATAACATACCAAGCTCAAACTTGGCTTCTTCGCTCATCATTTCCTTGGTCCATGTTGGTTCGAAGGTAAGTTCTATCTTTGCCGAACGTACGCCTTCTACACCTCTTACTTTGTCTTCTACTTCTACAGGTAAAGTTTCCGCAACGGGGCAGTTTGGAGAAGTCAGTGTCATGATCACCAAAACATCGCCTTCATCTGAGATCTGAACATCATAAACCAATCCCAACTCGTAGATATCCACCGGAATTTCCGGGTCGAAAACCGTCTTCAGTTCCTTGATTATCTCTTCACCAATATCTGCTATCTGGTCGTCTGTATATTTCATTTTTAATCTAATCTTTTTAATAAATCTTCCTGACGCATCCGTCGGAAAACATTGGCCAAAGTTAAGACATCTTTTTCACAATAATGAATGATTCTGTCTATATCACCGTCTTTGTAGTATATATCGGCCACCATACTTCCGTCTATGTCGTCTTTAGGCGTAGGGATTCCGAAGATGTGCGCCAGCAATTCCAGAGATACATAATTTTTCCAGTCACCGAATTTCCAGAGTTCCATGGTGTCCAAATGTGGAATTTCCCAAGGCTTTTTCCCAAACATCTGAAACGGAACCGGCGGCCGAATGCCGTTAATCAAAAGCCGCCTCGCAATGTAGGGGAAATCAAATTCTTTCCCGTTATGCGCACAGAGGATCACGTTGTTCATCCTTGGTGCATTGAAAATTTCACAGAAGTTAAGCAATAAGGTCTTTTCGTTTCCGGAGAAAGTTTTGATTTTGAGCTTTCCAGAGTTGCTGTCTACCATTCCGATCGAAATGCACACAATCATTCCGAACTCGGCCATGATACCGGCGCGCTCTTCGTAAAAATCGGCGGCGACTACATCGTCCTTGCGCTGAAATCTGGTTTTCTTGTCCCATAGGTATTGTGTCGTGTCATCAACATGATTCCAACTACCGGACTGCGGCACCGTTTCTATATCCAGGAAGAGAATGTTTTCAATAGGAATTCTATCAATCATCTGTATTTATTTTCATTAAAATTAATAAAAAAACCCAACATTGCTGCTGGGTTATATTTTGATTTTCTAAAAGCCTTAGAAAGGATATTCGTAAATCTCGGATTCGTGATAGTACGGGTTTCCTGTTGGCATCAGTTTTAGTTTTGCAAGAGCTGTCATTACAGTAAATGTAAACAGACCTACTACAAAAACAAATGAACCTAATACCAGAAGTGCGTTCGAAGCATTGTTCCAATAAGGACCCACAGTTCCCGGCATTACCATATTGAAGTAATCCACTGCATGGCCAAAAATCACCAAGCAAGCCATAAAGGTTACCACTTTGTAATTTCTCTTGATGCTGCTGCTTACCAAAACCAACAACGGTGCAAGGAAATTAACAATCAGCATTGGCAAGAACGTCGGTCTGTAGTATTCGAATCTTCCGAAGAAATAGTTCACTTCTTCCGGAACGTTGGCATACCAATACAGCATAAACTGACAGAACCAAAGGTATGACCACAGCATACTTGTCGCGAACAAAAATTTACCTAAGTCATGAAGGTGGTTATTGTTGAACTGAGGGTAAACACCTTTTTTCTTTAAATAAACACTGATGATGATCATTACCGCAATAGAGGTAGATAAACAGCTCACCATGGAATACCAGATGTAAAGTGTAGAATACCAGTGAGGGTCAATTGACATCAACCAATCCCAAGCCCAGGCTGCAGAAGCAAAGCCGAAGAATGCGATATAGCCGACACTCCAGCTGTAAAGACTGGCGTAGATCTTTCTGTTGCCTTTGTTCTCATCCACTTTCTTAGAAAGACTTTTTAGTTTCCAAACGAAGAAAGATGCACCTACAACGTAGATAATTGTTCTGATCGCATAGAAAGGAATATTGAGGAATCTTTTCTTCTCGAATAAAATCACATCAAATTCTGGAGAATTTGGATCTGTTAGATTTGGATCCATCCAATGAAATAAATGTCCCTGATGCGTGATGTTCAATAACATGATAATGACCAGTAAAGCACCACCGTAAGGAATAAAAGAAGCGATCGCCTCCATCACCCTGGTTACAATAATGGACCAACCTGCGTGCGCAGCATGCTGAATACTGTAGAAAAATAATGCACAACAGCTGATTCCAAATGCAAAAACTGCAAAAGTATGAATGGCTGCTAATGGCTGATTATGAATCTGATGCTTGGCATGTTCCAGGTGTGCGTTGTGATCTTGTGGACCTACCAGCTCGCTGGAGTGTGATGGTGCATCATGTCCTTTGGAATGAACAGACTCCATCCAATGGGATATTGCAGAGTCATCCAGACCGTGGTTAAGGGCATAACCGATACCGAATAAAACAATGCCCACTACAATGAGTATGATTGAATATAATCTTAATTTAGGTGAAAAACTATACATTACTTCTTTTTTTATTTAGCATTAGTTTTATCTTCAGTTTTCGCCGGTGCAGCTGTAGTAGTTGCTGCCGGTGCTGCATCGGAAGCCGCAGGTGCAGCCGCAGCCGTTGGTGCCTTGAATGTGTTATAAACATAAAGAGCTACTCTCCATCTGTCACCAACATTAAGTTGTCCCGCGTAAGAACCCATCGCATTTCTACCATTGGTTAAAACATAGTGTACAGAACCGATGGTGATATCTCTGTCTGCATATTTCGGGACACCCGAGTAAGCACCACTTTGCACAATTGGACCTTGGCCGTCACCATTTACACCGTGACAAGCAGAACAGGTACGCTCGTATAAAATTTTTCCTCTCGCTAAATCCTTTTCAAGATTTTCAGCTTTCAAAGGAGATACCGTGATATTTTTAGAAGCATCATAACCCGCATTATACTCATCCATATTTTTAGGAAGTGTTTCCTCGCTGATGACACCATCTTTATTCTGAGAAACCGTACCTTCCACAGGAGCAAGACCTGTTGCGCCATTATGGGCTACGAAAGCAGGAATTTCATTCTCGTGCTTACTGTAGGCATCCTGAGCTTTCATTAACGGGTCATACGCCACAGGGAAATACATATCCGGGAAGTACACCAGTGGTGGATTATCTTTTGGTCCGCAAGAATTCAGTAAAACAGTTGTTAAACCAAAGATCGCAGTCAATTTTAATATACTATTCTTCATCTTAGGCATCTTTAACAGTTATTTCTTCAACACCTGTATCAATCAACAGCTGCTTAATGGTTTCAACATCATCTGATACAAACTCCATCATGAATTTGTCATCCGTAGTTCTTGGATCTGGATTCTGAGGTTTCGCGCCTGGATACATTTTATTTCTTACCAGAAATGTCAATGACATCAAGTGCGCGGAACAGAATACCATCAATTCGAACATTGGATCAATGAATGCCGGAAAGTTATGAATCCAGTCAAAAGACGGCTTACCACCGATGTTCTGTGGCCAGTCATGATTCATAATCCAGGCCGTCAGAGTAATCCCAATGGTCACACCATAACAAGCGTAGATAAATGCTGCATCAGAGATTCTCGTTTTCTTCAAACCCAATGCCTTATCCAATCCGTGGACCGGAAAAGGCGTGTACACTTCGTTGATCTTGATTCCTTTATCGTTGAAGGCTTTGACGCCGTGCATCAAATCATCGTCGTCGCCGTAAAGTCCATATATAATCTTAGTGGTGCTCATCTCCTTCTTTTGCTTTATAAGTTTCACCGGAAATTTTCAAAATACTCTTCAATTCGGCCTGTGCAATGACAGGGAATGTTCTAGCATACAACAGGAATAATACAGAGAAGAATCCGATTGTTCCAAGATATACACCAACATCAATAATCGTTGGTTTAAACATTGTCCAAGATGACGGTAAATAATCTCTTGACAAGTTGATGACGATAATATCAAAACGCTCGAACCACATACCAATGTTGATGATCAATGCAATGATGAATGTCCAGAAGATGTTAGTTCTCACTTTCTTGAACCAGAACGCTGCAGGAACTACCAGGTTACAGATAATCAACGCCCAGAATGCCCACCAGTAAGGACCTACTGCCGCTCCTGGAGAAAGATATGTAAAATCTTCGAATCTGGAACCGGAATACCATCCGATAAAATATTCAGTGGCATAGGCTACAGTTACCATACCTCCTGTTACCACAATTACGATGTTCATAATCTCGATGTGGTACATTGTGATGTAATCCTCCAGGTGACAAACCTTTCTTGCTACAAGCAATAATGTTTGTACCATTGCAAATCCTGAGAAGATTGCACCTGCTACGAAATAGGGTGGATAGATTGTCGAGTGCCAACCTTTGATAACCGAAGTTGCAAAGTCAAAGGATACCGTGGTGTGCACCGAGAATACAAGTGGTGTAGCCAAACCTGCCAAAACCAAAGATAGTTCTTCGAATCTTTGCCAGTGCTTTGCTTTTCCACCCCAGCCAAATGCAAGCAGTGTATAAATCTTTTTATTAAAAGGCGTTTTTGCTCTGTCTCTGATCATTGCAAAGTCAGGAATTAATCCCATAAACCAGAATACAACGGATACCGAGAAATAAGTTGAGATTGCAAATACGTCCCAAAGTAGCGGCGAGTTAAAGTTAACCCAAAGAGACCCGAATTGGTTTGGCAGTGGGAAAACCCAGTAACCTACCCATACTCTACCCATGTGAATTACCGGGAAGATAGCTGCCTGACAAACTGCGAAGATCGTCATCGCTTCTGCAGAACGGTTTACCGACATTCTCCATCTTTGTCTAAATAATAATAGTACGGCAGAAATCAATGTTCCGGCGTGACCGATACCTACCCACCATACGAAATTGGTAATATCCCAACCCCAGTTGATAGTTCTGTTTAGTCCCCACGCACCGATTCCGGTTCCAATAGTGTAGGCGATACAACCAAATCCGTAAACGAACAGAATCAAGGCTGCATACAAAGATGCCCACCACAGTTTTCCTGCACGTTCTTCGATAGGTCTGGCGATATCTTCTGTGATATCGTGATAAGTCTTGTGACCAATAATTAAAGGTTCCCTTATCGGAGCTTCGTAATGTCCTGACATTTTTTACCTATTTATTATTTAAACTTTCTTTTCTGTTTCTGATTTTAGTATGATAGAAAACGTTTGGCTTAGTACCAATTTCTTCCAGCAATACATATTTTCTGTTGCTATTGAACAAGCTTCGAACTTCTGAATTAACATCATTCATATCACCGAATTTCAGCGAGCCTGTAGAACAAGCATTAGCACAAGCGACCTGGAATTCTCCATCCTTCACTTTTCTGCCATCTTTTTTAGCTTCAAGAATCACATTCTGTGTCAATTGGATACACATAGAACATTTTTCCATCACCCCTCTTGTTCTGGTAACAACATCCGGGTTAAGAACCATTCTTCCCAAATCATTGTTCATGTTGAAGTCGAATCTGTCGTTCAACGCATAGTTGAACCAGTTGAAACGTCTTACTTTATAAGGACAGTTGTTCGCACAATATCTTGTACCGATACATCTGTTATAAGCCATTTGGTTCTGACCTTGCTTACCATGTGAAGTTGCCGCCACAGGACAAACTGTTTCACAAGGCGCGTGGTTACAGTGCTGACACATTACCGGCTGGAAGATAACATCAGGATTCTCCGCTGCATTTTCCAAAGCACCTTTGATTCCCAGAAGATTACTACCATAAAGTTCAGGCACCGCCATTCCCTCTTTCAGACCTTCGTAAACTTCAACCTTTTGTTCAGTAGAATAATAACGGTCGATTCTCAACCAGTACATATCCCTGGACATTCTCACCTCTTCCTTACCTACAACTGGAACGTTGTTCTCTGCCTGACAAGCGATAACGCAAGCGCCACATCCCGTACAAGAGTTAAGGTCAACTGAAAGATTAAAGTGAGGACCATCTGTATCATCATAAGCATCCCAAAGGTCCACTTTACCAATTGGAAGTTCACCTCCAATCGTGTGCATGGCCAATGGTTTGTTCCACTCATCTACAGGTTTATTGATGAAATCATCCAAAGTTACTTCCTTGGCAATCTCATAACGTCCCATTAGGGTATTCTGAAGCTGCATTCCTGCAAACTCGTGTCCGTCACCTGATTTTTCGATTTTAACGTTAGTAAGAACGGTGTTGTAACCGTCGAAAAGCGGATAAGCGTTAACTCCGGTTTCTGCGACTTTACCTGAATCCTTTTTACCGTAACCCAAAGCCAATCCTAGAGAACCATCTGCCTGGCCAGGTTGGATAAATACAGGAACATCCTTCAATGTTACCCCATTCACCGTTACGTTTACAGTATCACCATCCAGCTGCATTCTTGCATTAAGACTGTTTTCCAATCCAAGGCTTTCTGCATCTTTTGGTGAAATTGTAAGGTAATTATCCCAAGACAATCTGGAAATCGGGTCCGGAAGCTCCATCAACCAAGGGTTGTTGGCCTGTGTTCCGTCACCAATCGAAGGCTTAGTATAAAGTTGTAGTTCTAATTGTGCCGGTTTGAAAGCTGACAATTCAGCAACAGCCTGAGCAGCGTTTCCGCCAGAGTATGCCAATCCTGTTGAAAGACCTCCTGCAGTAAAACCGTTATAAAGATTTTTATTGAAAGACAATCCACCGTTCAATGTCAGTGCATTAGTCTTAAGATAATTATAGTAATTGTTCGCCGGATTATCCTTACCATTCATCCAAACCAAAAGGGATTCTTCAATCTGTCTTGATTTGTAGATTTTCTGAATAGTTGGCTGCATCAATGAATAAGCTCCGGTTTCCGGTGTGATGTCACCCCAAGATTCCAACCAGTGTGTAGAAGGGATAACCGCTTTTGACGCTTTATATAATTCATTTTTCTTGTCGATGATGGCAACAGAATAAGGTACCTTTTCAATAGCTGCTTTCAACGACTGACCTTTTGCGTGCGAATAAATTGGATTGATGTTATTCGTAATCAAAACGCCAACCTGTCCGCCATTCAACCAGGATAAAAATTCGTTGAATCTTGCGTTGTCATATTCTTTAAGGAAATTAGCCTTCCCTGTAAATGCGTTAGACGCTAATTTTTGGTTGATTAAGTGAGCCAAAACATAAGCCGCTTTGGAACCATCCGCGAAAACCACCGCATTGCTGCCTTTGGCCTGAAGTTCTTTTACGATTTCGGAAGCTACTTTATCCGATGTTCCGCCATTCAGTCCGTTATAAACTTCTACCAAAGTTTTGAAAACGGCACTTGGCTTCAGTCTGTATCGGCTGTCGGCATTAGCACCAGTCAAGCTCATATTAGATTCTACCTGAATATGTCTTAGCATATTTTCGCCTGGCTTTCGAGCTGCAGCGTAGGAAACTTCAAGGCTTGATGCGTTGTAATCGCCTAAGAAATCTGCATTGAAAGAAACCACCAACTGAGATTTGCTAAGGTCATAAACCGGCAAAGCTCTCTGTCCGAATACCTCCTGAGCGGCGTCCAAAGCTGCTGCGTAAGGAATCGCATCATAAGTAATCAGTTCGGCAGAAGGATATTTAGCTTTGAAATCGCTGAACAACTTCTTGAAAGTCGGGCTTGGAAAAGAGTGAGATAACACTACAATCTTCTTTCCACCGTTTTGAGACTCTGCAAGACCTTTCAGAACGAAATCATCTACTTTATTGAAATCTGTCTGTTCATCGCCATTCAATGAAGGATTTTTCACCTTGTCATTATCGTAAAGCGAAAGAACGCTGGCCTGAGCTCTGGCATTGGTTTTCCCAAGATTGCCTGCTGCAGGATTCGCATCGATTCTGATAGGACGGCCTTCTCTGGTTTTTACCAAAACGCTGGCAAAATCGTAACCGTCAAAATATGAAGATGCGAAAAAGTTTGGAATTCCCGGGATGATGTCGTGTGGCTTTACCACATACGGAATTGTTTTGATCACCGGTGCCTCACAAGCTGCCAAAGTTACTGCAGCGGTAGAGAATCCCAGTAGTTTCAGGAAATCTCTACGAGAAGTCCCTGAATTGTTCTCAGAGTTATCTAAGAAATCTTCAACCGGAATTTCATTCTGGAACTCTTTAGCCGCCAACTTTGCATTCAAAGTCGGGTCTTTTAGTTCGTGAATACTTCTGAATTGTATTTTATTTGAAGCCATTTATACTTCTAATTTTTGTTATTAATAATGACATTTACCACACTCAAGACCTCCGATTGCATCTACAGTAATCTTAGTTCCTTCACCATATTGTTTTTTCAACTTATCGTGGAGATTCTTGAAGTATTCTTTATTGTAACCATTGTTCATATCAACTTCTGTAGTTCTGTGACACTCGATACACCATCCCATTGTGAAGTTGTTCGCCATCTGCACCACGTTCATTGTATCAATTTTGCCGTGACAAGCCTTACAAACGACATCAATTTTATTAGCCTGATCTTTCTGCTTGGCATTAAATCCGTTGATGATTGCCTGCTCTCCTGCCACCACGTGCTGTGCGTGATTGAAGTAAACGAAATCCGGCATATTGTGGATTCTGGTCCACTCGATTGGTGTGGTCTTACCGGTATAAGCCTGCTTAGACTCATCCCATCCAGCTGCCGCATAGATTTTTTTGATTTCTCCTGTGTAGAATTCTCTGTCTTTTCCTGGCTCAATGTATTTGCCTTTGTATTCAGAGATCGCTCTGTGACAGTTCATACAAACGTTAACAGAAGGAATCTCGGACACTTTACCATACTTAGCACTGGAGTGACAAAGCTGACAGTCGATTTTATTTTCTCCGGCGTGAATCTTGTGCGAGAAGTAGATTGGCTGCTCCGGCTGATAGCCCTTGTAAACACCGATCCACATCAGCCAGTTCCAAACGCCATAAGCCGCGAACAGAGCCAGCAAAGCGATAATACCTTTGCCTACGAAGCTGTACTTTTCATATAATTTGGAGAAAGAAGTGATCTTAGTAGCGTTAAGCTCAGAAAGCTCAGGAGACTGCTGAAGTTTTACCAATCTTCTGATCACCAGAAGCAACCAGAAAAGAAGTCCTGCAATCGCCACCAATGCTGCCACCATAATTTTAGTGTTCAGCTGCTGTGCTTTTGCCGCTTCGATAGAAGCCATACTGTCTGCTGCAGGCGCACCTTCAGCTTTGTCGGCAGCAGGCTCTTCTTTAGGAGGATCAGTGGTGTAAGCTAAGATATCGTCAATATCCTGATCTGACAGATTCGGAAATTGCAACATCTCGGTTTTATTGAACTTCTCAAAAACCTCATTGGCATATTTATCACCGGATGCTCTTAAAGCCTTGTTGTCTTTAATCCATTTGTGAAGCCAATCTGTGTCAAGATTCTGTTCTTTCTTTAATCTGTCCACTACGCCACCAAGTGCCGGTCCAATAACTTGTTTATCCAATGCGTGACAAGCCGTACAGTTTGTCTTGAACAAATCCTGTCCTTTTTTTGGATCGCCTTGTGCATAAACAGAAGCGCCGGTTGACAGCAATAAACTAATTGCTATCAGACCCTTTTTGTAATGCTTTCTCCAACTAATCATTTATATAATCTTGGGTTAGTAAATTGTATTGAGTTTACATTCAATTCCGCAAAAATAGCACTTTAACAAAAATTAAGAAGCCCTATTTCTATGGATTTTCTCATTTCTTTTTAATTTGTAACTATTCTAAATAACGGGATTTGCGTTTCATTCAATTTATTTTAAATTTGCTAAAAATATTTTTAAATGAACAATCTGCTCAAGCTTTTCATCGTGGCCACATTATTCAGTTTTTACCAAATTGATGCTCAATATGTTGTAAAGAAAGACACTTTATCGGGAACCGAATTATCTTTTGCGCTGGACGAGAGAATCAATGATGCTTTGGAAAAAATCGAAGGCAATTGCAACCGGATTTCCGATGCGCCGGTGAGAACACCTACCAAAGTTTTGGTTCCGAGCAGAGAACTCACCAACGCAGAAATATGCCGGAAAAACCCTAAAATAATGGGTTTCAAAATCCAGGTGATCACCGTAAAAAGCAATGAGGAAGCACGAAAGATTGCCACGGAATTCCGAAATAATTTCCGAAGCCTGAAGGTGGAAACCGATGCTTCGCTAAGACCCAACTATAAAATCCTGGCCGGCAGTTATTTTTCCAAACAGAGTGCATCGGATGATTTGAGAAACGTGAAAAGAATTTATCCAAGCGCTATCGTAGTGCCTTACGCTGTTTTCTGTGTCGAAGCTAAATAATTCTTGATTCAAAAAAATGCTAAATAAAAATTCCGCTATGACGCGGAATTTTTTTATTGGTAATAGGTTTCCAAAAACTGGTAGAATTCGCCGAGCCTGTAGAGATTATTCGCACCGAGATAAACGGTTAAGATCAAAAGCAAACCGTAACACAAACTCAGCAAAATTTTTCTATCCCTATAGCTGAAAAACAGCCAGCCCAGAAGCATTGGATACACAAAAACAAAGTGACCACCGTAGATGTACGATGTGTGTAGCCCGAACTTAAGGATGCAATGGATGAGCACATCGAAAAGAAAAGTTATGACCAGCACCCAAATCAGTTTGTTTTTATAATTTCTGATGACACTCCAGATGATCATCGTTAAAATCAATGCGATGAAAATATAAGGAATTGCAGAACTGTAAACATCCATGAACAAAGCTTTGTAGTAGAATGTTTTGTCCTTATTATGATAATCCCGGATTTCGTAACTGGAGAACAAAATGTTGCCTCCGAAAAACCAAGAAGAAATCATATCCCAAAGTGGTGTTATTTTCGGTTTGGAGAATTTGTCGTACTGTTCTTCGGTTTTATTAAGAAAATTCTGGAAATTAAACTGGAGTCTCCAGAGAAAAAGAAATGCGAAAATGACAACCGACGAGGCTATTTTTGCCACGGCCCATCCGATCTTTTTCCAGTTCCAGAAGATTTTTTTCTCAAACAGAAATGGAATATACACTTTGACAATATTCGTAATCGTCAATCCACCAATGAAAACTGATCCCAAAATTGTGGCGCCGAACGAAATCGGTTTTTCGTCCTGAATTTTTCTCGCCGAATAATAATTGAAAACCGACAAAAACAGCAAGGTATACGTGTAAGTTTCCGGCGTGAACGACAACAGAATATTGGTCACAAACAGACCATAAAATGCCAGAATCAACAGACTGATTTTCAGTGGAAGCCGGATAACATTATTCAAATATTTGAAAACCGATACATTCGCCAAAGCAATTACAATTGTGGACAACAAAGCCAAAACCAACCGGAAAACCGAATTATAGTGATTCCCCGAAATCCACAGCGCAAAGTCCCGAATGCCATCGAAGAAATAATTAGACAACGGATGCCTCTCGAAACCGCCTCCCGTCTGGACAATAGCTCGGTTATCAAAACTGAAGTATCCATCCCATGGGATTCTGTCATCATATACGATTCTGAAATTCTCTGCTATAAACCAGGCATTAGCGCCGTAAAGAATGACAAAGAATAAGAAAATTAATAATTCTGTTCTGGTTGATGGAAAAACAGTTTTCAGAAGAGAAACGAATTTATTAACGAGTTTTTTCAATCCGGATATTTTTGCAAAAATAGAAAAATGATTTACGTTTGGATTACAGATGCTGAACAATCTCAGAATGACTATTCGTGATGAAAGTGATAAGATATCGATTATCTACATTCTCAAAGAAAATATACCAAGTTGTCGTGTAGTTGGCTTTGTAGAAAATATATTTTGACCCGAGTTGCACCAATTTCTCAGGTGTATTTCTAAACGGAAAAATTGGGAGATTATATTCTATGAAATCATAGATTTTTCTAACATAATCTTCAGCGTCACTTTCAAATCCAAAATAGTTATTGTTGTATAAAATTTCAACAAGTTCTTCCAGATAATCTGTAACGTTTTTTCGGAGTATGATTGTTATTTCTTCCAATCCAAGGATTTTATGAAGTCAGATGTTTTTTTCCTTGCTTCGGAAATAGTGATTCCTTCTTTCCACTCTTTTTCGAAATCAAAAGAGTTTTTATTTTTGACTTTCTTCAGTTCATCAATGACAGCAGGACTTTCAACAGTGTGAATCCACTTGATGATTTCACTTTTTTCTGATGCTAAACTCATTGTATTATAGATTGATTATAACAAAGATAGAGAATATTTGAATTAATTTTGACAAAATAATCTACGAGCTACACGACAGCTGACTGCTTCCCGTCTGATTATCATACCTCGAAGGCCTTTTCTGATTGAATTCAGGAAAACGGTTTTCATAAGGATTCTGCAAAGCTTGTTTCAGTTTGAAAAACAGTTCATAATCGCCATTTTCAGCATCCTGAATGGCATCAAACAAAAGATAATTTCTAAGAATAAATTTCGGATTGGTTTTAGACATCAAGTCCAGAGATTGTGTTTCCGAGATTTTATTTTTGAGTTTTCTGGCTTTATATTTCTCAATGAAAACTGAAAGTTGATTCAGCTCACTTCCAGTCAGATTTTTGTAGAATGAATTGGAAAAATCATCAACTTTAATATCTGAAATTGGCTTTTCAAGACTTTGGAAAAATAAGGTGTAATCCAGATTCAAATCCTGCATCAGCTGTTGCCATTCTGTGAAAAAACGTTCGTCCTCCGGCAATACCTCATCAAACCCAAACTTCTTGGCTAACATTTGATCGTGCTCTGTCCAGAACTGTTTTCCATAATCATCCATGATTTTTTCCAAAGCGTCAGCATCATTGATCAAAGGAAAAATGGCATTCGCTAAAGTTGCCAGGTTCCAATGCGAGATCTGCCCTTGCTTGCCGAAAGCGTATCGCCTTCCTGGCAAATCCGTTGTGTTGGGCGTGAATTCCAGATCGTAGCCGTCCATCATAGAAAACGGACCGTAATCGATGGTCAGGCCAAGGATCGACATATTATCGGTGTTCATTACGCCATGAACGAAACCGACCCGATACCAGTCGATAATCATTGTCAAAGTTCTGTCACAAACTGCCTGGAACCATTCGGTATATTGATTCGGATTGTTTTCCAAATTGACTTCCGGATAGAAATTCTTAATGGTATAATCTGCTAATTTCTTCAATAAATCGGTTTGATTTCTGGCAGCCAATAACTCAAAATGTCCAAACCTCAGAAAAGATTCAGCCGTTCTTACTACTACTGCGCCGGGTTCTTTTTGCGGATTACCCGAATATTGGATATCCCGAATCACGTCTTCGCCTGTTTTCGAAAGACTCAGCGCTCTCGTGGTGGCAACTCCCAAATGAAACATCGCCTCACTCATCAGATATTCCCGAATCGACGAACGGAGGACTGCCCTTCCGTCTGCGTGCCTGGAATATGGTGTGGCACCCGCGCCTTTCCATTGGATTTCTGTTTGTTTTCCGTCTTTAAAAATTTCACCGGCATAGATGGCTCTTCCGTCGCCCAACTGTCCGGCCCAGTTTCCGAACTGATGTCCTGCATAAGCAGTGGCATAGGTTTCAACATGATCCGGCAGATTTTGAGCGGCTAAAAAATCGCTGTCATTCTTCAACTTTCCCAATCCGATAGCAAGAGACAAATCCTCATTGAAATCGATCAGTTCGGTATTGTTAAAATCTGCTGGTTCTACAATTGAAAACAGAACGTCGGGTGTCTGACGCTGCATCAGATTTCCCGAAAAATCGCCGGGGAAAAGTTTAGTGAAGTTTTGAGTAATGGCTGTTATATTCATGACTAAAAATCCCGCCTTGCTGTGAACGAGACGGGATTATTTTTATTTGTTAAAATCGATATCATCCGAAGAATTAATCGCTTCATTAGAATTTTCTTCTTTCTTTGCCGGCTTGTCCGGAATCACGCGTGTCGGATTTTTCAGTTCGTCAATGGTCTGTAGTCCGCCGTCATCTCCATAACCACCACGGAGACTTGTAAGATCAGAACAACTTCCTGTCCAATTGGTAGGCTTGATGAATTTATCCTCTGGTTTGATGTTCAGCGCTTTGTCTGCGAATACTTTCTTCATAAAAATAGCCCAGATCGGAAGTCCCATTTTCGCACCCTGACCTTCGCCCGTGCTCCAGAAGTGGGTAGCACGGTCTTCCCAGCCTACCCAAACACCTGTGGCGAGTTTTGGAACAATTCCCATAAACCAACCATCCGAGTTTTTCTGCGTGGTACCGGTTTTACCCGCAATTTCTACACCTGCCGGAATGCCCTGTCTTCTTAATTCACCGGAAGCTGTCCCAAATTCAGCGACACCTTTCATAAGGTCAATCATGGTGTAGGCATACATCTCGTTCATCACTTCCTTCACCACTGGTTTTACTTCTTTAATCACACGTCCATTGGCATCCTCAATCCTCCAGATCATCTCCGGTTTGGTATAATTTCCAAAGTTTGCAAAGGTACTGTAAGCACCCAGCATTTCATAGATGGTAATATCAGAAGTTCCCAGTGCCATTGGCAATTCGGAGTCGATATGATCGGTTACGCCGAGGTCTCTAGCAAGCTGAATAACGTTTTGAGTTCCAACTTTCTCAGCGAGTCGGATGGCAACAGGGTTAAGTGACTTGGCAATACCTTCTTTGATGGTAACGCTTCCGCCGCCGCCCTTTACGTACCAGCTTCCCTTAGCATAAGGTGCATTGGAAACTGTGGAGCAAGGTGTCATCCCAAGATGCATAATTGCAGTCGCGTAAACAAACGGTTTGAAGGTAGATCCTACCTGACGTTTTCCCTGCTTCACATGGTCGTACTGGAAATGCTGCCAGTTGATACCTCCCACCCAAGCTTTGATATCGCCGGTAGCTGGCTCCATAGACATCAGTCCGGCCTGTGCAATCTGCTTATGATAACGGATAGAGTCCCAAGGTGACATCTCTACTTCTTCCTCACCTTGCCAGGTAAATCTTGTAGTTTTCACCGGTTCGTGGAATTCCATCAAGATCGAATCTTCCGGCATGCCTTCGGCTTTCAGCTGTTTGTATCGCCCTGTTCTTTTGACTGCGGACATCATCAGACCATTGATTTGAGCTTTGGTGAGGTTATAATATGGTCGGTTGGGATTCCGCTTCATCTCGCTGTCGAAATTACGCTGCAGGTTCGTCAGATGCTCCTTAATCGCTTCCTCTGCATATTTCTGCATTCTGGAATCCAGCGTTACATAGATTTTGAGTCCATTTTTGTAAAGATTCAGTTCTTTACCAGTCTCTTTTTCATAAGCATCCAGATATTGCTGAATTTCTTTTCTCAGATAAAACTTATAATAAGCCGAGTAACCTTCCTCAACGGTTTTAACTTCATGATAATCCACCGTAACGGGTGTCGCCACAGCCTTATCGTATGTAGAATTATCGATGTAGCCCGTGTCCAGCATCTGCTTTAATACAACATCTCTTCTCAGCTTGGCTTTTTCCGGGTAGCGGTAAGCATTGTTTTTTCTCGGGTTTTCCAGCATTGCCACGAAAGTTGCAGCTTCCGGCAAGGTCAGCTGGTTGGTCGATTTATTAAAATAGACTCTGGAAGCCATCTCCACGCCTTTGGCATTGAAAAGGAAATCGAACTTGTTAAAATATAAAGTGATGATTTCCTCTTTGGTATAACGCTTTTCCAGACTGACTGCCACGCTCCATTCTTTCAGTTTCTGAAAAGCTCTCTGAATTTTGTTCTGCGAAGCCTGACCTGTGAATAATAATTTGGCAAGCTGCTGCGTAATCGTGGAACCGCCGCCTCTCTCACCGCGGAAAAAAACGGCTCTGGCAATGGACTTCAAGTCGATGCCGGAATGTTCCTTGAAGCGTTCGTCCTCCTTGGCCTGCAATGCATAAACCAAATACGGTGGCAGCTGGCTGTATTTCACGGGCTTCGTCTTTTCTTTCTCAAATTTTCCGAGCAGCACATTGTCTGAAGAATAGATCTCCGATGCCACAAAAATATCGGGATTCTCCAGCTCCTTCACGTCCGGCATATCGCCTAAAAAGCCTTGGGAAACTGCAAAAAACAGGGCAGAAATCCCCAATACCACAGCAATAAATCCGACCCAGACGATCTTAATCCATTTATTGATCTTCGAGTTGGGTTTTTTCTTCTGCGGCAGCGGAAAGGTTTTATTTTCGGGTTTTTTATTTTCCATTGATGAATTAAGGCTTTACATTTTGAATTTTAATTCCTAAATCTTCTATTCCCGGCAGCACATTGCGGCGCATGGCCTGGATGACCTTCAAAGAATAAGTGCCGTTCTGCGGAAACTTGTAATTTAGCTTATACTGGAACAGGGTTTCCTTGGTTTCGCCAAATCCTGTTCCCAGCCACTCGCCGTTGGGTTTGGCAAGCACATAATTGAGCGTGTCGGTGGCAATCACTTTTTTGTTATATTCCATCCGGGCAATTAAACGGATATTGCTGTAGGGATAGTCATTATTATTCCGCACCACGAAGATCAGATTTTTAGGACTTTGTGCATCGCTGATATCGAATTGATAATCCATACTTTTTTTCTTATCCCATTGGCTGTTTACATCATTCATGACGATCGTCTCATTGGCATCTTTGCAGGAGGCCACAGATAGCAAGGTGAGAAGAACAGCAGTTATTCTAAGCATTACCTTCATTTTTAGGCGGCATTTTCTTTTTCGCTTTCTTGAACGGTTTTTTCTGGTTTTTATTTTCCGTTTTCTGGTTTGGATTCTGAGCCTGATCTATATTCTGATTTTTGCCGGCGTTTGACTTTTGATTATCGACCTGTTTTACCGGGGCATTACTGTTTTGTGCAGGTTTCTGCTCGGTAGATCGGCTTCTGTCCTGATGCTGCTTCTGAGGACGGTTATTCTGCGGCCTTTGCTGATTATTTCTGCTATGGCCCTCGCCCTGGCCTTTATCCTCACTATTTCTAGGTCCGCGCTCCCGGTTTCGGTCTTTATTGGATTTTGGTCGCCTGTTCTTCTTTTCAAAACGGTCTACACTGTTTTCCTGGATCAGGTCGGAGGTCACCAGCTTATTTTCCACCACCCGCAGTTCCTCCAGTGCCGGCGCTTTGTCGCCTTTTTTATTGATGGCAATGAGTTTCTTAACTTCAAAAATATCAAGATCATACCACGCCATAGAATTTTCTACGTACGCAAACCACATCTTCTTTTTGAACACATCGATTTTGATACAGAATGCTTTTCCTTTTTCGGTATGAAGCACGGTGCTGGACGACGGGAAGTCTCTGAGGACATCCAGATAGCTGTCCAGTTCGTAATTGAGGCAGCATTTGAGTTTGCCACATTGTCCTGCGAGTTTCTGAGGATTGATGCTCAATTGTTGGTATCTCGCCGCATTGGTATTCACAGAACGGAAATCCGTAAGCCATGTAGAGCAGCACAATTCCCGGCCACAAGAGCCGATACCACCTACTTTTGCAGACTCCTGACGGAATCCAATCTGCTTCATATCAATCTTGGTGCGGAATGCGCCAGCATACTCTTTAATCAGCTGACGAAAATCTACCCTGCTGTCCGCAGTATAATAAAAGGTAATCTTGGAACCATCACCCTGAAATTCAACATCTGTGATTTTCATCTCGAGGTTAAGTCCGTAAGCAATTTTCCGCGCTTCAACTTTGATATTATTTTCCTTTTTCCGCAGTTCCTGCCAGGTTTCTATATCTTTCTGGTTGGCCAGTCTGTAAACTTTGGCTGCATGCTCCACAGGAACATTTTTCTTTTTCATCTGGATTTTCACCAGTTCTCCCGAAAGGCTTACTACGCCGATATCGTGACCCGGACTAGATTCTACAGCAATAATGCTTCCTATGTGAAGCGGCAGATTGTTGACGTTTTTATAATATAATTTACGGTCGTTTTTGAAACGCACTTCTACATACTCTGAACTGTTGGAGCCGGAAGGATTAACTTCGGAAAGCCAGTCAAAAACACTTAATTTATAACTATTACCACAGGTATCTACACTACTGCATCCGTTGGCACTCTTCGTACCGCAGGAATGGGAAGAATCGCCGGATGTTTTGCATCCACAACTCATATATATATTTTTATGATGAATTGCAAAGTTAATATAATTTTTATTTAGGCCTGATGTTTATCTTTTTTAAAAATAGTTTTTTGTTAATTACCCGTTAACATTAACTTCATATTGCCAATTCATTAACAATTAATGATAAATCACGATGTTTAATCAAATCACTTCACACTGTTTTCAGGACGTTTTTTCGCTCATGTTTGACATTAAACCAAATGGTTTTAAATCAAAAAAAATCTTATATGACATTGTTTTTCAGTTCAATAAACAGACACGACATTCAAACAATTATTCTCTGAATAGCAATGTTTAACTTTTTTTAATAATTTTTATAAAGGTTATTAAAATAATTATAAATTTGGAACAATAATAATAATCTTATGAGAAAAATTTTAATATCCACGGCATTAGCAGCCGGCGTTATGGCATACGCAGGAGGTTTCCGGGTATCACTTCAGGGTGTTAAGCAGCTGGCGATGGCTCACACCAGCGCCCACGCAGAAGATGCCAGTGTGGCATTTTTCAATCCTGCAGGTATTTCCTTCATTCCTTCTAAACTGAGCGTAGCAGCAGGTGGTTTTGGAGTTTCAAATAAAATCACTTACCAGAATACCAACACACTGCAGCAGACCGAAACAGATAATCCGCTCGGCACACCGATTTATGCAGCAGTGGCTTACAAAGTCCTGGATAATTTATCTTTGGGCTTCAGTTTTTCTACGCCTTTCGGCAGCATCATTGAGTGGCCCGGCGATTGGGAAGGCCGCGAGATTGTCCAGAGACTGGAGCTGAAAAGTTATTTTTTCCAACCGATGATTTCCGTGAAGCTGGCTCCTTGGGCTTCATTCGGAGCAAGTTACATTTATGCGAAAGGTAAGGTAGACTGGACGAAAGCATTAACGCTATACAACGGCGAGCTTAATCTCTTGGATGACACCGCTACAGGCCACGGATTTGGATTTGGTTTCTATTTCCAGCCGGATGAAAAATGGGATGTGAGTGTGGCGTACCGTTCTCCTGTAGATATGAAAGCTAAGGAAGGCAAAGCAACTTTTATGGTTCCATCATCATTGTTACCTAACTTCAATGGCGGATCAGACAACTTCAAGGCAACGCTTCCTCTGGTGGATGAATATACTTTAGGTGTTACTTATAAAATCACTCCGAAATGGTTAGTCTCTGCAGACTACAACTATCACGGATGGGAAAGATACAGCAAACTGACGTTGGATTTTGATAATGTACCAGCGGGAAATCAGCCAAACGATCCTACAGTTTTGGTTAATCCTAAGAATTTTAGAAATACTTCCAGCGTACGCGTGGGAACACAGTATGCCTTCAATGATATGATTTTCGGAAGATTAGGATGGTACTATGATGAAACGCCGTACGCAGATAAGGATTTTATCCCGGAGACGCCTTCATTCGATAATTACGTCATCACCGGAGGTGTAGGTTTCAAGTTCAACAGATTGGGCGTAGACCTTTCCGGTGCTTATGCCATGCCGAAGAGCAGAACATTCAATAATCCGAACATCCACTTTGCAGGGCAGGCCAAAGCAGACGTATTCTATTTCGGACTTGGACTTTCTTACAACGCATTTTAAAAATTGAATCTATTATGAAAAAATTATATATATCCACTTTTGCAGCAGCGCTTTTAATGGCTACCGGCTGTAAAACAGATTTCGAGAACAGTACGGAGGATGTAGTGGTAACTGCTGGCGATGCTGATTTTTCCAGATACGTGGCGCTGGGTAATTCCCTCACATCAGGATACAGAGATGGTGCCTTGTACACAGATGGACAGAATGAATCCTATCCGAGCATGATCGCGAAGCAGATGATGATGGCAGGCGGCGGCGAGTTTAAGCAACCGCTGATGGCCGACAATAATGGCGGCCTTCTATTGACAACACCTGCGGGGAATGTTCAGATTGCAGATACCAAACGGATGATTGCAGGCTTTAATGCCGGACAGCCGAACATCGTTTTTGCCAATGACAATAAAGCCACAACGGTGGTGAATACCGTTCTCACGGGCCCGTTTAATAATATGGGTGTTCCGGGAGCTAAGGTGGTCCATCTTCTTGCACCAGGCTATGGTAACATTCAGGGCGTCGCAGCTAAGACAGCCAATCCTTACTTTGTGAGATTCGCTTCCAGCCCTAACACTTCGGTGATCCAGGATTTCCTGACGCAGAAACCAACGTTTTTCAGTCTCTGGATCGGAAACAATGACGCCTTACTTTATGCCCTTGCCGGTGCGGATGACACTGTGGAAACACTGACGCCAGCTGCCAACTTCCAGCAATACTACGGATCTCTGATGGCTCAAATCAAAAATTCCGGCGCGAAAGGTGTGATTGCTAACATTCCGAACGTCACATCCATTCCGTCATTGACTACCGTTCCATACAATCCTCTGACTGCTGTATTATTGGGCAAAGGTGATGTGAATGTTGGAAATGCGACAATTGATCAGCTTAATGCAAGTCTCTACGGTCCATTAAACCAGATTTTGACCGCATTGGGCGCAGGGGACAGAATAAAACCTTTATCCAAAACTGCTTCTAACCCGTTATTAATTTTTGATGAAAATCTTGCTAATTTAGGAGACAAAATAGCGGCCGCCGCTTTAGCCTCAGGAAATCCTCAGACTATGGCTCTTGCTCCTTATCTTGGTGCAACTTTCGGCCGTGCAAGACAGGCTAAATCTACAGATTTAATTCCATTGACATCCTCTGCCGCCATCGGTACCGCAGCTACTTTGCCTCCAGGCGTTCCTGCAGCATTGAACGCGCGAGGTGTTGCTTATCCATTTGAGGACCGTTATGTACTCACCAGCACCGAGGCGGCTGCCATTGACGCAGCTATCAACAGCTATAATACGGTCATCAAAGCCGCAGCAGATGCAGGAGGCTATGCCTTCGTAGATGCCAATGCCAAAATGGTGGAACTTAATTCTGCTTCCGGAATCCAGTGGGACGGCGTACGATACACAGCCAAGTTTGTGACCGGCGGGGCATTCTCCCTGGACGGCGTACATCTTACGGGCCGCGGATACGGAATTATCGCCAATGAATTTATCAAGGCGATTAATGCCAAATATAAGTCTACATTGCCTTTGGTAAGCCCGAATTCTTATTCCGGTATTACATTTCCTTAACAAGGAATTTAAGTATAAACACTAACCGCCCGAGACAAAATCGAGGCGGTTTTTTGTTGACATTAAATAATATTTTCCAAATATAAAATTTTGATTATTTTTACAAAATGCTTTCAAAAAGAGTCAAATACGCCATCAAAACATTACTGTTTCTCAACAGAAATGACAATGCTTCCCTTTTTTCTGCCAAGAGAATCTCGGAGAACGAACGTATTCCCCTGAAGTTTCTGGAACAAATCCTCCGCGAACTGAAGCAAAACAAAATCCTTAAAAGCGAACGCGGCGCGGAAGGCGGCTATACCTTTATGAAAAATCCCGCCGACATCAAGGTTCTGGATGTCATCAGAATCGTGGACGGCCCCGTAGCAATGTTGCCTTGTGCCTCACTGAACTTCTATGCCAAATGTGACGACTGTACAGACGAAGCCACCTGCAGCATCAGAAAGCTCCTCATCAACGTGCGGGACAATATGCTTCCGATTCTGGACACCAGCATTGCAGATATGACGCACTCTGAGCAAACACCATTCTAATAATCATTAACCTCAATATTAAACTAATCATCAATGAAAAAAATCACCACCATCATTGCCTTATCTTGTGTTGGCATTACTTCCATCTATGCGCAGGAAGCAAACTCAGAACGTAAAAATGATGTGATGCTAAGCCCAATCGAGCTGATAGCAGCACCACTCCTTAATATTTCCTATGAGAGACTTTTGAGCGCCAATTCCGGTATTGGAATCAATGCTATGATTTACTTGGGAAATAACAATGATGACGATTATGGTCTGACGCAGATATCACCTTATTACAGAATGTATTTCGGGAAAAAGTATGGCGGCGGCTTCTTTGTGGAAGGATTTGTGCCTATTACCACGACGAAGGATTCTTATTACAGTTATGACTTCAATCCTTATTCAACAGTTTACACTGCGCCAACTTATAATGAGGAGACAAGAACTACAATTGGAATTGGCGTTGGTTTCGGTGGCAAATGGATCACCCGGAATAACATCATCTTCGAAGCCAGCGTGGGCATCGGCAGAAGATTTGGAAACAAATCTGAATATGACGGCGATAATATTACAGGAAAAGGAATGCTTGGAATTGGCTATCGATTCTAAATTCTTGATTTATTAACACAAATAAAAGTTTAGCTTTGTGCTAAACTTTTTGCTTTTATGTTCACCGACGAATATTTTATGAGAATGGCTTTCCAGGAAGCCCAGTTGGCTTTGGAAAAAGATGAAGTTCCCATTGGCTGCGTCATCGTTTCCAATGACAGAATCATTGCCAAATCTCATAACCTGACAGAAACGCTGAACGATGTTACAGCGCACGCAGAAATGCAGGCCATCACTTCCGGAGCCAATTATCTGGGTGGGAAATATCTTCAGAATTGTACAATATATGTGACCATGGAACCTTGTGTGATGTGTGCGGGCGCTCTGGCCTGGTCCCAGATTTCAAAAGTCGTGATTGGTGCAAGAGATGAACAGCGCGGTTTCATCAACAAAAAATTATCGCTCCATCCGAAAACCGAAATCATCACCGGAGTTTTAGAAAATGAATGTTCGGAAATTGTGAAGATATTCTTCAGGAATAAAAGATAATTACAAATCCTTACCTAAGAAATAAAGACCCTTCAAAGTGTGAAGCCTGTCAGCGATATTGATTTTATCGGTCAGCGGCTTGTAGACGTGGCTCACGCCGCCGGTTGCGATGACGAAACACTGGTCATTCACCTCATCATTAATCCGGTCAATAAAACCTTCCACCATCCCGAGGAAACCGTAGACCATCCCGCTTTGCATACAGGTGATGGTATCCAGCCCAAGTACAGATTTCGGTTTTACCAGTTCTATTTCCGGCAGTTGCGCGGTTCCTTTGATCAAACTATTCAATGAGGTGATGATGCCGGGCGCGATGATGACGCCGAGTGTTTCTCCATTCTTATCCAGACAGCTCGCGGTGAGCGCCGTTCCAAAATCGAGGATGATTTTTTTATGATTGGGATACAGATTGTGCGCCGCCACCAGGTTTGCATAGATATCGGTTCCCATTTGTTTGGACTTCGGTATCACGCCGGATGGCGTATTTCTGTCCACAATCACAGGCATTTTACTGTGAATTTTCTTAACCGCACTACTTACCACATTGGTCAGCTGCGGCACTACGGAACCGATAATCACTTTATCAATTGTCTTCACATCAATTTTATAAGTCTGATAGAGCATCAGAACCTGAACAAACAATTCGTCTGTGGTCTTATACGGCTTGGTGTTGATAACCCAGGAGATGTCACAATTATCATCATCAAACAGTCCGAAACGGATATTGGTATTGCCTATGTTGATTACGATGGAATTCATTTTTTTAATTTACCAATTTATGAATGTAACAGTTTACCAATATTTAAAAATCTTTGATTCGTTTGTCATTGATACATTGTTAAATTATTACACTGTTACATAATTACTTTACCTCCAAATAATTATCCTCTGTATTCACATCCGCCAATCTCTGGCTGAAATCGATGCCGATGGCGGACAATTGCGCTTTGGTATATGGAATCGTAAAGCTGTACTCCTGCTGTGTCCAGGCCCAGAATGGCAAAGTCTGGATGCTGCCATAGATGTCTTTGGTCTTCCAAACTCTTGTGAGGTTCAACGGAATATTATAGTTGATGACTTTTTTGTCCTTGGTCAAAATACTGAAGTCAATTGGCATCGGAACGCCGCCTTTATTCACTAAAGTTATGGTCGTAGATTGCGGATCATATTTGACATTTTTGATGCCGTAATCTATGGTTTTTGTGGTATTAATCCAATAATGCTGGAACCATTTCAAATCCATTCCTGAAACCAATTGCGCAATATGAATAAAATCTCGTTCCGTAGGATGTTTCATTGCCCATTCATCATAGTATTTGAGCATAATTTTGCTTAGATTTTCTTCGCCCACGATGTAACCCAATTCTACTAAAAATGTTTCCCCTTTGATATAACTTGCATAGGTGTAAGCCGTTCCATTGTCGTGGTGGTCGCCCAGCCAAACAGCAGGCTCTTCTTTCCCCGACTTGGCAAAATTGGCATAAGCTTTCAGCGCGCCCACAAACGGATTGGGCTGAGATTCCTTTGGCGGGAATAATCTGTACGACACAAAATCCTCCGCATACTGCGTGAAACCCTCGTCCATCCAGGGTCTCACACTTTCGTTGGTGGCCAGCATCTGCTGAAACCAGGAGTGCGCACCCTCGTGGAACATCAATCCGGAAAGTCCTTCTATTGAATTTGCTTCGCCTAAAATCATAGTACACATTCCATATTCCATTCCGCCATCTCCTCCTTGGATGAACGAATAACTTGGCCATTTGTAGCGTCCGAAAGTTGCATTCATTAATTGGTAATATTTCGTGATGTACGGTTTCATCTCTGACCAATATTTGGTCTTTTCAGATTTCTGATAAACCAGATAAACTTTTGGTCCGTCCAGAATCGGGAAGCTTTCTACAGAATAATCTCTGTCCGCTGCCCAGGCAAAATCCAGAATATTTTTGGCGGTCCATTTCCAGGTTACTTTGTTGGAAATATCCGCTTTGATGTTGGCATTGCTGTCATAGCCTTTCACTTCTGTAGGATTTTCAAGATTACCGCCAGCGCCGATGACATAATCTTTATCAATCTTGATATTCACTTCGTAATCCGAAAACGGCGCGTGGAACTCTCTCCCGACATAGTCAAACGCCGCCCAACCGTCATAATCGTACTCAGCGATTTTAGGATACCATTGCGTGATGGTCATATCGACCCCTTCGCGGTTGTTGCGTCCGGCTCTTCGGATCTGCATCGGGATATTGGCGTCCCACTCCATTGTGAACGTGGTGGAAGAATTTGGTTTAATGGATTCTGCCAAGAAAACCTTCATTACAGTTCCCTGAATTTCGAATTTCAAATCTTTTCCGTTTTGCTTTATCCAACGGATATTCTGTGCACCCTCTTCGTCTTTCGGAATTTCAGATAATCTTGAAATCACAGTATTTCCTACTCTTTTGGCCAGTCTTCCGTCTGCATTCACACCCTGAGACTGCACACGCTGGTCCATCATAGAACCAGGTTTGAAAGCATTCCAGTACAAATGGAAATAAGCTACTTTCAGCTCATCCGGTGAATTGTTTCTATAATCCAGAGTCTGTTTTCCCTGATACGTGAAATTGGCAGCATCCACATCAATATCCATTTTATATTTGGCATATTGCTGATAGTAAGGATTTTGTTGCGCCGATAAGATGATTGAGAAAAGAACGAAGAATAGAGCGAATTTCAGTTTTTTCATAGAGTTATAATTCAACCTAAAAGGTTTGTTATGATAATTTTCTCAAAAATACTAAGTTTTTGTTGAATGACAAGTGGAAAGGCTGGGAAGCTCAATTTGTGAATAGAAATTTTGTAGATTTGAAATATATATCTTACTTCTTCAAATAATGAAAAACTATTTGCTTCTCTTATTAATTATTCCAACATTTCTATTGGGTCAAAGAAATTTTGAATATAAAAAGGATTTTGAAAAAATTTTGAAAGAAACCAAAAATAAAGATTCAGAACTCTATTATTCTAATCTGCTCGAGAGGTACAATAAAATTGATACAACTTTAACAGACAAGCAAGTTTTATCAATGTTAATTGCTTTTACTGATAATGAATATTACAAACCTTATAGTGATATAAATTTTGGCAGGAATCTCTACAAGCTAAATGATGAAGGAAAATTTGATGAAGTAATAAAATCTGGAACTGAATTTCTTTCTAATCATCCCTTTGACATTAAAACACTTTTTGAAGTTTCTTATGCCTATTTTAAAACAGATAATAAGATTACTGCGGATAATTATATTATTAAAGCTCGTCAGATATTTAAAGCGATGTTTTACAGTGGAGATTCTAAATCTATTGACACCCCTGCATTTGCATTAAATCCAAGTGATGGGCAAGACTTTATAAAAAAAGCAGTTGGTGCAAAGATTGGAAAGATGGGTTCTGGAAAAGATGATAATGGATATTTTATTGATATGTTGGAAGCTAAATTCGAAGATGGAGAATCAACAATGCTATATTTTATAATTCCTCACGCAACAAAGAAAATGTTTGAAAAATAAAATGAACTCAACAGAAACTTCAACTTAGTTCAGCTCAAAATTTATTTTATTACGTATTAATTTTTTACATTTGTACGTAAAATTATTTTTTATGGACTCTAAACTCACACTAAAGCTAAACGAAAACGTTATTGAGAGGGCTAAAACTTACGCATCCAACAAAAAAGTCAGCTTATCGAGACTGATTGAAAATTACCTGGATTCTATTACGCGTGAGCAAAATGATGATTTCGAGATTTCACCTTTTGTGAAAAGTATTTCCAGTGGAAAAAGTATTCCTGCAGACCTGGACCGGAAAGTATTGAGAGATGAGTATGTGGACGATATGGACAAAAAGTACCGGTAAATGAAAAAGATATTTTTAGACACCAATATCATCCTGGATTTCCTTGGGGAAAGAGATGGTTTTTATAAAGCGTCTGCAAAAATCCTAACTTTGGCAGATCAAAAGAAAATCCAGGTTTACACTTCGCCAAGTTCTATATCCAATGCTTTCTATGTTTTGGCAAAGTATGAAAATGCCAAAATCGCATTAGAAAAAATCAGGAAATTCAAGCTTCTGTGCTCGATGTCAGTGATGGATGATGAAGTGGTGGAAAAAGCGATTCATTCCGACTTCAAAGATTTTGAGGATGCGATGCAATATTTCAGTGCGCTGGCTTCCAATTGTGACGGCATTATTACCCGAAATGAAAAGGATTTTAAAAATGCCTTGATTCCTGTGATGAATGCTGAGAGTTATTTGTTGAGTTTGAGGAAGTAATTAATCAACCCTAAAAACCGGATAAAGCCGATGCGTTTTCTCATAATACGCCGAATGTTTGTAAACCCAATCTAGTTGCGCTTGTCCATCTTCTGCGAATTTTGGATTGTTGGCTTTTTCCATTTCGAAAGCCGTTTTCAGAGCTTTGCTGTCTTGTAGAAGTTTGGCAGCAGTATCTTCGAAAACATAAGGCGAATAATATTCCTTCTGACCGAGAATTGCATCAAAGAAATTCCAGTTGAAATAGGAATCCACCGCTTCCGGTTCTAAAGTTTCCAAGAGAAATTTTACGCCATCCTGATTGAGTGGAACAAGAAAATCGCCTTTTCTGAATCTGGTTTTTCCAGATTCTTTGGTCACAAAAGTGTCGTAGTGCAGATAATGACCTTCGTACGGATTCGGAACCGTTTTGAAATCCTTGATTCGGTATTGTTCCACCACAATTGTAGAATCTTGTTTTATTGGAATCATTTTGATTTGGTTGAGTTTCAGCAAATCGATGATTTTCCATTCGGATTGTGGAATGACGTAATATTTTGGAATCGTGATTTCTTTTGCCGGAACATAAGTATTGTAGAATTTGACAGGTTTTGAAAACTTAGAATTTCTGTCATACCAAAGTCTCGTTTTTCCGGAAACATCACTTGGTTTATATTTGGCTTCAAAACCTTTGAAATCGATATTTTCATATTTCGTAGAATCGAGTTTCCAGGCTAAAGCATATTTGTTGCCGACTTTGTACTGTTTCAGATTTTCGGTTCTTTTCTGCTGGATGGTTTTGTATTGGTCATCAATATAATTCAGGTTATCAACCATATAATCGTAAGTGACTTTCACACGGTCTTTGTACGGTTTCAGCATATGCGTTTCCACTACCGTTCCGATGGAATTGAACAAAGTCGTGTAACCCGTCGCATATCTCGGCGAATCCACGAAAGCCGAAAAACCGCCATCCGGAACATCGCCGTGGATGTTGACGTAAGGCACAGAAATCACACCTTTTTTCTCCATATTTTTCAGAAGTGTTTTTTGCATTTCGTCATTGAAATAATTACCCAAAACTTTTCCCAATCTTTCTTTGTTGGTCGAAATGTAAGTGAAAGTGTATTGATAATCTGCGCCATTGCTCACGTGATTATCAATAAAAACATCAGGCTTTAGCCATTGAAAAATCTGCTGAAAACTTCTGGAGTTTTTGGAATCTGTCTTAATGAAATCGCGGTTCAAATCATAATTTCGAGCATTGCCACGGAAACCATATTCTTGCGGACCATTTTGATTGGCTCGGGAAAAACTTCCTCGGTTCATCATTCCGCTGACGTTGTAACTTGCAATAGCTGTGAAAATTACATTCTTCGGCGCTTTTATTTTTCCGCTTGCTAAGTCTCGCATTAACATCATCGTTGCATCAATGCCGTCCGGTTCTCCCGGATGAATACCATTATTCACAAACAAAACCGATTTCTCTTTTCTGGCTTCTTCGAAACTTTTTCCTGAAGGATTGAAAATCAAAACATCGATGGGCGCGCCGTTGTCGTCCTCACCTTTTGTTTCATAACTGATTGATGGATATTGTTTTGATAATTCCTGATAAAATTTTTGCATCTCATCAAACGTGGTGGTTTGATTGCCGTTACCTTTTTCGAAAGGAGTAAGAAGTTGGGACTGGGCGAAAGTTGAAATGAGCAGAAATATGACGAAGAGATTTTTCATTTACGAGTTTTTAATAAAGCTTTCCTGTTGAAATATTACAAAATAATAAGTGGTTAATTTGAAAGTTTCTATCTTATATTTACTGTATTGCCTTTTGATTCTTACGTTTTATCCCCGTCAGAATTATTAAAATAAATACTGGGAAAAAGAACAGATAGTACCTGGGAAGTGGCGCTATGGAGTAGAAAATTATGAAAAACAAATAGACAGAAAGTGCCAGAACAGAAAAATCATAAAAATATTTCTCTCGCAGATTTCTATAGACTGAAAATAAAAATAGAATTTGTAATATAACTGCCAAGAGACTGTAGCTGACCGCCAGATAAATATTCGACAGAAATGAATAATCCGGGAAAAATTGAAGGAAATTAATCCCGATTTTTTGGAAAGAAAGCTTGACAAATAGCTTCGGATGCTCTCTTAGGAATGTTTTATTCAGTTCACCAAGATAATGATCAATTTCCTTTTCGTTCCCAAATTTTTTATAGAGCATATCGTTTACAAAGAATTCATCTGTCTTTGGTGAATATGCAAAATTATTGTACGAATAGATATTATATTTGATACTATTACCCTTTGCGAAATTGTAATTAAGCGACGTGGAGTAAGAAAATACGCCGATTTTCTTATAATTCCGGATGGTCCACGGAAGATAGAGCAACCACATAAAAAGTATCAGTGAAAAACATCTGAAAAGAGTAATCCGTTTGAGAAAAACCAATGTGAAGAATACGACTGCATTCAGCATAATCAATTCATACCTCAAATAGAGACCCAGCAAAACAGCTGTCAGAAGAATAATCCAATCTTTAGAATTTCGGAAACCATTGACGAAAATCCTATATATCTGAGCCAGAAAAAGAGCAATTACGCCTACTGTAAATCCAAAAGAGCTTATCTTACATAATGCAAAAAATATCGGCGGAAAGAATACAACCAAGCTTAAGCATATCAGTACCTTGTAATTATCTTTACTTAAAATACTTATGCAAAAATGCTGAACGCACCAGAAAAAGAAACTGGCTTGCAGAAAACAAGATATGCTTTCCCACCGTGTCGTAAATCCGAATATATTCTTACATATCTGCAGAAAATAAGGAAAAAATGGCGGCATGTAGGCAGATGCAACACCATAAAAACGATATTCAGAACTCTTTTCAAATTCTTCGAGGATCAGCGGCCATTCGTTCTCCAGAGTTACACCACTCCAGGTCATCAATATAACCAAAGCCGAAAACACGAGATATAGAATTACAAAAGCATTTCTTCTCAAAGAGTTCATTATAATAGATTATTTTCTGAATTATCTTTTAACAAAAATGCTTTTGTATCAGTTAAATTTAATCATTCAGCTTCAAAACAGCCATAAATGCTGATTGAGGAACTTCTACTCTACCGATCTGTTTCATCTTTTTCTTACCTTCTTTCTGCTTCTCAAGAAGTTTACGCTTTCTGGAGATATCACCTCCGTAACATTTCGCCGTAACGTCTTTTCTTAATGCTTTAATGGTTTCTCTCGCGATAACTTTTGTTCCAAGAGCTGCCTGCACTGCAATATCAAACTGCTGTCTCGGAATCAATTCACGAAG